>JAJQCQ010000044.1 GCA_021202635.1 Lachnospiraceae bacterium | reverse complement strand
CGAAAAAACTGATGAATTACGGTCTCACGGAATTTGAAGCGCGTGATATTACGGCTGTGGACATAGCGACCGAAGAGCTTGTGGTCACAAACGGGCAGCAGGAAAGCGTCTCCACGATTCTGGCGGAGCCGCTTCCTACGGAAGTCCTGATGCGCGCCGATGATCCGGTTGAGATCCGGGTGGAGATGCTGCGGACCATCGAAGCGCCGGTAGCGGAGGGGACACAGGTCGGACTGGTTCACTATCTGATTGACGGGGAGGAATATGCGGTAACTTCGATCCTCACGGAAAACGGGGTGAGGGAGCGGACATATCTGTATTGCCTGCGGGAACTGGTAAAGGGATTTGTCTTCTGGCGTTACAGTTCACAATCTGACCACGCACTTGCTGCACGATCGGATTGAAAACGTAGTGTAAGGTCCGGACTTTTTGTCCGGACTTTCTTTTCATAATTGCGAAACATTTCGTTGACTTTTGTTTCTATTACTACTAGAATGATTGTAACTGTTTGCGATGTGTTTTCAGACGGACTTTGCAGTAAGTGCAAAGTCCTGTCCTGAATAGCTGCATGTTTCGCATTTATAAATCACGCACCAAGAGGGAGGATACGAAAATGAAAAGAAAAATGGCGCTGTTTCTGGCGGCTGCGCTGGCGGTGGCTTCCGTCACTCCGGCTTATGCGAGTGAGGATTCTACGGTGATCGTAGAGGACACGGGAGAGGAGATCGCCGGGGAAGAGACAACAGAGGAAAGCACGACAGCGGGAGTTTCTGTGTCTGGGGCGGAAAGCGCAGAGGATGCGCCGCTGGTTGTCTCAGCGGAGGAATACGACCTGGAGGAGGATCTGGCTTCTGCCGTTGAGGAGGATACAGACGACACGGAAAGCACGCTGACCCAGCTCGATACGCCGACTAATTTGCTGTGGGGAGTCACTGACACTGGGGAATTCTTTCCGGGCAATGTCTGTTGGACCGTTGGCGGCGCTTTGACGCAGAATCAGTACAGAGTCACTTATTATAAGGTAGAAGCGAGCGGAGATACAGTTATTGCGGAGATTACGATTAACTATGGTTCTACGAGTGAATACCAGGTGCTGGATACCAATAATTTTACAGAAGAAATCCGGGAGAGCGGTACTTATTATTTTACCGTACAGGCTCTGGGGGACGGTACGACCTATTCGGACAGTGAGATTGCGGTATCGGATACCTGGACCTATGTGCAGCCGACCGAACAGTTTGCCGCGCCTGGCTCTTTTGCCTGGGTAGAGAATGACAGCGACGATTCGCCGGTATCGATTACCTGGGCGAGCTATGAGGATGAGACTTATCTGTATGGCTATTATGTGGAGTTTTATGTGTCGGATCAGTCCGATGGGACAGGCACTTCCCGCGTATGGGGGTATGTTTTCCCGAAGGAGAGCGGAAACAGCCAGGAGCTTGGTTCATCAGACTTTGCAGAGGGCGGCAACGGATATTATTACGCGAGAGTCCGGGCGATCTCAAACGATATCACGGTTTGTCTGACAAGCGAGTGGTCCGAGCTCAGTTCCCCTTATTATTTCAATGATGTATATGAGGGAATTGCGGAGCAGCTCGCAGCGATTGACAGCAGCGCTTCCGAATCAGAGATCAGGACCTCGGTTCAGGCGATTGACACCGATGAGCTGGCGGCTGCTATGGCAGCGGACCAGGACAATACCGGTGTTGCGGCGCAGGTTGAGAGTCTGGAAGCACAGGCGGGCGTGAAGACGGTGATCACCGTGACAGAGGATATGGCAGAGACCTTTGACTCCAGCCAGATTTCCGTGATCGGCGGCGGCCTGAATACTTCCTCCGGCGATGCCGAGCTGACGGTGGATGTGCCGAAGAGCGGCGATGTGATTGATACCCAGTATAAGAATGCGGTAGCCTTCTCCATGAATCTGACCGGGGATGATGTAGACAGCAATGAGCTCTCCGTTCCGGTAAAGATCACCCTTCCGATCCCGAGTACCATTAATCCGGATTTCCTTGTAATTCTGCATTATCACCAGGGAGAAACGGAACCGGAACAGATCATGCCGAACATTTATGAAGAGAATGGCCAGTATTACGCGACATTTGTGATCACAAGCTTTTCTGATTTTGTGATGTACGAAGACAGCGCAGCGGATCTTTCTGATTCCGGATTTACAGTGACATTATCAGCGGACAGCTTTACCTGTGACGGCACGCCGAAGACCCCGACAGTCACCGTGTCCAATGGCACAATTACCCTGACAGAGGGAACCGATTACACCGTGGCATACAGTGATAATACGGAGGCGGGCACAGCCACCGTGACCATTACCGGCATTGGCGATTATGAGGGAACCCTTACCGCTGCGTTTACGATCGTGGCGGAGACAGAAACGGAAACCGAGACAGAAACGGAAACGGAGACAGAAACGGAAACCAAGACGGAAACCGAATCGGAGACAGAGACCGAAACCGAGACGGAAACAGAAACTGAGAGTGAATCCGAGACAGAGACTGAGTCGGAATCGGAAGTGCAGACAGAAGCGGAAACCGGGACAGAGCAGGAGACGACTCTGCTGCTGGCAGAAGACGGGAACTGGTATTATTGCGTAAATGGGGAAGCAGATACTTCCTATAGCGGTATTGTAGCGTATGACGGCGCTTCCTTCTTTGTCGCAAACGGTGTCCTCTGCAGTGATGCGCATGGATTGAATCTCTTTGACGATACATGGTACTTCCTGGCGTATGGACAGATCCAGACGCAGTATACCGGACTTGCACTCTATGACGGCGAATGGTTCTACATCAAAGATGGCGTACTGGATACCACAGTCAATGGCCTCGTCTCATACGATGGAGAGCAATTCCTCTTTGCGGAAGGGCGGCTGCTTTTGTCCTACAGCGGTCTGTGGCTGAATTCCGCAGAGATCGGCGGAGACGACCAGTGGTATTTCATCGCGGCCGGTATGGTGCAGAATGTATCACAGGTAGCGCTGTATGACGGGGAATGGTTCGTAGTAAAGGACGGCATCCTCGACACCAGTTACAACGGAACGATCGAGTACGACGGAGCCACATTTAATGTAAAGGATGGACAGCTTTACAGCTGATCAGGAAAGAAGCCGGAGGGCTGCAGTCAGTATAGGCTGGCTGCGGCTCTTTGAATATGCGCACGGCCGCGCAAGGAATATTTCTGACTAACGCCAGACGCGGCCGGCGCGGGCGAGCAGGAGTCGACGAACTGCCTCCTGCTCGATTTAACAGAAGGTTGTGAAAAGGCGGCTGATGTGGCTTTACAGACATGTGTATTTTCGGATGAGAAACATAGAAAGCAGAAAGGTGGCAGAAATATGAAGGTATTAATGTTAAACGGAAGTCCGCGGCCAGGCGGCAATACAACCATTGCGCTGAATGAAATGAATCAGATCTTTAAAGCGGAGGGAGTGGAAACGGAGATTGTGCGCGTGGGCAATCAGGCTATTCGTGGCTGTATTGCCTGTGGGTATTGCGCGAAAAACGGGAAATGTGCGTTTGATGACGAGGTAAACAGACTGGCTCCTGTATTTGAGGAAAGCGATGGCCTGGTTGTCGCAAGTCCTGTTTATTATGCATCTGCAAATGCCACGCTGATCGCCTGTCTTGACCGGTTGTTTTACAGCACAGGGTTCGATAAGACCATGAAAGTCGGCGCGAGCGTGGCCGTGGCGAGAAGGGGCGGGTGCTCCGCTACATACGATGAACTGAATAAATACTTTGGAATCAGCGGAATGCCGATCGCTGCCAGCCAATATTGGAACAGCGTTCATGGCCGTGAAAAAGGTGAGGCTTCACAGGATGCGGAAGGATTGCAGACCGTTCGCGCCCTGGCAAGGAATATGGTATTTTTGATGAAGAGTATCGCTCTTGGGAAAGAAAAATATGGACTTCCGGAGCAGGAACCGCGGGTGGCCACACATTTTATCAGGTAAAACAGGCAAAAGTATGCGGAAGGCTGACTCCGGAAGCAGGATGTGCGCGGGAGAGCAGGAGGTGGCAAGCCGCCTCCTGCTCGATGAATACTCATGAGAAGAATGGCGGGACAGAAGAAATATACTCGTGGTTTTTCTTCAAATGAGGACAGAAAACCCTTCATTAGCTGGCTTGCGACCATGACCAGGGATAACCGGGGTATATTGCTCTGAGTTACATGACAGGAGTCCTTCCGATTGCGAAGTGTATGATAGAAAAAAAGCTCAGAAACCTTTATGGCTTCTGAGCTTTTAAATAGTCCCTAGGGGAATCGAACCCCTGTTTCCGCCGTGAGAGGGCGGCGTCTTAACCGCTTGACCAAGGAACCATGCTTGAGTATTATAACCCGGAAGCTTTAAAATTGCAAGCATTTTTTTGAAAAATTTTAAATTTGTGCAAAAATAAAATAATATAATGCTATTGCGGTTTATGAACATATAGCACGATTGAGAATGCCTGGCAGTGAGACGGACAGGATGTACGGTTCCCCTGTCCGCCATACCGCCAGAAGGGATGCACATGCCGCGCCAGAGGAAACTGTCTGCTTACGCAGACGCGCGGCAGCGCGAGAATCCCGCAAGCAGGATCCTATTTTATGCCTCGAACCCATACAGCCGGGCGTATTTTTCGTTGAAGTAGTGAAGCAGCGGCTGGGCACTTAAGGCTTGTCCGCAGACGCGCTCTAATACCTCCGCGGAGGTATAGCGGCTGCCGTGGCGGTGGATGTTTTCGTTCAGCCAGGCGGTGATTTCGTGGATGCGGCCTTCCCGGAGGATGGTGTCGACGCTGCCTTTTTCTTTTTCCAGGGCTTCCAGGAACATCCCGTCATACATGGAGCCGAGCAGGTAGGAGGGGAAATAGCCGAAGGAGCCATCGGACCAGTGCATATCCTGCAGGATGCCTTCGGCATCGTTCTCCGGGCGGATGCCGAGCAGCTCTTCCATTTTGTCATTCCAGAGCTGCGGCAGGTCATCGACCGGGACGTTGTCGCGGAAGATGGCTTTTTCGATTTCGTAGCGCAGGATGATGTGCAGGCAGTAGGTCACCTCGTCGGCTTCGGTGCGGATCAGACTGGGATGTACGTCGTTGATGGCGCGATCGAAGGTTTCCGGCGGAATCTGCCGGAACTGCGGCAGCAGCTCGCCGAGTTTCCCGTAGATGGGTTCCCAGAAGCTGATACGCCGTCCGAGGATGTTCTCGAAGAAGCGGGACTGGCTCTCGTGGAGTCCCATCATATTTACCTGTTCGAGGGCGGTTCCTTCGTAGGCCGGGTCGATGCTCTGGCCGAAGATGGCGTGGCCGCCTTCGTGGATGGCGCTGAACATTGCGGAGAGCGGGTCGTCCTCTTTGTAGTGGTTGGTTACGCGGACGTCGCCGATGCACAGGTCGGTGGTGAAGGGGTGCTCGCTCTCAGCGGTTGCTCCGGCATCGGTGTCAAAGCCGATGTAGTCCAGCAGCATGTCCTGAACCTCCCTCTGGGCGTTGATATCGTAGGTTCCTTCCAGCGCAGAGAGGTCCGGACGCGGACTGTCCTCTATTTTTTTTCAGCAGGGGCAGCAGTCCTTCCTTCAGCTCGTCAAAGACGCGGTCGATGGTTGCGCTGTCGATTCCTTCTTCGTAAAGGTCCAGCAGCACTTCATAGGGGTCCTGGTCCGGTTCCATGTAGTGGATGTATTCCTTTGTCATGGAAATGACCTTTTCCAGATGCGGGGCGAATTCGGAAAAATCGTTGCTGCGCTTTGCCTTTTCCCAGGCGCGCTCCGAGCGTGTTTTGGCTTCTGTGTACGAGGAGTAAAAATCCTGCGGGATGCGCCTGAAACGCTCGTAATCGCGCAGATAGCGCTTTACCGTGATCTGCATGGCTTCCTCCAGTGTGTCAAACTGCTCTGGCTCGGAAAGGCTTTTCAGCATCTGGCCGTACTCGTCCGCGGTGGAAAGACGGAATTCCTCGGTTGAAAAATAATTGATGGCGTCCATGCGCGTCTCGACGCCTTTCTCCGGAGCCTGTGTAGACAGGTCCCAGTAAAGGAGGGTGAGTACATGGTCGTAGCGGCGCATAGTTTTCAGGTAGTCTTTGAATTGATTCAATGTTTCACTCATAATGATCTGGTCTCCGTTCATGTTTTTTTATCTTACCGTATTGTTCCCATTTTCTGATTGATTATCCGCAGCAATCTGGCACTGGTTTTCGCCTTCGCGCACCACCGCCTGCACATGCTTCAGAAACTCCGCAGCAGCGTGCGAGAGCGGGCGGTTTTTGTCCCAGATCAGCACGTAGGAGGCCATGACCTGAGGATTGACCAGCCTTTTGATGCATACGGAGGAATCGGTGCCGATGTTGGCTGAGGCCGGGTAGAGGGTGATACCGACATTTTGCCGCGTGAGCTCGTAGGCGTTCAGCATATGTGCAATCCGGCAGCGGACGCGCAGGGGCTGTTCTGGAGCGTCTGACCAGCCGCTGATCTCCTGCAGCCGGGATTCTCTGGAGGGAATGATCAGATCGTACTGGGTCACGCGCTGAAAATCTACGGTGTCTCCGGGCTCCTGTGCCAGGGGACATCCGGAGGGGATCATGGCGATCCAGGGCTCGGAGTAGACGGGAAGCGCGTGCACGCCCTCTGCGTTGTGGGGCTCCATGATCAGCGCCAGCTCGCACAGACCTTTCATCAGCCGGTGGATGACGTCGTCGGAATTACCATTCCAGAGGTTATAGGTCACATGCGGATGCTCCGCCTGGAATCCCGCGATCCACTGCGAGAAAAGTGTGGGGGCGTGGCCTTCTACAGAAGCCAGATAGATCGTGCCGTGCAGGCCGCTGTGGAGTTCCCTGACGTCCTCGGCGGATTTGCTGACCAGATCGAGAACCCGCATCGCATACTGGCGAAAGACCTGTCCCTCTTCTGTCAGCTGCAGTGCATGGGGTTTGCGAATGAAAAGCGCTACCCCCAGCTCCTCTTCCAGTTCTTTGATCTG
Source organism: Lachnospiraceae bacterium (assembly GCA_021202635.1). GTDB lineage: Bacteria > Bacillota > Clostridia > Lachnospirales > Lachnospiraceae > Choladousia. The sequence continues at coordinate 90,657 of JAJQCQ010000044.1, read as the reverse complement.
TCGGCTCAGCGGCGGCTGCGCAATACAGAGCTTTTCCGCTGCCCGTGTAAAATTCATTTCGTCAGCCACAGCCAGAAAATAGCGGATATGTCTCAGTTCCATTTGGAATCCTCCATTTAGTCGATACCTTCCGGGTATCGTCATGCCTTCATTATATGTATTTTACAGAATTCTGTCAATGCGTTATGATAGTGCCATCAGAAAACAACAGGCAGCTGACAGCCAGGAACCAGAGAAAAACCGGCGGCCGGCAGCACCCAGGATGAGTAAGGAGGAAAGGATTATGTTGAGATTATTCAAAATGGCGGAACTGTTTTTGGAAGAATACTATGAGAGCTTTTCGATCCCAAACTTTAGATAACGGAATCAACCGGCATTTTCATGACTGCGAAATATTGGGCTGTCATTGCTCCTTGCGTGTGTGCACGTGTAAGAGTTTGCAAAAGGATACCTTCTGGCGGGGGTATCCTTTTCTTTTGTGTAACAGTTCAGACCGAAGCAGAGCGTAGACCTGCGGCCTGCTGTTCAGAACAGTTCCCTTTTTTACTTTTGAAAAAGGTATGGAAGTGGGCGCCTTTTTGTGGTATATTTTCTACATATAAGGTTGACGGAGTGTAACTGCCATTACGAAGGGTGAAAAAGATTGAAAAGACGAATCGAACAATTACTGAACGGAAAATTTGAGTACGAAGAGGGACGCATTGTGATTCGCCCGGAGGAGCTGGAGCTTGCGGGAGCGCCGGGCGCTGTGCTGCGTGGGAAGTTTTTTATAGAGGGCGCCGCGGAGCAGCGGGTGCATGGATTTCTTTATCCTTCGGATGTTCGGATGATCTGTGAGCCGACGGAGTTTCACGGCATTTCGAATGAGATTCATTACCAGTTTGACTGCAGCGGCCTGAAGCCGGAAAGTGACTCCGGCAGCGGGAAGATTGTGCTCTGCTGTGACTGTGGAGAGTATGAGATTCCATACAAGGTGCGGATTGAGGAGACCGGGCAGTCCAGTCAGGAGCTGCCGTTTGCGGATCTTGAGGGATTCGTTGCGCTGGCACAGACGAGCTACCAGAAGGCATACCGCTGCTTTATTTCTCCCGGATTCCGGGCATTTCTGGATGCCTGGCCTGGCCTGGCTGCGCTCTATGAGGGGTTATGCCAGCCGGAAGTGAGCTATCACAGTATGGAGGAGTTTCTGGTTGGAGCGAACCAAAAAGAGGCTGTGGAGATTTCCGTGGATGACCGGGAGCGGGATTATGGGGAGCTGAAGGAGCCTGTGCAGGAGATCATTCAGCTGCGAAAAAATACCTGGGGATTCCAGACGATTGCGGTGGAGTCGGATGCTCTTTTTGTGCGCCCTGAGCGCACTCTTTTTTCAACGGATGAGTTCGCGGGCCATACATTTGACCTGAATCTGGTGCTGGATACAAACCTGATGCATGCGGGAAATAATTATGCGTGGCTGACCCTGACTGCGGGGACACAGAAGATCCGGATTGCGGTGGCGGCAAAAAAGAAGCCGAAGTGGGCGAAGGACCGGCAGGCGCATATCCGGAAAATAATGAGGAAGAATCTGGAGGGGCTTTATATCAGCTTCCGCCTGCAGAAGATGGATCTGCCGACCTGGACCGAGCGCTCCATCAGTGTGATCAACAGCTATAAGAGAGCGGGCGGGGACGATCCGTTTGCGGATCTCTTTCTGATCCAGATGTATTTTGCGGACGGCAGGAAGCACAAGGCAGAGAAGCTGCTGGGGCAGGTGGAGGCGCAGAAGGAGAAGCTGAACACGCCGGAACGGTACTGCTATTATCTGTATATTTCGACTTTTTTTTATCGGGAAGCATCTTATGTAGATCGGGTGGAGGAAGAGGTCGGCAGGCAGTTTTATCGTGATCCCGCCAGCTGGCAGCTGTTGTGGATGCTCCTGTATCTTCAGGAAAAATATTTAAATGATCCGGATGCACGCTATGAGGCTGTGGCGGAACAGTTTCGGAGAGGGTGCCGCAGCCGGATTCTCTATGTAGAGGCGTGGCAGATACTCCGGGAGAATCCATTTCTGATGCGCCATCTGGACGAGTTTGAGCTTCACCTGCTGCGCTTTGCAGATCAGGAGAAGGTGATGACCGCCGAGGTGCTTCGCCAGATGGCGAATCTGACCATGCACCGGGCGAATTACGACCGTCGGCTTTTTGAAGTACTTGCCAATGGCTGGCGTCTGTACCCGTCGGACGATCTGGTGAAGGCGATTTGTCAGCTTCTGATCCGTGGCGGGAAGATGGAGCGCCGGTATTTTGCGTGGTATTCCATGGGTGTGGAGAGCGGACTGCGGATGAACGGGCTTTATGAGGCTTATCTAAGGACGATGGATCTGCCTTCTTTTTCGGACTCGGAAGGTGCGGGACAGGGGGAAGCGAGTTCCCCGGAGGATGGTTTGAAGGGGGAGCTGCGTCAGGGAGACTCGGAAAGCTTTGAAAGCACAGACTCGCTCCATTATGGAGCGGATGAAATCGCTGCGGAAGAACCGGCGCGATCGGATGCAGACCCGTACGCCGACGGCACTCTGGCCGACGGCTATGCGGAAGCTTCGGATGGAGAGGATTTCCGGGCGGATATCTGTTTTGCGGATCTGCCGCAGATTATACGGATGTATTTTACTTATGATACCTCGCTGGATTATCGCCGGCGTGCGGCTTTGTATCGGAGCATTGTACAGAATCGCGACAGTGACCCGCAGACCTGGGTCAACCATCGCGCGGCGATGGAACGGTTCGTGATGGAACAGCTGGAATCCACGCATGTGACGGATGATCTGGCGGCGCTTTACCAGAAATTTCTGCGGGAAAGTATGCTCACAGACACTCTTGCCAGGAAGCTGATCCGGATTCTGTTTACGTATGAGGTGACCTGTGACCTGCCCGGGATCCGGCAGATCGTTGTCCGCTCTGTGCGGATTCCCCGGGAGCGATCGGTAAATCTGCGAAATGGCAGAGGAAATATCCGCATATATGATCCGGACAGTGCAGTATTCGCAGTGGATGAAAAAGGACAGCGCACAGAAGCGGGGAGAATCTGCCGGATCCGGCATGTTTTTGAGGATGAAAAGCTGCTTGCGTGGTGCGCGAAAAAGCTGCCGGATGATCCTGGGCTGGTCGTTTTCCTCTGTGTGGAGAGCCAGAAGGCGTCGCTGATGAATGATCGTCTGCTGCCGTATTTTCGCATGGGAGGGGAATTGCCGGTTTTTTCACCCGGGTTCCGGAATGAATTGCGCAGACAGGTGCTGTCGTACTATATGGAGCATTTGCGGGATGATACGCTGCCGGAATTTCTGGATCAGGTTTCCTGTGAGGAATACGCATGCGTGGACAAGGCAGCGATGATTACCCTGCTTGCGGAGGAAGGAAAATGTACAGAGGCATTTGCGCTTTTGAATGCGTATGGTGCGGAGGATATTCCCCTGATTCAGCTGGTGCGTATCTGCAGCCGTATGGTGCTGGAAGCGGAGTTTGAGGAAAATGGGATGCTGCTTTCCCTTTGCCACAGGTGTTTTGTAAAAGGAAAATATGACGACAAGCTGCTGCACTATCTGCTGCTTTATTATGAGGGTTCCGTCGGGGATATGCGGCAGATCTGGGACGCCGCGAATAATTTTGGACTGGACACCATGCTGATTGAGGAAAAAATCCTCACAATGATGCTGTTTACACGGCAGGGAACACAGGGATCTGAGCCGGTTTTTGAGGCGTATGTCCGTAAGCTGGGGCGCAAAAAGCTGTGTAAGGCTTATGTGAATCTGAAGGCGTATGAGTATTTTGTCAAAGGACTCCCGGTGGCCGCTCCGGTTTTCGCATATATCGAAAAGGAATACCGGAGTCTGGGCGGGACGGATCAGATCACAGAGCAGGAGGAGGTTTGTCGCCTGGCGCTTTTGCAGTATTATGCCAGAGAGGTTTCTCTGACGAAACCACAGCGGGTTTACGCGGCGGAGATGCTCGAGGAATTCAATACAAAGGGGATGCGGTTCGCATTTTACCGTCGTTTTGATGAGGAGCTGCAAAAGCCGCTGCAGCTGCAGGGGCATGTGTTCGCGGAGTACGTCGGAAATCCGAAGAGTGCCGTGCAGATCGAGTATCGTTATAAGGAACAGGAGCCGGTTCGGACGGAACTGGTGCCAAACTGCTTTGAAGGTATTTTTGTGCGGGAATTCACGCTTTTTGACGGTGAGGAGCTGGAATGCAGATTTGTGGAAGAGCCTCCGTCCGAAGCCGCGCCCGGTGTAGAAAAAGATAAAATATACACGGATAAATGGACGCTGAAAGCGGATCCGTCGGAGACGGATACGGGCAGATACGGCGCGCTGAACCGGCTTTGTATTGCAGCCCGGACGGGCAGTGACGCGCAGTATGCGGAGGCGCTGGATTCGTGGCTGACGCTGGAATATCTGGCAGAAGAAGTTTTTTCATTGGTATAGGAACCAATCATGAAAGCGGAAGTTGGGTAAGAATATGATACAGGCATCAAATGAATTGATTTTAGGAATTGATCTGAACCTGGAATATACGCAGGTGACCTACTGGCATCAGTCGGTGAAAGAACCGATGACGCTTGGCCTGGAGGAGCATACGCTGCTGGCCCCGGGGCTTCGGCAGGATGAGAATGAGTTCTGGAGCCTCTGGGACGCCGGTTCTGCCGTACCGGAGGAGGAGCATACGGATCTTCACCGGATTCCCGGCGTGTTTGAAGCGGTGGAAGCAGGAGAGCCGATCGAAAACAACGGCACCGTATTTGAGCCGGAGGAGCTGCTGGCAATTTACCTGAAGGAATGCATTGCCGGGCTGAAGCTGCTCACAGAGAATACAAGGCTTCAGGTGATGATTTCCGTGCGGCAGCTTTCGGAGGCATTGAACCAGGTGCTTATCAGGGCACTTTTGCGGCTGGGGGTTGACCGCAAGCAGATTTATGTACAGGATTATCTGTCTTCGTTTTTTTATTATACGATCAATCAGAAAAAAGAATTATGGATGCAGGACGTGGCTTTGATTTCCTATGAGGAGAGATCGATTGTCGGTTATATTCTTCGCATTGACCGCTCTACGAAGCCGGCGATCGCCAGGGTGGAGCCGGTGGCCCGGCAGCCGATGAACGACGAGGTTCGCGCCGGAAGGACGGATGAGGAATGGAAAAAAGAAAAAGACCGGCTCTTTTTTGAGCTGTTGAAAAAGCTGTTTGAACGCCGTACGGTGTCCGTCAGCTATCTGATGGGAGACTATTTTAATAAAAGCTGGGCAGTCCGTTCCATCCAGTTTCTCTGCAGTGGACGCCGCGCTTATCAGGGCATGAATCTTTACTCTATGGGAGCCTGTTACGCGGCGATGGAGCGTGCCGGCATCAAACCGGGCGGGGAGATTATTTTCGGCGGCAATGATATGGTTGAACGGAATATTGGCATGGAGATGTGTGTCCGGGGCAAAGAAAATTATTATCCGCTGGTAAACGCGGGGGTAAACTGGTATGAGGTACACCATGTATGTGAATTTATCCCGCATGGGGAGCGTGAGGTTCGGGTGATTTCGCGTCCGATGACGCCTGGGGACCCGGTAATCCATTCGATGCGGCTGCCCGGTTTGCCAAGGCGCCCGGACCGGGCGACCCGGCTGCGCATGACGATTTATTTTTCTTCCCCATCCTCCTGTCACATCGAGATCGAGGATTTGGGATTTGGAGGTCTGTATAAATCGTCCGGTTTAAGCTGGAGCCGGGAGATTTCATTCTAGCAGGTGGTATCGGAAGGCCTTACGCTAAATGTGTTGCCGGGAGTGTATAGCAAAAAAGCAGGCCCGGTGGGGCGCTGAGGCTTTTAGCGCTTACAGTTTGAACATCTGTATTTTATAAATCAATCTGTATACAAGAACAGGAGAAACGTATGAGCTATGACCTTTGCCTGCCGCAGCAGGCGAATCAGCCTTATTATATAGAGAATATCCGTACCGGTATTTATTCACTGGAGGAATTGTGCTTTTATTTGTACAATAATATCAGCCTCATTGATGAGAGCATTATCAATGAGAAGCTTTGTGACTGGATTCGTGACGAATTGCACCTGACGCGTCTTTACCGGCAGCTTTACGAGCAGCTGGAGAAGATTGAGGCGGTCAGGGAGCGGACGACACACACAGGGACTGGCTCTTCCACACGTTATGCGGCGACCGGATCCCGGGCACAGGAGGGAGCGCGAAGAGGGACAGTCCAGGGGGAGGCAACGGTGGCTTCGTTTGTTCTTCCGATCTTTCGTGAGGCAGGATATCTGAACAGCCAGGAAATGCGGGATTACCAGGAGCGGATGGCGAAGCTTGAGGTGCAGTCGGATGAAATGAAGCAAAAGCTGCGCGGCGATTACCTGGTCAGAGAAAAAATGTACGCACGGGCAGCCGGTGTATACGGACAGATTTTAAAAAAACGGAATCCGGGGAAGCTTGGTTCCCAGTTTTACGCTGCTGTCTGGAATAATCTTGGTACGGCGTATGCGGGTCTCTTTCAGTTTGAGGAAGCCGCGAAGTGCTTTCTGGAATCCTATCAGCTGATGAAGACGAAAGAAACATTCCGCAAATATGTCAGCGCTCTGCCGCTGTTCCTTTCGGAGGAGGAATACCAGCTGCGCCTGGTTGAAATAAAAGCGGATGAATATCTGGTAAAGACGATTCAGGAGTATAATGCGAAGCTATGTCAGAATCCGGAATTTCTGGAGCGCAAAGAGCGTATGACGGGGCGACCGGCCGGGGAAGTCCTGGAGGAGCTTAAAGAGCAGTACGAGAGGAGTACGCGCACATAAAACGCGTTTATCAAAAATGCTTGACAAAAAGGACAGGGAAATTATAATAACAATGGCAGAAAAAGTTTATTCTTTTTTTATGCTCTGTTTCTTGATATTCGCGTTTGCCTGTATTATTATAACAGGTAGGTTTACGGATAAAGGATAAAACGGTTATGTTGAGATTGCTTATTGTCTGTGCGGCAGCCGGGATTGCAGCGGGTGTGGGCACTGGGTTTGCGGGAATGTCAGCGACAACGGCGATCGTTCCGATGCTGGTGACGTTTCTGGGAGTTCCATGGTATGAAGCGGTGGGAATCGGGCTGGCTTCTGATGTGCTGGCATCCGCATTTTCCGCGTATGTATATAATAAAAATGATAATCTGGACCTCAAGCATGGGGCGATTATGGTAGCGGCGGTGCTTTTTATGACGATCCTCGGGAGCTACTTCTCCCAGTATATGCCGGATCTGGAGATGGGGCGCCTGTCCGTTGTGTTTACTACTTTGATGGGACTTCGCTTTATTGTTTTACCCGCTACCAAGCAGGCGAAGTTTGGTTTTCAGATTCCGGAGAACCGGCGGATGCTTCTCTCTGTTATCTGCGGAATCGGCATTGGCTTTTACTGCGGCTTTATGGGTCTCGGCGGTGGAATGATGATGCTCTTTATCCTGACAACGATTCTCCGTTATGATCTGAAGACGGCCGTCGGCACCAGCGTATTTGTGATGACCTTTATCGCTTTTACCGGTGCGGCTTCGCATTTTTATTTCGGGGATGTCACGAGCTATATTCCTGCGCTGCTGCTCTGTATTGCATTTACGCTGGTATCAGCGCTGGCAGCATCGGCTCTTTCAAATCACATGAAAGATAAAACGACGAACCGCGTGACGGGGGTTGTGCTGTTTGGACTGGGACTTATGATGCTGTGGGAATCCTTTTTGTAGGGTGGGTAAGGAAACCGCTGTTACACAATGACAGATGGGCGAAGCAGAACAAAGCAAACGACCGGATGCTTGCCGATAATGCGGACGGAAGCAGAATCCACAGGTCGGAGGACATGGTATGGATAGTAAGGAAAGCGGCAGGAATCCTGAGTTTCTGTGTATGGGATTTCAAAAATGTGGAACGACGACATTATTTGAGATACTGCGGCAGCATAAGGATGTCGCGTTGTGCCGTGACGTCAAGGAGCCGATGTACTATCGCGTCGAAGGGTTATGGTTTTTCGGACGCAAATGGTACTATAAAAAGCGTTATTATGGTCATATAGCCAAGGACGACCCCAGACGCTGCGGAGAAGTGAATGCCGGACTGACCTTTACCGGATGTGCAAAAAAAATCTGTCACGATTTTTCATCGGATACGAAACTGATTTTTATGATGCGCAATCCAGTGGATCGCGCATATTCTTCTTATAAATATTTTCTTGCACGGGGATTCCTTCCGAAGGGGACTGTGGAGATGGATCAGCAGTACGGACATGCGGAGGCGTTTGATCGTTATGTCCATTCCGTACTTGACCATAAAGAGCAGGAAAATAAGATTATGAAACAGCGTCTGAAGTACCTGGTGTTTTCTCAGAGCTGTTATTATACCTGTATACAGGAATATCTGGGACATTTTCCAAAAGAGAATCTTCGTTTTGTCTTTTTTGAGGAATTTGTCCGGGATGAAAAGACGGTCTGTCAGGATTTGTTTGACTTTATTGGCATCGAAGAGGATGAGAAGCTCGACTATACGATCCGTGCAAATGAGGGAAATGAGCGCGCGATCTCCAGCCGGGCCGCAAAAAAATTACAGATTCTAAAGGGCTTTCATTACGGATTCTATGAATTTGTCGTGCTGCCGTACTGGCTCTCTGGTGCATACAGGACATTTAAAAATTATTATGATCGGAAGCGGGAGGAATACCTGGTTCCGGATCTGGATAAAAGTGCAATTCTTCCAAAGACAAGGAAGTATCTGGAGGCGTATTTTGCGGATGAGGTTCGCGGAATAGAAAAGCTTTCGGGCAGAAGTCTGGCAGATCTCTGGTATCCGGTGCATGAGCAGCCGGCAAAAGAAAAAGCAGGCTGCCGTCCGGAGGACGCAGCCTGATGATTCAGCCCTTTTTGATCTGTCCGTTTTTGACGTTTGGCTCGATAAAGTTCTCCCGCGAGTAGTTCCAGAGTGTTTCGGAACCATTCGCGGTATTTTTATTTCGCTCGAGAATCTGGCTTAAATGGACGCCTTTCTCACTCCAGGCCTTTCCGCCTGCGGCAGCGTTCAGCATAGCGGGCTGGATGTTGTCCATCGTGCGCGCAAACCTTGCCTCTGGCGTCTCACAGGCTTCGAACTCATCCCAAAGGGCCCGCATCTTCTCTGCCTGATCCGGCGGAAGCAGGCCATACAGACGGTCGGCCGCAGCCAGCTCGCGCTGACGCTGTGTCTTTTTTCCCTCTTCATCGTAGGCATAGGTATCGCCCGCGTCGATCTCTACGACGTCATGGAGCAGAAGCATGCTGATGGTATGCAGTACGTCGATTTCCTCATTAGCATATTCGCTGAGGATGAGTGTCATGACTGCCATGTGCCACGCGTGCTCCGCGTCATTTTCCTTGCGGATTCCATCCGACAGATAGGTCTGCCGGCCGATATTTTTTTCCTGATCCATTTCCAGACAGAATGCAAACTGCTGACGGATACGATCGCTGTCCATAGAATGGGACTCCTTCCTTTTCGTTCGGAAGGATTCAGAACAGCAGGCGCCGTCTGCGACCTGCTGTTCCGAATCCTCGTTCCGTATCGCCTGTAACAGGAAGCGATTATGCTTCCGGGCTGAACTGATCCTTGCCAACCATGCAGAGCGGGCACACCCAGTCTTCCGGAAGATCCTCCCATTTCGTGCCGGGAGCGATTCCGTTATCCGGATCGCCCACTGCCTCGTCATACTCATAACCGCAGACATCACAGATATACTTCATATTCTTTCACCTCGATTCTGATTTTTCGCAGCTGCTTTCAAGTAACATCGTTTTTCATCATATGTATGGAAAATGCCAGAAGCCGTGATCTCCTGCACTGGCAATGAACATCCGGTGAACAGCAGCGATGAATGTTCTCTGTAAGTTTATCACAGAACGAACATGAAAACAATACCATGATTTCTGACATATGTCAATAATAATTGTTGACATATGCTGAAAATAATTGTATACTGTTTCCCAGGTAGAAAATCATGTGTTTATGAAATAGAGAATTAAGAAGACATGGGCCAGATGCCGGGATAGGTCACACCTGTAGAGGTTAAAATAATGTAAATCTGCTCGGGGTGCGACCTGTAACGGTATCGTTTACAGCCTGACCATGTAAGATTGAGAGAGAGGTATTCAGATGTCGAGACCGACCAAATGCAGGACGATCTGCTATTTCCCGCAGACAACAGAGTTTATGCCGGCGAATGATGCGCAGGGGAAGGAGCCGATTATCCTGACAATTGATGAATATGAGACGGTTCAGCTGATCGACAGAGAAGGCCTGTCTCAGGAGCAGTGCAGCCAGCGGATGCAGGTGGCCCGGACGACGGCACAGAAGATTTATGACTCTGCCCGCAGGAAGCTGGCAGATGCGCTGGTAGAGGGTTTGCCGCTGCGGATTGAGGGCGGGGAATGCCGGCCGTGCGACGGCAGCAATCAGTTCTGTCAGAGAAACGATTGCCATAAGCAGGTGATTTATCGAACCTATCAGAGAACGAAAGGGGAAATGATTATGAGAATTGCGGTTACCTATGAGGACGGCCGGATTTTCCAGCATTTTGGTCACACAGAACAGTTTAAGGTTTATGACACGGAGGAGGGGAAGGTTGTTTCTTCTGAAGTGGTCAGCACGAATGGGAAAGGGCATGGCGCACTGGCGGAGGTCCTGAATGCGCTGCAGGCGGATGTACTCATCTGCGGCGGAATCGGAGGCGACGCACAGGCTGCTCTTGCTTCTGCGGGAATTCAGTTGTACGGCGGAGTGAATGGTGATGCGGATGCTGCTGTGGAGGCATTGCTTGCAGGGACACTGGAGTATGTGCCCGATGTGCAGTGCAGTCATCATGGAGAAGGACATCATCACGAAGGAGGATGCGGCGGACATCATCATGAGGACGGCCATGCGTGCAGACACGGACATTGTGCAGATTGATGAAACTGTCCGGAACAGGCCTTCACATTACCCGCGCAAATCCGGTGAAAACGCGAGATATGTGTGAATAAATCTCGTACCTGTTCAGTACCTTCACAGGTACGAGGGAAAAGCCCATTTAAAATCGCTTCGCGATGAGGCTTTTCCCCACATGCTATAGGTTTTCATACGGTCTTCGCAGCAGGTGCGAAGACCTGTTCTGAATAGTTACTAAGTCTCATATCTCTGTGAAGATACTGAGGAGTTATCAATTGATTGAGAAAGGAGAAATTTATATGGAACTGAAATTTTATATCTGTGAAAACTGCGGAAATATTGCGATGAAGGTGAAAGACAAGGGGACACCGCTTGTATGTTGCGGCCAGAAGATGAAGGAGCTCATCCCCGGCACGACCGACGCGGCAGCGGAGAAGCATGTGCCGGTATATACCGTAGAGGGGAACCTTGTGAAGGTGAATGTGGGTTCTGTGGATCATCCGATGCTTCCGGAGCACTACATTGAGTGGATTGCCCTGAAGACCAGAGAAGGAGTGCAGATCAAAGAGCTGAAGCCGGGAGAGAAGCCGTCGGCCTGCTTTGCACTTTGCGAGGGCGACGAGGTGGAAGAGGTTTATGCGTACTGTAACCTGCACAGCCTGTGGAAGGCGTGAAAAGGATCTATAAATGGATTGCCGATGATTGCCGTCCCGGAGATGAAGTCCGGGGCGGCATTTTTTCTGTACAGCTTACAGGAGGAAGCGAAAAAAACTGCTTGACTTTTTTGATGCTTTCCGTTACAATAATGCGGCAAAAGTAACAGAAAGCTTTAAACGGAAAACGGAAAAAAGAAGGGCAAAGCATTCGAAAGGATGTCACGCAAAGTTTAGTGTCTAAAGTATGCATACCGTGGCCGCAGATTTTACAGGAAGAGCGGCGGACGGGTGGAATACCATGATTGACTGGCTGCAACGAGGAGAGAACCGGCAGGGTTTCTTCGTTGCAGCTATTTTTGTCCAGCAGGAAAGTTTTCCGCACTTCCCTATTGGGGAAAAACTCCGGGGCGCAAAACGGTCCTGCATGTCAGTGGCACGCGTTTCGGACGGACCGGAGTGAAGCGGAGATTCAATGGATGTTCGTTTAGCGCCGACCGGAGCTGACAGGGTGATTACTTGAAAGGAACAGCAGACCTATGGAGACAATTCTGATTACGGGAAATACCGGCTTGTTTACTGCGGAACAATTAAAAAAAGTGGCTGCTTATTACAGGGTGGTCCTTGCAGGAAGGGATGTCTGCAGTGTGACCCATAAGAATATCCGGACGTATACGGTGGAACCGGAGGAAAATAAATTCGGGCACCTTTTTGACGCATATAATTTTCATGCAGTCTGGTATCTTTCCGGCTATGCGGATGGCGGCGCAGGCCTGTCCGGCGGGCAGCAATATCTGGAAAAGACGCTTGCTGAGTGCGGACGCACCCGGGTGGAAAGCTTCATTCTGATTTCCGGCACGGAGAGCAGAAATTTCCGGGAAATACAGGAAACGGAAGAGGGCGGGACGGCACGTGAATATGCGACGTGCAACGCCCTGGCGGCAGCACAGGAAGAGAATATGGCGGAATTTTATGTGAAGAAATGCGGCATGCAGCTGACGATTCTGCTGACGCCGTATCTGGCTGATCTGGGAAGTACGCAGGGATTTCTGGCCAGGATGTTCCGCAGCGTGAGAGAAGGGGAAAAGGTGATTTTGCCCTATGGAAAAGAAGAGGCAGCTGACTTTCTGTCCTGGGATGATCTGCTGGTGCTCCTGATCCGTATGACAGATGACCGGGATCAGGGGAATGGAGTCTATCTGGCGGCCAGCGGCTACAGGCATACCTGGGGAGAGGTCGCGGACCGGCTGAGAACGCTCCGGCCGGACGTGCAGGTAGTGTATGAGAACCAGAGCTGCTCTTTTGCGGGAAACGATTTATCCGGAAGCCTGAGAGAAAAATATGGTTTCCTGCCGATGGATGATGTACCCGATGATATGGAGGAATACTATCAGCGGTTTTTGCAGGCGGAGGGAAGCGGAAAACGCTTTTTGGAACGAGTGGTCCGGACCTTTGGCAAGGCCGGGGCGGTCGTGCTTCGCTATATAGAAATTCTGGTTTTCTTTTTGCTGGCGGAAGGGATTGCCGGTTTTACCTCGGACTCCGTGTATTTTCGGTTTGTGGATGTCAGGCTGTTTTACATTATGATTGTAGCGACTGCCTGGGGAATGCGTTATGGGGTCCTGGCAGCGGTGCTGGAGTGTCTGGCGCTGGTACGGGAATATTCGCTGATCGGTGTGTCGGAACTGCAGCTGTTTTATGTGATTGAGAACTGGCTTCCCTTTGCCGTCTATGTGATGGCCGGTTCCATCACCGGTTATATCCGGGATAAGAAGGAGAAGGAGAGAGAATTTGCCCATGCGGAATATGAGCTGCTGCGCGGCAAGTACCTGTTTCTGAATGATGTTTATCAGAACTCGCTGCAGAATAAGGGGGAATATAAGCGGCAGATTCTTGGCTTCAAAGACAGCTTTGGAAAAATCTTTGACGCAGTGCAAAAGTTGGACAGTGAACAGCCGGAAAAAATTTTCCTGGATGGTCTGGGAGTGCTTGAGGATATTTTGCAGAACCAAAGCATTGCGATTTATTCGATAGAACCCGGTCAGCGGTTCGGGCGCCTGGTCGTTTGCTCAGACGGCTGGATGGGACGGCTTCTGAAATCGCTGGACCTGGGGAATTATCAGGAGATGATGGAAACAGTTGCATCCGGAGAAGTCTGGAAAAACACCAGACTGGCAGAGCATTGTCCGGTCTATGCGGGTGGTGTTTACCGGAATACGGTGCCTGCTGACAGAACCGATCTGCCTGTGGAGAACGCTGCCCGTGAGAGTGGAGCAGATCAGCTGGTTCTTCTGATTACTGTGTGGGAGTCACGTCCGGAACAATATGGCATGGACTATGTGAATATTTTCCATATCATGTGCGGGCTGGTACAAAGCGCATTCCTGAAAGTGCTTCGCTATGAGGAACTGCAGGAAAAAGAAAACTATTATCCGGGAACCAATGTGGTCTATCCCAAACGTCTTCGCGGGATTGTAGAGACCCAGGAGGCGATGCGGATAGCCGGTACATCGGAATATGTGCTGTTCCGTCTTCCCGGAGAAAACCTGGAATCCTGCGGCAGCAGGCTGGCCGGGCTTGTGAGGGCGACCGACACCCTGGGAGCGGGTGAGGACGGCTGTCTGTATCTGGTATTGACGCAGGCAAATCGTCAGAGTGCTGCCATCGTGGAGGACCGACTGGTGAAGAACGGAATTTCCTATGAGATTGTGGACACGGTGGAAGCAGCCCCCTGCTAACGTCTGGCCGGGGATGCCGCGTCTGCTGTGAAAGATGCGGTGTGTGAGCGGACGAGGGACGCACAATAGGAAAAAGCCGGAAAGGGAGAATATGCTGGAGTTATTTTTGATCATACATTTGCTGATCTGCCTGCTTTTATACGTGCTGATGCGGATTCATATATTAAGGTGCAGCCGTATGATTATGCCGCTGGCGGTGTTTGTCCCGGTATGGGGGATCGGCACACTGCTGGTGCTGGAAATCCGTGCCAGAGGAAAAGGAGAGATCCGCGAGGAGGTTGGCATTGAGAAGCTTTTGAACAATGATGAGGTCTACCGAAGCATTCTGATGGAGGAGGATACGACGGAAGACCGGGTCGTGCCGCTCGAGGAGGCATTGCTGATCAATGCCCCGTCCATGCGGCGGGAGTTGATGCTGGATATCATGTATGACGACCCGGAAAAATACAGTGATCAGCTTTTGTCGGCCCGTACCAATGACGATACGGAGGTGGTGCATTACGCTGTCACCGCGCTGGCACAGATGCAGACCAGGTATGACGTACAGTTCCAGGAGCTGGAGCGGGAAATGGTGCGCAGGCCGGAGGATCTAAGACTGACAGAGGACTATCTGTCGCTTCTGAAAAGATATCTGGGCAGCGGTCTGGCGGAAGGAAATAACCGTCGGATCCGTCTGCGGAGGTATGCGGCTCTTTTAAAGGAAAAAGCCGGGCGGGAACCGGACTCCGTCTCCTGGCGGTACGCACTGGCGGAAGCAGAGCTGGAGCTTGGGGAATATGAGGCGGCCCGGGAGGATATGGAGCAGATCATCCGGCAGTGGCCGGCCGAAGAGAGTGGCTATTTGCTTCTGATTGACTATTTCGCCCAGATGCGGGACCGGGATGGGATCGATGCGGTACTTGCTGAGATACAGAAGCAGCAGGTTTATCTGTCTGCTGCGGGCAGAGAGAAGGTACAGTTCTGGAACGGTGCGGGCGCTTCGGAGACTGGAGACGGAACGCGTCCGCGGACAGAGGGCGGTGCGCGTGGCGCTGGCACGGGTAAAGGAGGCCATCATGCGGAAGTTTAAAAGCAATTTTATTTCGATCGCAGGGGTTGTGGCCGTTTTTGCGGCGCTGGTGATTGCGCTTCTGGGACAGAACAGCTGGAAGGTACAGAATCAGACGGTGCGTCTGGTCTCTCTGATTGGCGAGGAGGAGGCAGCCTCTTTTACGGCTGCCGCGACAGAGAATGCGCAAGAGGAGCCGGACTGCCTTTATGTGTGGCAGTCAGAGGATGGAAACTCGGTTCTTCTGCACGAACAGATGCCGCAGATTCTTACCGATATGAAAGTGGATTATCTGGAGGTGGACGCAGACACGCAGGAGGTGCCGGAGCTGGAAGCGTTTGACACACTGGTGCTGGGTGTCGCCACATTTGATGATCTGTACTGGCTGGAGGATTTGCGGACGTGGGTTTCGGACGGCGGGAAGCTTCTTCTGGCTCTGGTCCCGGAATACAGTCCGGCAGCGCTCTGGCTCTATCAGGTTGCCGGAGTACAGTCGATGGGGGCAGAATATTATGAGACGCCGGGCGTGCGTTTTGTGGATGATACGATGCTTTACGGTGAAAAGACCGATTATTACCTGGCAGAGAGCTTTGAATCCAGCTATGTCGTGACTCTGGAAGCAGACTGCACGGTGCATCTGGTGACCTGTGATGAGGCTGAGACGCCGCTTCTGTGGGAGCGCACGCTGGGAAAAGGAAAGGCGGTAGTCGTCAACCTTGGTATTTATGACAAAGCATATCGCGGCTTTTATTCCTCCGCCTACAGCTACCTGGATGATACCAGTATCTGGCCGGTAATCAACGCTTCGGTCTGGTATCTGGATGATTTTCCGTCTCCGGTTCCGGGCGGCGAAAGCTCGTATATCGAGAGAGATTACAACATGGATATTTCCACATTCTATACGCAGGTCTGGTGGGAGGACATCCGCAGTCTGACAGAGGAGTATGGGATCCGCTATACCGGCCTGGTGATTGAAGAATATTCCGACCAGATTGAAGGGCCGTTTTCCACGAATACAGGAACATCACGCTTCCAATATTTTGGAAACATGCTGCTCTCCTCGGGCGGGGAGATCGGCCTGCACGGCTACAATCATATGCCGCTTGTACTGGACGATTCCATTTACACGAAAGAGTACGATTCCTATAAGGCCTGGGCCAGCTATGATGATATGAAAGCAGGAATTGCGGAGCTGGTAAGCTTTTGTGAATCTCTGTATCCGACGGAGACGTTCTCTGTGTATGTGCCGCCGTCCAATATTCTTTCAGCAGAAGGCAGAGAAATGCTGAGCAGTGAGTTCGGGAATATTCGGGCGATCGCCAGCATTTACCTGGCCGATGGCGAGGACGGAGACGGTCTGGAATATGAGCAGGAGTTTGAAGTGGCTGCGGACGGAATTGTGGAGACTCCTCGTGTGATTTCCGGTTATCTGATGGGAGAATACACGGAGCTGGCGGCTCTCTCTGAATTGAATTTTCATTATATCAGTTCGCACTTCCAGCATCCGGATGATGTGATGGATGAAGACCGGGGAGCAGAGCTGGGATGGGAGACGATGTTTTCCAACCTGACGGACTATGTGGACTGGCTGTATACCGCCGCGCCGGAGCTTCGCCGGCTGACCGGGAGCGAGGTGGCGGGCGCTGTGCAGCGATTCTATTATCTGGATGTGGAGCGTGTGCAGCGGGAAGACGGTCTGGAAATCTCCCTGGAGAATTTTTACGATGAAGCCTGGCTGATGCTTCGATTCAATGCATGGGAACCGGGTGAGGTGACCGGCGGTGAACTGACGCAACTGACCGGAAATCTGTATCTGCTCAAAGCGACAGCGGCATCTGTGTTTGTAGAAAAGAGGGTGAGCGAGTGAAGATCTGTGTCATTCTGGAGGGCTGTTATCCCTATGTGACTGGCGGTGTGTCTACCTGGATGCACCAGTATATCAAGGCCATGCCGGAGCATGAGTTTGTGATCTGGGCCATCGGCGCTTCCTCGGAGGACCGGGGAAAGTTCAGGTATGAGCTGCCGGAAAACGTGACGGAGGTGCATGAGGTCTTCTTAAACGACGCCATGCAGGAAGGATTCCGGAAGCAGAGGCATTCCTTTACGGAGGAAGAAATGCAGGCGCTGCGGGAGATGATCAACTGCCGCAGGCCAGACTGGGAGACTCTTTTTTCCATCTTTCAGGAACAGAAAATTTCGCCGGGGGCTTTTCTGGCAAGTCCGGATTTCCTGGATATTCTCACGAAAATCTGCACGGAAGAGTATCCGTACACGGCTTTCGCGGACCTGTTCCACACGGTGCGCTCTATGATATATCCGCTTTTATACCTCCTGCAGTCGGAGGTGCCGCAGGCGGATGTGTATCATGCCATCGCTACCGGCTATGCCGGTGTCCTGGCCAGACTTGGCGGGTGGAAATACCATGCCCCCTGTATGATTACGGAGCACGGGATTTACACGAGAGAGCGGGAGGAAGAAATCATCCGTGCCAATTGGGTGCAGCCGACCTTTAAACGATTTTGGGTTCGCTTTTTCTACATGCTTTCCGCAGCTGCCTATGACGGGGCCGTGATGATTACCAGTCTTTTTGAGCGGGCAAGAGAAATGCAGATTGAAATGGGCGCTTCTCCTCAAAAATGCCGTTACATATCGAACGGTATCCACTACGATCGCTTCTGCCGGATTCCGCCCAAAGCGGACAATGGCTATGTGGACATCGGGGCTGTCCTGCGAATCGCGCCGATCAAGGATGTAAAGACGCTGCTTTACGCCTTCTCGGAGCTGAAGGTCAGGGTGCCGGAAGCCAGGCTTTGGATTTGCGGGCCGGAGGATGACAGGGATTATTCCGAAGAGTGCTATGAACTGGCCCGGCAGCTTGGTACAAAGGATATTCACTTTACCGGTTCGATCAATGTGCTGGAGTGGATGGAAAAATTTGATTTTACGATTCTGACCAGCATTTCCGAAGGGCAGCCGCTGGCTGTGATTGAATCCTTTGCGGCCGGGCGCCCCTGTGTGACGACCGACGTGGGTAGCTGCAAGGAGCTGCTGCTGGGGACGTCAGAGGATACGCTTGGCCGCGCAGGCTATTGCGCGCCGCCGATGCACCGGGAGGGCTTATGTGAGGCCATGCGGAAAATGTGTGCGGATCCCGCGGAGCGGGTGCAGATGGGCGAGAGAGCAAAAAAGCGGGTGGAGCGATACTACCGGCATGAGGATATGATAAAGAAGTATCAGGAAACGTATGATGAGGTGTTTCGCAGATGGCAGGAATTGGATTTTCATTAAAAAGATTGTTTCAGAAAAAAGGGATCGCAGCGCTCTGCCGCGCGTATGGGTATGCCGGGATCATCTGCTGCGGCCCGATGCTGCTGGGGGTGGTCCTGCTGGTGGGGATGGCTCTGATTGCCACACTTGGCGGCATGGGGCGTCATGACCGGGAGCTGATGAACTGCATGCTGACCTACAGCCTGCTGGTCTCGCTGACATTCACCAGCTGGTTCAATATGGTCGTGACCCGCTACATATCAGATATGCTGTATGAAGAAAAAATGGAACGGATTATGCCGTCCTTTTACGGAAGCTTAAGCATCATGCTGACCATCGGCGGCATCCTGTATGGGATTTTCCTTCATTTTTCCGGTGTGCGCCTTTCTTACCAGATCGTCTGCCTGTGGTTCTCCCTTGTCCTGATGGTGGTCTGGACAGAAACGATCTATCTGACTGCGCTGAAGGATTTTAAGGGAATCCTGCTCGGATTTGCGGTCTCGCTGATGGCGGGTTTCCTGCTTGCCCTAATCCTTGTGGTGCTTGGCTGGGTATCCATTGAAAGTCTGATGCTCTGTGTGATTGTAGCCTACGGCATTATGATGGTCTGGTTTTACAAGATGCTGCTGGATTATTTTCCCAGGAGCGATGGCAGCAAGTATGGATTTCTGCGCTGGTTTGACCGTCACCGCTCTCTGGCTTTTACGGGTGGGTTTGTGAATATCGGGCTGTTTGCCCATTTGGTGATCATGTATTTCGGGCCGCTCGCGGTGCAGGTAGAAGGCCTGTTTTACGGCGCGCCTTCTCATGATGTCCCGGCACTGTGCGCATTCTTTTCTCTGCTGATCACCACGGTGAATTTTGTGACCTCCGTGGAAGTGCGCTTTTATCCTAAATATCGGAACTATTACAGCCTGTTTAATGACAAGGGTTCCGTCCGGGATATCGGGCAGGCGGAAACGGAAATGCTCACGGTGCTGCGCCAGGAGCTGGCCGGGAACAGCTATAAGCAGCTGATCTGTTCGATTCTGTTTGTTGTGCTGGGCAGTATCATACTCTACCGTCTTCCCCTCGGTATTGATGATCTGTCTGTCTCCATTTTCCGATACCTGTGTATTGGTTATGGAGTCTACGCAATTGCGAATTCGGTTATGCTGATTCTGCTGTATTTTGAAGACTATGCGGGTGCACTTGCAGGCACGGCCGCTTTTGCCGTCATCAGTGTGGGAGCAACGATCCTGCAGATTCTGTATAGTCCGGTTCATTATTACGGGCTGGGATTTACGCTTGGCGCATTTGCTTTTTTCCTGATTGTGTGGGTTCGGCTGGAATGGTACACCAGGCGTCTTCCGTATTTTCTCTTAAGTCGCGCAGCGGTTGTCGTGCATGGGGAGAAAGGACTTCTGGCTACTCTGTGCGATGCCCTGGACCGGAGGGATCAGAGGAAGGTGGAAAAAGAGAACGAATACTGGAGCCGCCAGGCGGAAAAGGAGAGAAAAAAGTTTGAGGCATAGAAGAATTTCAAGAAGAGATTTTCTGCGAGGTTCCGCAGCAGGGGCAGTTTTCTTCGCCATGACCGGGTGGTCTGCAGCTTTGTCAGAGTCTGGCGGCGCCCAGGCAGAGGAAGCTCTGGATACAGAAACGATAGAATACTCTGGAGATTATGCAGAAAAAGAAAAGAAACAGGAGGGAACGCTTCGCGACAGGGATGCCCTTTACGAGGATGACGATGAGACGTCCGTCATTACCATGTATCTGACCGTCAATTCCGGAAATGAAGGCGATGGCACGAACCATACCTGGACGGAGGTGAATTCCTATTCTGCGTATTACTATGATGAGGAAGGGATTGACCGCTATAAGGTAGAGGGAATCCTCCAGGTGGGGGATGAAGATGGCCCTCTGGAGGGAGAATACGGCTACGGAGAAACAATTCCCAATGTAACGGTGCAGATCCGTGGGCAGACATCCTCCCGGTCTGCACAGAAGAATTACAAAGTCCGGATAAAGGATGGAAAGGGAGAGTGGCGGAAACAGCGGACGATTGCCCTGAATAAACACGTCAGTGATGCGCTTCGTTTTTCGAACAAGCTTGCTTATGATCTGATGAAGGAGATTCCACAGCTGATCAGCGCCCGGACGCAGTTTGTCCATTTATATGTGAAGGATCTGACTGCGGGAGGAAGTGGGGAATACGAAGATTACGGGCTGTTTACACAGGTCGAACAGATGAATAAAACCTATCTGGAAAACCATGGCCTGGACCGCAATGGACAATTTTATAAGATTAATTTTTTTGAATGGCAGGAGTACGAGGCGGTTATGAAGCTGAGTACGGATCCGGAATATGACGAGAAGGCTTTCGAAGAATATCTGGAGATTAAGGGAAGTGACGATCACAGCAAGCTGATTGCGCTGATCGAAGAGCTCAACGATTATACCATCCCCATTCAGACCATCGTGGACACCCATTTTGATCTGGAGAATCTGAGTTACTGGATGGCGTTTCAGATTCTGATTGGAAACTATGATACGGGAGCGAGAAATGCGTATATCTACAGTGCTCTGAATTCCGATAAGTGGTACTTTATTTCCTGGGATAACGATGCTGCCTTTAGCCGGACGTATTATGAATGGAAGGATTACTCAGAAGGACTGTCCTGGGAAAGGGGGATGACACAGTTTCTGGGACTGATTCTCTTTAACCGGATGTTCCGGGTAGAAGAATACCGACAGGCTCTGGATGACGCAGTGAAAGATCTGAAAACACATCATCTGGCGGAAGAGCAGGTGGATGAAAAGGTTCAGGCTTACGCGGATGTCGTCAGAGGCTATCTGTATCAGGAGCCGGATGTGGTGTACGCCAAGGTGGATGAGGAGAAATACGACACAATGGTGGATCAGATTGCCTCGGAAATTGAGCTGAATTATCAGTATTATCTGGAACAGCTTGAAAAACCGTGGCCGTTTTATGTCGGTATTCCGGAAAAGAACGCGGATGGAACCTACAGTCTTACCTGGGATTTGTCTTATGATGTGGACGGTGAAGAAATCACTTATGATGTGAAAATCGCTACGGATTATAAAATGAAAAAGCTGATTTTTGAGGAAAACAATGTCCGGATTCCGCAGGTGCAGCTGGGGAGCCTTTCGATGGGAGTTTATTATATGCAGGTGACTGCTGTAAATGAGAGCGGATTCAGGCAGGACTGCTTTGATTATGGAAACCTTGACAGCGGCGGAAAGCTCTATGGAATCAAAGTGATTTCCATTGATGAAAAGGGCGATGGAAAGGCTTTTACAGACAGGATTGTGACGGATGCGGATGAGGAAGAATAGCAGACGGGACTGCCCCGTGCGGAAGGTTTATGGAAGAATGATACGGGGGATTCGCCGGACCGTTGCAGGAGAGAGGATGAGGAGGGAGAGAAAAAGAATATGAGAGTCTGGAAAAAAACGGCGGCTTCTGTGGCCGTGCTGGTGCTGACACTGCTTTTAGGCGGATGTGCATCGGAACTGCCGGAGGGCGTGGGCGAGAGTCTGAAAATACTGGTCAGTCCGGATGAGACGTATGACAAAGCGGACAGCAGTGCCGCCTCCTATGAGATGGAGGATAAGGCGTCGCTCTATGAGGCGGATGATACGGCTGTTGTGACGATGTATCTGACAGTAGGCTATGGAAATGAAGCGGATGGCACCAGCCATACCTGGGAAGAGGTAAACGCGCAGCCGCTGCGTTATTACGAGGAGAATGGAATCGACCCGTACAAATGCGAGGCAGTTCTCCAGGTGGGGGATGAAAATGGCCCGCTTAGCGGGGAATTCGGGTATGGTGAGACGACTGCGAACGCGACCGTACGGCTGCGGGGAGAGGGCGCATCGGAAAAGGAACAGAAAAGCTACCGCATCGATATCAAATCCGGCAAAGGCAGCTGGAATGACCAGAAAGCAATCGTGCTGAATAAGTACAGTTCGGACGAGCTGCGCTTTACAAACCGGCTGACCTATTCCCTGATGGAAGCGATCCCGCAGATGATCAGCGCCCGTACCCGGCTGGTGCATCTTTATGTAAAGGATAAGACGGAGGGAGAGGATGGGCTGTTTGTGGACTATGGCCTTTACACACAGGTAGAGCAGATCAATAAGACCTATCTGAAAAACCATGGTTTTGACAGTACCGGCCAGCTCTATGAGGCGGAGAATTTTGATTTTGGCCTGCATGAGGACAGTCTGATGCTGGCGACATCGCCGGATTATGATCTGGATGCGTTTGAGCAGTATCTGGAGGTAAAGGGGGATGAGGATCATTCGAAGCTGCTGGAAATGCTGCGGGCGGTTAACGATCCGGATACGGATATAAGCAGCGTGCTGGATACGTATTTTGACCGGGACAATCTGTACGCCTGGCTGGCGTTTCACCTGCTTACCGGCAACCGCGAGGCCGCGACCAGCCATTTTTACCTATACAGTCCGCAGGGCGTAGATAAGTGGTACTTTATTTCCGGAAACAGCTCGGACGCCTTCTCGGAGATTTATGACCGGCTGAAGGATGATACCTGGAGCGCTTCCTGGGATACAGGAATTTTCTCCTTTACGGATTCCGTCCTCTTTACTCGCATTTTCCGGGACGCGGCGTGCAGAGAGGAATTCCTGGAAGTGACGGAGGAGCTATATACCGAATACCTGACAGAAAAACAGATTTCGGAGGAAGCTTCTGCCCTTGCGGAGATTGTAAAGCCTTATCTCTACAGCCTTCCGGATTCGCTTCATCAACAGGTGACTTCTACGGTCTACGATATTCTGGTGGCCTCTCTGGCGGACGAGGTGGAACAGAATTACGAACGGGTACTTGCGAGCATGAGCCAGCCCTGGCCGTTCCACATCCTGGAGCCGGAGGCGGATTCGGCTACACTGACGCTGCAGTGGGAGGAAGCGTATCTGTACACAGAACCGGACTCGGAAAAGGAAGAACCTGTGCTCACCTACACCGTTGAGCTGGCCGATTCCTGGACCTTTTCGGATTGTATCCTTTCTGAGACAGGTATGGAGGGTACTTCTCTGGAGATCGATTTACCGGAGCCGGGGCAGTACTTTGTGCGGATCCGGGCGGAGACATCCGCCGGATATACGCAGGAGGCTTATGAGTTTTACAATACGGAAAAGGAAAGGACCGTCTATAGCACACTGTGCTTCTACATCCGGGAGGATGGAAGCGTGGAGCAGTCGCTTTTTACGGATTGAGCAAATGAATTCTGAAAGGGCGCGCCTGCTGTTATTGGTTATATCAGCAGGGGTTGAAATAAGGAAAACCGGATTCCTATGTGGCCTGTAACCACTTGTCAGGGAAGACGATGGTGAGGAATGTGGAAGAATGATAAAATTTCGCAATGAATGGAAATATCTTGTTTCCAATTGGGAAGCGGAGCTTTTAAAACGGCGGCTGTCCCCTTTTCTGGAGATTGATCCGCACGCAGTCGGCGGGAGCTATTCGATTCGCAGTCTGTATTTTGATGATTACTGGGATTCTGCCTATCAGGAAAAGATGATGGGGGTATATGAGCGCCAGAAATGGCGGATCCGCGTTTACAATTGCAGTGATGCGGTCATCCATCTGGAGCGGAAGCTGAAAAAAGGAAATTACATTCATAAAGATTCCGCTGCCCTGACCAGGGAGGAATGCGATCGGATCCTTGCCGGGGACTATGCGTTTCTGCTGCACCATTCGGCCCCGCTCTGCCGGGAGTTTTATTATGAGGTGATGGTGCAGCTTCTGCGGCCGAAGGTGATCGTGGATTATGAGCGCGAGCCTTATATCAGTGAGGAAGGCACGGTGCGTATTACGTTTGACCACGATGTCCGGGCCGGAATCGGAGGGCTGGAGCTGTTTGACCCGGGCCTGCCCACCCTGAATACACTGGAGGACGGATATCTGGTACTGGAGGTAAAGTTTACCGAATTTCTGCCGCAGCTGATCCGCGAGATTTTGCCTCTGGAGGGGCAGGAGTTTGCTGCGGTATCCAAATATACCTTATGCTATGAGCGGGCGCATCATATGACAGATGCACTCGCCGGAATATCAAAAACGAACAGGGAGAGAAGAATATGAGCATCAAAGATTATTTTAAATCATCGGTATGGGAATCTTTTACGGCCAGCCAGGGGCTGACCTCGGATTTTCTGGCGACTGCTCTGGTGGCAATGCTGCTGGCAGTCATCCTGGGCATTCTGATTAACCGGATTTACGTGCACTATTTTGGAGGAGTCGTCTATTCCAATTCCTTCGCGGTGACGCTGGTAGGAATGACGGTACTCACCGCAATGCTGACGCTGGCAATCAGCAACAACATTGTGATTTCTCTGGGTATGGTCGGCGCCCTCTCCATTGTGCGTTATCGTACCGCAATCAAAGACCCCATGGACCTTCTGTATCTGTTCTGGTCAATTTCGATCGGGATTACGCTGGGTGCGGGTATGTATGCGCTGGCTGCTATGACGATGGTTGTGATGCTTTTTGTGATCCATGTATTTTACCGGAAGCGCAAAAAAGGAGCCATCTATATTCTGGTGGTGCATTATGAAACCAGCGGAACCGGGGATGAGATTCTGCGTGAGCTGCGAAAAATCCGTCACCAGCTGAAATCAAAAACGATCCGCGGCAGCCAGACGGAGCTGACAATGGAGCTGTATTGCAATACGGATAATATGGTATTTCTGGAGCATATCGAAGCGCTGGACTATGTGAAAGACGCGACGCTGATTCAGTATAACGGAGAGTATCATGGGTAATAAAATGGCGAAAAAAATCCCGTACATATTGATGATCCTGATGGGGATCGCCATTGCGGTGCTGTTGTTTGCTGTCCTTCCCTCCCGCTACCGCCTGAACCGCACCGTGGAGCTGGAGGAATCGGGGGAGCTGCTGGCGAATCCGCTGATCGGGTTTGCACCGCCGGCGGAAAATGAGGACGCCTGTGAGGAGACGCAGCTGGTATACATCGGCCTGACGTGGGCTGAATGGGAGCCGAGGGAAGGCGAGTACGCGCTGGATGATCTGGAAGAGAAATATCACATTGCGCAGTGGAAGGCGGAAGGCAAGCATGCCGTCCTGCGGTTTATCTGTGATATTCCGGGCGAAGAAGCGCATAAGGATATTCCGGAATGGCTGTATCAGAAAACGAGAGATGGCAGCTGGTACGATACAGAATACGGCCAGGGGTATTCGCCGGATTATGAGAACACCATTTTCCGTGAAGCGCACGCATCTGCGATTGCGGCGCTGGCGGTTTATTGCAACGAGAGTGATTTTGTGGCCTATGTAGAGCTGGGCAGCCTTGGACATTGGGGAGAGTGGCACATCAGCAGCGAAATTGATGCGGTGGATATGCCGGACACCGAAATCTGCTGGGAGTATGTGCTGGATTATTCTGACCAGTTCAGCAATGCGCTCCTGCTGATGAGGAGGAATTACGAGATGGTCGCAGACGCCGGTCTGGGACTGTACAATGATATGGCGGGGGACACGGATGCAACCAGTGAGTGGCTGGCCTGGATCAGCGCCGGCGGCGTCCAGCCAACCGACGGTGAGGACCTTGCGCTGATTCCGCTGGAGGCGACCTTCTGGCAGAGGGCACCGGTGGGCGGGGAACTGACGAGCGGAATTCTGATGGAAAATCTTCTGGGGGAAAACCTTTCCGAGACGCTGCGGATGGCGGAAGAATCTCATATGACCTTCCTCGGGCCCAATTGTCCGACCGGAGCGCTGGCAGATACAGACGGAGCGCGTGAACTGCAAAAACGTCTCGGATACCGGTTTTACATTTCACAGCTGGAGACCAGATATTCCTTTTTGAACAGTCAGCTGTATGTTTCCCTGACCTGGGAAAACACAGGAAGCGCACCCCTGTACTGGGACTGGCCGGTCACGATGTATGTGTACGATATGGACGGTGAATTGCAATACTGGGAAGGCCTGGAGCTGAACCTCTCTGAGCTGATGCCCGGCGGGAAGACGGTTGTGGAAGCGCATATTCCATACTCCGATCTGATTCAGGAGGGATATCAGATCGGAATCGGAATAACAAGCCCTTATAATAAGGAAGAAACTCTGAAGCTGGCGATGGATGCGCAGGAGATTGACGGGATCCAGATCATTGACGTATTTGAAAGATAGCGGATCCTCCATATTTGGAATCCGCATAAACCTGGTCAGGGTGTGAGCTGTGACGTCTGGCCCGATAATGTGTAAAATTTTGTACAATCGCAGGAAACACTTGCATATCCGGAAATACGTGCTATAATCCAAATCAATATAAATAATAGCGAAGTAGGAATCTATGCGTGAAGTGTTCATTGGATGGGGAGTCGCCGTGAAACGAAAAATCCAGCCTTTGACGCGCCAGGGACGAGCGCGGCCTGAGCCGCCTGTTTCGCGCATCTGAAAGGACAGAGATTTACGATATATTTTCCGCACCCGTTGCTACAGTTATGAGACATCTCATAATGTGGATGGCGTATTATTTATAGATGGCTTTGCCAGATGAGAAGGGAATGTCCCTTTTGGCAGGGCTGCAGCCTGTGGTGGAAGTCTCATTACACCTGCCTGGCGGTGAAACAGAGCCGCAAAGGGCATGGTATGGATGGGGCGGCTCCTTCTGTGTTGTTTGGAGCATCGACACAGCTTGCGTGGAGGAAAGGCAGACGCTTCCTCTCCGTCTTAAAGTGTATGTTCTGAACAGCCATGACACATTATGGAGGTGTTTTCTTATGCATAAGTTTCTGAGTATGCTGGCAGAGTCCGGCAGGGAACTGAAGAAAGTCAAGGTCATGACTTTCTGCGCGATGCTGGCGGCTCTTGCGGTAGTCCTGAGCTACGTGTCATCCATCAATATTGGCCCTTACATCAGGATTGGGTTTTCCAATATCCCCAATCAGCTGGTGGATCTTTTCTTCGGCCCAACGACCGGCGCGCTGTTCGGGGCGATTCTTGATGTTCTCAAATATCTGATCAAGCCAGATGGCGCATTTTTCTTTGGCTTTACCTTTGACGCGATGCTGGCGGCCTTTATCTACGGCTGTTTTTATTACAAGCGGCCGCTGGAGCTCTGGAGAGTGCTTGCCGCGGATGGCCTTGTCGCATTGATCGTCAATGTCGGTCTGGCTACCTATTGGCTTTCCGTGTTGTATGGACAGGGATTTATGGCACTGCTTCCGGCCAGGGCTCTGAAGAACGTGATCATGTGGCCGATTGAATCCGTTATCTATTACGTACTCGCGAAAGCGCTGCAGCGGACCGGTGTGTTTAATGATTTTCTGGTGTTTAAGCCGGAGAAGAATAAGAAGTCCGAAAAGAGACAGCCGGCGTAAAGGAATCCGCGACCACTGGAACATAGGTACATCAGAATATAAGAATATAAGAAAACCATTTGCCAGGACTCCCGGTCTGCTTGCTGACAAATGGTTTTTCTTATGGTACAATATGACCTGAAAGGAGGATGCTGAATGCACGGAGTTTCTTTGGAATCTTTTGATAAGTTCGTGCTTCCGTCCCTGGATGATTGGGAGGAAGATATTTTTGCGGATTATAGTGGCTCTGACAGGAAGGAAGGATTGATCAGCCCAAACGGAGAGAGGTACCTTGTGAAGTATTCTGAGCAGCATACTCGGATGAATGATTTAGATACAAGCTATGTAAATAATGTTTTGTCTGAGTATTTATCCAGTCATATCCTTGCAATTGTAGGATTTGATACACATGAAACGTTTCTGGCTACCAGGAACCAGGAGCTTTTGGTAGCCTGCAAAAATTTCACAAGTGATTCGGAGCATTTGATTGAGTTCGGACGATATTTGAGAAAATATTACGACAGTGATGATGTTGGGCGAGTGCCAGAGTATTCTCAGCTGGAGTATGTCATTTCAAAGGATACCATGCTGAGGCAGAAAAAAGAGAAATTTCTGGATACCTATTGGCGTAGATTTATTGGCGACGCTCTAATCGGAAACTTTGACAGGCATATGGGTAACTGGGGATATCTGGTTAGCAGGGGTGGAGGAATAAAAGCATCTCCAATTTATGATAATGGCAGTACTCTGTTCCCGGCTCTGGCGGCACATGGAATGGAGCAGGTTCTTTCGGACGAAAAGGAAATTATGAAGCGGGTATTTCTTTTTCCAAAGGCAGCACTTGCAATGAACCAGGTAAAATTAAGCTATTATGATCTGCTGCATTCCGGATACAGTGAGAGAATCACAGAAGCTGTGATTACCGTTGTCCCCGTGATACTTGAAAAAATGCCTGAAGTTATGGCTTTTATCGACGCACAGGATTTTCTGGCGGATATCCGTAAGTGCTTTTATAAGAAAATCCTCGAAGCCAGAGCAGAATATCTGCTAAAGCCTGCTTATGAAAAATGTCTGAGCGGAGATTTTGATCAGGAAGCTTTCGAAAGATTGGAACAAAAGGAAGCCTACAGCGAGGAAACCTTTGAAAGATATTTAGAAGCTTATAAAAAGAATCAGTACTGACGGCATGGTTCCTGCTAAATCGCAAACAGCAGTGAAAGTTGCAATTGCGGACGGACACATTTGATGGTATACTCAAGAAAAGGACAATGGCAGAGGCCGTTTCTGGAAAATACAGGAGGACTGAAAAGATGAAGTATCAGGGTATTATCTTTGATCTTGACGGTGTGATTTGCTTCACAGACAAGTATCATTATCAGACATGGAAGGCGCTGGCGGATGAGATCGGCGTGTATTTTGACGAGACGATCAACAATCGTCTCCGCGGTGTGAGCCGCATGGCAAGCCTGGACATCATTCTGGAAAGAAGCGAGAAGGAATATACGCAGGAAGAGAAGGAGCAGATGGCGGCGAAGAAGAATGAGATGTATCGCGGTCTGCTGGAGCAGATGTCTCCTGCGGACTTAAGCACGGAAGTAAAGGAGACGCTGGACGCGCTGCGGGCAACCGGCGCGAAGCTGGCAATCGGCTCCTCCAGCAAAAATGCGAAGCTGATCCTGAACCGGATCGGGCTGGGCGATTATTTTGACGCGATCAGCGACGGTACCAATATCACACACTCCAAGCCGCATCCGGAGGTGTTCTTAAAGGGCGCCGAATTTCTTGGCCTGGAGCCGAAGGACTGCCTTGTCGTGGAAGACGCGCTGGCGGGCATTGATGCGGCGGTGGCCGGAGGCTTTGACGGCGCCGGACTGGGCGAGGCTGCTACCCATGAGAAGGTGACCTGGCCGCTGAAGACCTTTGCGGATCTGAAGCAGATTCAGGGGGAATGACAATTCAGCGCTGTCTGTAAAACATCTATAAGCGCGGGCCGGGTGCGGCATAAGCTGAAAAACACCTTGCCCGGCTCTGCGCATGAGAGAAGAGGGACTGTGAAAAACAGCCCCTTTTTGCAGTTTTGTCGCAGAACAGAAAATGTCGTTACTGGTCACACCAGGATCCATTCATGCGATTTCAACACTACAGGTGTGACCGGTAACAAAATGTCACCTCTCTGACAGGAATGGTCATGTGCCACTGTGCAATTCCCTTTCACACAACCGCAGCATTTTTTCTTTCATCTCTTCGATGTCCAGCACACCGTAAGCAAATCCTTTTTTCACCAGCACCTCCGGCAGGTATTCATCATACTTGTCAAAGATGGGTACTTCCTTGGGATAGACCAGGCTCATCGGGTCAATGGGCTGATTCAGTTCCTCCCGGAGGATCGTCCAGAATTCCCGTTCAGAGACGGTCATGACAAACTGGAGGAAATAAGGGCGGGAGGAATCCACAGCGCCGACTAAACGCGCAGCGTTTTTCACATGGTCGGCGCGACTTGCCGCCGAGCCTTGGCGAGGGGGCGTTTCCACTCCTTTGATGCCCAGGCGCTTGCCGCAGGTAAGCTTCAGGAAACGCTCCAGAGCCAGGAAGGCATAGGTGCCAAGCCAGGGAAACAGGGCATACATACTGCCGCCAAGGCAGATCAGCGACCGTTCGCCAAGCCCGGCATTTTTGGCGGAGGTTCGGGCGGCGGCGAGTCTGATCCGGGCATTTTTCATTAGGTAAGGGTAGGATTTTTCTTCACAGAGGACGCCCAGCATCCGTTCCAGAATCCGGGTGTGGATGTCTCCGGGAACCTCGCCGAAATAGGCTGGAACCTTTCCCTTGATCATTTCACAGTAGACCATGTGCCGCTTGTGGTCGACCTCATCCACCAGCCAGACGTGACCGGCGATGGCGATTTTTTCTCCCGCAGGAGGCGGCTTTACGATGGTGCCAAGCTCTTCCGAACCGGCGCGGACGGTGTATTCCTCGTTTTCCTGAAAAACCGCGTAAAACTTATAATTGTTGACGACGCGTTCTCCGGCCAGGCCGACGATCAGGCCGCCAGCCTCAGTCCGCTCAATGTGTCCGGTTTCCAGCAGGTGCCGCAGAAGAATGCGAAAGTCTTCCTGCGTGATTTTGCGGAAGTAGCGAAGCGTCAGGAGGCGGGAGGCCAGCTCGGCCGGCGTCATTTCGCCGCAGGAGGCGAGGGTACTCATGGTCTGGTGGTAGAGCAGACTGTAGGGCAGGGCGTCCATTTTCGGCGGCTCTACCCAGCGCTCTTCCAGGTAGAGCTGCACGAGGGCGATTCCCTGGATCAGCTTCCAGGGAATGGTGGCTGGCAGGAGCGCCCGCGCTTCCGGCGGTTCTTCCCGCATGACAAACCACATCTCCGGGGGCAGATCCCGCCGTCCGGTCCGACCCATGCGCTGTAAAAATGAAGATACCGTATAGGGCGCATCAATCTGAAACGCCCGCTCCAGTCTGCCGATGTCGATGCCCAGCTCCAGCGTGGCAGTCGTCACCGTGGTTTGGAACTGTTCTTCGTCTTTCATGACAGCCTCGGCTGTCTGCCGGTAGGATTCGGACAGGTTGCCATGATGAATGAGAAAACGGTCCGGCTCATTTTTGGCCTCACAGTACTGACGAAGTGTCGTAGTGACGGCTTCGCACTCTTCTCTGGAATTGACGAATACCAGACATTTTTTCCCTCTGGTATGCTCGAAAATATAACCAATGCCGGGATCGGCTTCCTTTGGCGCGAGGTCCGTTCTGGGGGAAAGGGCGTCTTCGGGTTCCATGTTTTCTTTATCGGCCATTGCAGACGTGGACAGGGAAGAGCCCATGTCTGATGAGGTTACCTGCGGAACCTGGCCATGAATTTTTGTGGGTGCACCGGGATTGGTCGGTGGAAAGGTATAAAAATGCTCCATGGACAGCCGCCATTTGATGCCGCCCTGGGGAAGCTTTGGAATGATGGTTTTTCGTCCGGTACCCGCAGACAGAAAGGCGCCTGCTTCTTTTGGGTCGCCGATCGTGGCGGAGAGACCAATTCGCCGGGGATTCACACCTGCCTGTCGGCAGAGACGCTCGATCAGGCACAGCGTCTGGCCGCCGCGGTCGCCGCGCATCAGGGAATGGATTTCATCGATGACGATGAAACGCAGGTCGCCAAAGAGCTTCGTGATGGCAGAATGCTTATGCAGGAGCATCGCTTCCAGGCTTTCCGGTGTGATCTGCAAAATACCGGACGGGTGCTTCATCATTTTGTTTTTGTGAGACTGCGACACATCTCCGTGCCAGTGCCAGACCGGAATATTGGCTTCCCGGCACAGGTCGTTGAGGCGGGAAAACTGATCGTTGATCAGCGCTTTCAGTGGTCCGATGTAGATCGCGCCCACGGAAGAGGGCATGTCTTCGGTAAACAGGGTCAGAATCGGGAAAAAAGCCGCTTCTGTTTTGCCGGAGGCCGTGGAGGCGGACAGCAGCAGGTTCTCATCTGTATTGAAAATCACATCGGCTGCGGCTGCCTGGACTGCACGGAGGGATTCCCAGCCATTCTGGTAGATATAATCCTGGATAAAGGGAGCGTAACGGTCAAAGGTGTTCATATTTTTGTACTTTCTGCTTCGTTGGATATCCTTAGTCTTGGGCAGGGCAGGCCCTGTCCTGTGGGTTCCGTTTCCTATACTCATTCGATTCAGTCGATATGCCCTGTCTGGCTCGGCTGCGATCAGGATATGTCTGGGACATTATAGCTCAAATTCCGCAAATTCGCCCAGATCGTCCGCCGCCTGTTCTTCCAGCGGCGTCTTTGCGTAGGTGAAATCTTCCGACCCCATGAGGGCGGCGACCTCCAGGTCTGAATTCTGATAGAGAAGATCCATCAGCTCAATAAAGTCCCGGATGATTTCTCTGGGTGTAATATGGCTGTCGGCGCCCACGCGGCTGTATTCGATCTGTATAAAGGTGATGAGATCCTGCTGCGTCAGCCGCTGCTCGTAGCCAAAAAGCTGTGCGTGGATATCGGCGAGCTTTTCCACGAGGACCAGCATTTCCTCATTGGTCAGAGGGGAGAGCTTAATCACCGGTGCCAGCAGGTCGCGCGTATCCTCACTGGCAAATCGTCCCTCGGTCAGCCGGGAGCGCAGGGCCTCGTAGCTGTAGACACCCCTTCTGGTATCTTCGATACACTGCGGTGTCCCACAGAGGATAATGCCGAGGTAGCGGGCCTTTCCCTGCAGGGTGTCGTTGTACATGGTGAGAATTTTTTCATAATTGTACTGCCGGGTAATGCTGTTGGGAATTTTATAGATATTCACCAGCTCGTCAATGAGCACCAGCATTCCTGCATAGCCCGCGCCCTTTAGGAAGGCCGCGAAAATCTTGATATATTCGTACCAGTCGTCATCCGTGATGATGACGTTGACGCCCAGATCCTGCCGGGCTTCTGTTTTGGTGGCGTATTCTCCGCGGAACCAGCGGATGACCTTGGCTTTGGTATTATCCTCGCCGTTGACACAGGCCTGATAGTAGAGGGTCAGCAACCGCGCAAAATCATAACCGTGTACCATGCCGTTCAGGTCGTTAATGACGGTGAATATTTTCTGACGCACCCGGGCAGAAAACTCCGGGTTATCGTAAGACAGACCAGTGTCTGCGGCCACGGCGCTTTCTACGCTGTTGATCCACCGGTCCAGAACCAGCGGCAGCGCGCCTCCTTCCGGGCGGGTCTTGACCGACATATTTTGCACCAGCTCCTTATAGGTGGCAAGCCCCTGCCCTCTGGTGCCCTGCAGACGGCGCTCCGGGGAGAGGTCAGCGTCCACCACCACAAAATTCCGATCCATGACATAATTGCGGATGGTCTGCAGAAGAAAGCTTTTGCCGCTCCCATACTTGCCGGAGATAAAGCGAAATGCCGCCCCGCCATCGGCAATGATTTCCACGTCGTGGAGCAGGGCATTGATCTCCGCTTCCCGACCAACCGTAATATAAGGTAAGCCAATACGCGGCACCACCCCGCCCTTCAGGGCGTTGATGAGGGTGCTCGCAATTCGTTTTGGTATCTTCAACTTGGTATCATTCCTTTCAGATCGTCCAGATAATCTTCCACAATCATCGGTGTATCACCGTCGAACTCAATCACGGTATCCGCAAAAGTATCGTACAGCTTCTCATTCACAGATTCCGCCAGAAGCGAAGCCATGCGGTGCGTTTCTGACAGAAAACCGGGCAGGTCTCCGCCATAGAGCAGAAGCTGCATGAAGCGCAGCTCGTCGCCGGAGAGCGGGCAGGTGTCGATGGTGCAGCTCGCAGGCTGAACAGAAGCTTTATTTTCTGTATAATGATATTGTTCGGCGTCATGTTCGAAGAGTGTATGCGGCCGCGTTTGCTGTGCCTCTGCGTCGTGTATGTTTTTTGCCTGGTCTTCTTTCTCAGTATACCGCTCCTCCTCCGTCATTAGCTTTTGCCCGATGGCCTTGGAGCTTCTGCGGATATCGCCTAACAGGCTCAGGTCAAACTCAATTCTGGGCCGGGCAGTTTTCTTCTGATCTGCAATCGCCTCGCGAATGAATTTTTCCATGGTTTTGGTCTCATCGCCGGCCTTCAGCGAAGGATGAATCCCCCGCTCTTCCCGGAACAGGCGGTCAGCTGCGCGGACAAACACCCCCAATTCCGGATTCCGCAGAGGCGGCATGCAGTACCGCCAGCTGCTCCAGCGATTTTGTTCGCAGCGATAACATTGCAGCGGACCAAGATGGTATTCGTAATGCTCCCGTTGCCCCCGATCGTAGAATACGGCATGCTGAAAAGGGGCATAGCGGATTTCCACTGAACCGGCACCATATAATTTTTCCGCCCAGGTTTTCTGGTAGCGTTTTTGATAATACTCATTCAGCCTTCGATATGCGGCTGTGATGACCTGCTTCAGTTCTTCCGGATACTGTTTAAACGCTTTGGAACTTTCCAGATGGTATTTGGAAAGCCTCAGAATGGCCGGAAACAATTCTTCATCGCGGACCGCGTCATAATGCAGCAGCGTGTACAAATCTTCATCAGAGTCAAGAAGTGTGTACGCCCGAATCTTCTCCACAGGCTGATTATAATAGACGGCATAATCTATGATCCACTGTTCTGTATAGCCCCGGATATCCGGATCCAGACTGCGGTACTTCTCATAAAACCAGATCAGATTTTCCAGACCTTCTTCCGCGGTAGATGCACCAATCTGATGCAAAAGCTCATAGACATAGAGGTAAGCATAGGTCAGAGACGTCTTCGTGAGCTCTCCGTGGCGCAGCCGGGTACGCCAGGTAAAATATCCCCGCAGCTCCGCGGTAGACAGACTCTGGTAGGTTGGAAAATAATGGCGTACTTCCCGGTCGTAGGGACAGTCATCCTCAAACGCTTCCATATATCTGGCCTGAAGATAAAAAATCTTCGCATCGTAATTCCGGGAAAACGGAGAACCGAAAGCCAGGGAACGCATCTGGCGGTATTCCTTCGGCGGCAGATTCTTCGTTTGCTCCGGGGAAAGGCGGATGGGCTCGTCCTCGTAAGAAAATCCATCCTGTGTATAGTCGAAATCGTCCATACAGCCTCCTTTCCCGCGTTTTCTGATTCGATGCGAACGTATGTACTTTTACAGTAGTATAAACGGGAATCTGTAAAAAGGCAAGGATGAATTGAAAAATGTCGAACACGGATTCAGCTTTTGCAGACAGAGACACTACTTGAATGTCTCTATTTTTTTCGCAAACCCCGCACGGTAGAACCACACAGACAGCAGGGTTCCGATCGTCCATCCGACGGGCCACGCACACCAGATCCCGGTTGCCCCGAGGCTGGTCTTTGCGAGCAGGATGGCGAGGGAGACCCGGAGAATCAGGTCCGTAAAGGTGGAGATCATGAAGCGCGTCATCATGCTGGCGCCTTTCAGGATTCCGTCTGCGACGAGTTTTACTGAGACGATAAAGTAGAACGGCGAGAGAATCCGCAGGTAGGTCATTCCGGTCTGCAGCGCGGTTTCGGTCGGTTCATCCAGAAACAGATACAGCAGATATTTGCCGAATACAAAGTACAGGAGAGCCAGAGGAAGACTGATCAGCCAGACCATTTTTACACCGGCCCGGAAGCCATCCTTTACGCGGGGACGCTTTCCGGAGCCGATGTTCTGCGCGGTATAGTTGGAGATGCCATTCCCCAGCGTGGTAAAGGAGGTAATGACCAGGTTGTTCAGCTTGACGGCAGCCGAGTAGCCGGCCATCACGCCGGTGCCAAAGCTGTTGATGACACTCTGAATCATGATATTTCCGACCGAGATAAAGCTCTGTTGCAGGATGCTGGGCACTGCGATGACGGTGATCCGTTTCAGAAGGCGCACGGAAAAGAGCGGAGCTTTTTCGGCGCCGGGGATGGCTTTCATGCGTCTGGCTACGACAAGAACCGCCAGCACACAGCTGACGCCCTGGCATAGGAAGGTCGCCCAGGCGACTCCGGCGACGCCCATCTGAAGCACCGTGACAAAAAAGATATCTACGGCAATATTAGAGGTCGAGGATGCTGCCAGAAATACAAACGGAGTCTTCGAATCACCGAGTGCGGAAAAAATACCGGTCGAAATATTATAGAAGAAGACGAACGGCAGCCCCCAGATGTAAATATTCAGATAGAGCCTGGAGTCCGCGAACACCTCATCCGGCGTCTGAATCAGACGGAGCAGAGCACCGCAGCCGATGAGTCCGAGGATCATCAAAAGGACACAGAGCACTGCGCTGGCGATCCAGGCGGTGGACACAGCAGTCTTCATATTTTTATAGTCATGTGCCCCGAACAGCTGAGAGACGATCACCGAACAGCCCATGTTGCAGCCGAAGGCGAAGGCGATAAAGATCAGCGTCACCTCATAGCTGTTGCCGACGGCGGCCAGCGCGTTTTCGCCAATGAACTTGCCGGCTACGAGACTGTCGGCGATGTTATAAAGCTGCTGAAAAATAATGCTGCCAAACAGGGGCAGACAAAATTGCCAGAGAACCTTTCCGGGGTCTCCCACAGTGAGATCCCTGTTTCGAGTTTTACCAGGATTTTTATTCATAGAACGATACTCCCTTTCTGCAATTATGTTTTTTCGCTCCGAACCCGTATGCGTGCGTGTCCATGGAGTGAAGAAAACCTGCTCTTGAAATTCACACAGTTTCCCATTATAATCGGGTCATGATTATATTTCAAATATATAAAGAAAATAATGATTATTCAAAAAAAACATAACCGGAGCGTACAGAGATGGACATTTCTTATGATTACTATAAAGCCTTTTACTATGTGGCGAAATGCGGAACGATCTCGAAGGCGGCCGAAGCCATGGAGAAAGGGCAGCCGAATGTGACAAAGGTCATCAATAAGCTGGAGGATCAGCTCGGCTGTAAGCTGTTTGTGCGTTCCCCAAGGGGAATCCGGCTGACGCCGGAGGGAGAAAAGCTGTATGCGCATGTGGAAGTAGCTGTGGAACATCTGCAGACAGGCGAGAGGGAGATTGCTTCCGACCGGAGTCTGCACAGCGGCACGGTCGCGATTGCGGCCAGTGAGATTGCGCTGCGCTGCCATATGCTTCCTGTGCTGGAGCAGTACCGCCTTCTCTATCCGAAGGTACGGATCCGGCTGGCTAATTTTACGATTTATCAGGCAATCGAAGCCGTAAAAAACAGCCTCGCGGACTTTGCCGTCGTGACTGCGCCGGCGCCGGATGCTGTTCCGAAATCGCTGAAAATGAGGGAGATTTCTCATATCCAGGAAATTTTTGTGTGTGGAGAAACCTTTCGCTTTCTGCAGCAAAAGACGATTACCTATGCGGAGCTGATGGAGCTTCCGCTGATCTGTCTGAACGCGCAGACCTACACCTATCAGTTTCTGACCCGGTTTTTTGAAAACCAGGGAGTGACGCTGCGGCCGGATATTGAAGTCACCACAGCCGACCAGATTCTGCCGCTTGTGAAAAGCAACCTGGGAATCGGCATTGTGCCGGAGAAATTTGTAGAGCAGGAGATGGGAATGCAAAGCGAGCCGCCTCAGGATGTGCTGCATTCTGCCGGAAGAAATGAGAATGTGACAGATGCCTGGAATTCCTCCGGCATCTGCCGGCTTACTTTGGAAAAACCGCTTCCGCGCAGAGCCATCTGTCTCATAAAGCGCGCGGATGACCCGCTCAGTGTCGCTGCGAGAGAGCTGGAGAGAATGTTAATCGGGAATGCCTGACTGTCTTCTTTGCACTGGCATGTGGCTGTTTTCGTGTTCTGTCCAGGCGATGCCGTGTGGTGACTGGTCACACTCCGGCCAAGCGGCGATTTTAATTAGGCGGATGCCATTACAGGTCACTCTAATCTGTGCTGCTCTTTCAACACCAGATAAAGCTCCGCCTTTGTCGCGTACTGATACGGATTGACAAACAGAATGCCCGCAATCCCGAGCGTCACGGAGCTGAGAAGCTCCCAGCCGAGGAAGGACAGATCCAGGACAAAGGTATCCCATTTGTTTCCGTCCATCATTTCCTGACTGATCCGGAATGCCTCATCCGGAGACAGATCCGGAAAATCCGCCAGCAGATAGGGGATCATGCAGTATTCATAGGATTTTATAATCCCGGGAATCACAAAAAGCAGCGACCACAGAAACAGGAAAAGCTTTCGCCTGAACTGCGTCGCCACCGCGTTCCAGTAGGAACCGTTATGAAACGCGGACAGAAGAAGGCCACACCGGACAGGGGCACGCTGAGAATCCGCCCATGCATTGTCCATAAAAAAACGGCAGCCGCCAATTTCCAGCAAGGGGGTCACAAGAATACTGCATACCAGGGCCACGAGGATGAGTCCGGCGGTAATAAGAGCCCCGGCCGCTGTCTGTAACAGCAGCCAGATCCCGCGGACAAGCGGCAGCGTGGAAGAAAGAATCGTCGATCCGATTCTCAGGGGATATTTCATCCATCCGTATTCAGAAAACATACCGGAGACATCCGCTTCCTCTTCATCGCCGATCTCGATGGAAATGTGATCCGGGTCATAGAGCGCAGGGTCGTACAGGTCTTCCGATAACGTGTCAGAGGAGCTGGTGTTATCACTGCTGCTGTTATTGCTTTTGTAATCCGTTGAGACAAAAAGCATCAGGACCAGTGCGACCAGCACACATCTCCAGTAGTTTCGTCCGATCGCGTTCTTTGCCCGCGTCTTTAATTCCTCTCTGTACCACATATCCCGTCCTCCTGGCAGAAAGGCTGTCAGACAGTTACAGGTCACACCCGG
This sequence comes from Lachnospiraceae bacterium, assembly GCA_021202635.1. GTDB lineage: Bacteria > Bacillota > Clostridia > Lachnospirales > Lachnospiraceae > Choladousia. The sequence continues at coordinate 51,388 of JAJQCQ010000044.1, read as the reverse complement.
ACCAGTAACATCAGACAGCCATTTTTGTTTATCAGAGCAGTAAAAAGTGTGCTTTCTGAAAGCTCGTGAAAAGGCAGTGATGTACGAAGCACACTTTTTCTTTATTCTACAGGAAGAAGCGTGACAAATCTTTAAGAATTGCTTAAGTTTTGCCATCTTGAATTTCATTTATGGGGGATGCAGAAGTGTGTTTTGCTATTTCTGGATATGCATGGTAAAATCTCATTATCATGAAGACGGTCGAAGAGAAGAAATTGAGGTGATACAATATGGCGATACCAACGAATATAAAAAACATTGTTGTCCGGGAGTGTTGTTGAATGGGCGAGAATTGAATTTAAAGAAACGTGGGATGCAGCTACGTCGACTGATGACAACGAAGCAGATGGAAATTCAGGCAAGTATAAAATCGAGATAATTTGGAGACGAGGTACTAGGGCTGAGGATGAGGAAAAAACGAGCCAAAAGGATGACCGAAACTGGCCTGAAAACGCCTGCGGTTGGCTTTTGACTTTCCGCAGGCGTTTTTGTCAGTTATGTTCATGGTTGGTGCGGCTCTACTGTCGTGAAGCCGGGCATATCGGTCTGGTACTAAAAAACTATCGCGCTACTGCTACTCTCCACATTCTGTTATTCATTGGATAAGAAGCTTCTGCGTATTCTTCTACAGAGTTCGTGTAGTGTTCCGGAAGGTTAGCAAAATCACCGTGGCATGCCTCATAAAGGTTGGTGAGGGCACGCGTTTCATATACAGACAGAGTCGCTGCATCCCGATGCTTCTGAACAAGTGTGTTCAATTTTGACATAATACTCATAATCATACTCCTCACTTTCTGAGTGATTTTTCTCCACTCGTCTGTGATTATAGGAGTATTGAAAGGGAAAAACCAGGTATTTTATTGACCTGTTTTAAGGCAATATTGATCTTTTCGCTTCTTTCCAGGCAGTAAATCGCATCTATGCCCCCTGCTAAAGAGAGCGGGCTTGGTAACGTAGAAGTGCGGAAAGAGGCCAGATTTCTGCCGGTATCAGGCTTCACATTTCACCGAAATCTTTGTAATATAATCCCTTTTGTCCATCACAGTCAGTTCATCCCAGATGGCTTCCTTGTAGACAAATGCACCGGTTTGCAGGTGATGCCCATCCGCATAAGCCGCAAAGGAGCGCAGGGTGTCATCTGCATCGTAATAATCGCCTTTCAGATAGACAGTGAGATACGCTCCGGCAGGTTTTTCCAGACATTGATATTCAGGGTAAAGCCGATCCGTCTTTGTGATAAAGTATGCGTAGCGGTCATAGTGTTTTTCCCGGATGTCTTGCATGGTCAGAACTGCGCCGAACGGATGGCCGAAATTCAGTTGGCGGGAATAGGAGGAGGCGATATGGTCTGTCAGAGCCGGGAAGAGAATGTCGTGGTTCGACGTGTCGAGGCGTTCGGTAGCCAGATAAAATTCAGCAGGCTGTTCTTCCATGGTGATGTTGCTGACGCGGCCTTGAAAAGCAATGTCTTTCCCGGCCCGAATCAGGCCGCGCTTAGCCTCTATGACCTGGCGGATGCGCATAAAGTGTGTGAGCGTCTTTTCCACTTCCCGCATCTGATTTTCGAGCAGGGAGTCCAGTTCATCGGGCGTCCGGTTTTCGATGAATGAGCGGATTTCACACAGCGGCATTCCAAGATCCTTGAGGCAGCGGATGGTAAAAAAGACATCGCATTGGCTTTCGGAGTAATAACGATATCCGTTTTCATCTGTGAAAGCCGGGTGGAAGAGGCCGATCTCGTCATAGTGGATCAGAGTTCGCCTGCTTGTGCCGCAGATCTTCGCGAAGTCGCTTGTGCTGATGCATGGTTTTGAAAACTTTTGCATAATTATTCATTTTCTCCTTGACATGAACGTTACGTTACACTTTATTATATCGGAAGCAAGAGTGAAGTCAAGTGTAACGGTTCAAAAAACTGAATGTGGTTTTCTCCCCATGCCATGCAGCGAACTCAGGCTGCAGAGAAGGATTATGGCTGGAGAAAGTACCGCATGAGAGCAGAGCTCAGAGAAAGGAAAGAGAAATGCCACAATTAAGCAAGCGAGTAGGAACTTTTACCGATTCCGTGATCCGGCGGATGACGCGGATCAGTGACCATTATGGGGCGATCAATCTGTCGCAGGGCTTCCCGGATTTTGATCCGCCAAAGCCGATTATGGATGCCCTGGCAAAAGCGGCTTACGAGGGACCGCACCAGTATTCGATCACCTTTGGAGCACAGAATTTCCGTGAGGCTCTGGCCGAAAAACAGGGCAGAGTGATCGGACGCACCATTGACCCGGAGACGGAAATCGTCGTTACCTGCGGCGGGACGGAGGCAATGATGTGCGCGATGATGACAATCTGTAATCCCGGCGATAAGGTAATGGTCTTTTCCCCGTTTTACGAGAATTACGGAGCAGACGCGATCCTGTCGGGGGCGGAGCCGATCTATATTCCGCTCGTTCCGCCGGAGTATCAGTTTGATCCCGCGCTGATCGAGGACGGGTTCCGCCAGGGGGCAAAGGCGATTATCGTCTGCAATCCATCGAATCCCTGCGGAAAGGTGTTTACCCGCGAGGAACTGACCGTGATCGGGAAGCTGGCGGTGAAATACGATGCGTTTGTCGTCACGGATGAGGTGTATGAACACATGGTATACGCACCCAATCAGCACATTTGCATGGCTTCCCTGCCGGGAATGTGTGAGAACACGATTACCTGCAACTCGCTGTCAAAGACCTATTCGATCACCGGGTGGAGGCTCGGTTACCTGATCGGGCCGGCTGAAGTGATTGAGAACGCCAAAAAGGTACACGATTTTCTGACTGTGGGGGCGGCTGCCCCGCTGCAGGAAGCGGCCGCGGTGGGACTGCGATTTGAGGAGAGCTATTACGAGGAGCTGAGAGAAAAATATACAAAAAAACGCGATTTCTTCCTGGCCGGACTGGATCAGGCCGGGCTGAAGCACAATGTCCCGCAGGGCACCTATTTTGTCATGATCGACATTCAGGAATTTCTGGATCTGCCTCAGTTTTCCGGTTATTCCGATCTGCAGTTCTGCGAATGGATGATCCGGGAGATTGGCGTTGCCGCGGTGCCGGGCTCCAGCTTTTTCCGGGAACCGATTCAAAACTATATCCGGATGCATTTTGCGCGGGAGGAGTCTACGCTCGCGGAGGTGATCCGCAGACTGTGCAGGATGGGAGAACTGCTGCAGTGAATGGGTTTTCAGACAGCAGAAGCGCCGATGAGAAGCGTGACTGACAAGTGTGTAAACGAAGATGGATACGGGAAAATAGAAAGGATAATACTACAGAGGGAGTTTATCAGGAAAATGAAAAATGAAAATACAAATATAAATGCGAGCAATCTAAACACGAAGAATCTGCTAAAATTCATTTTCGGCTCAGCGTTCGGCATTCTGATGTTTCTGGTGCCGGTTCCCCAGGGCGATTCGTTTACGACGCTTCTGGACTATATCAAAACGTTTCTGAAAAATCTGTTCGGCGCGTCGCTGCCTTACATACTGATGATTTTAATGATTGTTTCCGGTGTGCTGACGCTGTACAATTTTATCTGCAAGCCGGAGTGGATTCAGAAAAACAATTATCTGAGGAAAGGCTTTTCCGCCTCGCCCTTTTATCTGATCTCCAAGGAGATTGGCATGATTGTCTCCATTATGGTAGTGCTCGGCTTCGGACCGGAGTGGATTCTCTCCGCAGACACGGGCGCGTCGATGGTTGATCTCTCCTGTACCCTGGTCTGCATCGTGATCAGCTTTAGCTTCCTGCTGCCGTTTCTGACGGACTGCGGGATTATGGAATTCTTCGGCGTGATCCTCCGGCCGGTGGTTCATCCGCTGTTCCGGGTGCTGGGGCGGGCGTCGGTGGATCTGATCGCTTCCTGGTTTGGCGCGTCCAATGCCGCCGCGATTCTGACCAGAGAGCAGTACATGAAAGGAGAAAATCTCCCTGCTCGATTGCACACGGGCTGCGTGAGGAATTAAAGTATCAATAAAATCGGAAGTGAAATGCCAATAAAGCCAAAAGTCAGTTAACGCCGCGGGTATAAATATCCTCCAGCGTCAGCAGCGTTACTTCGCCGTTTTCCGCCAGATCAAGCAGAGACTGCGTAAACCCGCCTTTAGAAAAAATATAATAATGAAATACTCCGTTTTTTCGAAAAACAGATGCATATCTGCGAAGCAGTTCCAGCTCGTCCACGCCGATCTTTTCATTGCGGTATTTGCAGGAACCGATCAAATACTCGTTTCCCTCGAGTGGAATTCCCACAATATCGATCTGGATTTCTTTCCGGTTTTCCGAGTCGGTTCCCCACCATTGTCCGACATCATTCAGGACAATGGGCAGATCCTGTTCATAAAGCAGCAGATAGTCCCGGCACATTTTTTCAAAAATGATGCCCATATAATCAGAAAGATTGCACTGTACCGCCTGCTTGTAAACGGAGCGGATCCTTCCGGCATTGATAATCGACATATTGTGAGGGACGAACCGATACCAGAACCGAAAAAAATTATCATCGATTTGGTAAATGGTCTTCTTTCCCGGCTTTTCCCCGATCGGAAATTCTTTCCTGAGAATTCCCAGATCCAGAAGAACTTTTAAATATTTTGCGCAGACTCCGGATTCCAGTCCGGATTTTGTGGCAATTTCATTTGCACGGCTTGCACCGCCGGCAATCGAGGATATCACGGAATTGTAAATAGCCGGTTCCCGGAGCTCCTGTTTCAGGAGATTTTCCGGCTCTTCAAACAGGTAGGCGGATGGATCGAACAGGTTTTCCAGAAGCGCCTCCTCCAGGTCATCTTCTACTTCCAGTTTGTTTATATAATGCGGGATACCGCCCGTGATTCCATACAAAAGTGCCTGATCTTCCGCAGACAGTTCCGGATGAAATACGGTCATTTCTCTGTAATTTAATGCAGAAATCTTATATTGAGCAGTGCGCCTTCCATACAATGGACTTTCATACCCCAGCACCTGATATTCCATAAAACTCATAGAAGAGCCGCATAAAATCAGAAACAGCTGGCTGTTTTGCCACTTATGGTCGATTTCGTGCTGAAGGCGTGAGGAGATGGATTCTTCCGCTTTGGCGAGGTACGGATATTCATCGATGACAAATACCAGCCTTTGATTGACGGCCAGTTCACCGATAGCGTCCAGCGCGTCAGCATAGCTGTGGTAAGTGGGTGCATTCACGGCGTCCGGATTCTGGCAGGTGTAAATAGCCTTTGATAAGGCTTCCAGATTTTCGCGGGATGATGCGTTCAGTGCAGAAAAATAGACCACAGGCTTGTTTTTGCAAAACTCGTTGATCAGCGAAGTCTTGCCAACACGCCGTCTTCCGTAAATGATAATACATTCGAAATGCCCTTTTTTGTATCGCTTTTCCATTGAGAACAGTTCTTTCTCACGGCAATAAAACATCTGGGACTCCTTTTTGTATAAACTATCCGTGTGGATAGCGTTCGCGACGATACGCAGGCGGCAGAGAAATCTTCTGACGGCGAATGCTGTGTCGAAAAAAACGGGGGAATGGAATAATTACCAACTCATGAGTTGGTATATTATGAGTTTATTATAATGAGCTTATAAAAAATGTCAAGCGATAAGGTGATAAGGAGAAATAAAAATGAATGCATTTTGCGAAATATCATGTTAAAATAACAAAAAGGCAGAAAAGCCGGAGGTGATAGTAAAATGCAGACAACCTATGTACGGGAATTCCTTGTGGTAGCGGACACGCTCAATTATGCGGAGGCGGCGAAAAGGCTTTACACCTCTCATTCCAGCCTGTTTAAGCATATCAAGACATTGGAAGACGATATCGGGGGTACTTTGTTTGAGCGAGAGGGGCATTCGATCTCTTTGAGTGAATTCGACCAGGAGTTCCTGCCCCACGCCAGAAGGCTGATAGAGGATGAAGACTGGTGTCTGGGTGATCTGGCCAAGTGGAAAGCTACATCGAATGACAGCATTACCTTTACGACAGATTACCGCATCGTGGATCTGATCACCTTGTTTCATCGGAAATATCCGCATTATATTATTCACAATCTGGATAAAGAGAACCGGAACCAGTCGATTCAGATGCTTGCCAAAGGAGAGATTGACGCGGCTCTGCTCTGCGATGAGGAGCTGGATACGGAACTGTTTGACCGGATTCCGTTTGCTGTGGACAGCATGGCGGTTGTGCTGCCGGTGCGTCATCCGCTGGCTGGTCAGACTTCGATTTGCCTGGAGCAGCTGAAGGAGGAAAGCTTTATCATGCTGCCAGCAGAGAGCCGTCATTTTGATTATTGCCGACGTGCCTTTGCCGATGCGCATTTCACACCGCGGATTTCTATGATCTGCGCGCGCGGCGATGCGGTGGTACAGAATATCGTGGACAGCGGCGGCTGTTCGATTATGATGAAGAACCTGACGATGCGGCAGAATGAGGGGAAGATCGCGATTGTTCCTCTGGAACCGGAAATTGAAGTACACGTAGACCTCTGGGTTCGGAAGAACCGGAGGCGCTCTATGGCGGTGCAGGATTTTATCCGCTTTGTACGGCAGAAGATAGAAGAAAACGGAAACGAAAATACCGGAAGATAAAGAAAACAGAAGATTAGAAAGAGAGAAAGTCTGAGGTGAAAAACTCAGACTTCTTTTTGTGCAATTTGTCGTTTCTGAAATGGAAATTTGCATTTAATAAGACGAAATGCCCGGCATATTGACAAAAATTGAAAACTAAATTAGTATTTTATTAACGATTTTACTACTGGCCTGTAGGTAACGTTTGCGGAATATTGTTAATTGGTAGCTGTGAAGATAAGAACAGTACCATCGGTGGAAAACAAACAGGAGGATACGATAATGAGAGAAATAACAAGAAGAGATTTTCTGAAGGGCTCCTCAGCGGGAATCCTTGCCGGAGCATTGGGACTGACTATGGGAATACCTATGACAGCGAATGCGGAGATCCTGGACAACGGACGTCTGGACAGTATTGTGATTGGCATGAGCTCGGATCCGCAGGAATTTTCTCCATGGAACCCGAACCAGTCCGGAAAGAACCTGGTATGGCATCAGGTTTATGAGTGTCTGTTCGATATGGACGGCGCAGAGTATGTGCCGGTTCTGGCAAAGGGTTATACGGCGGTGGATGAGACGACCTATGATGTAGAAATCTATGACTATATCGTTGATGCGGACGGAAATGCGATTACAGCGGATGATATCATTTATTCCTATCAGGTGCTGATTGATTCCGGATATGGTCTGAAATATGATATCTTTGAGGGAATTGAGAAAGTAGACGATTACACGGTTCGCTTTACGTTCAGCACAGACCCGATGGTAGCCATCGGAGCGCTCGAATTTATCTGGGCCGGCACGGCAATTTTCTCCCAGACTTCTTATGAGTCGCACAACTTTGCGACAGAACCGGTCGCTACCGGCCCGTATGTGATCAGCCAGTATCAGTCCGGCTCCAAGGTTATTCTTGAGGCAAATGACAATTACTGGCAGACCGACGACCTGACCAGACAGAGCCATAAAAGAAATGTACAGACGATCGAATATGATATTATCGCGGAGGCAGCTTCCCAGACGGTGGCTCTGACAACCGGCGCGATTCAGTATTCCGATTATTTTGATACCTCCAGCCTCTCTGAATTCGAGGAAGGCGGACAGTATGCGGATGACTTTACCGTTTCCTATTCGGACAGCAACATGGTTTATTATCTGGAGTCAAACTGCATCGCGGGCGGGGTTATGGATGATGTGAACCTGCGTCTGGCAATTTACTACGCGCTGGATAATACACAGATCTGCGCGGCAGTTTCCGGATTCAACCCGGCCTATGACCTGGGTACCAGCATTTTCGCTGATTATGATGAGAAGTGGGAATCGGAAGAAAATTACATGACCGTTTATGACCTGGATCTGGCGAAGGAATATCTTGCAGCTTCTAATTACAATGGCGAGACCCTGCGTTTCTATACCAGCAGCGACGAGGACTTTAAGAATATGGGTACCATCATCACGGCTCTGCTGGGCCAGCTGGGTGTGACCGTAAGTATGCAGGCAGTAGATAACAGTACGATACAGACGACACAGTACGACAACGATGCGTGGGATCTGATGCTGACCTACTGCGCATCCGGCGGATTCTGCATCAGCCTGTCTCAGGTAATCCTGGACAATACGATCAATGATGACGGTCTGACGATCAACAACGTTGACGATGCGACCCTGCAGGAGCTTTATGAGCTGTGTAATACCATGGAGGGCAATACGACAGAGAATCTCGATGCACTGCGTGCGCAGTGGATGGACAATGGATATGTATGCCCGATCGGTGTTCCTGTCAATACAACGATCTACAGCAACACGCTGGTGGAGGTCTGCTACGATAACAACCTGAATTATGTTCCGGGCGGCTCGACCTACGAAGAGCAGTAAACGACGCCGATACGTAGTTCATACGGATCTGGAGAAAAATAAGATAAACTTCCTCACGGGCTGCGCCTCCCTGCAGCCCGTGAGTTCCTGGGGCAGCGGCGAAATCGCCGTTGCCTTATCAAAAAGGAGAAAACTTTATGGCAAGGTATATTATCAAGCGAATTCTGATGGTTATCGTCATCATGATTGCTGCGGCTTTTGTCATTTTTACGATCCTGTATTTCACACCCGGTGATCCGGCGCGAAATCAGCTGGGCCCGACTGCTACGGCTGCCGATGTGGAAAACTTAAGAGCCGTGCTTGGCCTGGATAAATCGTATCTGGCGCAGCTCGCCAGCTTCATGTCCGATACCTTTTTGCATCTGGATCTGGGAACCTCCTGGACCTACAATGTGCCGGTGATGCAGGAATTGCTGAACCACCTTCCTTACACGGTATTTATCGGCCTGACGGCGATGATTCTGAATGTAGCGGTGGGTCTTTCTCTTGGTATTTTCGCTGCTACGCATGAGGGGCGGTGGCAAGATTCTGTGTCCATGGTGATTGCAATGGTCTTTATTTCGATCCCGGACTTCTGGCTGGCACTGATGATGATTGTGTTATTTGCGCAGAGGCTGGGCTGGCTGCCTGCGTATGGTGTGGACAGCTGGAAGAGCTTTATCATGCCGATTATCGTGATGTCTCTTCCTGGCATCGCGGTGAATGCCCGCCAGACCCGTTCCTCCATGCTGGAGGTGTTCCGGGCGGATTACATTACGACCGCTCGTGCGAAGGGACAGGCAGAAGGCGTGGTTGTGCGCCGGCACATGCTGCCGAACGCCTGATGCCGATTATCACCTCACTGGGAACCGGTTTTTCGAGCATCGTTGCCGGTGGCGCGGTTATTGAATCTGTGTTTTCTATTCCGGGTGTCGGACTTTACATGCTGACTGGCATCAATTCCCGGGACTATCCGATTGTGCGGGGCTGCGTAGTATTCTTCGCGCTGTTTACTTCCATTGCCATGCTGGTGGTGGATCTGGCGTATGCGTTTGTAGATCCTCGGATCAAGGCACAGTATTCTGCTTCCGGCAAGCTGGCCGGGAAGAAGAAAGGGAAGGAGGAATGAGCAGATGGCTGCAAAGGAAGCTGTGGCAAAACTACAAAAAATAAAGAAAAAATCCATGCTGGCAGAGACTCTCGAACGCACGGTAAAAGCACCAAGTGCGAAGCTGGGCGCTATCCTGTTTATCGTCATTGTCCTGTTTTGCCTGATCGGACCGTTCCTCTCGCCATACACGTATGATCAGTTTGACCTGATGAACATCAAGGCGCTGCCGAGCCTGGCGCATCCGTTTGGCACGGACGCGCTCGGACGAGATATTCTGACCCGTCTGATGGTTGGCGGCCGTTATTCTCTGGCACTGGGTATTCTGACGGCGCTTCTGGGAAGTGTGGTTGGCGTCCTTTTAGGATCCCTGGCGGGGTATTTCGGAGGTATTGTGGAGACGGTTATCATGCGTATCATGGATATCTGGTCCGCGATTCCCGGCATGCTGCTGTGTCTGCTGATTTCCGCGACCCTGGGCAGCGGTTTTACGAATACGATTATCGCGCTTGCGATCGGCGGCGTTCCGGGAAATGTCCGGATGCAGCGTGCGCAGATCCTACGTGAGAGGAATAAGGAATATCTGGAGGCGGCGGAATCAATCAATTGCCCGAAGAGCAAGATCATGTTTAAGCATCTGCTGCCGAATGTCATCGCTCCGACGATTGTCACGGCGACGATGACGATTGGTCAGACGATTACGATGGCGGCGACGCTCTCTTACATCGGTCTGGGCATCCAGCCGCCGACACCGGAGTGGGGCGCCATGCTCGCAGACGGCAAAGCGGATATCCTCTATTATCCTCATATTATTCTGTTCCCCGGCCTGATCATCGCTCTGACGGTGCTGGCTATTAACCTGCTGGGCGATGGTCTTCGCGATGCGCTGGATCCGAAGCTCAGAAGCTGATAAAGGAGGAATTTGTCATGACAGAACAAAAAGAGCGGGCATTCCTCTCGGTAAAAGATATAGAAGTCGTGTATACCTCCGGGAAAAAGATTGTCCACGCGGTAAACGGCGTTTCCTTTGATATGGAAAAAGGGGAGGCGCTGGGACTGGTGGGCGAGACCGGTGCGGGCAAAACGACGATCGCGCGGTCTATTCTGCGGATTTTACCCGATCCGCCCGCAATCTTTAAGGGCGGGACGATTGAACTGGACGGCGTGAACCTGATGGAGCTGTCGGAGGAAGAAATGCTGAAGGTTCGCGGTGAGAAAATCGCCATGATTTTTCAGGACCCCATGACGGCGCTGAATCCTCTGATGACGGTCGGCGACCAGATTCTGGAGGTGCTGGAGCTCCACAATAAAGGAGTCAGCAAACAGGAGCTGGTGAAGCGGGCACAGGATATGCTGGAGATGGTAAATATCCCCAGAGAGCGTTATTCCGAGTACCCGCATCAGTTTTCCGGCGGTATGAAACAGCGTGTGGTAATCGCTATGGCGCTGGCCTGCAATCCGGCACTGCTTCTTGCAGACGAGCCGACGACCGCGCTGGATGTAACAATCCAGGCACAGGTGCTTGACCTGATACGGGAGCTTCGTGAAAAATATCAGACCTCCATGATCCTGATCACGCATGATTTGGGCATCGTGGCGGAGACCTGCGACAAAGTGGCTGTGATTTATGCCGGCGAGCTGGTGGAGTATGGTACGAAGGAAGCGATTTTCCGGCATCCGACGCATCCGTATACGATCGGACTGTTTCATTCTCTCCCGGATATCCATGTGAGAACCTCGCGCCTGGAGCCGATCGCCGGTATGCCGCCAGATCCTACGGATCTTCCGGAAGGCTGTGCGTTCGCGCCCCGCTGTAAATATGCGCAGGAGGGCTGTAAGGCACATCCTGTTCTGAAAGAAATCGCACCGGGCCATTTCGTGCGCTGCTGCCAGAGAGAAACGGAGGTGTAAGGCATGGGAAATCTGATTGAAGTCAAAAATCTGAAGAAATATTTTAAGGTTCCCGCCGGGATGAATCACGCTGTGGATGATGTGTCCTTTACCATCTCAAAAGGGGAGACTCTGGGAGTGGTAGGAGAGTCTGGCTGCGGAAAATCCACTCTGGGCAGGGCAGTCATCCGTCTGCATGAGGCGACGGACGGCCAGGTGCTGCTAAACGGTGAGGATATCACCCATGTGCAGGGAAAGAAGCTGAAAAAGATCCGGGAAAAGATGCAAATTATCTTTCAGGGCCCCTATTCCTCTCTGAATCCTCGTATGACGATTGAGGAAACGGTGCGGGAGCCGCTGCAATATTCCGGACGATTCCAGAAGTCACAGCTGGAGGAGGAGACGAACCGACTGATGGATCTGGTAGGCATTGACCAACGGCTGCGGGTGAGCTATCCGCATGAGCTGGACGGAGGCCGCAGGCAGCGTGTCGGCATCGCGCGTGCCCTGGCGTTGAACCCGGAATTCATCGTCTGTGATGAGCCGGTGTCCGCGCTGGACGTTTCGATCCAGGCACAGGTGCTGAACCTGCTGATGGATCTGCAGGAGCAGATGGGGATGGCCTATATGTTTATCACACATGACCTGTCTGTTGTGCGGCATATTTCTACGAACATCTGCGTGATGTACCTGGGGCAGCTGGTAGAAAAAGCTTCCGCGGACGATCTGTTCCGTGAAACGCTGCATCCGTATACAAAAGCACTGCTGTCGGCGATTCCGTCAGCGGATCTGGATCATCCGATGCAGCGGATCCAGCTGACTGGCGAGATCACCTCCCCGATTAATCCAAAGCCTGGCTGTCGTTTTGCGGCCCGCTGTCCATATGCGACGGAGGCCTGCCATCAGCCGCAGAAGCTGGAGGAAGTCGAACCCGGACATTTTGTGTCGTGCTGCAGGGTACGGGAGATCAATTAAATAAGGAACGCCTCGGTATGTAGAATTGCCTTATGGCAATACCGTGGTATCAGAACCTCGGACTCTGGCATCATAATTATAGAAGGGAAGAATCCTGTATGAGCGAAAATATGGTGTATTATGGCGGAAAAAAGGAATCCACTATAAAAAAACCGGACGGCAAAACTCTGGATTTCCACAGCCGCAAATATCACAGTTATTTTGAAGGCTACACAGAGGTGCAGAAGGTACTGCCAAACGGAAAGACGAAAATTGAACATGTGTATACAGATATTTATCGCATACAGGATCTGTCCGGCCATCAGAGAATCGGGCTTCGCGTGGCTTATATCCTTCTGTTTGCGGCTGCCGTAGCTCTGTTTGTGGCGGGAGCGCTGGAAAGTGTGGGCAGCAACAGAGCCGTTTATGTGACCGCTGCGGAGGTGGTTTCTCTGGTGGGGCTGTTCTGGATTCTGTGCACGCTTGTCAATTATCTGACAGCGCCGCGTAAGCTGACCATTTATGAGTATCGTACAACCAGCGTTTCCATCCGGCGCTCTACAGTAACGGCGGCGGCAGGACTGTTCGCGGCATCTGTCCTGACAGTTGTTTATCTGCTGCTGCATCTGGACGCTGCTGCGATGGCAGAATTTCGCTGCGCTTTATGCCTGCTGTTTTCCGCGGGAGCGAGCCTGGGAATCTGTGCCCTGGAGAGGAAGATTCCCTACAGGGAAGAAGAAAGCAAAGAGGCAGAGCCGGCGGGCGGATTTAAAATCTGCTGAAAGCTGTGTGCAACTGAGACGACAAATGAATTTATAACTTTTCCCCGTAACTGTGAAAGCACGGAACGGTTACGATATGACTTGATAGGGGAGGATCCTATGCTGCAATATGACTCAAATACAAAACAAATAATCGGCACCACCGGCGGGTATCGTCCGGAGGGGCTGATGATCCGGGATATTTATGTGCATCTGGGCTTTATCATGAAAGGGATGCACTGTATGCTTTATGAACCGGTGGTTCCGACCGAAAAAAGCCGGATCGGCATCATCGCGATCCATTCCGATGATGATTACAGTCTGATCCATCTGGGCGGTGAGCTGGCAAAGAGAGGCTATCGCGTGTTATGCGGGCAGGTAAGCGATGCTCACGCGACACTGGATGCGAAAATGCTGGATATCCGGGAAGCGGTGGAATTCATGCGTGCGTATCCGGGTATTGAAAAGGTGATTCTGATGGGTCACAGCGGCGGCGCGACTCTGATGAGCGCTTACCAGGCCGCCGCAGAAAACGGCCCCGAACTGTTTCAGAGAGACAATTATCTGATTAAATGCTCCATTACTGAAAAATTGCCTGCCGCGGACGGCATTATGACACTGGATTCCAATTGGGGCAATGGCGCGATGACTCTGTTTAGCATTGACCCGGCAGTCATCGAGGAAGGCAACGGCATGAAGCTGGATCCGGAGCTGGACGTTTTTAACCCGGCGAATGGCTATGACCCGGAGGGTTCCACCTACAGCGAGAGCTTTCTGAAAAAGTTTTTTGCAGCGCAGGCGGAGCGGAATAATGCGATTATCCGGCGGGCACTCGATCGCCTGGAAGCCATTGAGAGCGGAAAAGGAAATTATGTGGACGATGAGCCGTTCAATGTCACTGCCGCTGTCCAGATCAAGCCCTGCAACAAGCTGTTTCCGGAAGACCTGCGTTTGCTCTCTCATACGAAGCAGGAATACACGCTGCTTCATCAGGATGGGAGTACTACCTTTGAAATAATCCGCAGCCTGCGGCGTCCGCTGGGCGGCCGTTCCATGACGCCGTCCAGCCAGGCCTGCATCATGGACACGGTGCGTTCTTACCTGACTAACCGTGCGGTGATGGCCGGAGAGGATTACTGTGTGAGTGAGGACGGGGCAGAGGGCATTTTATATGAGAATACCTACAGCTGCACTCCAGGCAACATCCGTTATATCAAGGCGCCGCTGCTGGTCATGGGCATGACGGGCGGGTATGAATTTCTTGCTTCTGAAACTGTCTATCACAACGCGGCCAGCGAGGATAAATCCATCGCTTTTATGGAAGGCGCAGGCCATAATTTTGACAATGAGGGAAGACCGGAATTCGGTGATACGGAAAAGGTCGTCTTTGATTATCTGGATGAATGGCTCGGAAAACCGGGGCGGTTCCTGTAGGAAGGATGACAAATTATGCAGACATTAAAAGGCCGCACCTGCGTGTTCGCGGGTGCTACGGCGGGCGATGGAGTGGCGGCGGTAAAGCTGCTCTGTGCCGGTGGGATGAATGTAATTATGATGACGCATATGGCAGAGCGCGCGCAGAAGCTGGTCGATGAGATCAATGATATGCAGCTGCCGGGGTGCTGTATCGCGGTGGGCGCCTTAGAAAGCGGGCCTGCCGAGGAAGATCCGTCTACCTATGAGCGGATTGCCCGGGAATTTGGCTCTGTGGATGTACTGATCGCGAATACCGGAGCGACCGGGCGCGATGTACCGATGGAAGAAGTCGCACCGGCTGATCTGCTGCATGGCATCGGACATCTGGTGGGCGGCGCCTATGGAATGCTGCACGCAGCACTCCCCTTCCTGAGGCAGAGCCGTGCCCCCAGAGTCATTTTTATGACGACCGTAGAAGGAACACAGGGAGGCGTTCACGAGAGCTTCGAGAATGCGGTGGCCAAGGGCGCGGTGCATTCTCTGACGCTAAACGCGGCTGCCCGCCTGGCCAGGGACGGGATTACAGTCAACGGCATTTCCAAGGGAGCCATCCCACGTATCGAGGGCGTCAATCCGGGCGATGTGGATCCGTCCAAAATGCTGGAACGCATCCCGATGGGCAGGCTGGGAACTCCGGATGACTTAGGAGAGCTGATCTGCTTCCTTGCCAGCGAAGAGAGCTCTTATATCACCGGACAGACGATCGCGGTGAGCGGCGGGCTGGAGTTGCGGGATTGAGGAGATTATAAAGCCGCGGCCTGAACGGTCGCGGCGTCGCAATACTTCTGGATCTCTTCGAAGAGGGCAGAAGTGATTTCTTCCGATTCGTAGTTGATGACGAGTGTGGCGTCATCGGTCTGCATGACGATACAGTTCCCGATGGACTGAGTTACGCACAGACTGTAAGTGCCCCACAGGTCGTTCTCCCAGGTACCATAGTAAGCGCTGCCGGAATCATTTCCGGAGATACAGGTACCGTAGTCTGCGTCGGTGCAGAGCTCCAGTGAGGTAACGTCCGCATAATCAAGGGTGAACTCTGTTTCATCCGGGCAGATCACGGTCACGGACGTCTCTGACCAGGCAAAATCTGCCGCGGCGCCGCCTCCCACAAACTGATAGATGGTATAGATGATAATGATCAGCAGCGGCAGGAGAAGGCTGCGGTATTTTGCGAGGTTTTGCGGGGAACGGGAGTTATTATTTTGATTGCTTTTCTGTGTCTGTCTGGTGGTTGTTTCTGTTTCTTTTTCTTTCATAACTATTTTTTAACCTTTCTGAAAGCGTATTGTTCGGTTCTATCAATCTTTTCTCTGTATATATCCAATGTCAGCCGGAAATAATCTCCAAATTGTTCCATGAACGCTCCTTCGGTCGGAAACATTGCAGAATTTTTCATATCAACCGAAGGATCTCTTTCCCTACTATACAGATTCTGCTTTTTATTATATAGAAAGAAAGAAAAAAATCAATATTTCATCTATTGAAAAACAATTAAAACACCTCGTTAACACTTATAAATAAACTAAAAATATTTTATAAAAGGAACATTTTACAATAATAGATAAAAGGAATAAAATGAAAATAGCATGGTAACGGTCACAAATCCTAAGCGGGATTTATGACATAATTCAGAAAGGAAATGATAAATGATATGAACATTGCGACAGTAAGACTGATGAGCAGGATTCTGTTTATGCCAGCTGATGTGACTGTCTTGCTTCCCGATGAGCCTGTGGGGGAAGGGGAGAAGCTGAAGGCGGTCTGGCTGCTGCACGGAGCCTGCGGCGACCACCGTTCATTTCTGGCTACTGCCGATCTGGATGAGATGATGCAAAAACATCGGATGGCGGTTATTCTGCCGTCTGCTCTGAACAGTGATTTTGGTAATTATGAGCAGTTCGGTACCGGATATAATTTTCCGGCGTTCTTTTTTGAAGAACTGATGCCGTTTATTTATGCGACATTCCCGGTATCCTCCGCAAAGGAGGACAATTATCTGGCAGGTGTTTCCATGGGTGGATTCGGCACCTTTTCTCTTGGATTACAGAGACCGGAAAAATTCGCCGCCCTTGGCGTGATGGGCGCTTCGCTGCGGGAATCGGATTATTTAAAGGATTACCTGGACATGGATTCGACGGAATTCCGGAAGCTCGTTCTCGCAGACCGTAAGGCATTTCCGACGGAATACGGCAGACCGGAGGAAGGGATGAAGCTGAAGGAACTGAATGTGATTACAAAATATCCGACCATCCGTGATTTTCTTGCTTCCCCGGATGCCATGTGGGAGCGCTTCCCGGAGGTTGCGGCGAGAGGGGAGCTGCCGGAAATCTATGTGGCCTGCGGTACGGCGGATCTTTTTTACCCGGCGACCGTTCGTCTGCAGAAGCGGGCGGAAGAACTGGGCGTGGCTGACCGGATGTTCTTTAAGATTGCGGAAGGGGTCGGGCATTATGAAGATTTCTTTGACACGGAAATCGGCTGCTTCCTGGATTATTATCAGATCTGACAGGTGCTGCTTTGTCCGATCAATCGTTTAGACGGATTTATTGGACAAAAAATAGACCTGGGCGTTTGTTGTCAGATTGCGATATTGTCAGAATGGAGATGGAATATGAATCAGACTATTTTAAGGCAGCGCAGCAGAAAACTGATGCTGAATACACATGTCGGTATCCTTCTGCCGGAGCCGGGCATGGGAAAGCGGCCGGAGGACTATTACGTCAAAGGGAAGAAATACCCAGTATTGTGGCTGCTTCACGGTGCAACCGGCGATATTGAGGATTTTATGTATCGTACCCATCTGGAGCAGATGCTCCGGGGGAAGGAAGTTATGGTGGTTATCCCGAACGGATTGAACAGTGACTTCGCGAATCATATGGAATTCGGCACGGGCTTCCCGTTTACCGATTATCTTTTTGAGGAACTGATGCCTTATATTTATCAGATGTTCCCGGCCTCGCAGAAGCCGGAGGACAATTATCTGGCGGGCTATTCCATGGGAGGCGCGGCGGCTCTGATGCTTGGCCTGTACCGGCCGGAGAAATTCGGTCAGGTCGGTGTGCTGGGGAGTACAATTCGCGAGTCGGAGTTTTTAAGACCCTACCTGGATTACAGCGGCGAGGAATTCCGGAAGGAAGCCATGGCAGACCGCCGAAAATTTCCGACAGAATTCGGCGATCCGGCTTATGGAATTACGTTAAAAGAGATCAATATGATTTCACGCTATCCGACCGTGCGCGACTATGTAGATTCCATGGAGTGTACGATCGAGCGCTTTGACGATGCGGCAAAGTCCGGAACACTGCCCTCTTTGTACTTTTGCTGCGGCGATCAGGATTCCTGCTGTGAAAAGGTGAAGGAATTCCGGAAACACGCGGAGAAACTGGGCGTGACGGACATCGGGTATGAATTCGTGCCCGGATATGGCCATGACCGCATGGATGTGACACTGGAACGGTGTCTGTATAGGATGGTGTCTGGGCAGGCGGAAAATCCTTACGCCGTTTCCAGATGCGCCAGCCGCCGCCATGCCCCCTGACGGTAGCGCAGCAGAAAGCAGGTGATCCGGAAAATCCAGTCCACGACCATGCCGATCCAGACGCCGATGGCGCCGTAGCCCATTCGCTGTCCGAGGACGACGCTTAGGACGATGCGGAAGGCGAACATGGAGAAGATGGAGATTCCCATAGTAAACTTCACGTCGTTGCAGGCGCGGAGCATATTTGGAAACGTAAAGGCCAGCGGCCACAGCAGGATGGCAAAGCCGTCGTGGATCCAGACGAGGGTAAATGCCAGGGAGGTTGTTTCCGCGCTCAGCCCATAGAGGGTAAGGATCGGTTTTAAAAATACCAGGATCGACCCGCTGCACAGCAATGTCAGACCGTAGGCGATCAGGATCAGTTTTTTGGTGTAATACCGGATTTGTTTTTCATCCCCGGCGCCGACGCAGCGGCCGATGACGGCGATTATGGCCAGGTTCATGGCCTGTCCGCCGATGCAGCCCATGGAGTCCAGGCTGTTCGCGACTCCGTTGGCGGCGATCTGGACGGTGCCGAACCCGGAGATGATGCTGACGACGATCACGCGCCCAAGCTGAAAGATTCCGTTTTCAATGCCGCTGGGGATGCCGATGTAGTAAATTTTGCGGATCAGGCCGCCGTCGAAACGGAACTTGCCTGGATCGATGTGGATTTCCAGGTCCGGGTTGTGCAGGAGGACATAGAGGACAATCGCTGCAAACGCGCGGGAGAGCAGGGATGGCACCGCGACACCGACGACGCCCGCGTGCAGGACGAAGATGCCGACGGCGTTGCCGACCACATTGATCAGGTTCATGACGATGGATACCTTCAGGGTGACACTGGTGCGGTTCATGACCCGGAAGATCGCGGCGGTGGAATTGTACACGGCGAGGAACGGATAGGAAAATACGGAGATCGTCATGTACAGCAGCGCCGCTTCAAATACATCCTCCTCGATGCTGCCGAAAAACAGGCGGATGATGCCGACCCTGGCGGCGAGGATGAGAGCGGAGAGAACCACCGTAATCAGCAGCGCAGATACGATCAGCTGCATGACCGAGTGGCAGGCCTGCTCTCTTTTTTTGGCTCCAAGAAACTGGGAAGTCACCACGGCGCCGCCGGTCGCAAGCGCTGACAGGACAGCAAAAATCAGGTTATTAAACATATCGACCAGCGAGACGCCGGAGACGGCGGCTTCGCCCGCGTTGGATACCATCATGGTGTCCGCCATACCGACTGTGATTGCCAGCGCCTGCTCCAGAAAGAGCGGCAGGATCAGAATCAGCAGATCGTGGTTCGAAAACAGCCGGCTGGCCGGCTGCGTGTCTTTCGTATTCATTGTCAACATTCTCCTCTCATAAAAAACGGAATGATGTTCGTTATTATAGAATGATTGTCTGTTTGGGATGACCTCTCGAATTTGCCGTGAAGTACATAGGAAAACGTGTACTTTACGGTGAGCGTCTTTATATAAGCAGTTCCATCTCCCGCATGGCCTGTGCCTGGCTTTCGAAGACGATTCCGTGAAATCCGAGTGCGCAGGCTGCTTCTACATTTTTCGTAGAATCATCAAAGAATATGGACTCGTCCGGTATGACCTCGGGGCAGCGTTCCAGAAAGGCACGGAAGATTTCCGGTTCGGGTTTCAGCAGGCCGACCTCGTAGGAAAACAGTCCATTACGCATCAGCGGCAGAAAATCGAGTGCATCCCGCGTCCGCTCAATCAGCCACAGGGAATAATTGGAGAGATAATAGGTCTCAAAACCGTCAGCTTGCAGCTCGCGGATCCACGGAATGGTGTACTCTCTTTTGCGGATGGTGCCATTTGCATGGTCGAATACGGAAAGAACGTCCTCCCGGTCTTCCGGAGAGACAAGGGAGACCAGTTCTTTCCGAATCTGGGGAATGGGCTTAAGACCGCGGTCCAGGTCACGCCAGAGGGAGCCGCCGAACACCGTCTCGCGAAGCAGCTTCTCCTTTTCCGGCTCGAAGCCGAAGCCTTTCATATAAGTATCCGGGTCAAAGTCGATCAGAACCCGGCCGATGTCAAAAATGATGTTTTTTATCATGAGAAAAATCCTTTCCATGTGATGATACGTACAAAACTCCCTGCTGATGATAGCAGAAAATGGAAGAAGATACAATCGAAAAATGAACGGAAAACATAGTGAAAAAATGCTTGTAGTGCTTCTGCAGATATGCTATATTTAATTCAGAATGATTTTAATAAAATAATTTTTAATAAAATTATATTTAATACATAAGATTATTGCGATATGGTTCGGAAAAACAGCGTGAGGAGGAAGAAAATGTTTATAGCCAGGGAAAGGGAATTAGCCAGTTTAAACGAGTTATACAGTCGATCTGGATTTCGGATGACGGTGATCTATGGAAGGAGACGCATCGGAAAATCTACTTTGATAGCAGAATTTATCAAAGACAAGAGAGCAATTTATTACACGGCAACGAAAGTAGGAAAAGAGAGAAATCTGGAATTGTTCTCCGGACAGGTTGTTTCGGTTCTTGACCCTGCTTTTGAACAGGCTTCCTTTCCCACGAAGGAAGCAGTCTTTGATTTTATTACGCGGAAAATGGGAACAGCTCCGTTGATTCTCGTGATTGATGAACTGCCTTATTGGGCGGAAAAAGATGAGGCGATTCTCTCCGTTCTTCAGAAATATATTGATATACAATGGGCAGATAGGAATCTCATGATTATTCTGTGTGGTTCGACACTCAGCTTTATGGAGAAGAAAGTATTAAGTGAAAAAAGCCCCCTGTTTGGCAGGAGAACTTCTCAAATGAAGCTGGAGGCTTTTCATTATAGAGATGCTGCGCTTTTTGTACCAGATTACTCATTAGAAGAAAAAGCAATTTGTTACGGCATTACCGGTGGGGTAGCGAAGTATCTTTCCATGCTTGACGATACGCAAAGTCTTGATGATAATATGAAACGTCTCTTTTTCCGAACGGATGGTTATCTGTATGATGAGTCGAGAAATCTGCTCACACAGGAATTTTCTGATGTGACATTAATCAATAATGTGATTGAACAGGTCGCATCTGGAGTGAATACCATAAATGGTATTTCTCAGAAAGTCGGGGAAAGCAATTCAACCATTTTTTATTGCCTTGAACGACTGATGGAAATTGATTTGATTGAGAAAAGAAAGTGCATTACAGAAGAAAAAAACAAGAAGAAAACACAGTATGTTTTAAAGGATCATATGTTTCAATTCTGGTATCAGTTTATCCCAAAAGCGGCCAGCGTGATTGAGATGGGACATGGAGATCTTTATTATGAAAAGGCAGTAAAGCCGAAGCTGCATGCGTTCATGGGGAGTGTTTTTGAAGATATGTGCCGATATTATACGCTGGAGCAGGGGATTCTGGGAGCATACGGCGGTTTTCTCACAAACGTGGGAACCTGGTGGGGAACAGAAACGATTTCTGACTCAGACAATAAGAAAATCCGGCAATCCGCTGACATTGATGTTGTGGCTGTTTCAGAACTGGAGCATACGGCGGTCATTGGGGAGTGCAAATTTAAGAATGAGAAAATAGACAAAGGCATTTATGAGACATTGCTCCGGCGGTCGTCGTTGATTTATGAAAAGTATCGGGTTACAAAATATTTATTTTTCTCGCTGGGTGGATATACGGATTGGGTTACAGAGCAAAATGACAGCAGTGTATTGCTGCTGTCGCTGGAGGATCTGTATCGATAGCTTATGCACAGTAATTATTTGCTAACTGCTGTGTCCGATATAGCTTCGGTGTTATACCGAATGTTTTGCGGAAGGACTTGATAAAATTGCATATTACGAGATTATTTGGTACAATACAGGAAACTGCTGTTTCGGTCAAATAGCGTGTACAACAAATGGTACAGAACAGTGATGATATGATGTCATCAGAGGAGGGCCAAAATGAAATACGATTTTACGACATACATGGACCGGCATGGAAAGGACTCGATTGCGGTGGATGCGATTGGGACGATGCCCGGGTTTGCACCGGACAAACCGCTGGAGGGGTTCGATCCTATCCCGATGTGGGTGGCGGATATGAATTTTCCGACGGTGCCGACGGTCTGCGAGGCAATTATAGAGAGGGCGAAGCATCCGGCGTTTGGGTATTTTTCAGCGGAGATGACCAGCTATTACCGTGATATCATACGATGGCAAACGGTGAGAAACGGGTGTGACCCGAACGTGCTGACAACTGACTGTATTGGTTATGAAAACGGCGTGCTGGGCGGTGTGATATCTGCGCTGACCGCGTTTGCAGCGCCGGGAGACGCGGTTCTGCTGCACAGCCCGACTTATATCGGATTTACGAACAGCATTGAGAACAATGGCTATAAGATTGTGCACAGTCCATTGGTGAAGGATGAGAATGGCATCTGGAGGATGGATTTTGAAGATATGGACCAAAAGATAAAGGCAAACAACATCCATGTTGCTGTTTTCTGCAGCCCTCACAATCCCTGCGGACGCGTCTGGGAAAGATGGGAGCTTGAGCAGGCCATGGAGATTTATAAAGCCAATGATTGCCTCGTCATTTCCGATGAAATCTGGTCCGATATTATTCTGAACGGGAACCGGCACATTCCGACGCAGAGCGTCAGCGAGGACGCACGCAACCGGACGGCAGCCTTTTATGCGCCAAGCAAAACCTTTAATCTGGCGGGACTCGTGGGATCTTACCATATTATATACAATAAATATTTGCGGGACCGCATTGTCGCGAAAAGCAGTAAACCGCATTATAACGAAATGAACGTGCTTTCCATGCACGCTCTGATCGGCGCGTACCGGCCGGAAGGATATCAGTGGGTGGATGAACTGTGTGAAACCTTATCCGGTAACATCAATTATGCATATGATTATATTCAGGAGCACTTTGAAGACGTCGAAGTATCTAAACCGGAAGGTACCTATATGATGTTCGTCGACTGCGAAAAGTGGTGCAAAAAACATGGGAAAACCATGGACGAACTGGAACGTGCATGCTGGAATGTGGGCGTTGCCGTTCAGGATGGAAGAATGTTTCATGGGGACTGGTCGATCCGTATGAATCTGGCGCTTCCCCTTACAAAGGTGAAAGAAGCTTTTGAGCGTCTGGATCAATGGGTATTCCACAATACGGGTGCGTGGCCGGATTGTGAACAGTGAGAATGGATGAAGAGGGAGTGTTGTAATCACCTTGACAAATCCGAAAATATGGCTAAAATAAGATTGGATCGTATTTTGGCCATAGGAGGGCTCCTGATGAATTATATAAAAAGAGATATAGAAAGTAAAATCCTTTCCCTTTCTCAAGAATATGCCTGTTTGCTGATTACTGGTCCGCGGCAGGTTGGAAAGACTACGGTCCTGCGGCAATTGATGTCCGTTGGGCGGAATTATGTAACACTGGATGATATGGAAGAGCGGAAGCTGGCAAAACAGGATCCTGCTCTTTTTCTTCAGATGCACGAACTGCCTGTTTTGGTTGATGAAGTTCAGTATGCACCCGAACTTTTTTCTTATATTAAAATCGCTATTGATAATGGCGCTGCCCCGGGTTCTTTCTGGCTGACCGGATCGCAGGCGTTCCAAATGATGGAGCTGGCACAGGAGTCATTGGCAGGACGGGTGGCTTTGCTTCACATGCCCAGCCTGTCTGCGCATGAGGTTTATGGTTCGGGAGACGCCACACCTTTCTCGGTGGATATAAAGACTTTGAAAGCACGCAAGAATACAGGTGCGCCGGTTAACCTGGAAGGGATTTATCAACGAATCTGGAAAGGATCGCTTCCTGGATATGTGAGCGGAAAATATACGGACCGTAATGTGTTCTATTCCAGCTATTTACAAACCTATATTGATAGGGACGTCAGTGAGATGGTGGCTCTGACTGATAAGCTTTTGTTTCAGGATTTTATACGCGCAGCGGCCTGCCGAGCTGGGCAAATGCTGAATATTCATGACATTGCGCAGGATGTGGGCGTATCAGATGATACTACGAAACGCTGGCTGCAGGTGCTGGAAAAGTCTGATATTATTTTTTATCTCCGGCCTTATTCAAACAATCTCCTGAAAAGGACCGTGAAAACACCGAAGATGTATTTTTTTGATACTGGACTGGTGGCGTACCTGACCCGTTACAGCTCTCCTGAAATTTTGCAGAACGGGGCAATGAATGGTGCTATTCTGGAGAATTATGTGGTTCTGGAAATTTTGAAGAGTTATCAGAATAATGCACAGGATTGTCTGCTCTGGTATTATCGGGACAAGAGCAGCAATGAAATTGATATGGTGATGGAGAGCGACGGTCAGCTGCATCCGCTGGAGATTAAACGGTCTGTGAATCCAGGCAGTGAACTAGTGGGGGCGTTTTCCATATTGGATAAAGGCACTGTGCCACGCGGAACCGGCGCTGTGCTTTGTATGCGTCCAGAGCTTTCTGCTGTCAATTCTCAGAACTATATTGTTCCCATCTGGATGATATAGGTCGTTTCTCTGCTATTTGCCAGATACGAATTTGGACCGTGTTTCTTGATGAATGCTTTTTTGCTGCTTGACAAACAGGCGGAATCATGCTAAGGTTAGTTACACAAGTAATTAACCAAATAACCAATCAACCTGTGCCAGGCAATGAAGGAAGGACACAGAAAAGGAAGTGAGTGTGTGAACGAAATCCTTTCACAGGAAAAATCGATTTACATTCAGATACGGGAGATGATCGAGAATGATATCCTGCGGGATATTCTTCTGGAAGAAGAGCGGGTGCCGAGCACGAATGAACTGGCGCGGGCTTATTCGATCAATCCGGCGACTGCCGCTAAGGGTGTGAATCTGCTCGTTGACGAAGGGATTCTTTATAAAAAGAGGGGGATCGGGATGTTCGTCGCGACGGGGGCGAAGGCAAAGATTATGGAGAAGCGGAAGCAGAATTTTTACGACGACTACGTGAAGCGCCTGGTGGCGGAGGCAAAGAGCCTGGGGATCACGAAGGAAGAGCTGATCGCGATGATTGCGACCGGAATTTAAAGGAGAGAACACGGAGGAAAGGTATGAGCAGCATTAAGGCATCACAGATTGTGAAATCCTATGGAAAGAAAGAGGTGCTCCATGGCATTGACCTGGAGCTGGAGTCCGGGAAGATTTACGGCCTTATTGGCAGGAACGGGGCTGGAAAAACGACGCTGTTATCAATCTTAAGCGCGCAGAATCCGGCGACGTCCGGAACGGTGACAGTTGGAAATGAACCGGTCTGGGAGAATCCGGCAGCGCTGGAACACATCTGTTTTTCGAGAGAGCTGAACCAGATGGTAGGAAATACCGCGAACAGTATGAAGGTGAAGGAATATCTGAAGATCGCTTCTCTTTTTCTCCCGCACTGGGACGGGGAAATGGAGCAGAGACTTGTCCGGGAGTTTCAGCTGGATACGAAGAAACGGATCAGCCGCCTTTCAAAAGGCATGCTTTCGATGGTGACGATCGTGGTGGCGCTTGCAAGTAAGGCGGAGTTTACGATTCTGGATGAGCCGGTGGCAGGGCTGGATGTGGTGGCCCGTGAGACCTTTTACCGGCTGTTGATGGAAGAATTCACCGAGAGTGGACGGACGTTTGTGATATCCACGCACATAATCGAAGAGGCGGCGAATGTTTTTGAGGAAGTGATTCTGCTGGATGAGGGAAACATCCTTCTGAAGGAGAATACGGAGGAGCTGCTCGAATGCGCCTGGTATGTGAGCGGCCGCGAGGATGAGGTCGACCGTGCGACGGCAGGCTATACGCAGCACCATGCGGAGCGGCTGGGGCGCAGCAAAGGCGTGACGATTCTGACAGAGCCGGGAGAGGCGTTTGTGACGAATTGCGACGTGACAGTTCAGAAGGTGAGTTTGCAGAAGCTGTTTGTAGCGCTTTGCGGGGAAGAGGGAGAGAAAAATGACGGGAAGAGGTGAAGGGACGAGAGGCGGCAGGAATGATCTGGGAACAGCCGCCGCGGTTACGGTTCCACGGAGCCGGAAGCTTTTTAGCTCCCTGCAATTCTGGGGACAGATGCTGCTGCAGATGCTGGGGCTGTCTGTGGGGATCGGAATAGTCTGGTGCCTGCTGATACCGATTCTGAATGAAGAGATTTCTCTGAGCAGCTATTTGCCTGATTTATTGCAGCGCGCACCAGGTTATATGATGCTGGCAGGCGGTGTCTGCGCCTGGATTTATCCGTCTGCGCTGTTTCAGAATTATTATCCGGTTCTGGTCTCCATGAACGTCACCAGACGGCAGGTGGTGTTTGGCATCTGGCTTTGTAACGGGGCGCTGGTATGGATTCTGCTTGGAGTTCAGGCGCTGTGCGCACATCTGGGGATGGGAGCGCTTGATCGCGAATGGCTGTTGCTTGCCTTTGCGGGCTGTATGGCAATGGCTGCGATGGGGATTCTGATTGGGATGCTGGTTCTGTGGAGCCGGGTCGCCTGGGCGATTGCGATCGGAGTACTTTCCATCGGTACCGGATTTATTGTGGGACTCTGCTGCGGCATGGAGATTGAAGTGTCGATTTTGAATGTTGCCTTCTGGCAGGGATGGAGAGCCGTGATGCTCTCCGCGGCGGGAGCAGGTCTCTATCTTCTGGCGGGGGTGCTGGCTATGGCGGTTATGAGGAAAATCGAAGTGCGGTAAAAAAATGTAATGATGCAGACGATAGGTGAAAACAGGCAGGTGGAATGGAGACAGGGGGAAATGTTGTGATGTTTCGAGTAATAAAAAATCAATTACGGATTCACCGGAGTACATATCTGGAAATGGCGGGTCTGGAAGTGGCTGGTTTTGGAGCCGGTATGGCATTGCTGGCCATCCTCATGAGAACAGCGGTCGAAGAAGGAGACGGTTCGTTCCCTCTGGGCACGATTTTGGCGGTGATTGTGGGCGGTGCCTTAACTTTTATGAATGCAGGTGCAAGCTTTAGCCTGTATTTTAATACAGAGGTTGCGTTTGGCTGTACCAGGCGGCAGTTTCTGGTGTCGGCTCTGCTGCAGAATCTGTTGATGGGATTTCTTTGCGCAGCTATCGCGATGGCGTGTGCGGCAGTGGAGGATACGTTGAATGCGCAGTATTTCTATCCGCAATATACACCGGAACTTGTAGTTTTTCCGTATTTCCTGCGTTATGGAATCGTCTTTGCGGTGGCACTGACGGTGCTTGCCAGCTTCTGTGGGGCATTTGTGAACCATTTCGGGCAAAAAGCACAGATGCTTCTGCTGATTGTATGGCTCTTGGGTTGCTGGACGATGCCGAGTGTGACGGAGGTTTTGTTTCACACGGATGCGGAGGCAAGTGGGATCATTCTGGGAATCGCATCGGCAATTCGCGCGGTACCGCAGCCGGTCTGGCCATGTATGGGCGTTTTGCTTTTGCTGGCTGCGCTGATATCGACCTGGGCGCTGGTAAGCCGGGAGACGGTGAAATAAAAAATAGCAGACTGGTTCTTAAAAAATAGAGGTTGACACAAAAAGCAAGTGGGTGTAAGATATGAACGTCTAAAAAACGTAACAATGTTGTCACAAGGCGCAAAAATCGAAAACCCCAGAGGGTGCTCTCCTCTGGGGTTTTCTCGCTCGTTGCGGTGAGCTGCTCCTTTTATGCTGTTGCTGTCCAACTACTTATCTCTACCCAGCCATTTGCTCGTGTAATTCTCAATCGCATAGAATATGTAATTTCCTACTACACTTGCTCCTATAGAGATAAAAAACGTAACAATGAAATCTGTCACAAGTCGTCACCTCTTTCCTGCTGCAGGAATGAGTCGACAGCGACTATACTATATCACATATAAACATTACAATCAATATATTTTTTAGAATGCAGCAGCTTTGTATTATTGATTATACTGGGAATATACACGAAGAAGCGGCAGAACAAGCTGGAGGAGGAACCGGAAAATGATAGAGGCAATGGATCTTTGTAAGCAGTTTGAGCGGAATGTGCGGAAGGAAGATGCGGCAGCGGGAAAACGATTCGCAGGTAAGACGGTAAAAGAGGAATTCCTCGCGGTCGATCATGTTTCCCTTCACGCAGAAGCAGGCGAGATTGTGGGCATTCTGGGGCCGAACGGCGCGGGAAAGACGACCCTTCTGCGAATGCTGGGGATGTTGATGACGCCGACCGCAGGACAAGTAGCGTTGTGGGAAGAAGCCTCGGAAGATGGCGCAGAAAATGCGGAAGACTGTGCCGCGAAAAAGGATGCCCATGCGCGGCGAGACAGGCGCCAGATCACCGACCCGATTCGCCGCAAGGAAGCGATCGGCTATCTCTCCGGCAACACAAAGCTGTATCCGCGGTTTTCCATCCGGGAATACCTGGTCATGATGGGAGAGCTTTACGGACTTTCCAAGGCGGAGATCGCAAAGCGGAGCAAGGAGATTTTTGAACTGCTTGATATGGGTTCCTTCGCGGATAACCGGATTGAGCGCCTGTCGACGGGGCAGACGCAGCGGGCTTCGATTGCGCGCTGCCTGATGGCGGATCCGCGGGTTTATATTCTGGATGAGCCGACGCTCGGCCTGGATATCCTGAGCGCGGACGCGATCATCCGTTTCATGCAGTCACAGAAAAAACGGGGCAGGACGGTGTTGTACTCGACGCATTACCTGGAGGAAGCGCAGACGCTGTGCGACCGCATTTATATGATTGACCATGGACGAATTGTAGCGGAGGGGACGCCGCGGGAGCTGATAGAGCGGACCGGGACGGAGAGTCTGCGGGAGGCGTTCCATATTATAATGGAAGAAACTCCTCACTTTCACTTGTGATTATGTGGAAGACAGCAAACGATATTTGACAGAAAAGGTAACGGCAGGGCATGGAATGCTTACCGGGAAGGGCTGAAAATGAAAAAGATACGAATTCTTGTACGAAAGGAAATTCTGGATATTCTGCGGGATAAAAAGACGCTGGTGATGATGATTGTGGTGCCGGTGCTTCTGTATCCGCTGCTGCTGATCGGACTGTCGCTTTTGATGACTTCCATGATGACGCAGGAGGAGACGAATACGGCATTGGTGGTGAGCTATTCTGCTGAATATGAGGAAGTTGCTCAGGCACTGGATCGTTTGCAGGAGGAGGATGCGGATGTCCGTCTGTTTTTTGAGGCGGCAGACACGGAAGATGAGCTGGATCTGAATGCTGCAGACGTGGTTCTTCGTCTGGAGACGGATGAAGAGGGTGTGCTTCAGGCAAAGATCGAATATTTCTCAGCGGATACGTATTCTTACGAGGCCTGCGAGCGGTTAGAAGAATTGCTGGAGGAATACCGGCTGGAGCTGGTGGAAACGACGCTTACGGATGCCGGTCTGACTATGAATGCTTTGTATCCGGTGGAGTATGAGACAGCGGATCAGGCCTCTATGTCGGAGAGCTTTGGCATGAGTGTCGGCGGCTGCATTGGGATGCTGCTGATTACGACGATTCTGCTGGGTGCGCTGTATCCGTCGATTGACGCGATGGCAGGAGAGCGGGAAAGGGGAACGCTGGAAACCTTGCTGACCCTTCCGGTGACAAATTTTCAGATCATTATGAGCAAATATATTTCGGTTTCTGTCTTTGCATGCGTGACAGCGGTGATTTCCATGCTTTCTCTGGGAGGCTCCGTGTTGTTTCTGTATTTCGGACTGATTCCGGGAACCTTAAGTGAGCTGGAAGCAATCTCCCCAGGCATGGTGCTGTCGGTTGTTCCGATGCTGATACTGACGCTGCTGGTGACGGCTTTGCTGATCACTGCGCTGTGTATGTGCTTCTGTGTGTTCGCGCGCAGCTTCAAAGAAGCAAATAACTATATTACTCCTGCGATGCTGGTAATTATGATTGTTTCCATGGTGGGGATTTTCCCCTCCGTGACGCTTGACGCCCACACGGCGCTGATTCCGATCGCGAATGTTTCCCTGATGATAAAAGATTTGATCTCCGGGCAGTTTGACTGGATGCTTGTGGCGCTGACGATTGTGGTGAATTTCGGGTACAGCGTGCTGATCGTGTGGGTTCTCTCAAGAATGTATGACAGCGAGGCGGTCCTGTTTTCAGACGGGTTTACCGGCTTTCGGATTTTCCAGAAGCGCAGCGACATCAAACCAGGCACTATGCCTGCCCCCGGCGACGTCGCCATCGCTGTCCTTGTGCTGCTTCTGCTGATCCTGTATGTGGGCAGTGCCGTGACGGTGCGCTCCGTCACAGCGGGTACAGCCGTCACACAGCTTCTGATTCTTGCGGTACCGCTGCTTCTGACCTGGTATATGAAAACCAATCGGAAAACACTTTTTCTGCTGAACAAACCCCGCTTTTCCGTAATTCCAGGCGCTCTGCTGCTGTATGTGGGGGCGTACCTGACCGGGATTGCGCTATCCATGGTCATGTATGTACTGTTTCCGGGAAGTGCGCAGAACCTGGAAGCGAGTTATACAGAGCTGTTTGCACAGCCGTTATGGATTCTGATGATTATCATGGCGCTTATGCCCGCGGTTGGCGAGGAGCTGTTGTTCCGCGGCCTGATTTTCGGAACGGTGCGGGAGTGGATCGGAGATCGGGCGAAGGGAAGCAGCCGGGAAAGAGAGAACAGGGAACGTTCATCTGACTCTGATTTGCGGCAGTCGGCATCCGGGACACACGATATCCTGGGAAGTCAGAAAGCGAGACTGCATATGGCAGCGATCTGGCCGGCTGTGGCAGTCTCCGCCCTGATTTTTGCTGCATTCCATATGAGCCTGGTCAAATTGCCCTCGACCTTCCTGCTTGGCGCGGCGTTTGCATATGTGATTGATGCAGGAGGCAGTATTTATCTGTCCATGGCGCTGCATTTCCTGAACAATGCCGTGTCTGTCGTGGTATCCGTATACCCGGAGCAGGCGGAAAAGTGGGTGCCATTTCTGGTAAAAGAATCGTATTCGGTATCGGAGGTTCTGCTGATGTTGTGGGTGGGGATACTCTGTGGTACGGCAGGATTTTATTTGCTGCGAAGAATGTCACGCGGGCATTCAACAACGAAACGGACCGGAGGCGTGGTATAAGATGGAAAGAAAGAAACAGGAGGAGCGGTATCCGTGGAAGATACCGCTCCTTTCTGTTTCTTTCTTATTCCTGCTCTGCCTCTTTGCACTTTAAGATATCGTCATAAAAATCCCGCATCTCTTTCTGTGAATCAAAGACCGCGACGAACATCTGGTTCCCCATCGCGCCGGAGAGGGCGTCGGGGATACGCTCCGCCATTTTTACATGGGTACTGTATTTTTGCAGGATATCGTCCTTCGAGAGGATAAAGTCTTTGCCGTCGCGGCGTCCGGCAAACGCGCAGTAGGCATGGTCGCCGACCGGCATCGTGGAGCGGTCAAAGGCAATCATGTCTGCCCAGATCTTGTAGACGTCGGTGCTGTGCGCGAAGTCGATCATATCCGGCGTCACGCCGCCGCTCGGGCGCATGTTGACTTCAAGTGCAACAAGGTCTCCCTTTTTGCCAAGCCCCTCCTGATCCTGCAGAAGGCGGAAAAATTCAAAATGCACGAAACGACTTTTGACACCGAAGCTTTTTACCGTCGCACGGCCCGCGGCACGGGTATCATCTGGCAGGTTCTTGAGAATGTAAAAAATAGAATTCTCAGATTTGTTTACGATGTCCATGATGGATTCCGGCGTGACATTGCCGGTCTCAAACATTGGCTCACCCTTCGAATCAATGATCGCGTCGTAGGAATTCACCTCACCCTGTACGAATTCCTCCATGATGTAGGTGGTGTTCGGCCATTTCAGCTCAAAAAACTGCTCCATCTGCGCATCGTTTTCCAGCTTGAAGGTGTGAGATGCTCCTACACCATTGTCTGGTTTGGCTACAACCGGATAGCCGACCTCTTTCGCGAATGCCAGGCAGTTTTCCAGCGTGTCGACCATGTGGTAGCGCGCGACGGGGATACCGGCCTTGCGGTAGAAGTCTTTCATACGGGATTTGAATTTCACATTTGGGATATCCTCCACATGAAAGCCGGTGGCGATATTGAAATCTGTGCGCAGCTTCGCGTCGCGCTCCAGCCAGTATTCGTTGTTCGATTCCAGCCAGTCAATTCTCCCGTGCTTATAGATCAGAAAAGCGACCGCGCGATAGACCTCGTCGTCGTTTTCGAGGCTGCTCACCTTATAATATTCATTCAGACTGGCCTTTAAATCGGCGGTCAGCTCGTCATAAGGGGCGTCGCCGATGCCGAGTACGTTGAGGCCATTTTTCTTCAGCTCCCGGCAGAACATCCAGTAGTTGGTTGGAAAGTTTGGTGAAATAAAAATAAAGTTTTTCATTGGTAGTAACTCCCTCTTTTTCTCTCTTCTGATAATTTATGTGTTTTATAAGTCCGAATTTTGCTGTGCCCGGTAACGATTTATTCATATCCCAGCAGGTATGGCACAAAGTATTCTACCTGCTTATACCACCAGTTCCAGTCGTGGCAGCAGTCCGTCCCCCACAGATCGACCCAGGCATGGATTCCCTTGTCTTCCAGAATCCGCTGCAGGTTCCGCGTGGAATCGGGCATTTCCCAGGCGCCCTGTCCGCAGCAGATGACTGCGCGCTTGAGGTTGTAGAGTGGGATGTATGGATGGTCCTTTGGCATTCCTCCGAGATAATGAATGGGGGAATTCTGGTAGACGAGATCGTCCATGTAGTCGCCGAAGCCATAGTCGGTGGAGTAAAGTCCGGAGAGCGCCAGCAGCCCATCGAACAGATCCGGGCGGCGGAAATACAGGTTTGCTGCGTGGGTGGCACCAAGGCTGCATCCAAATAGCATGATTCCCGGATATCCGCTCCAGCCGTTGTAGTCATTGGCAAGGTTGCGTAAAGATGGCACCAGCTCATCGGTGATGTAGGTAATCCACTGCTCATAGCGTTCGATCCGCCAGCGTGCGTCGCCCAACGGGTTTGACCAGGTTTCGCCGTCGACGGTGTCGATTGCGCAGACGAGGACTTCCCCGTTTTCAATCCATGGTGCCCAGACATCGGTCATGTGGAAATTTTCAAAGTCGTAGAAGCGTCCGTCCTGGCAGGGAATGAAAATGATCGGGCGGCCGCCATGGCCGTAGACCTTGCACTCCATTTGCCGTCCGAGGGCAGGACTGTATTCACTGAAATATTGAGTCTGCATGGTATATACCTCTTCTGTATGCTTTTGGTACATCCGTATGAAAATCACGGAAATACGGTGAAATATCGTTACTGGTCACAATTTGACTACGCACTTGCTGCATGTCAGTCTGTGCTATGAGTACAGCAGGGCATCCATAAAAAATGGAATCTGTTTTTCCCAGCTTGCCTCACAGTGTGTTCCGCCGGGAATGATCCGGCTTTCCAGCAAAATCCCTTTTTTCATCAGCTTTGCCGTAATCCGGCCAAATGCCCGCAGCATATCCTTATGGTTTGCCAGCTCTTTTTCGCCATAATCCATATAGAGTATGGTATCAGACGGAAGATTCGCCCGTTTGATCATTTTGGAAAGCCCGTCTATATCTACCCACAGGGATGGAGAGAGAGCCGCTGCACGGGAAAAATACTGAGAATATTCGAGAAGCGCATACAGACTCATCAGTCCCCCCATTGAGCTTCCGGCAATAAAGGTGTGTTCACGGTTTGGCAGGGTGCGGTAACGATGGTCGATTTCCTTTTTAAAGGTATGTACCATCCAGTCCATGGTGATCTGGCCTCTGGCGTCGATTTTTCCAAAAGCGGGATCCTCAAAGGAGAAAGGGGTATATTCCTTCAGACGTCCATTATCCGGGCTGTGGTTGCATTCCACGGCGGCAATGATGAGCGGCGTCCCGGTGTAGTCCATATATTCCTTCATGCCCCAGCACTTTCCGTATGTCGCGTCCGAATCGAAAAAAATATTGTGCCCGTCGAACATATAGAGAACCCCGTACCGCCTGTCCGGCTCAAAAGCGTAAGATTCCGGCAGATACACGTAAACGCCCCTGGCTTCCTCTCCTGTCAGTTCGGGGATAGTAATATTCCATTTTTCAACCATAATTTCCTCCGTCATCTGTAATTGCAGCAATCTCCATCTGCATATGATTATAGCATTTTCTTTTTTCCGTCAATCCATTTTCGGCCGCACAGGGAAAACCGGTGGGCTTTTTCCGGGAATTGTGCTATAGTGAACGACACACAGAGGGGAACAAATGCTTTCCGTAGAGGCTGTTTGGGAGGGAAACGGGATTTTTCATGGCTGGTCTGACAAAAGAACTGATTATACAGACGGTATTTGAATTGCTGAATGAACGTTCATTTTCGAAAATTACGGTCAAAGATATCGTGGAACGGTGTGGGATTAACCGGAATACGTTTTATTATTACTTCCGGGATATTACAGATGTTATGGAGTTTTCCGTGAAGCGTGAGATGAACCGGATCATGGAGACGCATCTGGAAGCGGAGGATGTTTTCGACGGGCTGCTGCAGGTCATGGATATGTTTTCTGAGAATAAAAGAGCGCTGCTTCATATCTATCGTTCGCTGGATCGCGCGGTTATGATGCATGAAGTAGATGTTCTGTGTGAATATATGGTATCCGAATATGTGCTGCACGCGAAGGATTATATTGATATACAGAATCTTTCGCCGGAGGATCAGCGCATAATCCGGAATTTTCAGAAATGTATTCTGGAAGGCGTCCTGCTGGACTGGATGGAGCATGGGATGAATGAGAATCTGACCTCGGATATGAGACGCGCGATGGAGCTGATGAATCTGGCAGTGGATCGGCGTGGATAAAGATAGAATCAATCAAACCACTCAATTGGTCATTTTTGCCGCAGTGTCTGAATTTTGGACACTGCGCTTTTTTTGTCTGTATTTTTTCCTCAAAAAAAAGAATAAAATTCTCTCCGAAAGGAGGCAGGAGAGAAGACATGGATTCACTGAAGACTCTGAAAATCGCCCGCAACGGCTATATTGTTGTTGCCCTGATTATCTGTGTTCTGGGTATTTGTCTGCTGGTCAATCCGGACTGTCCGGCGGACACGCTCATCCGTGTGCTTGGTTTGATTTTTATCGTGGACGGAATCATCAAGATGATCGGCTATTTTTCAAAGGACTTTTACTGCCTGGCATTTCAGTATGATTTCGCGTTTGAGATTCTGATGGTGGCGCTTGGCCTGGTAATTCTGATTCGCGGGGAAGGCTATTCACAGCTGTTGTATGCGGTTCTTGGACTGGTAATTCTGATGGACGCTCTGCTGCGGATTCAGATGTCGATGGACGCCAGAAAATTCGGTCTGGGTCTCTGGTGGAGAATCCTGATCATTGCCATCCTCACCGGTGTTTTCGGAATGATACTGGTCATAGACCCATATGGCGGGGAAGGAGCGACCATGACACTGACTGGCACGGCGGTCTTGCTGGAGGGACTGCTGAACCTGTGTGTAGTCGTCTATACGGTAAAGATTCTGGACCGGTTTTCTGTACCGCCCGGCCAACAGGAATGAAGAAGCATCAATACAGGAAAAGGAGAAAAGGAAAAGATGAAACTGGCAGATAAAGCAAAGGTGGCCGCCACGGAGCTGGTGGCGACAAAAGCAATTGGTTATCTGGAAAAGGATCCGGAAACCAATATTCCAAAGCTGATGGAGCTGGTCGACAAATATATGCCGAAGGACTATTACGTATCGCAGAGAAATGCGATTCGTTCGGCAATCACAGATAAGAATAACAACTGGTATCAGCTGATTTTGCGGATGTATGAGCTGGACCCGGGGGTGCGGGAAACCTTTTTTAAGAACTTTATTATTAACGCAAGTCTGAAAGGAACCGCGATGCAGAAGGATTACGCACAGGAGCATAACTGCAACGTGCCGTGGGCCATCCTGCTTGACCCGACAAGTGCCTGCAACCTGAAATGCACCGGCTGCTGGGCGGCGGAATATGGACATCAGCTGAATCTGACCCTGGAGGAGATTGACTCCATTATCCGTCAGGGCAAAGAACTGGGCGTTTATATGTACATATACACCGGTGGTGAGCCGACTGTGCGCAAAAAGGATCTGATTAAGCTCTGCGAAATGCATCCGGACTGCGAATTCCTGGCATTCACGAACGGAACTCTTTTTGATGAGGAATTCTGTGATGAGATTCTGCGGGTAAAGAACTTTATCCCGGCATTCAGTGTGGAAGGCTCAGAGGAGGCCAATGACGGGCGGCGCGGCGAAGGCATTTATCAGAAAGTCATGCACGCGATGAAGCTGTTGAAAGACCGCGGACTTCCATTTGGCGTATCGACCTGCTATACTGCCGCGAATGTGGACAGCGTGAGCAGTGAGGAATACTTTGACCATCTGATTGAAAGCGGTGCATTCTTCGCCTGGTTCTTCCACTATATGCCGGTTGGAAATGATGCTTCCCCAGACCTTCTGCCAACACCGGAACAGCGCAAAATAATGTATGAGAAGATTCGCGAATACCGCGGAACGAAATCTCTGTTCACCCTGGATTTCCAGAACGACGCCGAATATGTACACGGCTGTATTGCCGGCGGGCGGCTTTATATGCACATCAACGCGAAGGGCGATGTAGAACCGTGTGTATTCATTCACTACTCGAACTGCAATATCAAAGAGACCTCACTCAAGGATGCGCTGAAGAGTCCGATTTTCCAGGCTTACCATGACAACCAGCCATTTAATGACAATATGCTGCGTCCGTGTCCGATGCTGGAAAATCCGGAGCGGCTGCGCGAGATGGTAAAACAGACAAAGGCGGTGAATACGGATTATCAGAGTCCGGAGAGCGTGGATGATCTCTGTGATAAGACGACGCCTTACGCAGAAAACTGGAAACCGACCGCAGACGAGCTCTGGGCGGAAAATCCAAAATCGAAAAACGCATGATTTTGTGACAGCAATGGAATTTCCCTGGCAGGAAGAGGATACCCCCTGCCGGGGAATTTCTATGTAAACGGGGATATTCCGGTTGACAGAAAAAGAGAAGTGATTTATTCTAAGGCTGTCCCTGTGAAATCGCAAATACACTGCCCCGCAGAGTTTCTGCAATATTATAAAACAGTTCAGAACAGCATCGAACTGAAAAGACAGGCTGTGCAGGTTTACCTGCTAAAGACTGTATTTTCAGTTCGGGATGGGCGGAACGCCCATCAAGCCTCAGACATATGACGCGTAAGCGGCATATAGCCTTCGAAGAAGGCGGCGCTGAACGTCCAGTGGACGTTCGCTTAGCGCCGACCGAAGCGAAGCGTAGACCTGTGGCCTGCTGTTCTGAATAGTTATCAATTATAAAACAGTTCAGAACAGCATCGAACTGAAAAGACAGGCGCTGTTCTGAATCGCAGTCAATCATTCAAAAGAAAAAGGAAAGATTTATTATGACTTACAATGGATATGAGCTTGCCTGGCTTTTCCTTGTCTACTCGTTCCTTGGCTGGGTTCTGGAGACAATTATGGCTGCCTTAAAGAAACGGCGATTTGTAAACCGTGGTGTGATTAATGCTCCTCTGTGTATCAGCTACGGTATTCCGATGGTACTGCTTACAGTATTCGGGGAGGAACTGTCCTGGTTCTGGCTGTTCTGCGGCGCTGCTGTTGTGGCGGCGATGACCGAGTGGATTGGCGGCCGGGCGGTGGAGTATTTTTACCATGAGCGGTGGTGGGATTATTCAAATGTAAAATGGAATCTGGACGGCTATATTTGCCTGCCGGTGACTCTCGGCTGGGGCGTTCTTGCAACGATATGTAAGCTCTGGGGCAATGCGCTGCTGATCCGTCTCTTCCGCTTTCTGCCGGAGCTTGCGGAAGTGCTGATTATCTGGATCTGTGTGATCGCGGTTGCTCTTGATGCGCTGGCGACCCTGACGCTCATGTACGGCAAGAGTGCGCATGCAGAGAGGTGGAGGTCGGTCGACAACTGGTTTACGTCCTTAAGCAGGAATCTTGGCGGACGCCTTTACCGTCAGGTGACACGCAGGATTGAACGCGCCTACCCACAGAAAAGGGCGGTCGAGAAAAAAGAAGTGCGTGACGCAGGTGTTTTTGCGTCGGGCTGTTCCGCTTATAAGCTGATATGGATGTTCATTCTGGGAGCGATCCTGGGCGACCTTTTCGAAATATTATTTATGCGAATGACGACCGGTGTCTGGATGAGCCGAACCAGCCTGGTGTGGGGGCAGTTCAGTATCATATGGGGCTTCGCGATCGCGGCGGCGACCCGGCTTTTGTATCCTTACCGGGAACGCTCAGACAGCTTCATTTTTCTGACGGGGACAGTATTGGGTGCAGTCTATGAATATCTGTGCAGCGTATTGTCTGAAATGATATTTGGCACGGTATTCTGGGATTACAGTGAGATTCCCTTTAATCTGGGCGGCCGTATCAATCTGCTTTACTGTCTGTTCTGGGGGATGGCAGCGGTACTCTGGCTGCGGGTGCTGTACCCGCGCCTGTCTGGACTGGTCGAGAAAATTCCCATGCGCGCGGGCAAAATCGTGACCTGGTGTCTGGTTGCTTTTCTGATTTGCAATATGCTTGTGTCGGGAATGGCACTGCTGCGCAGCAACGAGCGGCTTGTGGGCGTGGAAGCGACGGAAAGCTGGCAGGTGTGGCTGGATACGTATTATGATGATGACACGCTTGCAAAGATTTATCCGAACGCGATCCGGGTGGAGTAAGCAAAAGCAGCATTGCCTGAGACCGCAAAGAGGATGAAATCGTGTAAAGGGAACCAAAGGGCAGCCCGGAATGTGAGGAATGGAATTCATGCGGAAAGATTGGAGGAGAACATATGGAACCGCTTGTGAGTATTATCGTCCCGGCCTATAACGCAAAGGATTATATCGGGCGTTGTGTGGACAGCATTTTGAATCAGGAATATCAGAATCTGGAGATTCTGCTGATGGACGATGGCAGCAGCGACGGTACGGATGTGCTGCTGGATGCGTACGCGAAAAAGGACGCGAGGGTTCGGGTTATCCATCAGAAAAATTCGGGCGTCTCCGCGACCCGCAATCATGCCCTGGACCTGGCACATGGTGAATTCATTCAGTTTGCGGACAGCGATGACTGGCTGACACCGGATTCGACTAAGCTGTTTGTGCGGTCTATGCTGAAGGGCAGAGAGGAGGAAGACCCTGGAAGCGGAGGGAAAAACGGATCAGGAACCAGTCCGGAAGCCGGGCATGGAAAACGGTGTGATATGGTGATTGCGGATTTTTACCGTGTGACGGGAAAACGCGTTTCGCAAAAGGGGGACATTGACGCGGATCATCTCATGGACCGCAGGGAGTTTGCTTCTTATATGATCGAGAATCCGGCGGATTTTTATTATGGCGTACTCTGGAACAAGTTCTTTCGCCGTTCAATCATTGAGGAACATCAGATCCGGATGGACGTGGAACTTGACTGGTGCGAGGATTTTCTGTTTAATCTTGAGTACATTCGTTATGCGGAGGGGATTCGTGCGATTCAGGCTCCGGTATACTATTATATGAACCGCAAAGACAGCCTGGTTTCTCAGGGAATGAGCATCAGTAACACAATCCGGATGAAGAGTACGGTATTTGATTATTACAATGCTTTTTACCGGGATGTCTACGAGGAGGATTATGATGAAGTAAAACAGAAAGTGCGTATGTTCCTGATCAGCACTGCCTGGGACGGTTTTGTCATGCCCTCTGTTGTGCCCGGGACGGCAAAACTCGGAGAAGAACGCATGAAGCTGGCCGGGCAGTCTGTCAGCCTGACACAGGGAATTCTGGCGGATCTCTATTACTTCCGCAAGCTGCTGGAATATTATCTGGGATTAAGCGCAATGCTCAAACAGATCACACTGGATGAAGCCTTGCTGCTGCTTTTGCTGGAAAACTGCCGGCAGTTCGAGGATCGGAAGGAAATTGCTGAGCTCGCGGGGCTGAATGTGCAGAAAACAACGCGTGCTCTCCAGCGCCTGAAGCATGAAAAGCTAATCGAGTTTGATCCGGACGCAGAGGAGCGGATTTCCATCGAATTGCTGGAAAAATCCCAGGCATATCTGGATGAAATCCATCATGCGGCAGAAGAGTGCAGGCGGGCCTGTCTGAAAGACTTTTCCAAAGAGGATGCGGAGCTTTTTCAGATTTTTACGGAAAAGGCCTGCGGTAATATTCGTGAGAAGATTTCCCGGGCTTCCTTTACGGTGGCGTTCGATACGGCGGATTCTGCCAAAAAATCCGGAAAGGGTGCAGGCAGCGGGAGAAAAAAGAAAACTGATAAAGGCAGGGGGTAAAAACCCCTGCCCGTTTTCACAGCACCTTATTCAGAAAATCAATCGTCCGCGGTTCTTTCGGGTTCAGCAGCACCTCCTGCGGGGTGCCTTCCTCGACGATGTAGCCGCCGTCCATGAAAAGGACGCGGTCCGCGACCTCGCGGGCGAACCCCATTTCGTGGGTGACGATTACCATTGTCATGCCGTCCGCGGCGAGCTGTTTCATGACCTGCAGCACTTCACCGACCATTTCCGGGTCGAGGGCGCTGGTCGGCTCATCGAACAGCATGATATCCGGCTCCATGCACAGGGCACGCGCGATAGCGACACGCTGCTTCTGGCCGCCGGAGAGCTGGCTCGGATAAGCGTTTGCCTTGTCTTCCATGCCAACCTTCTGGAGCATTTGATGGGCGCGCTCGGCAGCTTCTTCTTTGCTGGCTTTTTTCAGGTCTACCGGTGCGAGGGTCAGGTTCCGCATGACATCCATGTGCGGAAACAGGTTGAAGTGCTGGAATACCATGCCAATGTTTTCACGCAGCTTATTGATATCTGTTTTTTTATCGGTCAGGCTCATCCCATCGACGGTGATCTCACCGCCAGTAATTTCTTCCAGGTTGTTGATGCAGCGCAGAAATGTGGATTTGCCGCTGCCGGACGGTCCGATGACAACAACCACCTCTCCCTCATAGACATCCGTGGAGATGTCTTTGAGCACTTCCAGCTTTTTAAAATTTTTTTTCAGATGGGATACATGGATTTTCACATTGTTACTCTTTGCCACGATTCAGCCTCCTCTCAAGCGCTCTGGATGCCAGTGTCAGGATCTCGATTACAATCAGGTACATGACGGCGACAATTCCCCAGGTCTGAAAAGACATAAACGTATTCGCAACCACGTTTTTTGCGGTGTTGACCAGTTCCGGGAAACCAATGATAGACAGAATGGATGTATCCTTCAGCGTGATGATGAACTGATTGATGATGCTTGGGATCATTGTGCGGATCGCCTGAGGCATGACGACGCGGTACATGGCGCGCCACCAGGGAAGCCCGAGGCTGCGGGCAGCCTCCATCTGGCCCTTGTCCACAGACTGGATGCCGGCGCGGATGATCTCGGCCATATAAGCACCGCAGTTCAGCGCCAGGCAGATCGTGCCGGCCTGGAGGGCGGAGAGCGTGATCGGGTTGCCGACGATATTTTTCATAAAATAGGGTACACCGAAATAGACAAAGTAGGCGAGTACAATCAGCGGTACACCGCGGATGACGTCGACGAAGACTTTGTCGATCGCACGGCATATTTTATTGTTCATGACGCCGAGGATGCCAAAGAAAATACCGAGAATACAGGCAAAGAACAGGCCGCACAGCGCGAGCAGCACCGTCTGTCCCATGGCATTCAGCAGAAGATGCCCGTATTTTGTAAGAATCAGAACCATAAAAGATCTCCCTTCGGATGAAATCATGTAAAAAGGCTGCTGCCAAACCCACGACGGCTTTTACAGCAACCTTTTAACGATTTAAAACAGCAGGCCGCAGGTCTGCGCTTCGCTTCGGTTCGTCCTGAAACACGCAGAACTGTTCAGCGCCGCAGGAACGCTCCGCTTTGCTGTCTTGAACTGTTACCTGAAAATTATTCTGTAACTGCTTCCGTCTCGACCTCTGTCTCAGCCTCAGCGTCGCCAAGCATAGAAGCCTCCGCCGTAGCTGCTGCATCCTCGCCAAGGTAGGTAGCGATGATTTCAGCATAGGTGCCGTCCTCTACGATATTAGCGAGTCCGGCGTTGAACATATCAAGCAGCTCCTGGCTTTCCTCAGAGAAGATCGCAAAACCGTAAGGAGCGCCATCATTTTCGGTATCATACAGAATGGTCAGAGCCAGATCGCCGTCCTGGATGGAAGCAGCCATGATCGGCGTATCCTCGAAGCAGGCTACAACCTGTCCGCCAAGCACTGCCTGATACATGGTCGGTGAATCCTCGAAGTAAGTGATCTCAAAGCCGTATTCCTCCTGCAGACTCTCCGCATAGGAAGCACCCTGCGTACCGGTCTTTACGCCAACGGTCAGACCGGCAAGGTCTTCAAATCCGGTGATCTCAGAATCGGATGCTACGGTCATGGACTGTGTCGCATTGTAATATCCATCGGAGAATGTCCAGCCAGCTTCTTTTCTCTCATCTGTGATGGAAGCGCCGGCGATCATGCCATCCGCCTGGCCTGCCTGGCAGGCTGCGATTGCGGAATCCCAGCCAAGGGAATTCAGTTCATACTCAAACCCCTGATCTTCAGCGATCGCCGCAAGAATGTCTACATCAATGCCTACAAAGTCGCCGTTCTCATCGGTGTATTCGAATGGTTTAAACACAGTGTCTGTCGCGATCACCCATACCTTGGATTCTTCGGTCTCTTCTTCAGCCGCCACCGGAACGGTCATGCAGCCCGCGATCATCGCCGCGGCAAGTACGAAAGCTAATTTCTTTTTCATTGTGAAACACTCCTTTTCTAAAAATGATCGTAACGGCTCAAAGCGGAGGTGTTACAGCCTGTTGTTTTGAACTGTTATGAAATAATAATGAAAAAAGGGCACAGCCACGAAAGCTGACGCCCTTGTCACTTGAATTATTCTAGCACCGGACAGGAATTCTGTCAATCATAATTATAAGTCTTACATTTATTTTTATGCATATTTATGTATGCTCAGGAGCTGTTTTTCCGTAATAAGTGTCCGTCCCAAAGGAGGTTTACGGATTGCATATACTGCATGCGGTGTAACCGCTTTTGATTGCAAGGGAGCGGTCGATTTCGATCTGGCTGTCTGACAAATATCTGCAGCCAAGACGGTGATATTTTAAACCGGTTTCTG
This sequence comes from Lachnospiraceae bacterium, assembly GCA_021202635.1. Classification (GTDB taxonomy): domain Bacteria; phylum Bacillota; class Clostridia; order Lachnospirales; family Lachnospiraceae; genus Choladousia. The sequence continues at coordinate 8,087 of JAJQCQ010000044.1, read as the reverse complement.
TGATGTACACCGTCGAACCGGAAGATGAGGTTCCGGAGGATGCCGAGCCGGAAGACGATGAACCAGAGGACGACGATGCGGCCTTTGATACGGTGACGACGCACGGATATTCTTTTCCCAAAACCGTGGCGGTGATCGTCACAGTTCCGGCTTTCTTTGCCGTGACTTTCCCGTTTTTGTTTACGGAAGCTATTTTTTTATTGGAGGATGTCCAGGTTACGGTTTCTGTGGTTCCGCTGATCTTCAGCTTCTGTGTGTCTCCGACGGTCAGAGAAAGAGTCGTGTCGCTGATCGCGGGAGTCACTACTGTGATCTTGCATTTGTATTTTGTGCCATTGACTGTAGCTGTAATGGTAGCGGTTCCCTTTTTCTTAGCAGTAACCTTGCCGCTTGCGCTTACCTTTGCAACGGATTTTTTACTGCTTTTCCAGGTGACGGTATCGCTGGTTCCGGTGATTTTCAGTTTTAAGGTCTGACCCTTGATCAGTGTCGCGGAGGTCTCGCTGATTTCCACGGTGGCAGCCTGAACACTGGTGGTGATTTCCGGCAGGATGGTACTGCATGGAGATACCGCGAGAACGAGAGCCAGCAGCAGAATGCTGAGACGTTGTTTGATGATTTTCATACTGTTCTTCCCCTTTTCTTTTGTGATTTATCCTGGTGCCAGATCCATCATGCATTTTTCCAAAGCCGGATGGTCTGTAAAACCTTTTCCTTTGTATCGGTATCCATCTGCGAGAGTTCGTTCATAATCTCACGGTCGAGCGCCACAGGCTTGTATTCCGAATCTATTTCTCCAATCAGCGTATCCAGTGAAATGCCCATCAGTTTTGCGTAGTAGATTAAAATGCGCAGGGACATGGCTGAGCGGTTGTTTTCTACGTTGCTGATATAGCCTGGTGTGACTTCCAGGGCGGATGCGACTTCGGCCTGGGTCAGATTCATCTGTGTGCGAAGTCCTTTGATTTTTCCTCCAAGGTTTTCATAATCGTTCTGCGTCATGGTTTTTCCTCCGGTTGTTTCCAGTAAACTGGAATAGTGATCATTCTCGTACTATTCTTACGGTCTTTTTGGATGATTTCCTGCTCTTTAAAATATACTATAAAAAAAGCTTGAAATATATATACTAATAGTATATAATCTATTTTACAAGTAAAAACAAGAAGGTACATAGTACTGTAAAGGAAAAAAGATGATGTATGAATATAGAGGCAGTCACTTCAAACTGGAAGAAGTGCAATCCTGGTCCCGCAAAGGGACGCACTATCAGATCACAGATATCAGGACAGAATCGTCTGACCTGTGGCTTCCGGATACATATGGAAGCGGCCGGGTGGATAGCCTGGATATGAGAGATGACAGGGTTCTTCCGATAGACAGACATGCGAAGGAGCGATCTTACCCGGAGGTGCGTGTTCTTCACATTCCAAAAGGAATTACAGAGTTTCGCATTCGCAATGATCTTTTTCCAAAGCTGGAACGGGTGGAGATCGATGAGGAGAATGAGATATTTTCGACGGATGGCCGCCTGATTTTCGCGAAGGAATCGGGGAATTATTATGGGAAAAAGGAAAAGTGGCTGAAATATTGCCCGGTATGCAGAGGTGACGTAATTGAGATCCCGAACGATGTGAAGGGAATTTCCGCAAAGGCGTTTTCCGGGACGCAGTACAGGCAGATTTGCTTCCCGGAAGAAGAGATCGATATAGACCTGAAAGCATTCGACGGTTCAGTTTGGCTGGATGGGGCGGTTTATCCGATCGTGATTGGGATATGCTGTATAAGATTGATCCGAAGGCAGAATGCCTGGAAATTCCCAGGATGGTACGCCGGATTCATGCCGGACTTTTTAACTGGGGCTGTCAGGTGAGAAAGATCATCAGTCCTTTTTTGCCGAATCTGACAGTTATCACGGAGATGAATCATGCAGAATGCTGTCGCTCGCTGGAGATCACGTCTGCACAGGCAAATATCAATCTGCGCACTTTAAGAAAACTGGAAAGTCTGGAAGAAATATCTATTGCTCCGGGACATAAGCGGTTTCAGACCAGAGACGGTGTGATTTTCTCCGCTGACGGAAAGAAGCTGGTGTATTATCCGAGTTCGAAGAGGGATAGACGTTATGTGATTCCGGACGGCGTGCAGAAGATTGAGGAGTCTGCCTTTGCGTCCCAGAAATATCTGAAAGAGATTGTTATGCCGGGGAGTGTCTGCTCACTTGGTACCAGAGCCTTCTATGCGTGCGAATCACTGGAGACTGTTCAGTTCTCACCGAATATACGGGAAATTCCGGACTCGAACGCCTATCAAAAGGGAGGCGTTTTTGAAGCCTGCGGCAGTCTGGAGCAGATCGAGATGCCGGAAAGCCTGACGTATCTTGGCAGTTTTGCGTTTTATAAAAGCGGATTAAAAGAGATCACTTTGCATTCCCGCTTGCAGCAGATCGGGGAGTATGCTCTGATGGCAAAATATTTGAAAGAAATAAAGCTTCCGGAATCCGTAAAACGAGTCGGAAAGGGAGCCCTGTTTTATGTAAATCATATTCATGCCTATGAGGGAAGCGCAAAAGGTCTGGTTAGTGCTGTGAATGCAGTGGAGCCGGATATGAAAGACAAGAGCGCGAATGTAGTATGGACCCGCTGTGAGGTGACTGTTTTACATAAGAAAAGTGAGCGGTGTGAAGAACTGCTGATTCCGGGAAGCCTGACAAGGAGTGCGGCTTACCACCTGGATATGGCCTGGAACAGCGAGCAAATTGATTACGAGGAATACGACGAATGCCTGGATAAAATCAGTAATTCCGAAGAAAAACTGGAGTTTGCCAGACGGGGAATCCTGCGGTACCGGGCGGGAGAAGAAAATGTCTATACAGAGTATATTCGCCGGATGTCCTGCAAGATTGGCGCGGGACTTCTGGAGGATGGAAAGGAAAAAGAATTTTTGGATTTCCTGAAGATGGATTACCTGTCAGCGGAATCACTTGTGAAGCTGCTTAAACTCAGCAACCAGAAAGGCATGACCGTTTGCTCTGCTTACATTATGGAGATGCAGAACAAGAAGGAAAAAAAGCGGGCAGGATTTCGATTATGAGGAAAACAGAAGAATCTTGCGCTTATCTGTACGCGGCTTGAGACGATGAAAAGTAAGACAGGGATGTGAGAAAAACGGATGGAAAAGAAAAAAGCCGGGAAGATCGCAGCTGAGGTATTAGAATCCTGCCGGAATCAGACCTATTTTCAGCTTCGGTATCTGGAACACGCGATTTTTTACCTGAGACCAGAGGAACGGGAAAACACAACGATCGGCAGTGACAGTCAGAAAATCTTTTATAGTGCAGATTTTCTGCTGCAGCGGTATTTGCAGTCGCCGGATGCAGTGGACTGTGATTACCTGCATACGATATTTCACTGTCTCTACCAGCATCCATTACAGGCCAAAGGCTATGACAGGCAGTATTGGGATCTGGCGGCGGATATTGCAGTGACAGATGTGATTGAAGAATTATTGCTGCCGCAGATGATCCGTGAAATACCGGCGCAATGCTTTGCTATCGCGGCGCGTCTAAAAAAGGAAGTACCGCTGATGTCCGCTGTGCATATCGCGAGATATCTGATGCTGAAAGAGGACAGGTTAGAGAAGAATTTTGGCCTGAATTTAGAAGAATTAAGGGAATTGTTTGCCAGGGATGATCATACCTTCTGGAATTATCGGGAGGCATCAGATAAAAGGCCACGACAGAATTCAGAGAAAGAGCAGACATCCAGCGGAGAACGGACGAAGGCTAAGATGTCTGCTGACACGGATGCTGAATCTACCGCGGAGAAATTGTATCAGGAGCCGGGAAATGGCTTCGGTACAGGTATGGAATCCGAGTCAGAGACACAGCTCAGCGAGGACTGGAACGAGATCGCGGAAAATGTGATGCTGCGTGCACAGAGCTTTGAAAAATCACGGGGCGATCTGCCGGGCTGCATGGTACAGACCTTGCAGCGGTTGACGCGGGAGACGTATGATTATGCGGATTTCCTGAAAAAGTTCGCTGTTTTGGAAGAATGTATGAAGCTGAATCCGGATGAATTTGACTATCTCTATTATCTGTACGGCCTGAATCAGCTGGGACGAATCGTACTGATTGAGCCGCTGGAATACAAGGAAGAGTACCTGGTTCGCGACTTTGTGATTGCCATAGATACTTCCGGTTCCTGCAGCGGCGAGCTGGTACAGTGCTTTTTGAATAAAACCTACAATATTCTGAAAAGCACAGAGAGTTTTACCAGGAAAGTCGTGATTCATTTGATTCAGTGTGACTGTGTGATCCAGGATGATGTGGTGATTGAAAGCCTGGATGACCTGGAATCTTATACCGAACATCTGGAAATAAAGGGACTGGGAGGGACAGATTTTCGTCCGGTCTTTGCGTATGTGGATGAGCTCTGCGCAAAAAAGACTTTTCGGGATTTGCGCGGATTGATCTACTTCACGGATGGATATGGAGTATTCCCTGGACGACCACCGAAATACAGGACGGCTTTTGTGTTTCTGGACAGAGAGGATCAGGTGCAGGTTCCGCCATGGGCGATGCGGATGTATCTGGATTCTGACTGTTGCTAGAGGGTTGGAGAAGAATCCTACGCTTCAAATATGGCATTTGTTGCCCAAGCAGAGCGTAGAGACAATTGTTAAATGGTTAAGCGTGGATTGGAGAATATAAAAAGGGAACGGATTAACAGAATAGAAAACGGAGACGAAAATGAACATTAAAGAAGCAAAAGAAGAAATCCGGCGGGCCGTCGAGGTGTATCTGGATAAGAATGAGTTTGGGGAGTATACGATCCCTGTTTCAAAGCAGCGCCCGATTTTTATGGTGGGAGCGCCAGGGATTGGCAAAACGGCGATTATGGAACAGATTGCCTCAGAACTGGATATAGCGCTGGTTTCTTATTCCATGACTCATCACACCAGGCAGAGTGCTCTGGGACTTCCGGTGATCGAGTCGAAGGAATATGATGGGAAAAGCTTTTCTGTATCAGAATATACCATGAGTGAGATCATTGCTGCCATTTATCAGGTGATGGAGGCATCCGGGAAAAGAGAGGGGATTCTTTTCCTGGATGAAATTAATTGTGTTTCTGAGACGCTTGCACCCGCAATGCTTCTTTTTCTGCAGTACAAAATCTTTGGGAACCGGCAGATTCCCAGAGGCTGGGTAGTAGTGACAGCGGGGAATCCTCCGCAGTATAACAAATCCGTAAAGGAGTTTGATGTGGCAACGATGGACCGCTTAAGGCGTATTGATGTCACAGGGGATTTCGGCGTGTGGAAGCAGTATGCGTATCACCAGGGGGTACATGATGCGGTCATTGCGTTTCTGGAACTCAATCGGCAGTGGTTTTACTCCATTCAGGAATCCGTGGACGGCACCCGCTATGTGACAGCCAGAGGCTGGGAAGATTTGTCGACCGCGATGCGTATTTACGAGAAAAAGGGCTTCCAGGTAGACAAAGGCCTGATCGGGCAGTATCTTGCAGATGACGAGATTGCGAGAAAGTTTCATGTCTATTACCAGCTTTATAAAAAATACCAGTCTGACTATCAGATTGAGGATATCCTGGATGGCAGGATCACGGATGAGATTTCCAGACGGGCGAAAGAAGCCAGGATGGACGAGCGCTTTTCCATTCTTGGACTGCTCCTTGGTCGGCTGAATGATGGCTTTCGAGCGTCTGTGAGCCGGAACCGCAGTCTCCTTTTGGTGGTAAAGGCCTTGCGTACAGTGAAAAAGCTGGATAAAGAAAAACAAACTTCCGGTTTTGTCGATACAGGATATCTGGTAAGTTTACTGGAAGACGAAGCGCAGAAACTGCGTATTCACCTGGAAGAACAAACTGCGGCGAACAGTATTACAGCGCAGATAAGGAGCGAATATCTTCTGGCAATTCAAATATTGGAAGAATATGAGCAATACGCCGGAGAGACGAAAACGGATGGCTTTGTAAAAATCAAAAAGCGATTCGATAAAGAAGTCAAACAGCATGAAAAAAATGCGAAAAATCTCGCGGCCAGGCTGGAGCATGTCTTCTCTTTTATCGAAAAGGTATGGGGAAATACGCAGGAAATGGTGTTGTTTGTGACGGAGCTCACGACCGGGATGGACAGCCTGGAATTCATCGAGCAGTGGGGCAGCGAATCCTATTTCCGATACAATCAGGAGCTTCTGACTTATGATCAGAGAGAACGGCTTAGTGCGGAAATTCAGGAACTGATGGAAGAATAAGGAAAACGTGAAACGCAACAGTACAGAACCGTTACAGGAAAAAAAGTTGTTTTTTCCCTTCTATATACAGTTCTTTCCGGTTGTGATTCTGGTCAGCCTGGTTGTGCTGGTCATCTGTCTTTTAATCTTTAAAAAGAGGAATATTTTGTAGGGCTTTCTATTTTCCTGCTTTCACGGAGAAATCTTACTTATAATCAGAATCAGCCATAGTTTCCGACTGGTAACTATGGCACTTTTTTGTGCTTACTTTACAGGTTCGGCGTATGGCTTTATTATATAGGTATCTAATGGAAAACTCAAGATGGTTCTGACCAGAAGGACGTTTTCTGAAAAGTAAAGTGAATAGAAGGAAAGAGAGGATCAGCGGGAAGCCATGACACAGAATCAGCGCAGAATCTATTTAATCAGAGAGCTTCTCTCCGAGGAAAAACAGTACGGGGATATGGAAATCCCACCCGATGAACAGCAGCAGAAACAGCTTCTGCGGGCGCTGTTTAATGTGCGGATGCCAAAGCCTGTCAGCCCGGATTTTCTGGGAATACAGGATCAATATTTGCAGGAGGCACTCCGGCAAAAAGGCATTACGGATATTGCTGACCTCAATCCGGTGCAGGACGGCATGTATCTCTGGCAGGGTGACATTACCACGCTGCGCTGCGGAGCGATCGTGAATGCCGCCAACTCCCAGATGCTCGGCTGCTTCTGCCCAAACCACGGCTGCATTGACAATGTGATTCACACCTATGCTGGCGTCCAGCTTCGTGCTGCATGTGCAGAAATGATGGCTCTACAGGGGCAGGAGAAACCGGAAAGGAGCAGCCTGCTGCATTTGGGGGAAGCCAGAACCGGGACTGCAAAAGTCACGTCCGCGTTTAATCTGCCCTGCGATTATGTGATCCACACAGTCGGGCCGATTGTCAGCGGCCGGCTGACGGTAAGAGACAAAGAATTGCTTGCTTCCTGTTACCGCTCCTGCCTGGAGCTTGCGGAGCAGAAGGGCATCAGGAGTATTGCCTTCTGCTGCATCTCCACCGGAGAATTTCATTTTCCGAATGAAAGGGCGGCAGAGATCGCGGTCAGGACGGTAAAAGAATATAAAGAACAGACTCATAGCGAAATCGAGGTGATCTTCAATGTCTTTAAGGACAACGACTTACAAATCTACCGGAACCTTCTTCGGTGAAACAGTCAGCAAGGCCTTTTCCGCGCAGACAAGGGCGTCGGATAAAATATCATTGCTGAAAAATGAAATTGAAACGGCAGATGCCATCGTAATCGGTGCGGGAGCCGGGCTGTCCGCGTCAGCGGGCATGAGCTACAGCGGAGAACGATTCGAAAAGACCTTTGCGGATTTTCACCAGAAATACGGCATTACCGATATGTACTCCGGCGGGTTTTATCCCTTTGACACGTTGGAGGAATACTGGGCGTGGTGGTCACGCCACATTCTGGTCAACCGCTATGAGGCTGGCATCGGAAAGCCTTACACCGACCTGCTGGAGTTGGTGAAGGACAAGGATTATTTTGTGCTGACCACCAACGTGGATCATCAGTTTCAGCTGGCCGGATTTGATAAAAAACGACTGTTCTACACCCAGGGCGATTACGGTCTGTGGCAATGCTCAAAGCCCTGCCATGACAAGACCTACGACAACGAGGAAGCAGTCCGTCAGATGGTAGCTGAACAGAAGGACATGAAGATCCCGTCGGAATTGATTCCGCACTGTCCGGTCTGCGGTGCTCCCATGAATGTGAACTTGCGCTGTGATGATACGTTTGTCGAGGACGAGGGCTGGCATAATGCATCAGAACG
>JAJQCQ010000061.1 GCA_021202635.1 Lachnospiraceae bacterium | reverse complement strand
ACCATTATTACGGCTGGGATATGGATATTTCACACCGCCGTGAATAATTCAGGATAATTTTTGAAAAAAACAAAAAGAACCAAAAGGAATTCGGATGGTTTCAAAATCCGGGGAGTTTCTTTCGGGAGAACAGGCCGGAGCCGGAGTTGACAGATCAGAAAGATTGGAGTATAGTCGGCGCATGGTCAGACGAACAAAGGCGTTTGGTGACGGAAGGTCATCAGACGCCTTTTCTTTGTGAATGGGCCAGAACAATTGCAAGCAGCTGCGGGAGCAGAAAAAGCAGAAGAGGAGGATTTTTATTATGAAAATGAAAAAATGGTTCAGTATGGCGCTTGCGCTTTCACTGGCAGCGACTACGGTCGCTCCGATGACGGCATTGGCGGATGAGGAAGAGGACTATGTCATCAAGGTTGGCGTGATCTGTGCGATGACCGGTGGTTCCGCCGTGTACGGCGAGGGCGCGCAGAACGCGATTAACATGGCTGTGGAGGAGATCAACGCATCGGATTCCGAGTACACGATCGAGATTCTGAACAATGGAAATGTGGCGGATGACGCGAAGGACGCGACGGAAGCGGTCAACGCCTACAATTCTCTGATGGCGGAGGCGCCGGAGGCAATCGTTGGGTCGTTCTTCTCTACGCCGACCCTGGCGATGGCGGAGCTGGCGGCGGACGACGGCATGCTGCTTCTGGCAACCGGCGCAACCAATGTGAATGTCACGCTGACGGGCGACACCATTTTCCACAACTGCTTTATTGACCCGTTCCAGGGTGAGATGGCCGCGCAGTTTGCTTCCGAGCAGGGGTATACTTCTGCATATGTGATTTACGCGAAGGACGATGATTATTCCAACGGCCTGAAGGATGCGTTTGTGGAGAGCGCAGAGGCACTTGGCATTGAGATCGCGGGCATTGCGGAGTGCACGACGACCGATACCGATTTCACCGCGCAGGCGACCAATGCGGTGGCATCCGGTGCGGACTTTGTATTCTATCCGTGCTTCCTTGATACGGTTCCGCTTCTGGTACAGCAGGTAAGAGACGCTGGCTTTGAGGGCGCAATCATGGGCGGTGACGGCTGGGACGGCGCAGACACGACGGGCTATGAGGATTATTTTGATAATTGCTATTTCACAAACCACTATTCATCGGAGGATACCTCTGAGGCGGTGCAGAACTTTGTTACAAAGTATACTGAGGCTTATGGCACAGACAGTCTGAATGCCTGCGCGGCTCTGTATTATGACGCGATGTACATGCTTCTGCAGGCAGCGGAAGACGGCGGCGGATCGGATACGGCGTCTCTGGTGGCAGGCATGACGGAGATGGAATTCAGCGGTGTTGCAGGTGATATTTACCTTGATGAGAATGGCGACGCAATTAAGCCGGTGGTTGTAAATACCTATGAAGATGGCCAGATTAAGTGGCTGATGACCATTGAGCCGGCCGAGTAAGAGCGAGAAAAGGATTCGGAACAGTACTTCGCACTTGTTGTGAAGTGCGTTTGAAAACGTATCTGTCGTTTCAGACTGTTGCGCGGAGCGAACACTCCGCAGGATGGCCCCGTCACAGTATGGCTGGCGGGGCATTTCCGATTAGTCAGAACGAGTGAGGAGAGGTGAAAAAGAGTGTCGATATTCATACAGAGTTTCATTAATGGGTTGAACCAGGGCGCGATATATGCGCTGATCGCGCTCGGATATACGATGGTGTACGGCATTTTGCGTATGATTAATTTCGCGCACGGCGATTTTATCATGGTGGGTGCCTATACCCTGTTTTATACCGTGCCGATGATGGTAAATCATGGAATGCCTGCGTGGCTGGCCGTTTTTGTGGCGATTGTCGTATGCGTGATTGTAGGCGTTCTGGTTGAGCGCATTGCCTACAAACCGGTTCGGAATTCCGGTTCCATATCCGCGCTGATTACCGCCCTGGCCATGAGTCTTTTTCTGGAAAACCTGGCCATGGTGCTCTTCGGTGGGAATCCGAAGACCATCGCGAAAATCTTTGACCTGCCGATGATCGAGTTTCTGGGAGCGAAGATTCAGGTGAAATATCTGCTGACGCTGGGGATTGGCCTGGTGATTATGGTGGCGCTGACCCTGTTTGTCCGGATGACGAAGATCGGAAAAGCCATGCGTGCAGTGCCGCAGGACCGCGAGGCAGCGACGATCGTGGGGATTAATGTCGACCGGATCATCACCCTCACGTTCGCGATCGGTTCCGCACTGGCGGCGGTGGCCGCGCTGATGTATTGCTCGACCTATCCGCGGGCGACCACGGATATGGGAACCATGATGGGGATCAAGGCCTTTATCGCAGCTGTGCTTGGCGGCATTGGTATTATTCCCGGCGCGATGCTCGGCGGGATTCTGATCGGTCTGATCGAAATCTTTGTCAAAGTATACCTGGCGCCCGGCTGGTATGAGGCGATCACCTACGCGATTCTGATTGTTGTGCTTTTGATCAAGCCGTCCGGCATTCTGGGCAAGAATGTCAGCGAGAAGGTCTGAGGGGAGGAGTGAGAAGATGCCAAAAAAAATAAAAAGAAACTATCTCATCAATCTGATCGGCCTTATTGTGTTATTCCTGGCCTTTTATGCGGTCTTTGAATCCGGAATTTTTGGCTCCAGAACCAATTACTTTATGGGAATCGCGACGACGGCCTGCTATACCATCATTATGGTTACTTCGCTGAACCTTCTGGTCGGCATCCTGGGGGAGTTTTCCCTGGGACACGCGGGATTTATGTCGGTCGGTGCGTATGCTTCCGCTATCTTTTCCAACGCGCTGGTGGATTCCGGTATGCCGCGGCTTTTGCTTTTTATCCTGGCACTTCTGATCGGCGGGATCGCGGCAGCCATTACGGGCGTTCTGGTCGGGATTCCGACGCTGAAGCTGCGCGGCGATTATCTGGCGATCGTTACCGTGGCGTTTGCGGAAATTATCCGTGTTGCATTTACAAACTTTGAGATCACCGGCGGCGGCCGGACGATGTCCGGTATTACCAAGCTTTCCAGTTTTTACTGGGTATACTGGGTAATGGTGGTCTGTGTGGCTTTCATGTATCTGTTTATCCGCTCCCGTTTCGGGCGTACGGTGAAGGCGATTCGTGAGGACTACATCGCGGCAGCCGCCTCGGGAGTAAACGTGACCTTTTATAAAGTGCTGGTGTTTACCATCTCCGCGTTTTTTGCGGGAGTAGCCGGAGCCGTTTATGCGCACTATATCACGGCTATGATTCCGACGACCTTTAACTTTAACTATTCGGCAGAGTTCCTGACCGAGGTGATCATCGGCGGAACTGGTTCTATGACCGGTTCTGTGATTGGCGCCGCTTTCCTTTCGATCCTGCCGGAGATGATGCGGAGCTTTGCAACTTATCGTTATCTGGGGTACGCGATTGTCCTGGTGCTGATTATGATTTTCCGGCCGAAGGGGGTTTTCGGCGGATGGGAGTTTTCTCTTACCGGGATTTTTGAAAACCGGAAAAAAGGCAAAGCCGGAAAGGGGGACGAGTAAATGGGCGCAGAAAGTAAGAACGTTCCCGTACTGCGGGCGTCTCATCTGGGGATTACGTTTGGCGGTCTGAAGGCCGTGGATGATTTTAATATGGAGATCGGCCAGTCAGAGCTGATCGGACTGATCGGACCAAACGGAGCCGGGAAGACGACGGTTTTCAATCTGCTGACCGGCGTCTACCAGCCGACGGAGGGCGCCTATTATCTGAATGGCGTAAAGATGAACGGCAAGAAGACTTATCAGGTGGTAGAAGCCGGAATTGCCCGTACCTTTCAGAACATCCGGTTGTTTAAAAAGCTGACGGTTCTTGAAAACGTCAAGGTGGCGATGAACAAGGATATGAAATACTCGCTTCCGGCCGCAATTTTCCGGCTGGGCGCTTACTGGAAAGAGGAAAAAGAAACCGATGAGCGGGCAATGGAGCTTTTGAAAATTGTCCATCTGGAGGATAAGGCGGATTACGTGGCAGAGAATCTTCCGTACGGCCAGCAGAGAAGGCTGGAAATCGCGCGCGCTCTGGCGACCGGCATGAAGCTGCTCCTTCTGGACGAGCCGGCGGCAGGCATGAATCCGGTGGAAACAGCAGAGCTTCTGGACATTATCAATCACATTCGCTCCGGTTTTGGAATCTCGGTCCTTTTGATTGAGCATGATATGTCCCTGGTGATGAAGATCTGCGAGCGCATTCAGGTGATCGATTATGGGGAGACCATTGCCTGTGGCACACCCGAAGAGATCGCGAACAATCCGCGCGTGATTGAAGCGTACCTGGGCAAGGACGATGATTGAGGGGAGGCGGGCAAATGCTGGAGATAAAAGATTTGTATGTCAGTTATGGAGCGGTGGAGGCAATCAGGGGCATCAGCTTCTATGTAAAGCCGGGGGAAATTGTGACTCTGATCGGCGCAAACGGTGCGGGAAAAACAACCACACTTCATACCATATCCGGTCTGGTGAAGGCGAAGAGCGGTTCCATCACCTATAATGGAACGGACCTTTTAAAGACGGATCCGTCAAAAATGATTTCGTTAGGGATTGCGCATGTGCCGGAGGGCAGGCATGTTTTTCCGGAAATGACGGTTGAGGAGAATCTGGAGATGGGCGCGTACAGCGAAAAAGATAAGCGTGTGATTGAGGCCTCTATGAAGGATGTCTTTGAAAAATTTCCGCGCCTTCTGGAGCGCCGCAAACAGCTGGCCGGTACGCTCTCCGGCGGCGAGCAGCAGATGCTGGCGGTCGGCCGCGCTCTGATGGGGAAGCCTGGCATTATTCTGATGGATGAGCCGTCCATGGGACTCTCCCCGATCCTGGTAAAAGAGGTTTTTTCGATTATCCAGGAAATACACGCGGCGGGAATCACGGTGCTTCTCAATGAGCAGAACGCGAAGATGGCGCTTTCCATCGCAGACCGCGCGTACGTACTGGAGACAGGCACCATCTCGATCAGCGGGGACGCAAAAGAACTGCTGCAGGATGAGCGCGTGAAGAAAGCATATCTGGGGCAGTAAATCGGACTGCATGGGAATAGAAGGTGACCTGTAACGCCCAGGCTGAAAAGTCTGAGCGGGTTATCATGTCAGTTACGGGAGGAGTAAACATGGGAAAGAAAAATTATGCGCTTTGTATCACCAGAACCTGCGGTTCCGGTGGAACGGAGATCGGGAAGATGCTCGCGAAGCAGCTGGGAATTGACCTTTATGACCGCAAGCTGCTGCGTGTGGCGTCGGATGACTCCGGAATCAATGAGGAGCTGTTTGCAAAAGCAGATCAGGATACCAGGAAGACGATTCTCTATAAGGTTTCCAAATCGGTTTACAATGGGGAGAAGATTCCGCCGGAGAGCGGCAACTTTCTCTCAGACCGCAATCTGTTTGAATTTCAGGCGCGGGTGTTGCATGGACTTTTGAAAAAGGAAAGCTTTGTCGTTCTCGGACGTGCGGCGGATTTTGTCCTGGCCGAAGAGCCGACCGCGATCAGTATTTTTCTGACCGCGTCGCCGGAAGCGTGCTTTCAGCGGGAGATGGAGCTGCTCCAGTCGGATGAGCTGGCGGCGAACCGGCATATCCGCAGCATCAACAGCTACCGCAGCGATTATTACAAATACCATACCGGGAAAAAATGGAAGAATGTCGAAAATTATGACCTTTGCCTGCGCACCGATACCCTTGGCTACCAGGGGTGTGTGGATGTGATTGTAAACTATCTGGAGACCCGGCTTGGATGTAAGGCTGCCCGGAAATGATGCGGGTACGCAGCGGTCATTCTCCGCAGAAAAAGTTTCGAAATTTAGAAAATTTTAAGTTGACGCGAAACGAATGTTTTGGTAAACTTAACGATAAGTAGGAGAAATATAAAAATTTTTTCGGCTAAAAAGACAGAGACGTGCAAGAAGAGAACCCCCATTCCTATCCTGTTTCAGGAGAAATGGGAGCGGATCGCTTCTTGTGCGTCTCTCTTTTTTGGTAACAGTTCTGTGGCCTGCTGTTCTGAATAGCTTCATTTTTTCTTCATCAGAACAGTATCCTGATGAAGAAAACTTTTACGCCAGAAGCTGCAGCATGAAAGGAAGGATCAGCTCATAAGTAAAAAGGATGCCGATCACGAAGCACGCCAGATCAGAAAGGACGACAGCCAGAAATACCAGCTTTTTCTTTCGCTTTAAATCAGGCTGACTGAATGCCCAGATGTGGTAGATGATGATCGGGAGCGAAATGCATCCGCTGATGGCGAAAGAAATAGAGTACTGCTGACGCAGCAACTGTTGTGGGGTGACAGCTGCAAGCTCATAGCCATAGCTGGAAGCCATGGAATTCAGAAAGCTGATGATATTCTGCGAGAAAAACAGCGCGATGACAAACGCGATCACTGCACAAAAGATACAGATTGCCACCCGGGAGAGCAGTTCACGCACCCGCACAGATGTGTATGTAGAGGAGGGCTCCTCATCCAGCCATTTGGAAAAATCAATCTTTTTGTCAGTAGAAGTATTTTTTCCGCTGCTCTGGCTTTTATCGGTATTCTTTTTGCCTTTTCCAAACAGTCCTGCCAGCTTGGGAATCTGGCTCGGGCCAAAAATAAGAATGATGATTGCCAGAATGATCAGTAATTCTGTTGTACCGAATTTCATACAAGGTTCCTCCGTGTATTTTATCTCTTGAAGCAGGTCCTTTTGAACCGTGAAAAGATGTACCAGATAGCTGCAGCATATCAAATAGGATATCAGTTTTTTTCTTATTTTCCAGTTGAAAATTTTTACTTTTTTTTTCACAATTTTTATGGCATTCCTGTTTTTCCCTGCATGTGTGCAATTGCCTTATGAAAATGATAAAAATGGGACGAAAACAACAGGAATAAAACAGACAAACAACACAAAGACACGAAAAACGAAAAGAAAAATCAATAAAACAGTCAGAAAGGGCTTTTCAAGAGACTGTTTCTATGCTACAATAACCGTCAGAGGTTCCGGATGCAGGATGCTTATTGCCTGCCACAGACCGGAGCAATTGAGAATAACAGGAAACGGCGTAAGTTGTTTTCCAATGAAACAGAGTAATCGTGAAGAGAAGGAACAGTTACGAAAGAAACGATCGATGAGATGGGAGACTGGCATGGATAACAGAAATGACCAGATTCGGATTGTGCAGGAGACAGTAGCCGGCAAGGAAATTACGCTGGCGCATGTGATGGGAGGACCGTCACCGATTATTTATCAGAAGCTGGGGATGAATCCGGCGATTGACTACGGTTCGTCTGCGATCGGTATTATGAACCTGACGCCGCCGGAGTCCGCGGTGATTGCCTCGGATATTGCCGTGAAGAGCGGGGATGTCTATCTCGGATTTGCGGATCGCTTTACCGGTACGCTGATTGTGTCCGGGGATATTGCGGATGTGACGAGTGCACTGACAGAAGTATTGCGGTACTTTGAGGATGAGCTTCACTATGTGGTATGTCCGCTCACGAAGAGATGATTTTTGGTGGCTAAAGTAACGTAAATGGATCAGGGTGTGACCTGTAATGATTTTTGCGGGCGCGATCCGGGGAGG
Source organism: Lachnospiraceae bacterium (assembly GCA_021202635.1). Taxonomy (GTDB): domain Bacteria; phylum Bacillota; class Clostridia; order Lachnospirales; family Lachnospiraceae; genus Choladousia. The sequence continues at coordinate 18,073 of JAJQCQ010000061.1, read as the reverse complement.
CGTCTATGAGCAGAAGGATGACCAGAGAGGAACTCCTGCGGGAAATCTTCCATGATTATGATGCGTCAAAAAGCGGGGAATCACTGCGGCTTGTGCGCGTCCGTGTTCCGAGCAGAGAGGTAAGTCTGGCGCATCTGACCGGCGTATCGTCGCGGGCAGTGTACCAGACCCTGGGTCTGCATATTGGCGTTCATGAGGGGGAGGATCACACCGGGGATACTCTTGGATTCCTGAAATTTACGCCGTGGGAGGCGACTGTGGTGGCGGCAGACATCGCAATAAAAAATGGCAATGTGGACATAGGGTTTCTCGATCGTTTTTGTGGAGCATTGATTCTGACCGGGCCGTATGCGGAGGTTCGCTCCGCGATCGAGAGCGTGGTTGCTTTCTTCCGGGATGAGCTGCGTTTTCCTGTATGTGATATTACGGAGAATTGATGATAAGATGAAAAAATTATTTCTGATGGGCAGAAGCGAGGCCGGGAAAACCTCGCTGACACAGGTAATGAAAGGGGAGGCACTTCATTATCAGAAGACGCAGTATACCTTTACCGATGAGGAAATGATTGACACTCCGGGAGAATACGCGGAGTCGAAGCAGGTCGGCGTCGGTCTGGCCTGTTTTTCTTTTGAATCGGATGTGGTGGCGATCGTTTGTGCCGCGGATGAGCCGTTTACAGTATTTACGGCGAATTGCAACGCCTTCCTCAATCGTCCTCTGATCGGCATTATTACAAAGATTGATTCCCCGTACGCGAACGTGCCGATGGTACGCCAATGGCTGGAAAATGCCAGCTGCGAACGGATTTTTCTGATTAATAATGTCACTGGCGAGGGGCTGGATCAGCTGCGGGAATATCTGGAGGGAGAGCCGGAGAAGATCACACTGGAAGAAGCAAAAGCGCGTCAGAGGCTGGGACTGCGTGACTGGGATGAAAATATGGGATGATTATGTATTTTTTATATACTTTGCGATAATTCTCTTGAAAAATCGGGCGAAATGTAATATCATAGCACATATGGCATGAAGCCGAAGGATAGCAAACGGATGAATGCGAATAATTAACATTAAAAGACTGGGGGATAAAATCCATTGGAACCAAACAAGAATGAAACAACACCGAATAATGATCCGGCAGTGAATGCCGAAAAAACATCGACAGAGGGCGCTGCTGCGAATCCTTCCAAACCGGGAGCTCCGAATCCGATTCCCAAGAACGTGCTGGCGAAGCCGGGCGCGGTTCCGCCGAAGGGCGCGGTTCCGCCCAGACCGGGTGCAGTGCCGCCGAAGCAGGGTGCGGGACAGAAGCATAATTATTATAAGATGATGATGACCGTGATCGACACAGTCAAGCAGGATTATGCCGGTTTCCAGGAAAAAGAAGAGATCAACGATACCAAATATCCGATGAACATGCTTGTCTACGCTTACCAGAAGCATAGGGTAAACGAGGTGATGTTCCTGCGCATTGTCAGCGAATATCTGGCGTCTCTGGGAGATCCGAACCTGAAGTTCTCCATGGTGAACCATGGCAATTACAAGAATAATACGGTTGGCTTCCGCGCGCGCCGCTACGGAGATGATCTGTATGTGACAGAGGTTGGCCGCGATGACAGACTCAAGCCCGGCGATAAGATTACGAAGCTGGATAAATATTCCCCGGGTGAGCACCGCACGAAGATTCCGAAGAACTTTATGACCGGTAACACGCCGGAGCGTGAACAGTGGGGCGGCTTTCTCAAGATGTTCCCGACCTTTGAGGTGGAGCACGCGGACGGCACGACCGAGAATATGAAGTTCCGTCATTTCATTATTGAAAAGCCGAAGCGCAAGCTGGAGTTTGAGAGTCTGAATGAGAAGACCTTCTATGTGTGCGTGGAGGAGTTTTCGCAGAATACGGCCGATCTGGAAAAAGCGATTGAAGAGCACGCGTCAGAGCTTACTTCCTGTGAGAATCTGATCATTGACCTGCGCAAGAATGAGGCCGGGACCGAGCCGGGATTTGTTCCGCTTCTGCCGATGATTTTTGACTCAGAGGAAGAGCTGGGAGCCCTTCTGGAGAAGGAGGCAATTTATACCAACTACTCCAAGAATAACTGTGAGCATACGACCAAAAAAATACAGACGATGAAGGAGCGTTACGAAAAGGCGAACAATACGGACGCGGTAGCGCTTGCGGAACAGCTGATCGCAGAGTTCAACGAGAAGTCTGGCACCGGCTTCCAGAAGGATGTGCCGGAGGATGATATCCTGGCGGCGTATCAGGAAGTACATGAGGGCAAAGAAGGACGCTATAATAATATCAAAAAGGTGATTCTTCTGACCGATACCTGGTGCCGGGATTCCGGTGAAGTATTTGTCAAGCTTTGCTCCGGTTCGGACAAGGTGACGGTAGTCGGGCGGCCGACGATGGGCACGATCGATTATACGAACTATGTCAATGCCAGCCTTGAGAAGTCGTTCATTCTCTCTTATCCGATGAGCAAACGGCAGAATGTGGTTGACGGTCATCCATACAATGAGACCGGACTTCCGGTGGATGTCTATCTTCCATGGACACCGCAGGAGTGCACGGAGGATTTGCTTAAGAAGAAAGCGCTGGAGATTGCAGAGGGATAAGGAACTGTTACAGCAAAACTGGAAGCGCTGGGGATTGTAACCGAACCGCTTACAATGGAATAAAATAAAATGAATTATTAATTCAGAAACAGCATCATTTGCACTGCAATCATCTACAGTACAAACTGATCAGGCTTTGGAGCAGGCGAAGGGCGATGCACATTGATACAGCCCGGACGAGACTCTATTTGCCGGGTCGCAAATTGCGACAGCAGGTAACGAAGCATCTGCGGGACAGTAATAAGTACTCATTTTACTGTCGTCCGCAGATGCTTTTTGTCATATCAGAAAGTACCCAATTGAAATCCCGGACGAGGGCAAGCTGTAAAGAGGGTTATCTGTCAGAAAGGAAAGAGCAGTACCCTTGCAGTTACACAGCCAGCTGTGGTTGCAGAGATAAGAAGGAGGGTTACCTGACATGAAAAGTGAGAATTATGAAAAACATCTTTTTGTGAAAAAGACAGAAGAAGAAAAAATGTTCAGCCAACATCTTTCCAGTGAATGCAGGCTGAATGAAAAACAGGAAAAAGTACTGACAGCCAGAGTATCCGGTGTGAGTATTGTGGGAAATGTCTTTTTATCCGCATTCAAGCTGGTGGCCGGCATATTCGGCCACTCCAGCGCGATGGTTTCCGACGCAGTTCATTCCCTCTCAGATGTCCTGACTACAGTGATCGCGCTGATTGGTGTGAAAGCAGCGAAACGCGGCGCGGATGCGGAGCATCCATATGGTCACGACCGGTTTGAATGCGTTTCTTCCGAAATTCTTGCCATACTTTTGCTGGTCACCGGCGCGGGAATTGGCCTGTCCGGAATCCGTACAGTTGCTGCCGGAAATTACGATGCACTGGAAATTCCGGGAATTCTTCCTCTGATCGCAGCCATTGTGTCGATTGCGTCCAAGGAGGCAATGTACCACTATACGAAGGCCTGCGCGAAAAAGCTGCGCTCGTCCGCCTTTATGGCGGATGCCTGGCATCACCGTTCGGACGCGCTCTCCTCGATCGGTTCCCTGATCGGTGTGGCGGGCGCACGTGCCGGTTTTCCGGTGCTGGATCCGCTCGCCAGTGTTGTGATCAGTGTCTTTATTCTGAAAGTAGCTGTTGACATTTTCCGGGATGCGATTCGCAAAATGACGGATACGGCCTGTGACGAGGAATATACAGAAGAGATGCGGCAGTATATCATCAGCCAGGAGGGGGTCGCACGGGTCGATCTGTTGCAGACGAGAATGTTTGGTGAGAAAATTTACGTAGACGTGGAAATCGCCGTGGACGCGCACATGGAGCTGGAGGGTGCGCACGAGATTGCCGAGCGGGTGCACGGCGGACTGGAACAGAGCTTTGATAATATTAAGCATGTCATGGTACATGTAAATCCTTATGAGGCTGAACGGAATTTCAGAAGTTAGGCAGAAATAACTTGACCGATTCCTTCTTGTAAGGTATGCTGTTTATGACATAAAACATCGGGCTGCGGTTGCGCGGCAGATTCTCAGATGTGCAGGGCTGCGGGAGGTAAGGATCTGTCGCGAAATGATATGCCCATCTTGCACCGGCTAACGCGCGAATCGCACATTCAGAAAGGAAAAATACAATGAAAAAATGGAAAACAGTTTTATCAGTTTTGACTGCCCTGGCAATGGCGGGTACGCTGTCTCTCTCCGTCTGCGCGGAGGAAGCGGAGGAGGCCATCGTACGTTTCGGCGTGCTTTCCGGTCCGACTGGCATTGGCGCAGCGAAGCTGCTGACAGACAGCGACAATCAGGAGACGGGAAATACTTATGAATATGTGATTGCCGCGGACAACAGTGAGATTGTATCCGGCCTGACTACCGGGGAGCTGGACATCGCCTGCATGGCGTCCAATATGGCATTAAATCTGTATAATCAGACAAAGGACAGTGAGGATTCCGGCATTCAGGTGATTGCGCTCGGTACACAGGGAGTGCTTCACATTCTTGAAAGCGGCGGCAGTGAGGACCTTCAGTCCATTAGCGATCTGGAGGGTAAGACAATCTATGCGACCGGGCAGGGGAGCAATCCGGAATATATTCTTCGCTATCTGCTTGCCTGCAACGATCTGGATCCGGACGAGGATGTAGAGATCGTGTTCGCTGACGCGACGGAGATCAGCGCCGGTCTGATTTCCGGAGAGATCGAAGTGGCGATGCTTCCGGTTCCGGCGGCGACTGCAGCGATTCTCCAGAGCGATGGCACGGTACGGGATGCGATTGATGTAAATGATGCCTGGGAAGAGCTTGGAAATGGTTCCTCACTGATTATGACCGCAGTCGTGGCTCGTACAGAGTTTATTGAAGAAAATCCGGATGCGGTCGAGACCTTCCTGAATGAATATGAGGCTTCGATTGGCTATGTGAATTCGAATGTAGAAGAAGCGGCGGAGCTGGTGGCAGAGCTGGGGATCACCCCGTCTGCTGCGATTGCGGCCGCGGCGATTCCGCAGTGCAACCTGGTATTCATTTCGGGTGAAGCCATGGAAGCGGCAATCACCGATTACTATGACGTACTTTATGAGGCGAGTCCGGACTCTGTTGGGGGTGCACTGCCGGATGACGGATTCTACTACATCGGATAAAGCTGCGGATTGAAACAAAAAGGATGCCTCACAGGACATGAAATAGTATGATCAGAAAGAATGATTTCATAAAAAAATGCCTTAAAATTTTGCTGCCCCTGGCCTTTTGGCTGGGGGTTTGGCAAATTGTGGCGGTGACGGCAGGCTTTCCTCTTCTTTTGCCGACGCCGGTTTCTGTTGGGAGCACACTGCTGGAGCTTGCAGTCACAGGTGCTTTCTGGCGAAGTGTGCTATGCAGCCTCGGCCGTGTCCTGTGCGGAATGCTTCTGGGGAGCATTCTTGGCTGTGCACTTGCGCTTCTGACCTGGCGTTTTTCCATTGCGGATTTGCTTTTTTCTCCGGCAATTCGGGTCATTCGCGCCACCCCGGTGGTTTCTTTTATTCTTCTGGTATATCTCTGGGTGACCCGCACCCGCATTCCCAGCGTGATCTCTGCGCTGATGGTGCTGCCGGTCATCTGGAGCAGTCTGCGGGCGGGTCTGGATTCCGTTGACCCGCAGCTTTTAGAGATGGCAAACGCGTATCGCTTTGGGTGCGTGAAGACACTGCGTCTGGTCTGGCTGCCTTCTCTGCGTGCGCATATGAGCAGCGGTATCAGTACCGGACTGGGGCTGGCCTGGAAATCCGGCATCGCCGCCGAAGTGATCTGCCCGCCGCGCTATGCGATTGGGACAGAGCTTTCAAAGGCAAAGACAGCGCTGCAGTCGCCGAAGCTGTATGCGTGGACCATTGTGATTATTATGCTGTCATTGACGCTGGAGAGTGTGCTCAGGCGGATGCTGCGGAAGAAAAAGGGAAGGGTTATACCGTGAAAAAGCAGCAGATGCCGTTATAGGTCACACCGGTAGTGCCTAAAATAACGTAAATTGGTCAGGGTGTGACCTGTAACGCGGGATGTGGATGGGAGCGAAATACGATTGGAAATGGAGAACAATATATGGGAAATCTTCTCATCGAAAACCTCAGTTTTTCCTATGGCGAAAAGTGTATATTACAGGAGTTTTCTTTGCATTTGCCATTACATGGACTGACCGCCGTTTCCGGCCCGTCCGGCTGTGGAAAGACAACCCTTCTGCGGCTTCTGGCAGGTCTGGAAAAGCCGTCGGGCGGAAGCATAAAGGGAGTCAGACCGGAAGAGACCGTGATCTTGTTCCAGGAGGATCGCCTGCTTCCGTGGAGAACGGTTCGGGAACACATCTCGGATGTGCTGGCAAAAGAACGGCGGGCGGAAACAGAGGAATGGCTTGCTTTTGCGGAGCTGGAAGAGGAAAGGGATGTGTATCCGGACGCCCTGTCCGGCGGGATGGCGCGTCGGCTTGCTTTGGCGCGGTGCTGTGCGCTGGGGGGAACGCTGCTTCTTCTGGACGAGCCATTTGCGGGCGTTGACGCCAGGCGCCGCGCCCGCATGCTGGAAAGACTGAAAGAGTTGGGAACCCCCGCGATCCTGGCAACACATGAGCAGGATGTTGTCGCGGCATGTCAGAATGTGGTCAGCCTGGATGGGCCGCCGTTGCGGGTGGTTTAACCCCTGTGTCATTTTTTATCCGATAGGAAAGTTCTCCGAACTTCCCTATCGGATAAAAATTTATGCGCACGGATGCGTAGGGTGTTTTATTCCGTCTGGATCTGCCGGAGTGCCGCCCGCAGGATCGGATAGAGAACAGATGCGATGACCAGACCGCTTACTCCCTGGACGCAGTTTGCCGGAACACTGGCGATCGCAGCCGGAGCGCCATACAGGAAAATCTCGCAGAAGCAATAGCCGAGTGCTACGACAAGAATGTCGATGACGCCGCAGAGTGCCACCACAATGTGGTCATTTATGGAAGAGACCGCGTGGCTGTGGTAAAGCAGTCCGCCGCAGAGTGCGACCAGACCTTTAATGACGAAGGTGATCGGGACATAGATAAAGTACCCGCCGAGCAGATCAGCCATGGCCGAACCGATGCCGGCTGCGAAGAATGCGGTGACCGGATCAAGGAAGACACCGCACAGGATCACCACGGCGTCGCCGGGATGGATGTAGCCCTGCGTGCCGTAGATCGGAATCCGTACGGACATGGTCATGACACAGGCAAGTGCCGCGAACAGAGCGGCAAGTACAAGATTTTTTGTCGTTAGTTTTTTCATAACAGAGCCTCCTCATAGATGCTGGGACCTGGTCTGCTGCCAGGTCCTGTTTGTATGCTGAGGCTCATTGTAGGGCATAAATGGCACTTTTGAAATAACCAATTTACGGAAAAATAACCATACCACTTTTGCGTGATAAAGGATGCGCCTGTGCACGTAATATCGAGGATCGGCGTCAGCCGAATACTCGCGCGCCAGGCGCAGACAGCGTCAGCTGTCAGTTTCCTTGTGCGCCTGTGCACGTAATATCGAGAATCGGCGTCAGCCGAATCTCGCGCGCCAGGCGCAGACAGCGATAGCTGTCAGTTTCCTTATGCGCCTGTGCGCATCATAAAAGTGCTTCGTCATACACTGCCCGGCTTCCGCCGACGAATTTATATCGCGTCCGCGCGCACACGACATGTGCTTCACCGATTGTTTTCTGCGCGATCCGCACGGGGACGGCGACTTCACGCAGATGCATTCCGATCAGGGTATCGCCGATATCAATTCCCGCATGGGCACGGATGTGCTCTACAGCTACCGGGTCTGAGAAATGATGGTAGGCCGCGGTAGCGAAGGAACCTCCGGCCTTTGGCTGTGGAATGACATTGACCGGCTCATAGCCGTATCGAAGCGCAGCCTCCTTTTCCAGAATCAGCGCACGGTTCAGGTGTTCGCAGCACTGCGCCGCGAGATATACGTCTTTTTCTCCTGCGGCTTTCCGAATCCCGCCAAATACGGCTTCTGCCATCTGTGGACTGGAGTACGAGCCGATGCGCGCCCCGGCGACCTCGCTGGTGGAGCAGCCGACGACAAGCAGGTCTTTTGCCTGCAGCTTTGCTGCTTCAAGCAATTCTTTTGCCGCCTGGTATGCTTCCTGCGTCAATTGTAAAAGCTCTTCTGGTGTTTCTTCTGTTGGATTGATTCCATTTATTGACATTTCTATGCGGACCTCCTCGAAATCGTTTATCGTAATCGGACTGTCTTCTGACAGTCGCTTCATGAACGGATATTCCTCTGTATCATAAGCAGGTTTAGCGCATTCTGTCAAGTCCCTTTGCAAAACACAGGAAGAACGAAGATAAGGATTGCAATTTCTTCGCAAATGGTTTATAAAAGAAAACGACATTATAAAACTTTGTATTTTGACAGGAGAGAACGCATATGAGCGAATGGAAACCGATCAAAGAGGGAAAGGTGCGCGAAATCTATGACAATGGCGACAGCCTGATCATGGTGGCAACCGACCGCATCAGCTGTTTTGATGTGATTCTGAACAATGTTGTTTCAAAAAAGGGCACAGTGCTGACGCAGATGTCCCGTTTCTGGTTTGATCTGACAAAAGACATTTTGCCGAACCATATGATTTCCGTGGATGTAAACGATATGCCGGAGTTTTTCCGGAAACCGGAGTTTGACGGCAACAGCATGATGTGCAGAAAGCTCACCATGCTTCCGATCGAATGTATTGTCCGCGGCTATATCACAGGCAGCGGCTGGGCAAGCTATCAGAAGAATGGTACGGTCTGCGGCATTACGCTTCCGGAAGGACTCAAAGAGTCGGATCGTTTGCCGGGGCCGATTTATACACCGTCCACGAAAGCGGAGATCGGCGACCATGATGAGAACATTTCCTATGAGCAGAGCATCGCGCATCTGGAGAAATATTTTCCGGGGAAGGGCAGGGAATATGCCTCGAAGCTTCGTGATTACACAATCGCGCTGTATCAGAAATGCGCGGATTACGCGTTGAGCCGTGGTATTATTATTGCAGATACGAAGTTTGAATTTGGACTGGACGAAGAAGGGCGGATCGTTCTTGGCGATGAGATGCTGACTCCGGACAGCTCGCGGTTCTGGCCGGCAGACGGCTATGAGCCGGGACATTCGCAGCCATCCTTTGACAAGCAGTTTGCGCGTGACTGGCTGAAGGCGAACCCGGGAAATGACTGGACGCTGCCGGATGACATTGTGCAGAAGACCATTGATAAATATTTGCAGGCGTATGAATTGCTGACAGGGATGAAACTATAAACAGCCTGCAAATGGCAGTGCGGCCTGCTGTTCCGAATCGTTCCCATTTTTGCAGTATTTACAGGAAACGACGGCAGCCATTTTACAGTCAGGGGGAGGTATCCCCCTGACCGAATCATTCAGGATTGTACCGCGCAGACCACATGATTTTCGATTCCGTCTACCCAGAGCCGCATGCCGTCTGCCTGATATACGCGCACGATGGAGGAAAGCTCCGCGCGGTCGGGGCAGATCTGCGGGAAGAGATTCGGCTGTGCTTCGAAAAAGTCCCTTCGGTAGGAAAGCGTGCGGCGGTCACCAAAGATCGCGCCGTAGAAGATGTTGGCCTCTACGAGGTCCTGGAACATATGGCTGCCGTAGCTGAGTTCCGGCATATACCCGGCGCGGTTGTCGGTTACCTCGCAGATGGCGTCAACGCCGGAGATATCCACGAAGCGGACCGGGACCCCAAGCTCCGGAGAGCTGGTGCCGATGCGGCCGGGGACGGTGAGCAGGATGTGATGGCCGCTTCCTTTGTAATATTGGTTGACAGCCCCGATGGCCTCGGCGATCAGGGGCTTTTTTACATGCTCGAATTCGTAGTATTCCTTTGGTTCGACCTGGATGACGATGTCAATCGGGCGGACGCCGGACTGTCCCATGGAGGATTCGCGGATGTCAAAGAAAATATTCTCCGGCGTGACCTTGGGCATCTGCACCCGGCCGCCGTCCTTTCCGACATAAAGTGGACGGCATTGCAGGAGATTGACGACAAAATCATTTTCCTTGCTGAGGTTTACCGTATATTCGATGTCGACCGGATTCCCATATGCCTGCTGAAGCTCGTGCAGCGTTTTTTTCATCATGGAGGTGAATTTCCGGTTGGCCAGCAGCTGCTGGCAGCTGACGAAGTATACGTCCCGGTAGCGTCCGGCTTCTTTCAGCCGGTCTTCCGCATCCGTATCATGTTCGAGCACCGTGTTTTTGTACCAGCGCGGCAAATAGGGGAGCAGCATAGAAAGCGGAACCTCCTCCAGCTCATTTTTTTCCATATTGATCACATCAATTTTATGCTGTGAGAAGCGGTGTTTATCGGCTACGTTTGTCAGCATGGTCACTTCGGGACGGTCAAGGTTTACCAGGCGCGGATAATCGTTCTCGGTGCGGTCCACGGCCTTTGTTCCCAGTCCCATCACGATGCGGAGCATCCCCGCGGACGGATCCATGTCCGGCATCCATTTGTAAGCACTGTAGCTGTAGCCGACGCCGGCGGTACAGGGCATAAAATACGGACCGTAATAAGCGCCGGAGACACGCTGTACCAGGATCGCCATCTGCTCGTCTTTGTTGTCGAGTCCGCGATTGCGGCGGTATTCCAGGGCGGACGGGTCCATCGTGCTTGCGTAGACGGTGCGCACGGCGTTTTCGAAGGCTTCCATCCGTTCTTCAATCTCTCCGCGGTTCGGGCAGAAGACCGACTCATATTTGCCGGCGAACGCATTGCCGAAGCCGTCCTCGAGCAGGCTGGAGGAGCGCACGATGATCGGGTTCTGCCCATAATATTCGAGCATATTGCGGAACTGCTCACGCGTCGCGGGAGAGAACGAGCCGTGCAGCAGTCCCTGCTTCAGCTCTTCTGCTTTTTCCATGTAGCCTTCGCTGGTTCGCTGTTCAATACGCAGATTCCAGCAGCCATTGGAGACGATGTAGGTGTAAAAAATATCCGAGCCGATGTAGAAGGAGTCGTGCTGCTCCGCGTGCTTGTGGTAACCGTCCAGCTTTTTTTCTACAATTTTGCGGGCAAGCAGCATGCCGCAGGCTTTTCCGCCGATTGCGCCGCTGCCGATCATCCGGTCGCGCAGGGTGAAATAATCCTCCACCTCAAAAAATTCATGGATCAGCTTTTGCATCTTTGGGTCGCGGCTCATCATACTCTCGATGATCATGGACTCGGTATTTTCCGTAAAATAGCCGGCCTGGTAGTCCGCCTTGGCCTTGGAGAAAAAGCGGTCATAGCTATCGTAAGACTGCTCCTGGTTAAAGGTCGAGGAGGATTTGATCAGCGAATAGTAGCGGCTGGCTGCCACGGGGTCCGTCAGCGGCTCAAAATGGTCGTCCGTCCCGCTGCAAAAATGCGGCAGAAACATTGTGGAGGAATAACGCTTCCATACCTTGAGCGGGTGGACATAGATTTCACTGCCGTCAGAGTGAACGTCCAGCAAGAGCTGGGTCGTCTCGCGGATGCGCGCGACCGCGTCAAAGGAGTGCCGTCCCCGGATCAGCGGAAAATACGCCACCGTATCCAGAATAAACAGGTAAGGGCAGGTCACGCAAAAGAAGTTGCCCATCATCAGGTCTGTATACCAGGCGGACTGCAGCTCGGAGAGGCTGTCAAATACATAAAATGCGTCGCGTCCTTCCTTTGTGATGACGTCGTGGATGGCCACGGTGAAGGGCTCAAAGCCGACCTCCGGGTCGAAGCGGTAGACCTTGATGCCGGAGTCCGGCAAAACACAGGAAGGGACGCAATTCTCTGACAGGGCCGGTTCTTCCGCCAGCGGGATAATCGGTGCATGCTGCGCAAAGCGGATGTAGATCAGGTTCCTTTGATCGATAAGTGCCTGACGGATATAAGGTTCCACAAAGAAACGGTATTCATCCAGGCTGGTCACCTGCCATACCACGTTGTCGCCGAGACGGATATTGTCCAGGATCCGGTCCAGGCCGGAAAGTCCACTTTTTATTTTTTCAAATGCTGCCATAGAGGAAGCCTCCTTTCGGAAAAATCGAATGTTTTCCGCAGTCGATTTGCAGAATCGCAGAACCGTTTTGGATAACAGAAAAATGATACAGGATATGCTTTTATAATAGTACAGTTGCTTTCGCCAGACAAGAAGAAAGCGTGAAAACAAGGTGGAAAGCTGAGAAAGTTCAAAAAAATTTCGGAAACAGGATGCAAAAACAGAAAATATTTTGCCTGTTTTACGGACGACAGGTGCGCAGCCGTTTTTTTTGAGCTCCGGAAGCATGGGATCAGGAGATGTTTCAGAGAATGAGGATGATGAAAAAAGAAAAAACTTCGCTTGTAATTTACATATGAATGAGATAAGATGGATTACGGGTTGTAAATGCAAAAGAAAAAGGAAGTATATTGAATTATGAGATTAGTAGTGAAGGTAGGCACATCTACACTGGCGCACAGCACAGGGAATCTGAATATTCGCCGGGTGGAGACACTTTGCAAGGTTTTAAGTGACATAAAAAATGCGGGCCATGAGATTCTGCTGGTTTCTTCCGGAGCGACCGGGATGGGTTCCGGAAAGCTCGGACTTCTCAAAAGGCCGGAGGATATCTCTACGAAACAGGCGGCGGCGGCGGTGGGCCAGTGTGAGCTCATGTACACGTACGACAGGCTGTTTCAGGAATACAATCACTGCGTTGCCCAGGTATTGCTGACGCGTGCGGATATTGAGGATGAATCCCGCCGGGCGAATCTGCACAGCACATTTTTCCGGCTGCTGGATTTCCATGTGCTTCCGATCATCAATGAGAATGACTCGGTCGCTACAGAAGAATTTTTTATCGGGGAAAATGACAGTCTGGCGGCGCTGGTTTCTACGATTGTCAGCGTGGATATGGTGATTCTTCTCTCGGATATTGACGGACTGTTTACCGCGGATCCGCATAAAAATCCGGACGCGAAACTGATATCGCATGTGGAAGAGATCACGCCTGAGCTTCGGGCACTTGGCGGCGGCGCGGGGAGCGATTTCGGCAGCGGCGGGATGTCGGCGAAGCTGAATGCCGCGCAGATCGCCATGGATGCCGGCTGTGATATGATTATCGCGAACGGGGATCATCCGGAGATTCTGTATGACATTATTGCAGGGAAAGATGTGGGCACCCGCTTTATAGCTAAGAAGAATTGAAACAGGGACGACTGGCCAGAAAGGATAGAGTATGACTACAGCAGAGATATTGAAGAGGGCGAAGGCAGCGGCGCCGGAGCTTCAGACAGTGACGACTGAGCAGAAAAACGCGGCTCTGAAGGAGATGGCAGACGCGCTGCTCTGGCATGCGGATGAGACTTTAAGCGAGAATGAAAAGGACATGGAGCGCGCAAAAGGCAAAATTTCCGAGGTGATGCGCGACCGTCTGCTGCTGACATCCGGCAGAATTCAGGCGATGGCGGAAGGAATACTGGATGTGGTTGCCCTGCCGGATCCGGTTGGCCGGGTGCTGAAGCGAACAGAGCGTCAGGAGGGACTGCTGATCGAGAAGTGCTCTGTTCCGCTCGGCGTGATCGCGATCATCTATGAGAGCAGGCCGAATGTGACCAGTGATGCAGCCGCTTTATGCATCAAGAGCGGCAATGCCTGCGTGCTGCGTGGCGGAAAGGAAGCGTTCCTCTCTGCGAATGCGATCACGAACGCGCTGCGGGATGGACTGAAAAAAGCCGGCTTTTCGGAGGATCTGGTACAGCTGGTGCAGGATACAACCAGAGCGAGCGCAAATGAACTGATGACGGCCAACGGCTATGTTGATCTGCTGATTCCCAGAGGCGGTGCAGGTCTGATTCGTGCCTGCGTGGAAAATGCCACCGTCAGCTGCATTGAGACCGGCACCGGGATCTGCCATGTTTATGTTGACCGCGCGGCGAGCCAGGAAATGGCATTGAAGATTATAGAGGACGCGAAAACCAGCCGGCCCAGTGTATGCAACGCAGAGGAAGTCTGTGTGGTTCACCGGGATATCGCGGAAGCGTTCCTCCCGAAGCTGAAAGAACGTCTGATCGATGAGCGGCTTCAGAATCTGGAGACGCCGGTGGAGCTTCGGCTGGATGAGAGAGCGGCGGGGATTTTGATTGGACAAGAGGAATTTAGCCAGGAAGCCGCAGCGGATGCCAATCTTCCGGAACAAAACAGTTCCGAGGCTGCTGAAGCTGCTCTCCCTGAAGACCCGGTTCTGACGGGATACTTTGATCAGAGTGAGGTGCTTGCTGCACAGGAAACAGAGCAAAACGCCGATACGACAACGGAAGCAGGGAAAACGGATTCCGGACTGCCGATCGTGAACCCGGAACACCCTGTCACAACGCATCTGCAGCGAATCCGGGACGGGATTCAGGGCGGTGCGGGACAGCTTCTGGTACCGGCCGGGGAGAATGATTTTGACACCGAGTTTCTGGATTACATTTTAGCGGTGAAGGTGGTGGATTCTCTGGATGAGGCGATTGCACATATTTCTGCGCATTCGACCGGGCATTCTGATGCGATTATCACGGAGGATCAGGAAGCGGCGAATCGCTTCACCCGTTCCATTGATTCTTCTGCAGTCTATGTGAATGCATCGACCCGGTTTACTGACGGCGGTGAGTTCGGATTAGGCTGTGAGATGGGGATCTCTACACAAAAACTCCATGCCAGAGGGCCGATGGGGCTTGAAGAGCTGACCTCTTATAAATATATTATTCATGGAAATGGGAACATCCGCTGATTTTATGACAGAACCCTGGTCCTGTCATCTTGCATAAGCAGCAGGTTTTCGAATCCCGGACGGGAGTCAGAAGCAGCTTCGCAATTGTTCGCAGCCAGGTGAAGCATCAGGGTGTTTTTGAAGAAAGGATTTTGCGATGTCTATGTGTGAATTGGGATTTATCGGCTGCGGGAATATGGGCTCCGCGATTGTACGCGCAGCTGTAAAAAATGTCGCGCCGGCGAAAGTGCTGCTGGCAAATCGCACCGCAGCAAAAGCGGAAGCCTTAGCGGCTGAATTAGGCTGTCAGACAGGAAGCAATGAGGATGTAGTCAGATTTAGCAAATACATTTTCCTGGGAGTAAAGCCGGGAATGATGGAGGATATGCTGAAGTCCTTGCAGGGAATTTTACGGGAAAGGTATGAGGCGGAAGGTGTTCGGTCAACGGTGAACGACCCGGGCCAGGGGGAAATGCCCCAGCCAGAGACGGCTTCCTTTGTTTTAGTAACGATGGCGGCAGGGCTTTCGATCGCGGAGATCCAGCGCATGGCGGGCGGCGCGTACCCGGTGATCCGCATTATGCCGAACACGCCGGTTTCCATCGGGAAGGGCATGACACTTGCCTGTGCGTCGCCGGAGGTGACCGAAGAGCAGCTGCGGGAGTTTGAAACATTCATGGCCGGGACCGGCCGGCTGGATTCGATTCCGGAGCATCTGATTGACGCTGCGAGCGCGTTGTCCGGGTGCGGACCGGCGTATGTGTATCTGTTTATCGAGGCCCTCTCAGACGGCGCGGTAGAATGCGGCCTTTCGAGACAGAAAGCCATGGAGTATGCCTGCCAGACGCTGATCGGGGCGGCATCCCTGGTACTGGAGAGCGGCAGCCATCCGGGTGCGCTGAAGGATGCGGTGTGCTCGCCGGGAGGTACCACAATCGCAGGAGTGCACGCGCTTGAGCGCGGCGGGCTGCGCTGTGCGGCCATGGATGCGGTCAAGGCGGCGTACGATAAGACATGTGGGCTGTGATGAACGGACAGTGGGGCGTGCAGCAGCCGTTTTAATGGAAAGATATATAATAGCAGCCGGTATCGTAATTCTGTGTATATTTTGAGCATTATGCATAAGGCTTTCCGATACAGTCTGCTACAGTCGTTAGAGAAGGGGGAAAACAAAATGCCAGGAAGAGCAGGAAGCGGTTCGGGAAGAAGCGGCGGCGGGCATTCCATGTCCGGCGGCAGAGACGGAGGTTCGTCCGGTGGTGGAAGAGCGATGGGCGGATCGGGATCGACCCGGGGAGGCTCAGGCGCCGGAGGCAGAGGGCCGGCTGGCGGCGGAAACAGAGGAGCTGGCGGCGGAATGAATGCCGCACGCCAAAATGCGGGTGGCATGAGCCAGGGACGTTCTCCGGCAGCCGGGGGAGCAGGGCGCCAGATGACGCCTGGCGGAAGCCGTGGAATGGCTGGCGGAGCTGGCAGAACACCGACTGGTGAAGCTGGCAATCGTCATGGAATGGCAGGAGGTGCGGGCAGAGGTCCTGCCGGAGGACCGGGACACGGTGGCATGGGGCAGCCGGGTGGCGCTCCGCGCCCGGCAGGGATGAGAAGACGGCCGCCGCATCCGCCTGTACTGCCGTTTGGCATGCGCCAGGTGCCGGGGATGCGCATGATGAGCTATGATGAATCTTACCGGGTGCTGATGGCTCTGGAAGCGCTGATGGGCGGACGATTTGATCCGGCGCATATCCGTCTGGTAGAGCGGTTTTTCGGCAGACAATTTGCACCGCATGAGTATGCGGATTTATATTACTGGATGCGGGACTATATGAGAATGTGGTAATGCAATCAGAAGAGATAACCTGTCCAGGCTGTGCCGATTGTGCGTAAAAACGGGCAGGTAAGAAATAGAAAAGGAAGATAAAATAATATGCGAGCTTATGAACGTTTGCTGAAATACGCGAGAATTTACACGACCAGTGATGAGGCGAGCCAGACGATTCCTTCGACGAAACGGCAGCTGGATCTTGCCAGGGAGCTGGCCGCGGAGATGAAAGAGCTTGGGGTCAGCCGGGTGCGTGTGGATGAGAACGGCTATGTCTATGGGGAAATCCCCGCAACGGCCGGATATGAAAACACACCTGTGATCGGTTTTATTGCGCATATGGACACGGCACCGGATTTTTGCGGAGAGAATGTTCACCCGGCAGTGGTTGAAAACTATGATGGAAAAGACGTTGTGCTTGGAGCGAGCGGACGTATTCTTGCCGTAAAGGATTTTCCGCATTTGCCCGAACTGAAAGGGCGCACGCTGATCACTACAGATGGCACGACACTGCTTGGTGCGGATGACAAAGCCGGGATTGCGGAGATCCTGACGATGGCGGAAGAAATCCTGAAGGCTGATCAGAACGAAACCCCGGATGATATTCAAACCGGTGCTTTCCCACATGGAAAGATCTGTCTGGGCTTCACGCCGGATGAGGAGATCGGGCGCGGCCCGGATGCTTTTGATGTGGCAGGGTTTGGTGCAGAATTTGCTTACACGGTAGATGGCGGAGCGGAAAACGAAGTGGAATATGAAAACTTCAATGCCGCGGCCGCGGAAGTGGAGGTTCACGGATTTTCCGTGCATCCGGGCAGCAGCAAAAATACGATGATTAACGCGGCCCTGGTTGCGATGGAATTTAACGGGATGCTCCCGTCCGGGGATACGCCGCGGGATACAGAAGGGTATGAGGGCTTCTACCATTTGCATGGCATTTCCGGCGATGTCAGTGAGGCAAAGCTGGAGTATATCGTGCGGGATCACAGCCAGGCAATGTACGAGTGCCGGCTGGAAACCCTGCGGCATATTGAGAAGCTTCTGAACGAAAAGTACGGTGAGGGAACCGTGAAGTTGACGATCCGTGAACAATACCGGAATATGCGGGAGCAGATCGAAGGCTGTATGCATTTGATTGACAACGCGGAAAAGGCGGTGCGTGCGGCCGGACTGGAGCCGAAGACCGTTCCGATTCGTGGCGGCACAGATGGGGCGCGTCTTTCCTTCATGGGACTGCCCTGCCCGAATCTTGGCACCGGAGGATACGCCTGCCACGGGCCATACGAGCATATCACGGCAGAGGGGATGGATGCGGTTGTCTGCGTGCTGAAAGAGATTGTGAGACTTTATTCGGAAGTAAAATAATGATACAAGATTTGGAAAATCTTAAAAAATGAGATAAAAGTATTGAATTATGCGCAAATATGAGTATAATTG
>JAJQCQ010000062.1 GCA_021202635.1 Lachnospiraceae bacterium | reverse complement strand
AACTGGCCTCAAAATTTTTTTAAATCACCCCTTGACATTTCTTAGCTGGACTTTTATATGGTTTTCTTTCCGTTTTCTATAAGGTCAATAACATCCTCCATTTTGTCAAAAACGTCATAGTCCCCTGTATAGTTTTTCGGATCTCGTTGATAGATAATACCGTTTTTTTCGTTTTCGGCTATCCTCTCCGCAAAACGCTCCAAACCGTTTTCTTTTATGTACCGCACAAAAGCGACAAGTCTAACACCATGTTTTGAAAGGTCGTGCATATCCTTTCCACAGGGGAAATCCGCACATTCCCAGCAGCCGTGCAGACTTTTTTCATCACAGCATTTCCGCTGAAAGCAGCAACATTTTATTTCTTCCTGCTTGCTGAAATTGCATCCCTTGCAATGGGTACGTTCACTGCAAAGTTCACAAACAAGCCCGCATGGTGCGACACTGGTAGCAATTTTTTCTTCTATTGATGTTATAGTGTTATATTTCTTGTAAGTCATCATTTTTCAATCTCCTACTAAAGCCCGATTATCTGCCTGTCTTCAAGGACTGGTTGCTTCAAAGTATATCCGAAGACAGACCTTAAAGCAACCAGAAAATACGTTCAAAATCGGTCAAAATCCTCTTGGGTTCCGAGACGCGCATATGAATAGGAGTCGTTGCCGCTTTCACAATACATGTCGTTCACAAGCCCAATGGTCAGCAAATCCAAATCCCTTATGCTGATACCCAGCTGTACACAACGCAAAAGAAAGAGCGGGGTTGTCATTTCCCGCTCACTTTTGCGAAGTTTTTTTTAGACTCCACATCGCTCTGGATGTTCAATCCCCACAGCTTGATAATCTCCGGCAACACCTGATAGATGGAGAAGGTGTTGAACTCATCCAGCCATTCCTCCGGCGAGTCAGGAACCTTGTCCGGCTCTGCGTGCTTTGCCATGATGTAGGCAATGTTCTCAAACATCTCCAGAGAGAAAAGGTCAAGGTTTGACTGCCCCTCATCGGAGTTACCCACAGCCTGTTCCAGATTGCGCAGGTCTTTGTAAATGTCGCGTTGAAATTTCAGACGGTAAATACGGGGGATGGCCGCGCTTGCCTTGAACACGACATCCTTTCCGTCAATCTGTACTGTTTTCTTTAATCCCATGATTCGTTACCTCCATATCAGGTGAGCGGCACCTTAAGCAGTGCCGCTGTCGTCAGTCGTGGTGGACGGAATATAAACCGCATCGTACCAGGCATCATAGGCCGTGGTGTTTGTGGTGTTGCCGGTCTTGGCCTTTACCATGCCATCAGAAAGCGGAGTAGCCTTGATGGACAGCGTTTCCGTCTGTACCTCCTTGGTATCCTCGTTCGTCTGGCCCTCAATCTTCGGACGGGAAGCGGAGCAATTATACAGGACGTGCCGGATGTGCTTCTGGTCGCCGTCAAACTCAAAGAGCAGGGCAAACGACTCCAGCTCCACCTCGGAATTCTCCACCAGCACGCCGTTGTCATCCAGCGTCTCCTTTAAGATGTCCGTGCGGAAGGACTCTGGAATCAGCGCAAGCTCCAGGTCGCCCTCATAGCCCATGTTGTTATTGATAACATAGTAGGCAATGCCATCCGCATAGAAGTTCTCCGGCTCGCCGTTTGCGTCCAGAGAAAGTGAAACCGCGCCGGGTAACGCCACCGGAGTGCCATAGGTCGCGTTCCCGTCATCATCCAGAGTCAGCTTCGCGTAGTGCGCGTTTTTCAGGTTAAACTTAACCTTGTTATTGTCAGCCATTCTTATACCTCCATTTCGTAGAGCACCTCGTACAGACGCTCACTTTCAATCCATACTTCGCTCTTGTTATAATAAATTCCATACTCTGTGAGCACCGTCTCCACCTGCGCCTCCAGGTCAGGGTCTTTCTTATCCGTGTACAGTTCGATATGCAGGACATTTACCGTAAAATACACGATACCGTCCGCCGCAAAGTTGTCCACGTTCGGATATAGGAAAACGAGAAAAGGCGGATCAGGTGACTCGCCCTCTGCAAAATGATGGTAGGCTGATTCCAGCCCAATGGATTCCACCATTTCTTTTACTTCTGCGTGTGTCATTATGATAATCCCTTCTTTAATTCAGTCTCCAGTTTTTCAAGACCTTTCTCCTCAGCAGGGGCAATATGCGGATAAGCCTTTGCCCGTCCGCCGTTTCGGAGTGCGTGGCCATGCTCCAGGAGATGTGCCAGCTGATACTTCGTTTTGGAATACACCACAATCTCCATTGACTGCGATGTTTCCTTCACTTTTTTCACAGCCCAGCTTTTTGCATAAGCTCCGGTATCCTTTGGAGCAGTTGACTCGATTTCCTTCTTGACCATCTTCCCGGCAGTCTGTACCGCCTTTTTCATCTCATCGGCGGCAAGGTCGGCATACTCCGTCAGGCTCTCCATGACAGCAGATGCCATCTCATTAATCGTTACCCTGTCTGAAGCCATTATGACCGCCTCTCTTTCTCACACCGCACCTTCAACGACTTCCTCTTGAAATTCATGTGGTCAACGGAAAGGATGTTGTAAATCTCATCTCCAAAGATAACCCGGTACTCCGTGCTATTAATCACGGATGTCGCTTTGCAACAGCGTACAGTAAAGCTTATACCAGAGTGGTCTGTCGTTGTTGCCGCCGTCTCGCCCTCCGTGGATTTTACGCTGTCCTCGCCGCCGGCCGTAGCAAAGCAGGAGTAGTAGTCTGTCCAGTCATTCGTGTGGTTACCGATATCATCTGTTACCACCTCGTGCTTCTGGAATGTTACCTTCACATTTAAAAGTGCGACCTCCATCAAAATCCCTCCTCCCGCTGTCCGAAGAGAAGCGCACGGAGCGTAAGCGTCAGAGCATGATGGTCAGCTTCCTCACGGTGCTCATAAAGATAGGCGACCGTGAACATGACAGCAATCTTTCCGTTTTCCGCTTCAGCCAGAACCGACTCATCATCCGTGCGGATGATATCCATGCAGGTCCGGGTGGCAGATGAAATCAGAGCCTCAATCAGCGTATCGTCATCATCAAAATCCACCCGCAGGTAATTCTTCATCTCATCAACTGTCAAATCCACAGTGTCACCTCCAAACCAGATTTAACAGGAGCAGAGTGATAAGCCCTGCCCCTGTGTTAATCAGTTACCGTTCCCGGTCAGCATCACTCGCCAATCTTTAAGACCTGAACCGCCTCCGGCAGCACAAGCTTGCCATCCACGCGCTCCTTTGCCACATAGCCGATCATGCCGTTGCCCGTAAAGAGCTCGCGAAGCTCCGCGAAGGAACGGGTGCCACGGTCGCCGATGTTGTAATACTTATAATCACCGAACGCGATGCCGTCAGCCGGAGCATAAGCGGAAGTGTACACCTTGTATCCAAGGATACGGTCCGGCTCGCCTGCC
This sequence comes from Lachnospiraceae bacterium, assembly GCA_021202635.1. Classification (GTDB taxonomy): domain Bacteria; phylum Bacillota; class Clostridia; order Lachnospirales; family Lachnospiraceae; genus Choladousia. The sequence goes on along the minus strand of JAJQCQ010000062.1, from coordinate 22,289 downwards.
TGGTAGCTCGGCTGCCAGATATAGGCTCCGTTATTGTCCTTCAGCTGGCGCACCGCCGCGATGGTGGCATCGTTCATGATGAAGGAAGCGTTCTTGCGGTACGGACGCTTTAAGCCATAAACAAGGCTGATCAGGCTGTCGGAATCCACAGCCGCTACAGTATCAAACACGGTCGCAGAGGTGAACAGACCGGTCGGCTTACCGGAACCGTCACCGTTAAGAAAAGCATCCTCCTCGGCATTGGCCAGAGCCTTGCCAAACTGGGTAGTGATGTAGCTCTCCAGACCGAAAGCGTTATCATACAGAAGCTCCTCGGTAACCTTTACAGCAACGTGGAGCTTGTAAGCATCCAGCGTAATCTGGTCGAAGGTCGCGTCTCCCCAGGTCAGCTCGCCGCCTTCCTCAATCCATGCAGCAGCCGGCTTGTTTGCCGTCAGGTTGATACGGTGCAGGCCGCTGGTGGTGATGATGGTAGAAAGGCCACGCATGATGTTCTCCTCATCGAGCGTGTCAATCAGGCGCTTATCCCACTCCTCCGGAACAAGGTAGCCGCCGTCCGCGTCCACACCCTCACTAAGGTAGTTGCTCATGTTCTTAAAGTTCGAGCGCAGAGCCGCAAGCGCTGCCTGACGGTACTCATCCGAAGCCCTGCCGGACTTTGCCTTATCCTTGCCACCCGGCTGGCCGGTAATCGGATTGGAAGTCGGCTGGGAGAGCTGCTTCTCGATTTCTGCAGCACGCTCCAGACGGGAGATTTCCTTGCCCAAGTCATTGATTTCGGTCTCCATCTTATCGTAAGTGGCAGCGTCCTCTGCGGAAAGCGTGCCGTTTGCGTTACGATGGGAGTCCAGGAATGCCTTTGCGCCATTCCATACAGTGTTTCTCTTTTCGCGTAATTCCTGAATAGTCATAATAGTTCTACCTCCATTAAAAATGATTTTTGATTAGGTTCAGCCGCTCAAGCAGGTCATCCGCTTTGCGGCCAGTGTCAGTAACAGGTTCAGCAGCAGGCTTCTCAATCTTACAGTGCTGCGCCAGCTTCTCCATCAGTGAGTTGGTGACGCTCGCCCTGGAATATACCATGCTTACCTGTGGAACATCGATGTCCTCCGCCTCAGAGCGTTTCATAATCTCATCCGCAAAGCCCATCTCCACAGCACTGTTGGCATCCATCCAAGTCTCCGCATCCATGAGGTGCGAAATCTTAGTGCGCGACAGCCCTGTTTTGATTTCGTAGGCGTTCATGATGCTTTCCTTTACTTCATCCAGCATAGCGATTGCCTTCTGCATTTCTGCGGAATTGCCCATCGCGATGGTTGCGGGATTGTGGATCATCATCATTGAAACCGGCGATACCAGCACCTTCGTTCCTGCCATCGCAATCACGCTGGCAGCAGAAGCGGCAAGTCCATCGATCTTTACGGTGACATTGCCCTTGTAATCCATGAGCATGTTGTAAATCTGGGCCGCTGCCACGCAGTCGCCGCCGGGTGAATTAATCCAGACCGTGATGTCGCCTGTGCCGGAATTTAACTCATCCTTAAAAAGCTGGGGAGTGACGTCATCGTCAAACCAACTTTCGTCCGCGATGGTTCCGTTCAGATACAGCGTCCTCTCCTGAGCCGGAGCTTCCGCTGCCTGACCCGTCACCGTCCGGGTCTTCCAGTTCCAAAACTTCTTCATCGTCCTCGTTCTCCTTTCCAGCCTCTGCCACAAAAATGCCCGCGTCAGCCAGCTTAGTCATATTTCCATTTATCAGATACAAATCGCCGCCATCCTTTTCAGGGATACGGTCGAGGTTCTCAAGCTCACGGATGTCATTCGCGCTCATCCAGCCGTTCTGCCTTGCCGTGGCGTAGCCGTTCATCCGGCTCTGGTAGTCACCGCGAAGCAGGCCGTCGACGTTAAACTTCACGAAATAATCCCTTCGTTCGTTCTCGTTTAAAAGCACCCTGTGGATGTCCTGTTCCCAGCGGACCAGCCACGGCTGCAGAGAGTAGGTCACGAACTCCAGCGACTGCTGCTCGATGTTGGAAAAGGTCGAATGCTCCAGGTCGCCAATCAGATGCGGCGGCACACGGAAAATCCTTGCAATCTCATCTATCTGAAATTTGCGGGTATCCAGAAACTGCGCCTCATCCGGATTGATACTGATTGGCGTGTATTTCATGCCCTCCTCCAAGACAGCTACCTTGTTGGAGTTGCCGCTTCCTCCGAAGCCCTTATTCCATGCCTCGCGCACCTTGTCCGGGTCTTTAACCGTTCCCGGATATTCCAGGATGCCGCCCGGTGTCGCGCCGTTTGCAAAAAACTTCGCGCCGTATTCCTCCGTGGCAATCGTAAGACCCACAGCGTTCTTTGCCACCGCAATAGGGCTATAACCCACAAGCCCGTCATAGCCGAGCCCAGGGATATGCAGCACCTCAGATGGTTTCAGAATTGTCTTCTTTATCTGCGGAGCATCGTCATCGCTGAGTGTATATTCGTAATAGAGCCGCCCATGTTCATCCCGGTCGACCCTCATACGGTTTGGCATAAGCGGATAGAGTGCCACCACCTCACCCTTGCCGTTTCTGATAATCTGCGCATAGGCATTGCCCCACAGCAGGATGTGCGTCATAAGCGTCTCCCGGAAGACGAATGAACTCATCTCCGGATTCGGCTCATCATGCAGCAGAAAATATAGTGGATGATCCGCCGCTTTTTCTTTACTGCCTTCTCCGGTATATCGGTACAAGTGAAGTGGCAGCTGAGCCACCGCCTCCGCAAGCACCCTAACACAGGCATACACCGCAGCCACCTGCATCGCCGACCGCTCGGACACCAGTTTGTTTGAGGATGAGTTGCCAAAGTAAAACCTCCACGCACTTCCTGCCGTGCTGTCAGAAGGCTTATCCCTTGACCTGAATAATCCTGATAAAATACCCATAATCGTCACGCTCCTTCCTGACGCTCAAAAAAGAGTAAAAGAAAACACCGCCGTAGCGATGTCTTCTAAGTCTCTTTCCTAATTGTCCTGTCTCCATGCTTCATATTCGTCTTCAAGCTCCGCTTCCTCAATAATCTGGTAAACCGAGCAGAAGCGCTGTCTCTGTAATTCCTTTTCTTCCTCGGTGTAGACCCCTGTCATGCTCTGGTAGGATTCCATCTCCGCCTTTGCCCTGAAAAATAATAACTCTTTCAAATCCATGCCCTGCCTCCTTAAATGTCGCCGTTGATTATCATGTCCGCCAGCAGCTGCCAGCTCGTTTTGATTCCGTCGCTCTCCATGTCTTCCTTTACATCGAGGATGTAATCGAAATCGTATCCTTCTTCCTTTGCCAGCCTTTTTAATTCTGTCTTCGTCATTGTGTTGCCCTCCTGTTTTGGTGTGTTTTCCCTTTCGGTACTGTATTAATCACTCTAAACGGAGATAATAGCAAGCACTATCAGCGCCATAAACTGCACAAATATACAGCCACCTGATTGTGTACTTTACAGGTTACAAAAACAGGATGCCACGATGGTTATAAACAGAGTCAGCAGGGTTTGCGCCACACCGGATGGCCCGGTCAAGTCCCATGATGGTCGCCACCGCGCCGTCAATCTTCTCCGTGGACTTCTCTTTATCGGCTTTGATATTTCCGGCAGGGTCTGTACGGATAAAGATGTTATCCATCATCCACCTCAGTACCGGGTGGCCTCCATGTGCGATTTTCTGCTCCAGCGTCAGCTTCATCAGTTCTTTGGTTGGGGGAGACATATCCTTAAAGCCCTGACCAAAGGGGACGACTGTAAAGCCCATGCCTTCGAGGTTTTGCACCATCTGGACGGCTCCCCACCGGTCAAAAGCAATCTCCCGGATGTTGTACCGCTCACCGAGGCGCTCGATGAATTTCTCAATGTAGCCGTAGTGAACGACATTCCCTTCCGTGGTCTCCAAGAAGCCCTGCCGCTCCCACACATCATAGGGTACGTGGTCGCGCTTGACTCTCAGGTCGAGCGTATCCTCCGGTATCCAGAAGTAGGGGAGAACCACATATTTGTCATCCTCATCCAGCGGAGGGAACACCAGCACAAAGGCTGTGATATCCGTGGTGGAGGATAAGTCCAGACCACCGTAGCAGACACGGCCTTCCAGTTCCTCTGGGTCTACGTTAAACGCGCAGGCATCCCATTTCTCCATCGGCATCCAGCGCACCGCCTGTTTGACCCACTGATTCAAACGTAGCTGCCGGAAGGAGTTTTCTTCTCCCGGATTCTGTCTGGCCGACTCACACGCCGCTTTTACCTTATCTACACCAACCGTGATACCGAGCGATGGATTTGCCTTTTTCCAGACCTTTGGGTCTGTCCAGTCCTCGGTTTCATCCGCTCCGTAAATCACAGGGTAGAAGGTTGGGTCTATTTTCCTGCCTTCGAGGATGTCCTTCGCCTTCTGGTGTGTCTCGTAGCAAATCGAGTTGGTATCTGTCCCGGCAGTCGTGATCAGGAAATATAGCGGCTGCATCCTGGCATCGCCAGAGCCCTTCGTCATAACATCAAACAGTTTTCTGTTTGGCTGCGTATGAAGCTCATCAAAGACCACACCGTGGATGTTAAAGCCGTGTTTGGAATAAGCCTCCGCCGACAGCACCTGATAGAAGCTGTTGGTCGGCTGGTAGATAATCCGCTTCTGTGAAGCGAGGATTTTCACACGCTTCGAAAGGGCCGGACACATCCGCACCATATCCGCAGCCACATCAAAAACGATGGTAGCCTGCTGCCGGTCAGCGGCACAGCCATACACCTCGGCACGTTCCTCGCCGTCACCGCAGGTGAGCAGCAGCGCGACCGCCGCCGCAAGTTCCGACTTGCCCTGTTTCTTTGGTATTTCGATATATGCCGTATTAAACTGTCTGTATCCATTTGGCTTCAATATACCGAACAGGTCTCGGATAATCCGTTCCTGCCAGTCAATCAGTTCAAACGGTTTTCCAGCCCATGTGCCTTTTGTATGGCACAGGCACTCGATAAAACTTACCGCGTAATCGGCGGCATCCTTATCATATACAGAGTCCTTTGCTTTGAATTTCGTTGGGCTGTATTTTCTTAATTTCCGCATTGTCACATGTGCCACCTCCAAACTGGCATGAAAAAAGAGCGGCTGTGTAGTCGCTCTTAGATATAAAATGTATTAAGTTCAGATCGATAAACTGTAAGTTGTTCTATAAAGAATTTTCATAACCATAATTCCATTTCACCTGAATCACCAAAACCAAACTTCTCATACATTTCTCGTCCTGTTGCAGATGGTTTTAACTTTATATTATGAATTCCCTTATCTTGTAACCAACTAATTAACCTTTCCATTATTCCTGAAGCATAGCCGTTTCTTCTTTTTTCGGGAACACAATATACATCCATGATATATCCGTACATTGGAGTTTTGAAGAAACAAAACGGAACATCTTCTTTAATTATTGCGCCGCCACACGCAATCACATTATCATCTTCGTATAGAAGGTAATGGCAGAGCTTCTCTTCTTGGTATAATTTCTTATATTTTGAGTATATCTTTTCCTCAGCATTATCTTGCAATAAAACGATGGAACCCACTTCCGTAAACATATTCATTTTCATTTTTACTACGATATTCAAATCTTTGATTTCTGCTTTTTTTATTTTCATAGCAGTGTAATCCCTTCCTTCCAAATTCAAGTTGTCTTATTATTTATCCTTTTCTTCATACGGTTTATTCCAAGAACCAATCTCAATAAGATTTCCTTCGGGGTCAGCAATATAACATGTTCTCTGTCCCCAAGGTTCCGTTGTTGGAACCAATACTGAAACTGCTCCCTTCGCAATTGCTTTTTCATATTCTAAATCTACTTCTTCAAAAGTATCCACATACAAAGCAATTTCAAAATGTCCATTATTTCCTTTGACATACTCATATTTTGCAGCGGTCATATTTTCAAAGTCTTTTCTTCTAAACAAAAGAAATAATGTTCCGTCTTTTACAAGATATACATTACCAGCATCTTCACCCTCTTTAATTTCAAAACCAAGTACATCTCTATAAAAGCGTACCATTTTAGCCATATCATTTACAAATAATCCAAATCCATCTAATCTCATAATATTTGCCTCCGTAACTTCCGATTTATCAGCCTGTATTCGAAGACTGGTTGCTTCAAAGTATATCCGAAGACAGACCTTAAAGCAACCAGAAAGTTTATTCGGAAACAGAATTAGAGGCACAGGCACATATCCATATCCAGTCAAGTGCTTTTTTCAAGTGTGCTTTTTAATCACCGACCGTTCGTGTACCGATGGATAGTGTTCAGTATCTGTTTCTGTTCATCCTCACCCACACCAATGCTGGCGAGAGCCTCCTTCGTGCCGCAGTCAGGGCAGATAAGCGTCTCGTTGTCTTTACGTGAGAGCGCGGGAGCAGAGCAGTAGGTTTTGCCGCATCGCGGACACACACGTTCTTTGAAATCATTGTTCTTCATAATCGGTTCCATCCTTTCATTTACTCGAAGGGGACACCCTTCTACCACCTTAAGACCGCCGTAGCGGTCGGGGAGGTGGCAGGAGGCTGGCTCCTGCAGGTTATGCGACTCTGCCATTTCTGAAGGCTGCGTCTCCGGCAAGCCGTCTTGTCAGCAGGTCTCTTGCGGTTGCGAATTCGTCTCCAATGAAGCCTAAGCGGAGGAGCCAGGTGCGCATCGCGTATTTGGGATTTTCCGTCTGCTGCGGCTTTGGTCTGGCCGTTTTCACCGTCTTTGCCATCTGGCTGAGTGCCAGGCAAAGCTGGATGTAGCTCTTAAGCTGTCCTGCGTGAAGTCCGCCTCTCCGGTCCGCTGTCGGCTCGTCAAACTGGAAAAGTCTGAACTCGACTGTACCTTTTGTGAAGGTCGCGTGGAGGTTGAGCATGTGGTAGCGGCTATCGTTGTAATGGTGGTCTCTGCCGCAGGTGGCGTTCTGGCTGCCATACCAGATGTCCTCAAGCCCTGACATCGTCTTTGGCTTTCTGGCGTTGACCTGCTCGATGAAGCGAGGGTCTACCGTGCGGCAGTAGCGGCTCATGCGGTAGCGGTTTAAGTTCAGCGCGTCTGCGATAAGCTCCTCATGGCTTGCCATGATGTTGGCGAGGTTCCGAAGTGTCTGTGCTGTGTGGCCCTGTGCTCCGATGTGGATGTGGACTCCGCATCCTCTGGAAGCGTCGCTCTTGGCTCCGGCATGTCTCAGCTGGCGGATAAGCTCCTGCAAAAGCTCCATGTCGCTGTAGTGGAGGATCGGGGTGACCATCTCACACTTTTCGTTTTCCGGTCCGCTGATGCTGACGTCGCGCTGGAATTTCCATTCGCGTCCGTCCGCGTCCCATGCGCTCCAGGTACAGTAGCCGTTGCGTCTGTGGGTGTCCTCGTATCTGCCGGTGCCGAAGTATTTAGCGGCAAGCTTCGCTGCTTTTTCCCTTGTGATGCTGTTCATCTCGACCTCGACTCCGATGGTCTGCTGCTTCATGGCTTCAATCTGTAATGCTGTTCTGCTGTTCATGTATGTACCTCCGTGTGTGGTTGTTTTCCCTTTCGGTAGTGTATTAATCACTCTAAACGGAAGTAATAGCAAGTTCTTTCGCGGCATAATCTACACAAAGATTTGCACCTGAAATTGTGTATTTTACAGGCGGTCAGCCGCTGATTTTCTTCACGATATCCTCGCCATAAACAGCCTTCAGACCGCAGCCATTATCCCAATGGATGCAGAGATCCCCGGCATCGTCAACCGCATACACGGTTCCCTTCGTACCGACGGGAGGTGCCTGGACATCGTCCATCTGCACCAACTCCACGCGGCATCCGGCAGGGTATTCTTTTCTGACCTTCTCGACCAGCTTTCTGTTTGGAAATTTCATGCGTGCCTCCTATCTGAGCAGCTCGCGAAGCTGCGAGTGTGTCTCCGTCATAAACTCCTTCGAGAGCCATGCGGCGATCTCATCGCCGTAGAGGATGACTGCGGCAGCGATGACCACCGCCGCAATAACCATCACAAGCTGTATCTTACCAGTCCAATCAGGCTTCATCTGCTGCCGCCTCCTTCCTTGCGCCGCTTTTAAAAGCGGAGGAGCCGGTCAGGTTCTTCAATAAAATCTTCCGGTCAGTCTTGTACTCCTCGCCGATAAATCCGAGGCGGAGCAGGAAGCAGCGGAATGCGTATTTCTCGTTGTCGACTTCTTTCTCGGTCGCGGTCACCCGTTTCTGTTCCTTACTCATCCTGCAAAGTGCGGAAATGAAGTGGGTGTAGGCTGTGGATGCGTTAGCATCCGGAAGTTCCGAAAACCAAGGGAAGGAAATGGTATCCTCGCCAATCTCAATCGGAAGGCTGTCTACTCCAAGTGCCTTTTTGATGAGGCTCCCTTTGGCTTCCAGAATTCTGGTCAGCTTTCCGGCATCGACCTTATCAAGGGGAAGAGAAATCGTAAGCCAGGGAGCCTCCCCAGCTTCGCAGTCCTCGGTAGGAGTTTCCGGTTTGGTCTCGATGGGAGATTCTGCTTTAGCTTCATTGGAATCCTCAGAGTCAAATGTTTCAGTTTTCTCCGTGGTGACTGCCTCCGCAGCCTCGTCTGTGACTTCGGTCGGAACGTCAGTCTCCGGTGTTTCAGTTTCTTCCGGCTGGTCCGCATCCTCTGCGATTTCGGTTGTTTCCGGCTCCTGCTCGGTAGCTTCCGTATCCTCTGCGGCCTCATCATCCTCGGTCGTCTCGATGGCTTCTTCCTGCTCGGAAACCTCATTCTCATCCGCCTCGTCTACACTATCCGCCGCTTCGCATTCAAACCCGGCTGCGGCGATGCCTTCCAGCACCGCCTCGACAATCTCGGTGTCGCTCCGGTCACTGAATTCTAGTGTTCCTTCCTTGCTGAGAGTGAAGAAGTCGATGACGTATGCGCAGGTGGGCATGTACTGATATTCAGCCTTTGCTCCGGTAATCTGTGAAATTACACGGGCGAGTTCCTTGCGTCTGGTTCCTGTTACGTTGTAATTAATTTTCATATGGCTTGGCCTCCTTTTTGTTTGGTAGTGTATTAATCACTCTAAAGCCCACAGATAGCAAGCAGAATTGAATGAAATACCTACCAAAAATGTAGGAGCGAAATTGTCACAATTACCCTTCCGGCACTTCGACTTCCTTGACAAGAGTAGAGTAGGGGATACGCTCACCATTTCGGATGACAAATACGTTTTCCGAGTCACCCGCCATCTCCACATATCTGCGAAGAATGACAGAAGCGTATTTCTCATCAAGCTCCATCGAGAAGCAGATACGGTTTAGCTACTCACAGGCCATCATGGTCGAGCCGCTGCCACCGAAAGTGTCTAAGACGATAGCATTCTCCTGTGTGGAATTGCTAATCGGGTATCCCAGCAGGTCCAGCGGTTTGGAAGTCGGATGGTTTTCGTTCCGCTTTGGCTTGTCATAATTCCAGATGGTAGTCTGTTTTCTATCAGAGTACCACGGATGCTTTCCGTTCTGTAAAAACCCATAAAGCACTGGCTCGTGCTGCCACTGATAATCAGAGCGACCCAGCACCAGCGAGTTCTTCACCCAGATACACACTCCGGCGAGGTGGAAGCCTGCGTCCACAAATGCCTTGCGGAAATTTAAACCCTCCGTATCAGCGTGGAATACATAAGCCGCACCGCCGTTTTCCATATGAGCAACCATGTTAGAAAAGGACTTGTACAGAAATGTGTAGAAGTCATCACCTTTCATGGAGTCGTTCTGGATGGTCAACCCATCTGATGATTTAAAGGAGACGCCATAAGGCGGGTCCGTCACAATCAGATTTGCCTTTTTGCCATCCATCAGCTTTGCCACATCCTCGGAAGAAGTGGCATCACCACACATCAGCCTGTGCCGCCCGACCGTCCAGACATCGCCTTTTTCCACAAAAGCTGCCTTCTCCAGCGCCTCTGACAAATCGAAATCATCATCCTCGACCTCACTGTCAGATCCATTGGAAAACAGGTCAGCCAGTTCTTTCTCGTCAAAACCGGTCAGACCGATATCAAAGTCCTCACCTTGCAGGGACTCAATCTCAATACGCAGGAGTTCTTCGTCCCAACCGGCGTCCATCGCCATTCGGTTGTCGGCGAGGATATATGCTTTCTTCTGAGCCTCGGTCAGATGGTCGGCAAACACACAGGGAACCTCGCTGATCCCCTCGGCCTTTGCCGCCTCGATTCTCCCGTGGCCTGCGATAACACCATAATCTCTGTCAACGATGACCGGATTGATAAAACCAAACTCACGGAGAGAAGAACGGAGCTTTGTAATCTGCTCCGGCGAGTGCGTCCTCGCGTTATTCACATATGGCACCAGCTTCTCGACCGGCACCAGCTGCATTTCAGATGTAGTTTTCATAGCGTCACCTCAAAATAATCCCCACTCGGCCAGCTTCTCAAAGCCGCCGATGGAATTCAAATATTCCTTCGCTGCAGCAACGATATCTGAGAAGGGCACGCCGTCAATCTCTGTATCGCCGATGGCACAGCAGAAGTGCTGTTCCTCACCAGTTTCCTGTGCCTTCAGGAAGGCATAAATATTTACAGATACATCCGCCTTGGACAAATCCTTGCCATGCAGACCGCCGCCAGTAACTGAGTCGGCCATATCAGAGCCAAGTTTCCTGTTGGTGGCACCCGTGTCAACATCCGTGCCGCCGTTCCAGTCACCCAGCGGATTGATTTCCGCATCCGGATACACACTTCGCAGTTCGTCCGTCGGAGCGTTGCTCTGGCAGATAATCAGCCGGTCACCGTCTAAAATGTACTTTCCGTCAGAAGTGTACTTTTCATAGATGGCGTGGGCGATTTCAGAGAGCTGCTTTTGTTCATCAGTCAAAGGTACACCTTTAAAAATCCCATTGTCACCGCAGCGGATTTCATTCGCCTGGTTATCAGCGAGCAGCTTATCCTGCGCCACAATCACGATGTCAGGTTCTACCGATCCGGCAATCCTGTGGACAGCCTCCTGAACCTCCAGTTCATTTAAATCTGCCGTGGTCTCAATGATGACGTGACATTTGCCATGCCCAATCAGCACCTCGACAGCAATCTTTGGCTTCTCCTCAGAAGCGTATGCCAGGTCAACAATCGCTCCGGCAATCCTGTCCGCACATTTATCCGGATGGCCCGGATTTACTTTCTCAATCATAATCAGTTCATTCCTTTCCTTGCCCGGAGCAGACGTTCCATCACATCATCCTGTGGACTAGCTCCTGTGTATTCGCCCGTGCAGTTCTCGCGGACAATCTGGTAAATTTCCGACCACAGCTTATTTGCCTGCGTCATATACTTATCCGCAATGGCCACGTAGGGAGACTGGATTGCCGCACCCGTGGTAGGGTGCTTTGCCAGAAATCCCAGCTGGCTCGTTATCGTCTCACACTGAATCCATCTGGCGCTTGCCATAGCAAAGCGCTCAATCAGCTGAGGAGAGACAAGTGAAGCGCAGGCACGTTCCGAGAGCCACTGCCATGTGGTCTCATATATCTCAGCCGCGCAAAGCGTGGAGCCGTCCTTTTGTTTGGCGGACAGAAACTCAGCCGGCTTTGGCATTGCCTGACCTTTCAAATCAGCCGCGCTGTCACCGAAGTCGATAACCGTCAGCGGTCTGTGTCCCGTGTTTCCGTCAGCAGTCTTATCTGCAATGGCCTTTTTCGGCCTGCCGCCGGTACCGGGTTTTGGTCCTCTTGTACCCATTTTCAAAGCACCTCCTCTCCAAAGGGGCTATTCCCCTAAAAACTTTTGCGATTTTGTGCGCGTGACCCCCGCACCGTTCCCTGGGAGAAACCAAACAGAGATTTGACCCGCCCCTGGGGTCTCAAAAATTATAAAAAATCACGAAAATGATTGACAACGTAAACCAAAGCGACTATTATATGCTTGAAAGGAAGTGATTGCTATGGCTACAGCACCAACTCAAATTCGTATCGATTCCGATATCAAAAAGCAGGCAACAGACCTGTTCAGTGACCTTGGACTGGATATGTCCAGTGCAGTAAACATGTTTCTCCATCAGTGTATCCTTCGCGGCGGTCTTCCGTTCGCTGTCGAGATGCCTCGCTATGGCAAGCAGACTCTTGAAGCAATGGAAGAAGCAAGACGTATTTCCCGCGATCCTGACGTCAAAGGATATACCAGCATGGAAGAGCTTAAACGGGCTCTGGACGATTAAATGTATACTGTCAAATTCACTACCGCTTATAAGAAGAGCTATAAGCTCATGAAAAAACGCGGTCTGGATATTTCTCTGTTGGACGATGTTGTTGATAAATTGCGTCAGGGCAAACAACTCGATGAGAAACACCATGACCATGAATTAAGCGGTAAATTTGCCGGTTTCCGTGAGTGCCACGTTAAACCGGACTGGTTGTTGGTCTATCTGATAGAAAACGACATCCTGACACTCACACTTGTTGATACCGGTACACATTCTGATATTTTCAAAAAATGACAGCAAAGCAGTCTGCAAAATTCAATCGCGGACTGCTTTATTGTTGTGCCACCTGTCGCCGCGCTCCGCATGAATCCGCGCATGGCATGGCTTGCATAGGGCGATGAGGTTAGCACGGTCGTGCGTCCCACCCTCAGAGAGCGGCAGCTTGTGGTGTATCTCCTCGGTCTTTGTATAGATCCCTTTCTCAAGGCAGAGCTCACACAAAGGATGAGCTGCTGCGTAGCTGTCACGGATGCGCTTCCAAGCACGTCCATACCTACGGCGTACAGCCGGGTCCCGGTCGTACTTCTCGTAGCGTTTGTTTTCTTGCCTTTGGTGTTTTTCACAGTAACGCTTCCCGTATTCCACAAACTCCGGACAACTGGGGTGAGAGCAGGGGTGTTTTGGTTTTCTTGGCAATGATTCCACCTCCATCTATCTGCCGCCTGTCACGGCTGCGCCTCCGCGAAGGCCACAGGATGAATTTCACGCCACAAAAAAGCCCTCGCAGGAGGCTTGTTCCCACGAAGGCTTCTCTATCATTGTCCAGTTTTTCATGATACCATTATACATCATAACCATGTGCCAAACTGTGCCAAAGTGTGCCAACCTTCAGACCGGCACAACAAAATTCTGCAATGCAGAGCCATGTATCCGATGCACCGTGCGGATGGAGACGCTCATCCGGACGGCGATTTCTTCCCAGGTGTGTCCCTCGAAATAGCGATATTTCAGGAGAAGCTTTTCTTCCGTATTCTCCATGTCCTCAATAGCGGCAAGCATCTCTGTCTTTAAATTCACCAGACGGTCGATTTCCGCTGTGATGCGGTCTTCCAAAAGCATGATTTTTTCCAATGTGCGTACATATGGTGCATCTGCGTTCCGGTTGGTCTGAACACGTTCACCAAGGCTCGGACTGCTGATGCTGTACGCCATATTACCGGATGCGGGCCGACCTGCCTTTCCATGATACTTTGTGGACTCACCGGCACAACAGATTGGGATCCGTACAGTGTCGCGCAGTTTTCAGAAGAACATGGATATTATGTGTGGGGAGAGGGAACATCCTGGAGTCTTATGACCGAAGGCGCAGAACTGCTTGGCCTGCAGGCAGCGGCAGGGACTGTAAGTGCGGAATACATACAGGAGAATCTAAGTGCATCCACACCGATGATTGCGAGTATGTATCCGGGAGATTTTACTTATACCGGACACTTTATTGTTTTGACAGGGATTGACAAGGATGGAAATGTCACGGTTAATGATCCGAACAGTCCGTCCAACAGTAGAAAAACATGGTCTCTTGACACTCTTTTACCGCAGATACGAAGTCTTTGGATTTATAAGGTATGAGATAATATGAGCTATTTATAGTTACACCAGTTATGGAGGAAAAAGACGATGAAATGTAAAAGAGTGGATATGTTTTTTATGACGGTTTTACTTGTTTTGTCATTGACCGGATGTGCAGAAAACAAGAGCACATTTAATCTGTTCTTATCTGCTGCTTGGCCTTGTGCTCAGCATATATCGTTATGAGGATATTCTTCCAAAACGATTGCCGGATGAAGTAAAGGTATTGGAATAGTCATAACAGGGGAACAGGCATTCATTTGGCGAAGCAATTGGATTGACCTCCAAACGGGGATGTTTTCTTCGGCCGCGTTTGGAGGTCCCTGTTATTTTGAAATGAGTGGCTTATTCTTTCAGAGCGACATTAACGACATATTCATCGCTTACAAGTGATATGGAGTATTCATAGGTGTTCCCTTCAAATTCAAAATCACCTTCGCATGAACCATCATCCAGATCATCTGTAATGTCGATTTTCAGGCTTTCTCCCACATTCAGATAGAGGCGGCTGCCTTCTTCTGTTTTTTGAGTCTTGTTCTTGCCCTCATCAGGCGGATTTGCACATTGTTCTGTGATATCTTGAGAATTTCCGAAATTTCCCGGGCGGAGTAGCCCTCATAGTAATACAGGTGCACCACAAGCGAATATTTTTGGGGCAACCTCATTACCGCATCAAAGACATCCTGATGGACAGAATTTCCATCGGTGCTGGTGGGCTCGTAATCCTCAAGGGAAGAAACATTTTTATGCCAGTAGGATCGCCAGAGGGATTTACATTCATTGACTGCTACATGGATCAGCCATCTGCGCATATGGTCATCATCCGAGAAGCAGGTGTCTGTCTGAAGAAGCTTGATAAATGTATTTTGCATGACATCTTCCGCATCCTGCTTATTTTTGGTACAACTCAGCGCGGTTCGGTATACGATGTCCATGTACTGTTCGACAGCTTCCTCGTATTTCTGTGAATTCACGATGTTTCCCCTTTCGTGTTTTTGTCTGGAAGGCACCTTCATTTGTAAAACGCATGAGATCGGCAGAATATTACACGAATAATAAAAAAATGTAAATATTTTTGATTTGAAGGAAATAATCACAGACATTCCGGGAGATGGAAAATACAACAATAGTATGGAAAGCCTCTGTTTTTAACAATCTTAAGAATTTTCACAGGGAACCCGGAAGTGGAACCTGCTATACTCAGATTAATCACTAAATTCTGATATCTGTAACAAAGGAGAACGATTATGGCAAAATTAGAGCGGACACTTACAGGAAATTTTGACCAGATACTGGATAAGATTGAAGAAGGAATCAAAGGCGGCAGTGTCTCTGCATCCATGGAAGGAGGGAGTGATTTCAGGGAAGGTTCTTCACGGTGCAGTGTGCGTGTGTTTGAACGGTACAGTTATTCCGGAGGAAATCGTGTCAGCATGAATGTTACCATGTTTCAGGTAGACGGGGGTCCAATCCGTTTGTCGGCAATTACATCTGGAGGAAGTACGGCAGTATTCCATAAGATTAATACTTTGGGAGAAGAGAATTTTCTTAATAAGCTAAAGGAATTGCTTTGAGTTTGAATATTTAGCTTGTGTTAGTGGAGAGTTATGCCGTAATATAAGGTTTGAACGGAGGAAGAATATGTACGTGGGTTTTGGTATGGGATTCGGCATGTTTGATATATTATTTACGGTCATATTTATCTGTGTTATTGTTATTTTTATAGTGACAGCTGTAAAAGGACTGGCGACATGGAACAGGAACAATCATGCTCCCCGGTTATCTGTTTCTGCAGTAGTTGTCACGAAGAGGACAGATATGACTTATGATCAGCATGCCAATGCTGGGGATGCAACCGGGGCACATGGATTTCATACGACCACGACGACCCGTTACTATGCTACATTTCAGGTTGAAAGCGGCGATCGGATGGAATTTCACGTGAACCGTTCGGAATACGGAATGCTTGCGGAGGGCGACAGGGGTACATTAACATTTCAGGGTACAAGGTATCTTGGCTTTGAAAGAAGTATATAGGAAAACCGAGAGATTAATGTAAGTAAGAAATTAGACAGTAGAATTCTCAGAAAATAGAGGAGATCAGAATGAAGAGAATAGTTGTGATTATATTATCTGTTTTCTACACTTTGACAGCACTTCCGGTGTGCGCCGAAGAAGAAACGGAGGCGAAAACTTTTTGCGCAGCTGTATTGGAAATACAGGCTTCATCCATTCTTGTGCAACCGAATTCTGACACGGATGAGTATGACAGCTCCGCTCAGATGTATGTCGGTTTAGACGAAGTCGATCATGCACAGCTCGAAGAATTTCTGGGTACGGTTAAGGTGGATGATACCGTACAGATTACCTATAACGGTATAATCATGGAGACCTATCCGGCACAGATCATTGCATCGGACATTGAATGCCTGGAAATATCAGAGATAGCGGCGTCTGTGGCAGAATTGATCGAGAGCGAGGGTTTCCAGACGGAGTTTTCAAAAGGTGGGAGTGAGTATTGCTCTGAGTATGCGGAAAGCCTGACGATCTGGCCTTCGGCAGAAGAAGATGACCCGGAAGGAGCTCCGGATGAGGAAGTCGATTATATGGTAACTCTTGGATGGATAACTGTTTTTCACTATATAGATAGTGAAATGGCGAAGACTGTATCTGAAGCGTTTGCTCCGGACGATCCGTCTATGTTTGCGATGGACGGCGAAAGTGTGGTCATAGATTACGTTGCTCCTATCCGCCTTTATCTGCAGGAAGAATGTATTGTCCTTTATGGCGGCACGAATGAGACGGCGATTTCCCTTCTGGATGAAGAATTGGGGGAGCCGTTTGCACATAATGTTTTTTAAATATGGATCATCCAATCAGTATGTTCAAAGAGGATAGCATCGGGGTATTTGACTGATAGTCCATAGCTTTTGATGCGATGAAATTGCGACTGCTTTGCGACTGTTTCCTGTATGAGATGAGGACGGAAATCATAATAAGTAATTGACTATTTTGTAAATCTGTACTAAACTTTCCAATGACAAAGACGTCGCAGATACCAGCAGGGTATTTTGCGGCGTCTTTTGCAATTACGATTGAGAAGAGTGAACAGGAGAGAAGAGGATGGCAAAGCCGAAGATAGCAGTTGTTCCCTTGTGGGACGACGAAAAAGAAAGTATCTGGATGCTTCCCGGATACATGGATGGAATCAGGGATGCCGGGGCAATCCCGGTCATTCTTCCTTTGTCTGGCACCCCGGAAGATGTGCTGGAGATATTTGAACTGTGTGATGGTCTGCTTATGACTGGCGGGCATGATGTCTCTCCTGCTTTATATCATCAGGAGAAAAAAGAATCCTGCGGACAGACCTGCCCGGCAAGGGATCGGATAGAACGCATACTGTACGAAAATGCGCTTGCAAACGAGAAGCCGGTACTCGGTATCTGCCGCGGCATCCAATTTATCAATGTCCTGCAGGGTGGGACACTTTACCAGGATCTGCCGACAGAATATAAAAGTACGGTTGAGCATCATATGAAGCCGCCCTACACCAATATTGCCCATACGGTTCAGATAAGAAAGGAGTCCCCGTTGTATGATCTGCTGGGGATAGAAACTTTGGGAGTAAACAGCTATCACCATCAGGCAATAAAAGAACTGGGGACGGAGCTTGAAGTCATGGCAGAATCGGAAGATGGGCTGGTAGAAGCCGTGTGTCATACGAGGCATAGATTTGTATGGGCGGTTCAGTGGCATCCGGAATTTGATTATTATGTGAATCCGGCCAGTAAAAAAATATTTGAAGCTTTTGTCAATTTTTAATGCCAAGGGCTCTAAAACAGGCGGGGCTTCTTTCGATACCCGCTCGGCGTAATCCCATAGCGGCTTTTAAACTGCCGGTTGAAATTGGAAAGATTTTCAAAACCGGCTTTTTCCGCGATCAGAATGATTTTATCATCGCTCTTTCTGAGCAGCTCAGCCGCGTAGGCAAGCCTGCGTTCATTCACATATTGTCCGAAGCTGGAGCCGGTCATCTGACGGAACCAGCGCATAAAATGGCTGCTGCTGCATCCGCAGAAATCTGCCATTTCCTGGACAGTGAACGGATGGGAGTAATCCTGTTCTACCCGGCTGACCACTGTTTTCAGCCGCTCTGTGTAGACGGATTCTTTTTGTATCGTTGCTGGACACAGTGGGATGAGCAGGGACAGGAACTCTAAAATGGCAGCTTTAACACCAAGCTCGTAGCCTCTGAAGCATTTTTTGCACAGGATTTCGGTACGTGATAAACAGGAAGAAAGCGCAGAGTAAGAAGGAAATCCTGAAGAATACCCGTCGTCTGAGATATCGTCCTCCGAGTCGGGAAACAGAACAGAAAGCCCGGAGGAATCCCCGTCTTTGCGCCGCAACCGCATTCCGGGAAACAACTGCCCGGCACTTAACGGTACAAGGTATTCGGCAGCACAGACGTCTGCAGTGGTACTTCCCAAAAATTCCAGATCAAAAATAATATTTTCATATTCCATGGATTTGCCGGATTCTTCTTTCAGTGCATGGAGGGCACCAGGCGGAACAACAAAAATATCATCTGCTGTGGCTTCTATTGGCTGGGTATCAAGCTGAACAATCCCTTGTCCTTTTTTGACATAGATGATCTCCATACTATTCTGCCAGTGCAGCGCGACGGAAGGGAAATCTCCGGGAATGGTGCAAGGGTAGATATTGAATGGAAAAAATGCGCTGCCGTGTCTCTTTTTCTCCTGATATTTCTGATCCTGTTCTACTTTCATGAGAATTCTCCTCGTATACGTATAATGAGTACAAATAAGTTTGTAACTTAATTTTTTAATACGATGATAGGATAGTATCATAAAATGCGCCCATAAGGCAAGAATATAGCGGCATTTTATGATAAAAACACATTAAGATATAGAGAACAATTGGCACGGGAAAAAACAGCACAGGCACCGAATTTTGGTAACAATTCAGAACAGCAGTTACGATAATTGCAGAAAGGAGCACAGTATGGCAGGCGGAATCTATGAAACACTTACAAAGCTTTGCGGGAAGGATCTGGCAGCGGCAACAAATAAGGAAATCTACGCCGCTCTTATGCTGCTGACAGAGGAGAAAAGCAGGAAGCAGGAAGTCCCCGTTCAGGGAAGAAAGCTGTACTATATTTCAGCGGAGTTCCTGATTGGCAGGCTGTTGTCGAACAATCTGATTAATCTTGGCCTTTATGATGAGGTAAAGGTTGCACTGGCGTGTGCGGGGAAGAATTTATCGGACATTGAGGAGATGGAAGATGAACCCAGTCTTGGCAACGGCGGGCTGGGGCGGCTGGCCGCATGTTTTCTGGACAGCCTGGCCACGATGAACCTGCCAGGTGACGGGATCGGCCTGCGCTATCACTGCGGACTGTTCCGGCAACAGTTTACGGATGGCCTGCAGAACGCGACACCGGACTACTGGCGAACCGAATGGACAAAGCACACGGATAAGGTTTACCCGGTCACCCTTGCCGGTAAGCAATATGAGGCCAGATTGTATAAGCTGGCTGTGACCGGTTATGAAGGCCGGACGAATACGTTGAATCTGTTTGATCTGGACACGATTGATGAATCGGTCATTGGACAGGGGATCGAGTTTGACAAAACGAAAATTGATCAGAATCTGACTTTGTTCCTGTATCCGGATGACTCGGATGAGGCGGGCAGGAAGCTTCGTATTTACCAGCAGTATTTGATGGTATCTACGGGGGCGCAGCTGATCCTGGAGGAATCTGTCGCGCGGGGCAGCAACTATCATGATCTGGCAAACTATGCGGCGATTCAGATCAACGATACGCATCCGAGTATGGTAATCCCGGAGCTGATCCGTCTGCTCGGGGAGAAGGGTATTGAATTTGACGAAGCGGTGAAGATCGTGACGGATACGTGCGCGTACACGAATCATACGATCCTGGCGGAAGCCCTGGAAAAATGGCCGCGCCATTATCTGGATGAGGTGGTACCGCAGCTGATGCCGATTATCGAAAAGCTGGACGCGGTTGCCCGTGAACGGACGGACGATGCGGGCACATATATCATTGATCCGAAAGACCGCATTCATATGGCACATATGGATATTCATTTCAGCCATTCCACAAACGGCGTGGCGGCGCTGCACACACAGATTCTGAAGGACACGGAACTGAAAAACTTTTACATGCTTTATCCGGAAAAATTCAACAACAAGACGAACGGGATCACCTTCCGGCGCTGGCTGCTCAAATGCAATCCGCAGCTTACGGCTGAAATTGAGCGACTGATCGGGCCGGGATTTAAGAAGGATGCGGATGAGCTGGAAAAGCTGATGCGCTTTTGTGAGGATGATGTGGTTCTCAACCGGCTGTTTCTCATAAAAAAGGATAACAAAAAGGCACTTTCCGGCTGGCTGTATCACACACAGAGTGTAAAGGTGAATCCGGATGCCATGTTCCTGATTCAGTCCAAGCGTCTGCATGAGTACAAACGTCAGCAGCTGAATCTGCTCTTCCTGATTCATCAGTATTTTGAGATCAAAGCCGGCCATCTGCCGGCGACAAAGATCGTCAGCATTTTCGGCGCGAAAGCGGCGCCGGCCTATGTGATCGCACAGGATATCATCCACGCCCTGCTTACTTTAGCGGACGTGATCGCGGCGGATGAGGAGGTTTCAAAATGGATGCAGGTGGTTTTTGTGGAAAACTATAATGTGACCGCTGCGGAAAAGATGATCCCGGCCTGCGACCTTTCGGAACAGATCAGTCTGGCTTCTAAGGAGGCTTCTGGCACGGGCAATATGAAGTTTATGCTGAATGGAGCCGTCACACTCGGAACCATGGACGGAGCAAATGTCGAGATTGCAGAACGCGTCGGAAATGACAACATATATATTTTCGGACGGACCAGCGACCAGGTCATCCGTTCCTATGCGGATGGGAGCTATCATGCGGAAGAGTGGTACGAGGGAGACCCGAACATCCGCCGTGCAATTGATTTTCTGACTTCAAAGACCATGCTGTCTGCCGGTCATGAGGAGAATCTTTCCAGACTGCAGAACGAACTGATCCACAAGGACTGGTTCCAGATACTGCCGGACTTCAATGCTTATCTTGTCCGCAAAACCCAGGCGATGCAGGATTATGCCCTGAATCCAAGAGAATGGTCCCGCCGCGCACTGATCAATATCGCGAAAGCCGGATTCTTTTCCTCCGACCGCACCATTGCGGAGTATAACCGGGATATCTGGCATCTGTAAATGCGTGAAAAGTCCTATGGGCTGGACGGGTATCTCAGTGACATTTTGGGAGAGATGAGGGCTGTATGCGAGGAATAGATGCACCGGAAACAGGAATGAGCTTACAGTAATCAGGAGAAAGATTTTTTCAGTCGATTGACAAGCAACCCAAAGTGCTATATCATGTACACATACACCCTTATGTATACAAGGAGGAACGAACATGAAACAGTGCATGGACGCAGAAAATCTGCATCGCAGACTGAAAAAAATAATCGGTCAGGTACAGGCGATTGACCGAATGGTGGACGAGGACATTCCCTGTGAGGATATTCTGGCTCAGATCAATGCGGCGAAATCGGCCCTGCATGGGTGCGGTAAAGTTGTCCTTGAAGGACACATTCAGCATTGTGTGCGTGACGGGATCGAACACGGAGACGCGGACAAAACGATTGCCGACTTCACGAAAGCCGTGGAACGCTTCGCAAATATGAGCTAAGTCCTTTTGAAAATCCATATTGAAATGATACGAAAGCAGCCTTTCACGGCTGCTTTTGGTTTTCCAGAAATGTATCACTTCTTCTGTATAGCCTTCAAATCTGTTAGCACCTCCTAATCTTCACGAAGATCAGTTGACATTCCCATACCCCTATATGTATAATGAACACATACCCCGATAGGTATAAAAACGTCAGCCAGGCAGTTCTGGCGCTGGAACGGGATGGTTTTCTTTTGATGGACGAAAAGTATTGCCTCCACCTGACAGAGCAAGGCTCTCTGACAGCAGAGAAAACGCATCGTAAACATATTTTTTTCGAGAAAAATCTGGTGCTTGCCGGTGTTGATCCTGCTTTGGCAGACAGGGAAGGAAGCCGGATGGGCCATTCGTTAAGCAATGAAAGCTTTGAAAGAATTGCGGCAGGTGGTATGCGAAAAGAGGAGGAACTGAACTCATATGAAAGCAGCGATTTCCAGACTTGAATGGGTATTGGAATCAGGGGGAATCAAAAAGGATATTATTTTCCTTATCATATCAGGGGCAGCGGTCCTATGCAGCCTGACCGGATGGTCGCCATTCCCTTTTGATGCCGCTTGGATCGCCATTGTATTTTGCGGAATCCCGATTATTATGGAAGCCATCATCGGCCTTATTACAGCCTTTGACATCAAAGCGGATGTCCTTGTCTCCATTGCATTGATCGCCTCGGTGA
>JAJQCQ010000086.1 GCA_021202635.1 Lachnospiraceae bacterium | reverse complement strand
CCCCCCCCCCCCCCCCCCCCCCCCCCCCCCCCCCCCCCCCCCCCCCCCCCCCGATGAGAGTAGAGACTGAGATTCTGAAAAGCAGATCGGAACAGATGCAAAAAGATATCCGGAAGCTGGATGGAATGATCAATGAGACAGAGCTTATCCGGCAAAAGCTTGTGGAAGAAGAAAGTCTGAAGACTGTCAGTATGATTCTGAAGCTCTGGTCTCAGGGGGCAAAAGAGATCAGGGAATCTTATAAAAGCTATCAGAGGCTGACGGCAGCGGTAGCAGACCGGTACGAGCGATGTGAGAAGAAAGTATTTCAGCAGGTGAATGAATATACCGTGCGCAGATATCCGCCGACAGTTATAAGTGTAACAATATTGCCGGTTAGCGATTGTGAACAGGTCATAATGCCATTTCAATTTCAGCTTTATAAAAGCGAAACTGTGGAGTAAAAGAGAGGAGGGTGCAGATGTGAAGCTGGGAATAAATATTGATGCCTTGAAAAGTGATATTGGAACGCTAAATTCATATCGATCAAATCTGCAAAGCAGAATCGAGGAGCTTTCCAATAGCATGAATTCCCTGGACAGTAGCTGGGACGGTACCGCAAAACAGGCGTACATGACTCAGTATGATGCGGATGAAACCACAATACGGGATATCTTGGCGGCGCTGGATGAGTTTATACAGACACTAGAATATGCCAGAGATGAGTATCAGAACTGCGAAAATGCGGTTAACAGTGCCGTAAAGGCAATTCGAATATGAGGGGGCATGAGACATGGCGGGAAGCATTCTGAACAGTTCCAATACGACGATCCGCGTATCGCCCGATGTATTGAAATCGCGCGCATCGGAGGCGGAAAGTAAAATCAGCCAGATGAATACGGCATTGTCAGGAATTCTCCAGGTGGTTCGCAGTACTTCGAGCTATTGGACGGGCGAAGCGGCTGATCTTTGCAGAAAGAAGTACGAGGAACAGCAGGAGCAGGTGGAGACGATCATGGAACGGATGAAAATACAGCCTAAGACTTTGCTGACGATAGCAAATGTTTATCAGGAAGGAGAAGAAGCAGCAACCGAAGCGAGCAGCCAGCTTCCATCGGATGCGCTTCTATAGGAGAAAAACAGGAGGAAAACAGATGTCTACGGTAAAAACGCTGGTCAGCATACAGATCGACTTTGCGAACACTAAAAAACAGGCGCAGAAGCTGGATACCCTGGCCGGGCAGCTTGATGATCTGGCGAACTCCAGCCTGGAAAATTCCCTTAACGCGATTGGGGCAGCCTGGACGGGTGAGAGTGCGGAGGAATACCTTCAGAAAGGGGAATTGCTGGAAGAGAAGCTGAAGAAAAGCGCAAAAAATCTCCGCACAATCGCAGAAGCGATCCGGCAGGTTGCACAGGTTACCTACAACGCGGAACGGCAGGCTATTTTGCTGGCGCAGACAAAGAGCAGCTGATGGTAGTACAGGCAGAAACGGCTTAAGAGGAGGGAATGTACGCGTTTTACATATCCTCGAAGCAAGCTGTGAAGCCTACTATAATAAACAGGTTATCATGCAAAGGTGTGTAAAGATTTTTCATCTTTACAGCTTTGCAAACATAACAGCAACATTAACAACAAAAATCAAAAGTAAGAATCAAAAACAAAAATCAAAAACAAAAATCAGGAGGAAATCAATCATGGCAGAATTTACAGTAACAGCGTCATCATTAAGATCGCAGAAAGAGACCCTGCAGGAACTGAATCAGAGCCTGCAGACACAGATCAATCAGCTGGAGTCGGCGGAAGCGAACGTGTCTTCCATGTGGGATGGCGACGCAAATACGGCTTTTCATTCGGCATTCACGCGTGACAAGGGGCAGATGGATAATTTTAAGTCTGCGATTGATCAGTATATCACAGCGCTGGAGACAATTATCACAACATATGAAACGGCGGAAAATACGAATACTCAGACAGCGACAACAAGAACTTACGGCTAAATGCTATATTTGACTGACATTTGCAACAGATTGATCATTAAATAAATTGGAAAAAGGAGAATTTATCATGGAAGGTATTTTGAAAGTAACACCGGCTAAATTAAAATCAGCAGCACAGGAATTCAGCACCTGCGGACAGGTCGTAAGCGGACTTACATCACAGATGACATCTTTAGTAGACGGACTCAGCTCCGTATGGACCGGCGAAGCCGCAAATGCATATAGGACAAAATTTCACGAGCTGGATGACGACATTACCAGATTTAACAGCATGATCCAGGAGCATGTAACAGACCTGGCCGAGATGGCTTCCGTATACGAAACCGCAGAGACAGAAGCGCAGAACGCAAGCTCCGGGCTGCCAACCGATCCGCTGGAGTAATTGAGGGTTTTGAATCTGTTCTAAACTGCTTCAAAATTGGTAAATACATTATCAGGGACAGCTGAATAACCTGTCCCTGATGCTGGATTTTAAGTATATTTCTGTAACTATTCAGAACAGCAGGCCGCAGGTCTACGCTTCGCTTCGGTCGGCGTTAAGCGAACGTCCACTGGTTCTGCGCATCGCTTCGGTCCGTCCTAAACGCGTGCTACTGGCATGCAGGATCGTTCAGCGCCGCCTGCTATGCAGTATACAGAAGGACGAGGGAGGAGAGCGCATGTCGTCAATATCAGTAAATACAACGAAAGTCCTGAGGGAGCAATCTTCCCTGCAAAGCTATCAGAAAAAGGTAAACAGGGTTGCGGACAGTGTGGAAAATATTCGCTTAAACCTGAGCTTTGATCTTCAAAGCAGAGATAGGATCGTAAAATCTCTGTCTTCGACAGAGTCTCTCCTGGAAGTGTGTGGAAATGATCTGTCTTCGATGGAAAGCGTCTTAGGGGAAGTGATGGCGCGATATCAGGAGACGGAGGAAAGGATTAAAGAGCGAAGCGGACAGCTGGTAAAATCAGAAATCACAGAGGCGGATCCCATAACGATCACGACCGGAAGCTCGGAAAGCAGAGAAACAACGGATTCTGAGGATGACACTTTGGACTAGTTCCTCTCTATCATAAAAAGTTTCCTAACATATCAGGATAAATATGAAGATGATAAATCGTCGGGAGCAGTGAAAACTTTGGTTTCCTATTTTCAGAAGCTGTCAGCTTTTGCCTCTGGAGACAAAGAAGGATGGACTGGTCTTTCAGACTGGTGCGACCTTGGTGAAGCCAGTTCCAAATTATGGAAAGCTTCTTACAGCTATTTAAAAACATATTATCCCTGGCTGAAAGATCAGATGGGAGAAGCGGCTGCGGGCGTAGGTATTGCAGGCAGTCTGTTCGGGCTTGCGGGCGGTGTATCCGATATGGCGGCCACTATTTCTTCGGGAGATTCCACCACCGGTGAAAAGATCGCGTCTGTTCTTGACGCGCAGAGCGAGGGGATCGACGTTGTAAAATCGGTATATGAATATCAGCATCTGGCTGATAAAACGACTGGATTGTATACGGCAGCCGGACTTTGGGCGACATTTGCGGAGACGATCACAAGCTCTGTTTCTCAGCTTGCAACAAGTATCAGCAACTATGGCGCGGACGGATCCTGGGATTGGGGAGATACGGGTGCCACTGGAGTGGAACTGGCGGTAGCCGGTCTGAGTACAATGATTTCCGGGCTGACATTTGGAATTATATCGCCGGAAACCTTTGGAACAACGGCAGAGGATATCAGCTCCGCAATTGAGAACTGGGCAGAAAGTGTAGGAACCTGGATTGGAGAGAAGCTGCGCTCATAATTGACCAGTGCTGTTCGAAACCTTCACAGTTATATAAGTCTTACCTTCACGGGAACAAATAATTTCACTAGGAGGCGTGAAAGATGGAAATGAAGACAGAAAGAGAAATATTACCGATTGGAAGTGTCGTGCTGCTCAAGGGCGGAACAAAAAAGATCATGATCATCGGTCTGCTGGCACTTGACGCGGAAAAACAAGATAAGGTGTATGACTATATGGGAGTCGTATATCCGGAAGGCTTCCTTGGAAAAGGCAGTGCCTGTATGTTTAACCAGGATGGAATAGAGAAAGTGTATTTCAGAGGATATGATAATGAAGAGAACGAAGAATTTCGAAAGGTTGTACAGCAGGTATATGATGCGGCGGAGCAGTCAGTGAAATAGGAAAAAGAGAGAACGGAGCAGAAAGATGAAATCAGAAAGAATTGTGTGTGAATCTGGAATAAAAAAGATAATGAAAAAGAGCAACTGGTGTATGGGAAACGACAAGTACAATTTATCAATATAAAGGGGAAAAAATATCCAAAAAACTTTTAATAAGAAATTGAAAGCAGTGGTGGGAAGTAAAAGAAGGACAGAAATCGAGCTGTATACGAATACGAAGAAAAACAGGACTACGTATTTAAAGTGAAAATTGTTACCATTATAAAATAAACTTATTGAAAACAACCC
>JAJQCQ010000097.1 GCA_021202635.1 Lachnospiraceae bacterium | reverse complement strand
GCTCCAGGGCGACGAGGAGGCGGCAAAAGCGTTTGTCGGCGACGATGCGGAAATATTGAATAATGAACTATATCAGGACGTGCAAATCGATATAGACTAAAGGGATGCTGTTCCAATTATAACCGGAGGGATGCGACAATGAGGAAAATTACATTTAAGGAGCAGTTATATATCAGTACTGCATTGATTCTCATTGGAAATCTGATGGTTGGCGGGACATTGTTTGGAGGTAACTTCTTATGAGCGGAGAAAAGAAAAAGCATAACAAACGGGGATTGTTTATGAAAAAGGTTCTAAAGATTTTTGGCATCATCCTGCTTATATTGGCAGCAATTGCGGTGATCGTATATTTTTCCGTGCTTCGTTATCCAAACCTGAAGACCGACCCCACGGTTGGAAAATGGTACCGGGTCGAAACATCTGAAATGAAATCTTCCGATGGCAGCGCATATCATGCTTTGTTCAAAAAGGGCGACGAAAATAAGGTGCTGGTCTATTTTGCGGGCGGTGGTGTCAGCATCAACGAGGATACCGCAAAATACGATTCATACAATACCACACTTGTCTGGCCTGATCTTCTTGCTAATCTCACGATGAATATGGGCGGTCTTTGTGCGGATGGTGAGGAAAATCCCTTTTATGACTGGACGATGATTCTGTTCCCCTATGCTACAGGAGATTTCCACTGCGGGACAGGCGAATTTGAGTATACTGACACAGATGGAAAAACGAAGACGCTGTACCACAACGGTTATATAAACTTTACTTCCGCAATGGACGAAATATTGGAGAAAGCGGGCCTTGAAGATGTAGATACTGTCGTGGTCACCGGATACAGTGCCGGAGGCTGGGGCGCGGCCATCCTTGCAAATGATGTGTTTACCGCTTACTTCCCGAAGGCAGAAAGCAAGACTGTGCTGGTGGACTCCTCGGTTGCGCTTTATGATGGTTGGGCAGATGTGGCGGCGAACGTCTGGCAGGCTCCCGAACACATCGTAAATCGCATCAAAACCAACAATCTGACACTGGACAGCCTGACTGCTCTTTATGAGGATTATGGCGATGAGGTCAACATTCTATTTTGTTGTTCTACCCGCGACGGTGACCTTGCAAAAATTCAGAGATATTTCAATGACCTTGTTTTCGACAGCGATGGAGAGATGCCTGTGGACGAAGCCGATGGTGATGCTTTCGAGACAATACTCGCAGAATTCGTTTCCCACTTAAAAGAGCAGACAAATGCCAGCGTGTTTATATTTGACGGCTATGACTGGTACGGTAGAGAAATTAATCTGACCTCACACACCATTATTGCGACACCTTATGTATTTGCAGAACTGAATGATACAGGCAAATCCATCGCCGAATGGCTGAGTGACGCCATTTACGGCGACAGCGCGGATTATGGTTTGGCATTACTATATAACGAAAAAGGACGGAGATAAAATGAAAAGGGTGATGAAAATCATTTTAATTGTGATATTTGTTATCGCGGCACTCCTTGTTATACTGTATCTTTGGGCAGACAATGCTCCAACCGTACATAATGGATACAATGAGGAAATAGAAACCGGGGGAGCAATCGAGGATAAGTATCTGCAAACAGGTCCTTATGTGACCTCAAAGAAAACAGCAAGTGCAGAAAATCCTATCAAAAAATATTCGATTTTTTACCCATCCGAATTGGAAACAGATGAAAAAACATATCCGATGGTGTTGGTAGTAAATGGTACAGGATTTAAGGCAACAAAATACGAACCGGTATTTGAACTGTATGCTTCATGGGGATTTATTGTTGTGGGAACACAAGACAAAGGGACGGGCAGCGGAGAGACAACAATTACTACCCTGAACTATATGTTGGAGCAAAATGAAGATCCCGATAGTATTTTCTACAAAAAGATAGATATTAATAACATCGGCATTACCGGCTTTTCACAGGGTGGGGCAGCTGTCTTTAATGCTCTGACAAAGTATGATGAAAGCGAATATTTTAAGACAGCAGTGGCATTATCACCAGTCGGCGAATCGACGGCAATGCAGATGACTGATTACCCATACGACAGCGCAGCAGTGAACTGTCCTATATTGATGCTAGCAGGTACCGAAGGTGAATTTGAAACAGAGATTGTGATACCACTGGAACAGATGAACCAAATGTATGAAAAGATTTCTATGTCTAAAATCATGGCCCGAAGGATTGGAATGACGCATGATGATATGATGTACTCTGCCGGTGGATATGTTGTTGCATGGTTCATGTGGCAGCTACAGGGTGACGAGGAGGCGGCAAAAGCGTTTGTCGGCGACGATGCGGAAATACTGAATAACAGCCTTTACCAGGATGTAGATAAGAATTTTTGATTACAGTTAAAGATAGATAATACATAAGCGTCTGCCTTATCGGCAGGCGCTTTTCAACAGAGTCGAGTAATCGGCTCTTTTTGTTTGCCAGAAACGGAGGTGAGGACTGTGGCAGCGAGCCGGATTAAGGGAATTACGGTTGAGATCAATGGCGATACGACGGGGCTGAACAAGGCTCTGGAAAGTGTGAATAAGAATATCAAGTCCACGCAGTCCCAGCTGAAGGATGTGGAGAAGCTACTGAAGCTGGATCCGGGGAATACGGAGTTGCTGGCGCAGAAGCAGAAACTTCTGGCGGATGCGGTGTCGGAGACGAAGGAGAAGCTGGCGACGCTGAAAACGGCGGCGGAACAGGCGAACACGGCTCTGGCAAACGGGGAGATTTCGCAGGAACAGTATGACGCGCTGCAGCGGGAGATCGTGGAGACGGAGCAGAAGCTGATGGCTCTGGAGGAACAGGCGGAGCAGTCGGCCACGGCGGTGCAGAAGATCGCGGCGTCAGGGGAGAAGATGAAGACGCTGGGGGATGACATCAGCAGCGTAGGGACGAAGCTGCTTCCGGTGACTGCCGGTGTGGTGGCTCTGGGGACGGCCGCGGTGACAACGGCGGCGAATTTTGAGGATGCCATGTCCAGCGTGAAGGCGCTGCTTTCTTCCACGTCCACGGATCTGGAAGGGGATATGGAGAAGCTGGAAACAGCGGCACGGGAAGCGGGCGAGACCACGAAGTTTTCCGCAACAGAGGCGGCGGAGGCCATGTCCTACATGGGGCTTGCGGGCTGGAATGCGGACCAGATGTGCGAGGGTCTGTCCGGGATCCTGAACCTGGCGGCGGCTTCGGAGATGGATCTGGCAAGTGCGTCTGATATCGTGACGGATTACCTGACGGCGTTCGGGCTGGCGGCTTCGGACTCGGAGATGCTGGTGGACAAGATGGCGTATGCCATGTCGAATTCCAACACGACAACGGCACAGCTGGGCGAGGCGTATAAGAACTGCGCGGCGACGGCGACGCAGCTGGGCTATGATCTGGATGATACCACGGCTGCATTGATGGTCATGGCGGATGGCGGTATTAAGGGCGGCGAGGCCGGCACGGCGCTTTCTTCCATCATGACGAGGCTGGGGACGAATACGTCTGGCTGCCGGGATACTCTGGCGGAGTACGGCGTAACGGTCTATGACGCAGAAGGAAATGTGCAGAGCCTTTCTTCCATCCTGTCGTCCATGCAGGGCGTATGGTCCACGCTGACGGATGAGGAGAAGGCGAACCTGGCTTATGTGGTCGCGGGCAAGACGGCACAGTCGGAGCTGATGACGGTGCTGGGCGAGTCCACGGGCAGCTTTGACGCTTACCGGGAAGGGCTTGCAGGCTGTTCCGGGACGGCGGAGGAGATGGCGGAGATCATGCAGGACAACCTGGCCGGGCAGCTGACGATTTTAAAATCCCAGCTGCAGGAGCTGGGGATTTCCTTCGGGCAGATGCTCCTGCCGGTCATTAAATCCGTAGTGGGCGTGATCCAGAACCTGGTGGACTGGCTGAACGGCATGGATGAGGGGATGCGGACGGTGATCCTGACGATTGCCCTGGTGGCCGCGGCCATCGGTCCGGTGCTGATCGTGGTCGGGAAAGTTATTTCCTCTGTGGGGACGATCATGACGCTGGTGCCGAAGCTGGTGAGTGCGTTTAATGCGGTGAAGACTGCATTTTCTGCACTGAGTGCCGTGATGATGGCGAACCCGATCGCGCTGGTGATCGCGGCCATTGCTGCCCTGGTGGCGGCATTTATTTACCTGTGGAATACGAATTGTCAAGCAAAATCGTGAAAACCTGTGTTAAACGCTCTGGATCGCAGTCTGCCGTAGCGGCAGAGTCTTCAGGAATGGAGATTTCCAGAAAAATATGCTTGTGAATCGCAGGCGCTTCAAATTTTTCATATGCTTCCAGAAACAGAGTGTACAGGCAGACTTCTGTTTTATGGATTGCGATCTTGCCATTATCCAGGGAGGCAAGTGTGAACATATCATTTACAAGGCGCTGCATGGTCGACGACATCCAGCGGCGGGGGAATTGTGGACGATACGGAAGGCACCGGAATCTTTTATGCGAGCAAAAGCGGACTCTATCACTATAAATGGGGCGGAGGTGTTGCGGAAA
>JAJQCQ010000052.1:52276-99085 GCA_021202635.1 Lachnospiraceae bacterium | reverse complement strand
TAACGAAAGGGTAAAGTCGAACAATAAAAAATTAGAAAGAATATTGACAAATATGTTTGCATATACTATTATACTGATAGGGATTGGGAGACACCAATTGCGTTTCTGTATATGTACAGGAGATAATCATTGGGATAGCCAAAAGCTATGTATGGAGAAAAATACAGTCGGCAACGAACCCTATATCAAAGAAGTCACCGTATAAGGTGGCTTCTTTGTGACATATGCAGTTTAAAGTTACGAACTTTATTTCTAGGTTTTACTTGACCCGTTCTAATATCCTTGATACAATCAAAATAAATAATACATAGGAAAAATATTACCCAGTAAAGTTTTGTCCCAAATTCCTTTGCAAGGGATCACGCTAATATGAAGCAAGGAAAATATAATATCTTTGGAACATTAAAATATTGCCTTTATGACGGCGATAAAAAACAACCTGCCAGGTTTGGAGTAAAATATATGCCATAGAATATGCATAATTTAGTAATCGCGGAACTCTGCGAAAAAGAATCTTTTTCGGTTAATCGGGGTGTATAATAATGGTAAGAATCGCAGTGGTGGATGACAATGCAAGCTATTCCAGCCAGATGAAGGCGTTCCTCGCCCGTTACGCGGAGGAAAAAAACGAAGAAATCGAGACGGAGTTCTTCAGTGACGGCCTGTTTCTGGTGGAAAATTATCAGGCGCGCTATGACATCATTTTTATGGATATTCAGATGAAAATGATGGACGGCATGGAAGCGGCGGAGAAGATTCGGAGGATGGATCCGAAGGTTATTCTGATCTTTGTTACAAACTACGCGCAGTACGCGATCAAAGGCTACGCGGTGCGGGCGCTGAATTATGTGCTGAAGCCCATCAATTATTTTGACTTTTCCGCTGTTTTGACGGAGAGTATAGAGCAGATTCAGCATAAGGTGGAGACATTTCTCATGGTGCGGCAGCCCAATGGGGTTGTTCGTGTACCAGCTTCTGATATCTATTATATTGAGAGTTCGAATCATACACTGATTTATCACACGGTAAAGAAGGTTCTGGAAACGAGAGGGACACTGAAGGAGCTGGAAGAAAAGCTGAAGAATTGTCATTTTTCTAAATGTAACAACTGCTATCTTGTGAACCTGGAACAGGTAAAACGAATTGAGCAGAACCAGGTCGTTGTGGGAACGGATGCGCTCGCGATCAGCCGCCCCAAAAAGAAGGCCTTTCTGGAAGATCTGACGCGCTATATGGGAGGGCAGAACTGATGGGTGTCACAACAGCAATTGTGAGAGATATTCCCAAGCTTTATACTGCGTGTACCGAGTGGCTTTCCTGTGTTTTGTTTCTTTGCCTTCTGAAGCGCAGATACGACTGGAGAAAGCTAGTGCTCCCGCTTGCAGCTGTACTTGTTTTACTTTGCGTCCTGCAATATATGATTGGATACGAACTGCCGCTTGTTTTGTGGGTACCTGGGATGTTTCTGGCGATGGTGATCATGTATTTTACCATTTATTTTTGCTGTCAGGTTACGCCGAAGAGTGCCGGGGTCTGTCTGTCGATTGCGTTTATACTGGCGGAATTTGCCGCAGCCTTTGAATGGCAGATGTACAGCTATTTTTTGGCAGTACTTGTGGGGATTTTTGATATTTCCGGTATCGGCAGCCAGGTGTTTGAGGTGGTGATTGCGGCGCTTTTTTATCTTGCCATCTATCTGTGTGCGTATTATATGGAGAAAAAACTCATCACGGATGGGGAATCCCTTTCGGTTACTTTTTCCAGGATGTGTATTTTTCTTTTGATTATGCTGGCAATTTTTCTGGCTGCAAATATCAGTTATATTTCTTCTGATACTCCTTTCAGTGCGACGGATCAGCCGCAGATTTTTTATATTCGCTCTCTCATGAATTTTGCCGGATTGTTTGTCCTGTGGAGCCAGCAGAGTATTATCCGGGAGATGAATCTGTTTAAGGAGCTGGAGATGACGCAGAATGTTCTGATGCGTCAGTACTATCAGTACAAACAGTCAAAAGAGAGCATTGAGATTCTGAACTGTAAATATCACGACCTGAAAAACCAGATTAACATGATCCGCTCTGAAACGGATGCCGGGAAAAAAGAGGAATACCTGCAGGAAATGGAGCAGGGGATTCAGAAGTTTGAACTGGAGAATAAGACGGGAAGTCCGGTTCTGGATGTTGTGCTGACGGATAAAGGGATGGTCTGCGCGCAGCGAAATATCCGGATCACAACGGTGGCGGACGGGAATCTGCTTTCTTTTATGAACGCGATGGATATCTGTACCATTTTTGGAAATGCTCTCGATAACGCGATTGAATATCTGGAAAAAGTCAATGTGCCGGAAAAGAGGCTCATCCGTGTCTCTGTCTTTTCACAGCAGGCTTTTCTTGTGATACGGGTAAAGAATTACTGTGATACCGGGATGGTGATGGAAAAGGAACTGCCTGTGACAACGAAAGCAGACAAAGTGAATCATGGATATGGCCTGAAAAGCATTCGCATGAGTGCAGAGAAATACGGTGGTAACATGACGATTTCAACGGAACATGAGTGGTTTAGCCTGTGTGTGATGATTCCGTTTCCAGATGATCAGGCACCGCCACTTCCGCAGAAGGAAGGAAAATAAAACAGTATTAAGTGTATGGAAAATGCCGTCGGGATGGATACCGGCGGCGTTCTTTATGTGCAGGGAGAAAATACCTTGTCCGATTACAGAATTATTTTTTCTGCAAAACTCGCCGCAAAAAATACAGGTTACGACAAAATGATGGAAAAAATGGTGGAATCATTTATATTTATAGACACATTAGACAAGGAAACAGAACGGAAATATTATTGAAATGGGCACTCTGTTTGAAAAAGTTCTGTTCTGGCAATCGATGGGAGGTGATGTGTCTATGGAGAAGCGGCAGGCTTTTAATCCTTACCTGCCAAGCTGGGAATATGTTCCGGATGGGGAGCCGCATGTGTTTGGGGACAGGGTTTATGTGTATGGCTCTCATGACCGCTTTGGCGGACCGCTGTTCTGTATGAATGATTATGTTTGCTGGTCCGCTCCGGTAGATGATTTGAGTGAGTGGAAGAATGAGGGGGTGATTTATCAGAAAAAACAGGATCCCGCGCTTCCGATTCGGTGCCTGTATGCGCCGGATGTATGCCGGGGACCGGATGGAAGGTATTATCTGTATTATGCCTATGACTTCCTGGGCATTATGGGGGTGGCAGCAGCAGACAGACCGGAAGGACCATATGAATTCTATGGCCACGTAAAATTCCCGGACGGGCATAAGTGGGGGCGTAAGAATGGGGAACCGTTTCCGTTCGATCCGGGGATTTTTGTGGACGATGATGGCAGAGTTTTTCTGTACTCCGGCTTTTATAAAAAGGTTCCATCTGTCGCCATGCATTTGAAACAACTGACTTTTGATGGAGGAGTGGTGCTGGAATTAGAGCAGGATATGGTAACCATTAAGTCCCCTCCAAAACTGATCTTTCCGAAAGAAGGAGAAGGGGCTTTTCCAGACCATGAGTTTTTCGAGGCAAGCTCCATGCGCAAAATCGGAAATACCTATTATTTTATTTATTCTTCGAAAAACAACCATGAGCTTTGTTACGCGACCAGCGCCTTTCCAGATGGCGGATTTGTGTTCGGGGGAACTTTGATTGATATCGGTGATTGCTATCTGGATGGGCGGACAGAAGAAACGGCACTGAACTATATGGGAAATACACATGGAAGCATTGCGAATCTCAATGGGAAATGGTATGTTTTTTATCACCGCCAGACAAATCAGCATTCGTTTTCCAGACAGGCCTGCGCGGAACCGCTGCGGTTTGAAAACGGAAAGTTTTACCAGGCGGAAATTTCAAGCAGCGGATTAAATGGGGGACCGCTGCGCGGAACCGGCAGATATGAAGCCAGAATTGCCTGCAATCTGTGGGCGAAAGGACGGAAAGTGGGGCGTTATGATGTTGGAAATCCCCGAAAAGACCTGGCCGCGCATCCTTACTTTACGCAGACGGGAAAGGACCGAGAGCAGGGCGGAGATCAGTATATCGCGAATATGCGCGATGGAGCGACAGCCGGATACAAGTATTTTGATTTTAACAATCTGACAGGTATTTCGGTGGAGCTGAAAGGCGCAGCCGGAACAATGGAGGTATCATGTGATCCGGACTTTGGACAGGTGATTGCGCGGATTCCGGTTCAGAATTCGCCGGACTACACGGAGTACCGGATAAAAGCAGGCGCAGCAAATGGAGTCCATCCGCTGTATTTTCGGTATTGCGGGGATGGAGCGGTGGATTTCCGGGCATTTACCCTGTATTAACATAATATGGAGAAACCGGAGGAGTTTCTTTATATACAAAGAAAATGAAGAGCGAATTTCCTGTATGTGACAGAGAAAATCCGCAGCAAAAAAGGAGGAACAAAACCATGAAAAAAATTACCAGAAAAGACTTTCTGAGAGGCTCAGCAGCGGGCGCGTTTACGATGGCGCTGGGAATGATTCCGGGAACGGCTTACGCAGAAGAAACAGCAGCGGGAGATATTGTAGCAAGCGGAGAAAAATATACAGCGACTTTGACAGCGGACGGCTGGATTAAGGTAGTAAATGAAGATGGCGCGACGCTTGGCTATTCTGCGGACTCTGGTGTGACTCTGATTGAGGTGGATGGCTATGCATTTAAAGACCTGAACGGCAATGGCGAACTGGATGATTATGAGGACTGGCGTCTGGATCCCGAGACAAGAGCGGAGAATCTGGTTTCGTTGATGGACGTGCAGGATGAGCTTCCGCTGATGCTGCTGGGACTTTATGATTTCAGTTATGTGGCTGGCGAAATTGATACGATAACAGAGAGACTGGATGCCGGACTGCGAGCTTCCTGTACTCCGTTTTCGCTGATTGCCACAGATACCTGGAGCCAGTATATTAATAAGGCACAGGCTTATGTGGAGGCACAGGACGCCTATGGTATTCCGGTTGAATTCTGTGCGGAGATCAGTGCGGTGACGACACTAACATCGAACTGGGCGCATGCTCTGTCTCTTGCAGCTACGATGTCAACGGATTTTGCTTTTGAGTCAGGCAAACAGCTTTCTCTGGAAATGAGAGCGCTTGGTATCTCCGGAGCGATGGCGCCGCAGGCGGATGTAGCGACAGATCCGAGATGGGCTCGTTTTCTGCAGACGCTTGGAGAGGATCCGCAGCTTACATCTGACATGATTTCTTCCTTCTTAAATGGCTTCCAGTCCACTTTTGATGAGGATGGAAATGATCTTGGCTGGGGGACAGACAGTGTGCTTACACAGATAAAACACTTCCCGGGTGAAGGTTCGGATGAAGGAGGAAGAGATTCCCATGATAGCTATGGAAAATACCTGATTTATCCGACAGAGGGGAGTATGGATACGCTTCTGACACCGTTTAGAAACGCAATGAGTCTTTCCGGGGCGACCGGTCAGGTTTCCGGTGTTATGCCCTGCTATTCCGTTTTGATTGGCTCTGATGGGAATCCGCTGGATGATGAAGAAGTTGGTGGTGGTTTCAGTGATTATCTGCTGCAGGATGTTCTGCGGGATGAACTTGGTTTTGAAGGCGTCATCAGCTCAGATTTTGAAATCGTTACAGATTTAGAGGATGGCGGGAAGTGCTATGGTGTGGAAGACTTGAGTGTTCCTGAAAGATATCTGAAAGCCATTATCGCGGGCGTAGACCGTTTCGGTGGCCAGTCGGATCCGACAGACATCCTGGAGGCATATCAGCTGGGTGTTGAGGAATACGGCGAGGATTATATGAAAGAAAGAATTGATGAGTCGGTTTATCGACTGATGCTCAATTATTTCCGTATTGGTCTTTTCGATAATGCTTATGTTTCAGAAGAATATATTAATGAAGTAGTAAATACAGAGGAGGCTTCTGCCGCCGGATATGAATCTATCGCTGGCTATTATCATGATAAAGAACGCAGGGAACCTGATTCAGGAATCTACATCGGAAGATAAGCCGGTCGTATATATTCCGTATATCTATGACGCGTCTGCGGACAGCTGGGAATCTCTGGCGGATCTGGATTACGCGGCTAATTATTTTGAGGTGGTAACGGACAGCTATGACGGGGAAACACTCACAAGAGCTTCGGCAGATGAACTCGCTTCGGTTGACTACGCGCTTGTAAGAGTAAATTCACCGGAGCATAATGACGGTTATGATGAGGAGACGGGCGAATATCTTCCTGTTTCATTGCAGTATGGAGAATATACCGTGACGAATGAAGCGGCAAAAGAAGCTTTTGCGAACGGCGTTACAGAGTCTGCACTGGAAACTCCTTACGGTACGCAGTATGTAACGGAAGAAGAAGACCGCTCTTATTATGGACAGACAGTTACGGTAACAAATACGCAGGATCTGGAGACGATTTTGTATGCTGCGGAAAACTGTGAGCATGTGATTGTATGCATTGATTGTACGAATCCGATGGTTGTATCTGAATTTGAGGATCAGGTGGATGTAATTCTGCTCAACTTCAACATTGTTTCTTCTACCTCCTGCTCTGCAAACAATCAGGATCTGGTGGATGACGCGATTTACAACATTGTAACAGGCAAGGCGGAACCGTCCGGCTTACTTCCGTTCCAGATTCCGGCAGATATGGAGACAGTGGAAGAGCAGGCTCCGGATGTTTCCAGAGATGTGGAGTGTCATGTTGACTCGGAAGGAAACACTTATGATTTCACCTTTGGCCTGAACTGGTCTGGCGTAATCAGTGATGAGAGAACAGAAACTTATGGTGTAGCAGCGTTGGGAAATGAGGCGTAATCAGATAAAGTCAGAATTTTCAGGAGAGGCCCGTTCGTCCGCCAGGATGGGCGGGTCTTTCGGAAATATGGGGTGAAACAGAATGATGGAAATATTAGCGAATTTATTATCTAAGATATTGCTGCCCATGGGTGTCAGCTACGCGGATATTCTGACCTATCTGAACGCTGCGGCCAATTATCTGGTGATTTTGCTTGTGGGACTGGTGGCCGTGATTGTCGTCATGTTCGCAGCAGCAAAATTAAAAAAAGGATGGAGATGGTTTGCGCGCGTACAGACGGTGGTTGCGTATCTGGTTTTGGTAGCGGTGGTTGCGCACGGTGTCTGCTATGGTCCGTTGAAAACGGTTATTTCTACCTATATGAATGCGTCTACGGTGGAGCTGGCGGACGATGTGGTAGCGCAGAGTGTGGAGACGATTCAGACAATCGGCGAGGAGGGCATTGTCCTTCTGAAAAATGATGACGACGCACTGCCGCTTTCAAGTGACACAACAAATGTGAATGTGTTTGGCTGGGCGGTGACGCAGCCATATGTCGGCGGTACGGGCTCCTCTGATTCGGGCGCTGCGGCAAGCGTGGATATTCTGCAGTCTCTGGTGGACGCAGGATATACGTACAATCAGACTCTGATTGATATGTATACGGAATATTGCGCGGAACGCCCAGGGGCGGATATGTATGGGCAGGATATGACGCTTCCGGAGCCGACGGTGGACTATTATACGGATGAAATTATGGAAGAGGCGTTAGAATTTTCTGATACGGCGATTATCGTGATTGCCCGCGGCGGCGGGGAGAACTATGATCTGCCGACCGATATGAAGGCAGTAATTGATGGGACCTACGATGTGTCAGAAGAAGTCTCGATCGTTCCGGATACTTATCCGTACACCAAGGTGACTTATACCAACAATGGCGATTACGATGATTTTGATGAGGGAGAGCATTACCTTGAACTGAGCAATACCGAGGAAGCAATGATCGAGCTGGTATGTGAGAATTTTGATAATGTCATTGTCATCATCAATGCAAGCAATCCGATGGAGCTTGGATGGCTGGAGGAGTATGAGCAGATCAACGCGGCTCTGTATGTTCCGGCTGCAGGGACGACCGGCTTCGAAGCTATCGGTGAAATTCTGAATGGAACCGTGAATCCTTCCGGGCGCCTGGCGGACACGTTTGTGTATGACCTGCTGTCGACCCCGAGTGCAAATAACATAGGCGTGAATACCTATACGAATGTAGATGAACTGGTGGAGACGACAGCCGATGCGGACAGCACGTATCAGGGAACCATCGCCTTTGTCAATTATGTGGAAGGGATATATGTCGGATATAAGTATTACGAAACCGCTTCAGACGACGGAGTGATTGATTACGACGAAGAAGTGCAGTATCCGTTTGGATATGGACTGAGCTATACAACGTTTGAAAAAGAGATCACGAATTTTAAGGATGATGGGGACGAGATCACGTTTACGGTTTCGGTGACGAATACCGGCGATGTGGCCGGCCGTGATGTGGTAGAGATTTATTATACACCGCCCTACACGAATGGCGGAATTGAAAAAGCGAGTGTAAATTTAATTGATTTTGCCAAAACCTCTGAGCTGGAGCCGGGCGAGTCGGAGCTGATCTATTTTTCCATCGCGAAGGAAGATATGGCCAGCTATGATTCTTCTGAGATCAAAGTGGAAGGCGGCGGGTATATCCTGGAGGCCGGTGAATATACCATCTCTGTTCGTTCGGATTCGCATACGGTATGCGATGAGGAAACATTTACGGTAAGTGAAGATATTGATTATTCTGAGGAGGGGCGTGACAGTGACGAAACTGCGGCGACCAATCGTTTTGAAGATTACTCCAACGGTGATTTTGTGACCCTCTCCCGTGCGGATGGCTTCGCAAATTATGACGAGGCATGCGCGGCACCGGATGATTCCGCGTATGAGATGGATGATGAGACGATGGATGCGGTGGCCGCGAATCTGATGGGCACGTATGACAGCACCCTGTACGACAATGAGGATGACGAGATGCCGACCATGGAGGCGGATAACGGTCTGACCCTGGCGGATATGACTGGCCTGGATTATGACGATGAGCAGTGGGAGGATCTGCTGGATCAGCTTTCCTGGGATGACATGAATACACTGGTCAATACCGGCGGCTGGGGTACATCAGAGATTACCTCTGTCGGAAAAGTGGCGACCTCTGACAGCGATGGACCGGCAGGCCTGAATAATTATATGACCGGATCTTACGGCACCACCTATCCGTCTGAGGTGATGATCGCGCAGACCTGGAATAAGGATCTGGCTTATGAGATTGGAATCTCCATGGGTTCCGAATTCGCGGAGGCGGAGAACTATGGCTGGTATGGACCGGCCTGCGACACGCATCGCAGCGCGTTTGGCGGGCGGAATTTTGAGTACTTTTCCGAAGACGGTGTGCTGGCCGGATATATGGCGGTCGGTGAAATGAATGGTGCGGCTGAGCTTGGCGTGTATTCCTACATCAAGCATTTTGCCCTGAATGACCAGGAGCTGAACCGGACAGCCGTGCTGCTGACGTACGCGTCAGAGCAGACGATCCGCGAAATCTATCTGAAACCGTTTGAGATCGCCCTGAAGAATTTTGAGGGGACATCCGTAGCGGTCATGTCCTCCTATAACTGGATCGGAACGACGCCGTCCTGCGCGAATGACGATCTGCTAAATGGAGTCCTGCGGGAGGAATGGGGATTTGAAGGAATGGTCATTTCGGACTATGACGGTTCCTACGGATTTATGATAACCGACAACAGTGTCCGCAACGGAAACGATATGATGCTGGCGTTCGGTACCTACGAATCCAATCAGCTGGATGATGACAGCGCAACGCTGGCGATTGCGATGCGGCAGGCGTGCAAAAACATCCTCTATACCATCGCAAACAGCGGCTACTACACAAGCGGAAAAGAAATCGACACGACCAATTACATGGATCTGATGTTTAACAGCATTTACAGAGGACTGATTATCGCGTTTGTGGCAGTGGAGATTCTTCTGATTGGGTCAAAAATTGTCCTGATAAAGAGGAAAAAGAGTTCCGCGAGTTAATAAATTTTTTTCATTACATGTTTGAAGCGCAGGCACTGGCAATACGGAGAAATTCTTTCCGTCCACACCAGTGCCAGGCGCACCTCCACAGTTTTGACAGAAAAATAGAGACAGTAACTGTTTCAGTGCGAAGAAAGGGGAGGTTTGGAGAAGAATGAAGCTGCAATTCTGGACAAAATTCCAGGAAAAATATCCGGGAGCTGCCAAATGGGTTCGGGAAGGCGGCCTGTATGTAATCGTCTGCTATCTGATAACCTTCATCAAATATCTGATGCTGCAGTTTTTGCCAAATGCTTTTTCGGGGCTGCCAATGGTAGATTTTGGCTGGCCGGGAATTGAGATGACCCTGTTTGGGGAAACCTTTAAGTGGAACATCCTCGGTTATGATGTGGCGCACGGCGGTCTGCCGTATTTCTGCGCTTACATGACTGCGATGACGCTGGGAGAATGCATCAATTTCCCGATCCAGAAAAATTTCGTATTCCGCAGCAAAGGGCATCTGGCAAAACAGATTGTATGGTATACAGCCGCATTTCTGGTGATCACCTGTATCGTTAACTCGATCAATTGTATCTGGGTGGCGGTGGCCGGGCTTTTCGTTCCGGATTTTATCTACAACATCGGCACAACTGTGCTGAATGGCGGAGTTTCCATGGTCATCTTTTTTGTGGTGAATAAGATTATATTTCCGGAGACGGTGGAAACGGAAATGGAAGAAAACAAATAATTTTTGGGCAGGAGGCGACATGTCGCCTCCTATACGCTTATGAATCATCCAATCAATACTGTCTTTCCCTGAAATGCAAATCCGTATTTTCTGATATGGTCGGCTGGAATTCCATGCGCAGTTAATGAAGCTGCGTATTTTTTTTCCTCAATTTGCTGCAGAGCACGCTTCACAGTATCTGCCAAAGATTCTTCTTCATCCGGATCGAAAACTTTGAACTCCAGAATAAATGCAGCATTTTTCTTATCTTTTGGTTCCAGAATAACATCATAGCGTCCAAGACCGCTTTCCCGATTGGACTGAATAACGTAGTGATTTCCGAGATCGACGATCAGGCCGAGTACAAAACCATGATAAAAACGTTCTGGTTCACTTCCTTCGGAAGGTTTATTACCTGTATCGAAAAAACTGAAGGTAGCCAGCGCAACCCGATTCATATAAACATTCATAGCTTTTCTATCGTTTTGCAGAAGTGCTTTCACGAAATCATTGTAATTACTGTCATAATCCGCAAACCAGCCGTGTATCATATCCTCAAACATGATACGTACTTCCTGATTAGTTAAGGAGAGGTAAAACCAGGTACGTCCAGTCTGCTTATCAAATTCTCTTTTCTCTGCTTTCAGGTAGCCGCTGGCCAGAAAAAGGCTCCAGATGGCACTTTCTTTTTCTGAAAGCTGATTGTAGACAATCTGTTCATCAATCTGCGTTCGAATTTCTTTGCCCAGCAGGAGAGACTCGAAAGAAACTTTTATATCTTTGCTTCCAGAGCGGATCAGTGAATTTGCGAGCGTATTAGAGCTCGTATTTGCCCAATATGGTTCCAGACGGCCGGTATCCAGAAAATTAATGATCGACCAGGGATTATAAATATCGGTAAGATTACCGAAGGAAAAACCGTCATACCAGTCCTTGATATCCTGTTTTCTGTCAGAATAGCCATATTCATCCAGTGCCGCAAACACCTCAGCTTCTGTAAAACCAAAGCAGTCAGCGTATTCTTCCGAAGTTGTAGTGATTACTTTGAGATTGTTCAGGTCAGAAAAAATGGACTCTTTGCTGATCCTTGTAATTCCAGTTAAAATAGAGCGTTCCATAAAAGGATTATTTTTAAAAGTAGCGTTGAAAAGGCTGCGCATAAAGGAGGTCAGATCTTCCCAGTAGCCGCCGGTAAAAGCTTCCAGCATAGGGGTATCGTATTCATCTAAAAGGATGATGACCTTCTGGTGATAGTATTTATACAGATAGCCGGAAAGTCTCCTCAATGCGATCGAGGCCTCGGAATCTTCCATTTTGGAAGAAACACTGTTAAAGTATTCTTTTTCACGGGTGTTCAGCAGATCCCCTTTGACAAGAAAATCAAAGTGGTTATACAGGTCTACAATGCTTTCGCATATTTTATTACGAACCTGTGGAAAAGAATTTTCCTTGATGTCGGAAAAACTCAGGGAAATCACCGGATAGTGCCCCTGCAGCTCCCGTAGTTCTTCATTTTCCCAGATTTTCAGATTTTCAAACAAGGTTCTTCCAGCGTATTCGATTGAAAAAAAACAGGAGACCATACTCATGGTCAGGGTTTTCCCGAAACGGCGTGGGCGAGTGATGAGTGTGACGTCATCCTTCGCGCCCCACCATTCCTCAATAAATCTTGTTTTATCTATATAAAATGCCTGAAGCTGCTGTATTTTTTCAAAATCCTGTAAGCCGATACAGACCGATTTTGGCATATGAGAGCCCCCTTTCCAGATAGGTTTACCTATACGTTGATTGTAACAGGGATGAGAGAGAGGGTCAAGCGAAAACTCTGGCCGAAAATTTCACTTTGGATATCTGTTTTTGGTTGTTGATGCCGCAAATGTGTGGTAAGATAAATCGATTTATCTATTTTGTGGTGCCTGTGAAGCGGGCATGAG
Source organism: Lachnospiraceae bacterium (assembly GCA_021202635.1). Lineage (GTDB taxonomy): Bacteria > Bacillota > Clostridia > Lachnospirales > Lachnospiraceae > Choladousia. The sequence continues at coordinate 86,515 of JAJQCQ010000052.1, read as the reverse complement.
AATTTTGCTCAAATTTTATGACATTTTAATAATGAAAGGGATTCATATGACTGGTATTTTATATGGTGTGGGCGTCGGCCCCGGCGATCCGGAGCTTATGACGATCAAGGCCGCGCGCCTGATCCGGGAGAATGAGGTGATCGCCCTGCCGGGCGAGAATGCGCGCGAGACGGTGGCGTATCAGATTGCGGTACAGGCGGTGCCGGAATTGTCCGAAAAACAATTGCTGTCTCTGGATATGCCGATGACGCATGACCGTGCGCTGCGCGACCGCAGACATGATGAGGCGGCAGATGAGATAGAGGTTTACCTGAAAAAAGGAAAAAATGTGATCTTCCTCACTCTGGGGGATCCGACGGTGTATTCTACCTATTTATATATAGAAAAAAGAATTTCCGCGCGCGGGTACTGCACGGAGATGGTCAGCGGGATTCCGTCTTTTTGCGCGGCGGCGGCGCGTGCCAATGTCCCGCTGGCGGAGTGGAATGAGCCCATCCATGTGATGCCCGCTGTACACCGTCTGGAGCAGGAGCTGGATCAGCCGGGCACCTATGTGCTGATGAAGTCCGGGAAAAAGATGGGGCAGGTAAAGGAGAAGCTGCAAAAGAGCGGCCGGGAGGTTCTGATGGTAGAGAACTGCGGGATGCCGGGGGAAAAGGTGTACCGCAGTGTGGAGGAGATACCGGATGATGCGGGGTATTATTCGCTGATTATTGCGAAAGAACATAAGAACGCATGAGTAAGCTTGTCAGAAGCAGAAATAAGACATGAAAGAAGGAAAGAATAAGATGGTACATTTTGTAGGCGCCGGCAGCGGCGCGGCGGACCTGATTACCGTGCGGGGGAGCCGTCTGCTCGCTGAGGCGGATGTGATTATTTATGCCGGATCTCTGGTGAACCCGGAGCTGTTGGATTATAAAAAAGAGAAATGTACGGTTTATGACAGTGCGAAGATGACTCTGGAGGAGGTCTTTGCCGTTATGCGGGACGCAGAGGAGAAGGGGCTGACAACCGTTCGTCTGCATACAGGCGATCCCTGCGTGTATGGCGCAATTCGCGAGCAGATGGATCTGCTGGATGAGGCGGGGATTGCCTATGACTATTGTCCGGGCGTGAGCTCGTTCTGCGGGGCGGCTTCGGCACTGAATATGGAATATACGCTGCCGGGGATCTCTCAGACGGTGATTATCACTCGGATGGCAGGACGGACTCCAGTGCCGGAGAAGGAGGAGATCGCTTCCCTGGCGTCCCACGGCGCGACAATGGTGATTTTCCTGAGTACCGGAATGCTGGAGCAATTGAGCGAGCGCCTGCTGGCAGGCGGCTATCGGGAAGACACCCCGGCGGCGATTGTATACAAGGCAACCTGGCCGGATGAGCGCAGCTATATCTGTACCGTGTCCACGCTGGCGCAGTGCGCAAAAGAGAATCATGTCACAAAAACAGCGCTGATTATTGTTGGGGATACAGTCGCACAGGCGGGGTATCAGCGCTCGGAGTTGTATCATCCGGCGTTTACGACCGAGTTCCGGAAGGGGACGGCGGAGTAAAAAGCATTCATTGGGCTTTACACACAAAAAGCCGCATACAGTGGTATGGACTGCATTCCCTGGTCATCCGCGCCAAAATTACGCGCGGAGAATCGGATTATTTTTTCAGGATGGTACATGTTTATATAATGTTTTAGGCTTTTTGCGTGAACATTTGTGTCGTATTTTACTTCAACCGGAATAACAGATCCCTCTTTCTGCAGCAGAAAGTCTACTTCTGCTGCGGGAGAGTCGGAAGTCCAGTAATAGAGCTTATGTCCATTGCAGCAAAGTGTCTGCGCTACATAGTTTTCCGCGAGTGCTCCTTTGAAAAGATCGGAGAGGTCCTGGCGGATGATATTTTCCGGCATGATGCCGGAGGCAGCCGAGAGCAGTCCGACATCTGACATATAGAGCTTAAAGGAGGACAGATCCTGTGTCACAGCCAATGGTACTTCGCCTCTGGTAACCCGATCGCATTCCAGGACAATTCCGGACATGACAAGCCAGGAGATGGATTCACCGAACAGTCCTGCTGTGGCACCCTTGCGAATCAGCTTATACTGGAATTTTTTGTTGTCTTTTGCAAGCTGAGAGGGAAGGGAGCGGAATGCCCCCTGAATTTTGGTGCATTCTCCAGGAGTGGAGTATTTAGCCATATCGGCGGTATACGCGTTTAAAATCATGCCTTGGAGCTCCGGCAGATTGATCAGAGAAGCTTCTTCCAGATATTTCTGGACGACGGCAGGCATTCCGCCGATAAACAGGTAACGGCGAAGCCAGAGCAGGATTTCACTGTGTGTCTGAGCAGGCATTTCGCTCATGGAGTGGTAATGCTCGCGTATCAGCATAACCAGATGCCCGTTTCCGGTGGCATTCAGGAATTCGTCAAAGCGAAGCGGGTACATGGTTTTCATGATGACTTTTCCAACGGGAAAGGAGTAGTTCTCCCGGTTGATGGCGACACCGAGCAGACTGCCGGCGGCAGCTACATGGTACTCCGGCGCTTCCTCTGCAAAGTATTTCAGCGAAGTCAGTGCGCGTTCACAGGCCTGAATCTCGTCAAAGATAATCAGCGTCTGTTCCGGAATGATTTTTTCAGAAAAATATTCCTCAAGAAAGCGTACGATACGGTCCGGATGTAAGTCTCCGGAGAAAAATTCCGCGATAACAGGCATTCGCTCAAAATTGATGTAGACGGTGTTTTTATAGTAATCCCGGCCAAAATGCAGAAGTGTATAGGTCTTCCCAACCTGGCGTGCGCCATAGAGCAGGAGTGGCAGACGGTCTTTTGGGAGTTCCTTCCATTTCAATAATTCATCTGTAATGATTCTTTTCATAAGGGCTCCTCTCTGAACAATTCTTTCATTTCGATGCTGTTCTGAACTGTTAAAATAATGTAACTATTCAGAACAGCAGGCCGCAGACCGCCTGCGATGCAGGCTATATGCCGCTAACGCGTCATATGTCTGTGGCTTGATGGGCGTTCCGCCCATCCCGAAATGAAAATACAGCCTTTAGCAGGTAAACCTGCACAGTCTGTCTTTTCATTTCGATGCTGTTCTGAACTGTTACAAAATAATAAAACGCTGATAGTGACATTATATCTCGATTTCATGCTTAAATCAAGAAAAAGTCATTTGAAAATGATTTTTTCTTGATAAATAGTCATTTCAAAATGACTTTTCTACACGCGGGGCCGGGCAAGGAGTTTTGCGGCAGCTTATAATCCATGTGAAAATTTTACTTGTGAATGTGGGTGTCAGGCTTTATAATAAAGCGGACGAACTGGTGAGCCGCGCCCTCGCCGGGTTATGCCCCTCGCCGGGTGGCATCCCACGCTTCGCATGGGATATTCCCCAATCTTCGATTGTGGGGCGTGGTATGTCCACAATCTTTGATTGTGGATGTGGGCATCCCGCATTTCGTGCGGGATATTCCATGCAAAATTGCCTGCGGCAATGGCGCGGCCTGCGTCATAAGGAATCCACCGGTAAGCCGGTCCCCCTTGTGACATATTCATGAAGGCGCATATGGTAGCTAAAAGGAAAGTAAGATGAAACAGCTCGGAATCGCAAGCTTTACTGCCCGGGGCGGTCAGGTGGCTGACAGACTCGCCGGGGCATTTGGAAAGGAATATGAAATTATTCGCTACGACCGTGGCCTGAAAGACTGGTGCGGCTGTCTGTTTGCAAGCGGCGCGGACGGGATTGTTTTCGTGGGCGCCTGCGGAATTGCGGTGCGCACGATTGCGCCATTTTTAAAGAGTAAGACCACAGATCCGGCGGTGATTGTGATTGATGAGGCGGGACAATTTGTGATTTCCCTGCTGTCCGGACATATTGGCGGGGCGAACCGGCTGGCGGAACGCACGGCGGCGATTCTGGGAGCAACTCCCGTGATTACGACCGCGACAGATGTGAATGGGAAATTTGCGGTGGATATATTCGCATCTGACAATCATCTGCGCATTCGGGATATGCATGCAGCAAAAGAAATTTCTGCGGCGATTCTGCGCGGGGAACGGGTCGGGGTTACCTGTGAAGGAGAGATAGAAGGATGTGTGCCGCCGGAGCTGATTCTGCTGAAAAAAGGCGAAAAAAAGGCTGCTAAAAGAGCTTTTCAGATGGACGCACTGAGGGATGCTCCGAGGCCGAGTCATTCAATTCCCGAGATCGGCGCGTTGATTCGCATTGGGGCGGGGATTCCTTTGTGTGACATCTCTTTTGATGTTAATGAGAAAACAGGGGCTGCTGGCTGGAATCAGGCAGAGACGGAATTAACTTGGTGCGTGCCGGATTTGCCGTCGGTGATTCTGGATCTTTATCCGAAATCCTATATCATCGGAATCGGCTGCAGGAAGGGAAAAACGGAGACAGAGATTGCACAATATGTTGAGCAGGCGTTGACTGGTCTGGGGCTTTCTTTTGAGGACTGTGTCGGTGTCGCGTCTATTGACCTGAAAAAGGAAGAAACGGGGCTGCTGGAATTCTGCGGGAAGAGAAATCTGCGTTTTGAAACATATTCGGCGGAGACACTGGCAGAGGTCAAAGGGGAGTTTTCGCATTCGGCGTTTGTCAGCCAGGTGACCGGAGTGGATAATGTCTGTGAGCGCGCGGCACTGTGTATGGCTGGCGAGGGCGGTCGGCTGATACTGAAAAAACAGGCGGAGAATGGAGTGACTGTTGCGCTGGCAGAGCGGAAGTGGAAGGTGTGGTTTTAAGGAGGAGACATGAAAAACAAATTATATGTAGCGGGTATGGGACCGGGAGAGGTCGGCCTGATGTGTCAGCGGGCGGCAGACGTTCTGGCTGACTGTGATACAATTATCGGATATACGGTGTATGTCAATCTTCTGCGGGAGGCATATCCGGATAAGGAATTTCTGACGACGCCGATGACGCAGGAGGCGCGGCGCTGTGAGATGGCATTTGAGGAAGCAGCGAAAGGCAAGAAGGTTGTCATGGTGTGCAGCGGCGATGCGGGAGTCTATGGCATGAGCGGCCTGATGCTGGAAATCGGGGCGGACTGGCCGGAGATAGAGGTGGAAGTGATTCCCGGTGTGACCGCTGCCTTGAGCGGCGGCGCGGTGCTGGGCGCTCCGCTGACGCATGACTTTGCGGTGATCAGCTTAAGTGACCGGCTGACGCCATGGGAGAAGATTGAGAAACGGCTGGAGCTGGCAGCGGAGGCAGATTTTTGCATCTGCATTTATAATCCGGCCAGCAAGGGACGCCCGGACTATCTGGCGCGGGCCTGCGAGATTTTGCTGCGCGTGCTGCCGCCCACGCGGCTCTGCGGTACGGTGGAAAATATTGGCCGCGAAGGGGAATCAGCCAGATTGTATACGCTGGAGGAGCTGCGCACGGCGCCTGTGAATATGTTTACGACAGTGTTTATTGGAAATTCACAGACAAAAGAAATTAATGGGCATATGGTAACGCCGCGCGGATATCGCATCTGAGACGGCAGATGAAACGAATCGCTCGGAAAAGCTTCGAAAGGCATTGACTGTAGTTTATGATGCAGAGGATGTTATTGAGGGGTAACGCACAATGGAAAATGAAATTTTTGAGAAAACTCCCGTTCATAAGGCTTTTTTCAGTCTTGCGCTGCCGGTTGTGATGGGCATGGTGGTCTCCCTGCTCTACAATATGGTGGATACGTTTTTTATCGCACGGACGGGGAATACGAATCTGGTTGCCGGTATTTCGCTTTGTTCGCCGGTGTTTACCTGTCTGATTGCGCTGGGGGATATTCTGGGACTGGGCGGAAGCTCTGTGATCTCCAGATTGTTTGGACAGAAAAAGGATGAGGACGGGAAGAGAGTCAGTGTTTTCTGCTTTTACGGATCGCTGCTGGGAGGCTGTGTGGTAGCGGTGCTTCTGCTGGCATTCCGGACACCGCTGCTGACTCTTCTGGGGGCGGATGCGGATACACTTGTCTATGCGTCTGCGTACTACATGTTTATCGCTCTGGGTGCCCCGTTTATTATCCTGACCTTTACACCGAACAATCAGCTGCGGACGGAAGGCCTGGCGAAGTGCTCCATGGTAGGAAGCATTCTGGGGACGGTTGTTAATATTGTGCTCGACCCGATCTGTATTTTCGGTCTGGGATTCGGCGCGGCAGGGGCGGCCATCGCGACGGTCATCGGTAATATCTGTACGGATATCTATTATGTCTGGGTGCTGACGCATAAGAGCAAAAAGCTTTCGATCAATCCCAGGGGGCTGTATATCACGGCGGAGGAGATCCGGCAGATTCTGATGATCGGGATTCCGGCGTCGGTGACGAATTTTATGGCAAGCCTGTGCACCGCTCTGACCAATCGGAAGCTGCTTCCTTATGGGAATGACCGCGTAGCGGCAATGGGAATCGCGATGAAGGTCAATATGATTGTCCTGCTGGTGCTTGTCGGATTTGCGTTTGGGGCACAGCCGCTGATCGGCTATAATTACGGAGCCAGAAATCATAAACGGCTGAAGGAGATTCTGACCTTCTGCTACCAGTTTGAATGCGCGCTGGCGGCAGTACTGGTTGTAATTCTTGCCGCGGTGGCAAGGCCGCTGCTGGGATTATTTACCACAAACCAGGAGCTGATCCGGCTGGGTGTTCCGATGCTTCGCTGGCAGCTTGCGGGAATGGTTTTCGTGGCAGTCGTTCTGGTCTCGACCAGTACCTTCCAGTCGGCCGGAAAGGCGATGGGGGCATTCTGGCTGTCGTTTGGCAGACAGGGACTGTTTTTTGCCGTAATACTCTGGACATTGTCGGCTGCCATTGGCTATAACGGGATTCTGGCGGCGCAGGCGGTTTCCGATCTGCTCACGGCAATCCTGGCGGTTTGGCTGTTTCAGCGGAATATTGCAAGTGAGTGGAAACTTTGAACTGCGGTAGTGAGTGATAGGACGAATTATGTGTATATCGCTGACGATTCAGCGGAAGGGAGAGAAGAATTATGAATGGAAGAACACAGTCAAATGGCCTGGCCAATCTTATTTTACGCCTGTTGGTGACGGTGGTTCTCGGAGGAATTTACTTTTATGTCATGCTGCCGCCGATCAATGGGAAAGCACTGGATTTCTGGTTATTTCTTTTTATATTGCTGGTGATTTTTATTCTCGTTACGCTGGCCACGTCCGGTCTGCGTGTGACACGTCGGGAGATTTTCCTGGAGCCGGGCGTATTCTGGACGCGCTGTAAGGTGCCGTTTCTTCTGGCGCTGGTGTTGTTTGTGGCCGCGGCGGTGGCTCTGCTTTATTCGTCTGAAATTTTTCATGCGAGTTCTTATTATAATCTTCTGGATGTGCAGACGGGAGACTTTACGGAGGAGGTTGCGGAGATTTCCTATGACCGGATTCCGATGCTGGATAAGGATTCGAGTGTACAGCTGGGCAGCCGCGCGCTTGGCTCTTTGAGCAGTACGGACAGCAGCCTGGTGTCACAGTTTGAAGTCTCCGATGCGGAATACTCGCAGATCAATTACCAGGACAATCCGGTGCGCGTGGCGCCGCTGCTTTACGGTAATCTCATCAAATGGTTTAACAATCGTGAGGAGGGGCTGCCGGGTTATATCATTGTAAATATGGTGACGCAGGAAGCGAGTCTGGTGAAGCTGGATGAAGGAATGAAATATTCGACGGGCGAGCATTTTGGAAGGAATCTTTACCGCCTGCTGCGCTTCCGCTATCCGACGATGATGTTCGGCGATGTGAATTTTGAAATCGACGAGGATGGCACGCCCTGGTGGGTGTGCTCGCGCACCATTCATACGATTGGCCTGTTTGGCGGCCAGGATACGCAAGGAGCGGTTCTTGTAAATGCGATCACCGGAGAGAGCACGTACTATGAGGAAGTCCCGACCTGGGTGGATCGGGTGTATTCCGCGGATCTGTTGGTGGAGCAGTACAATTATCACGGAACGCTGGTCAATGGCTGGATCAATTCCTGGCTTGGGCAGAAAGGCGTCACGACAACCTCTGATGGGTATAATTATATCGCAATGAATGACGATGTCTACCTTTATACAGGTGTGACTTCAGCGGGAAATGATGAGTCGAATGTTGGCTTTATTCTCGTGAACCAGCGCACAAAGGAGGCGCGGTATTACAGCATTTCCGGTGCAACGGAGTATTCCGCGATGTCCTCCGCGGAGGGCGCGGTGCAGCATCTGGGCTACACGGCGACGTTCCCGATTCTGCTGAATATCTCAGACGAGCCGACGTATTTTATGTCTCTGAAGGATTCGGCGGATCTGGTCAAAATGTATGCGATGGTCAATGTGAAGGATTATCAGATCACGACGACCGGCAGCTCGGTGGCTGAGTGCCAGGCAAATTATGAGGAGCTGCTGATTGAAAATGGGGTGAAGGTCTCGGATCCGATTGAGGCGGTGGAAGCAGAGACGGATACCGTAACGGGAACGATCACGGAAATTCGTTCCGTTGTAGTGGATGGAAATACGATTTTCTATTTCTCCCTTGATGAGAGTTCTTTCGGAACAGGATACTACTATGCGGTTTCTGCCGCGGACGATCAGAACGCGGTGATTTTTGATGTGGGAGATGAGGTCACAATCACATATTATGTGGATGAGGATGACGGAATGACGCGCATCGGTATTCTTGTTGAGTATGCGGAAGGATACTCTGCCTGAAAGGCAAGATGGGGAGCTCAAATGAGAATCCGGGTGTCTATGCCCGAAAGGATCAAAATTAAGAAATCGATTTATCCGGAGTTGGAAAGAAGATACAATGACAGGTACAGGAACACTGATAAATGTGGCGGCGATCGTGGCGGGCGGTCTGATCGGCCTGGCCGGAAAAAAACTGATGAATGACCGCCTGCAGGAGACGCTGATGAAGGCCACCGGACTTTGCACGATGTTCATCGGGATCGGCGGCGCACTTGAAAAAATGCTGACGATCACGGATGGCGGGTTGGGTTCACAGGGCTCTCTCATGATCATCGTGAGCTTTGCGCTCGGCTCTCTGATCGGCGAGGCTTTGAATATCGAGCAGGCGATTGAGCGCTTTGGGGAATGGCTGAAGCAAAAAAGCGGCAATGGCGGAGATAATTCGTTTGTCAATGCGTTTGTGACCGCTTCCTTTACCGTTTGCATCGGAGCTATGGCGATCGTCGGTTCCATCCAGGATGGTATGACGGGGGACCCGACCACGCTGATGATGAAAGCGATTCTGGACTTTCTGATTATCATGATTATGGTGGCGTCTCTGGGAAAGGGCTGTATTTTTTCCGCGATACCGGTTGGTATATTTCAGGGAACGATCACAATTCTGGCCAGCGTCCTTGCCCCGCTCATGACCGAGGGGACGCTGAATGCGATTTCGCTGACAGGGTCTATGCTGATTTTTTGCGTGGGAGTGAATCTGATCTGGGAAAACAAACTGAAGGTTGCAAATATGCTGCCGACGATATTGATTGCGGCGGTGTGGGGCGCGCTGGCGTAGGCTGGGGATCGTTTCTATTGACTATGGGCAAACAAGATTTGATCGGAAAACAGTGACTGTTTGCAGAAAGTGAAATGGGGGGTCGAAGATGCCGGATATAAGAAAACAGGGGGATTATTCTTTTCATTTACTGATTTTTGGCGGCACGGCTGAGGGACGTCAGGTATCGGATTATCTCTGCGAAAAACATGTAGCGCATACCGTCAGTGTGGCAACGGAATACGGAGAAGAAGTGCTTCGACCGCAGCCGGAGCGCCACATTCATCAGGGCAGGCTGGATATGGAACAGATGCGGGTATTTTTGCGGGACGGACAGTATGCGCTGGTTGTGGATGCGACGCATCCGTATGCGGTAGAGGTTTCAAAAAACATTCAGGAGGCCTGCCGGAGAGAAGATGTGCAATATCTGCGGTATCTGCGCACACAGAATCAGGATGAGCACTTGAACAAAGAAGCGTTTGGAGAAGCAGCCAGCACCCGATCTGCGTGTGAAAATGCCGGGGAAATCGCAGGAGCAGTATACGCAGACTCTGCCAGAGAAGCGGCAGATTATCTGGAAACGCGGCAGGGCGGAATTTTTCTGACTACGGGCAGCAAGGAATTGCATGTCTTTACTGAAGCGATTTCAGATAAAAGTCGTATCTTCGCGCGGGTTCTTCCATCTGCGGAGGTGGTTTCTTCCTGCCGGGCGCTCGGCCTGGAGGGAAAGCAGATCTGCGCCATGCAGGGACCGTTTTCTGCGGATATAAATGCAGCGATGCTTCGTCAGGCAGGTTCCTCGTTTCTGGTTACAAAAGAGACCGGAGCGACCGGCGGTTTTCCGGAAAAGATCGAGGCGGCCCGGCAGTGTCAGGTCACGCCGGTCATTATTCGCAGGCCGAAAGAGACGGGAAGCGGATGGGAAGAAGTGAAAGAGCGGCTGGATGCGCTGATATCGGGGGATGAATTCAGAAGACAATTTATTTTTTCAAAACGCAGGGACGAGCGCCGCATCAGCTGCATTGGCATCGGCATGGGGACGCCGGATACTCTCACACGCGAGGCTGCCCGCGCAATCCGCGAGGCCGAAGTGATCTTTGGTGCAGCACGAATTCTGGAATGTGCGAGGCTGCTGCTTTGCGAATCGGAAGAAATCAGTACCTTGTCAAAGCGGCCAGAGGGAGTAGCCGGGACGGAGAAAAGCCCAAAAACACCGCTTTTGATTCCAGAATACAATGCCAGGAAGATCGCGTCCTGGCTGGAAGCGCATCCGCAAGTTGAGCGTGTGGCAATCCTGATGTCGGGGGACGTCGGGTTTTACAGCGGAGCGCGCCAGGTTGCGGAAACCTTTCCGGCGGAACAGGTACGTTATTACTGCGGAATTTCTTCGGTGGTGTATTTTGCGTCAAAGATTCCGACTTCCTGGCAGGATGCGAAGCTTTTGAGCGCGCATGGAAAAGAAATTCCACTTGTAAATTATGTCAGAAAGTACCCGAAAATCATTCTTCTTGTCAGCGGCGCGAAAGAAGTGGGACAGATCTGCCATGACCTGGTGCTTGACGGAATCGATTCGGAGGTGCGGGTGACGGTTGGCTCGAATCTTTCTTATCCGGATGAAAGAATACAGGCCGGGCGCCCGGAGGGTTTCATTGCCTGTGAAGCAGCGGGCCCGCATATTATGCTGCTGGAGAATCCGCATGCAGGGCAGGTGATTACGCCGGGAATTCCGGACGACGCTTTTGAACGATGGGAAAAGGTGCCTATGACAAAAGAGGAAATCCGGGCGCTTTCGGTGGCAAAGCTCCGCCTGCGGGAAGATTCGGTGGTGTACGATGTGGGAGCAGGCACTGGCTCGGTATCTGTAGAGTGTGCGCGGCTTTGCACGGAGGGAAGGGTTTACGCGATCGAGCGTGAGCAAAGAGCGGTGGAGCTGATTCAACAAAATACTGCCCGCTTCCATTTGTCCAACCTCATCCCGATCAGTGGAACTGCCCCGGAAGCTATGGAAGAGCTTCCAGCGCCGACCCATGCCTTTATCGGGGGAAGCTCCGGAAATATGCGGGAGATCGTAGCGTCCCTGCTGGAGATGAATCCCTCCGTTCGTGTTGTGATCAATACGGTTGCGCTGGAAAGCATTGCGGAGGTGACGAATCTGGTCAATGACCTTGGAATCAAAGATGCAGATATTGTCCAGGTTTCCGTGGCAAAATCCCGCAGGCTTGGGCGTTACCACATGATGTCTTCGCTCAACCCGATTTATATTGTATCCTTTGGCGGGGAAGAAATCAGAGAGATTTTTTAGCCGAAAAGGCTTGCGCTTTTAAAAACCTACAGTATATAATATGTGCATAAATATTGAAAAACAGAATGAAAAGTTCGGAGGTGTAAATTTATGGAAGAAAATGTAAATGTAAAGGAAGTCTATGCGAATTCGCTGACAGTTGTAAATACTTTTTTTGATTTTTGCCTGTCATTTAAAAAAGATAATATTATTAGTGAGGATGAGGAACAGAAAACAATAACGGAGGAAGTAGCACGGATACGTATGAGTCCGCAAATGGCCAAAGCTTTTTCTCTGCTTTTGCAGAATAATATTCAGAATTACGAACAACAGTTTGGAGAAATTCCAGAAATCAGGAGATGATTATCCATGAAGAATAAGACATTAAACTGCCCGGATTTAGCAGACAAATCTCCTTGTTTAGCCAGCACACCGACTTCATCTTTTCATGTAAATGAACTGGCGGAAGTGTATGCTGGTATTGCAGATAGATGTGAACCATTGTGTTCACCGATGGAATTTACGGATCCTTCTTTCTCATCAGTTGGGGATAGTTATAGTCTTAATATTAGCATAGTTGAATTATCTTATAAAGGAGAAAAGCAGCTTTCAGATCAGGCACAAAACAGGAATTGCTCTAAATTATATAAACTCAGTATGCTTCCTGACAATTGGAATGAAAATGGGGCGGCCCGATTTTCTGGGGAACACATAAAGAAATGTGTTTCTATCATACGAAAACTGCCTTTTCAGCCTGAGGTTTTTCCAACCGCAGCTGGAAGTATTCAGATGGAATACGAGAAAAACAGCGGAGAATATCTGGAGTTTAATGTTTACCCAGATCATGTTGATGTCTACTTAACGAATAGCAACGGTGAGGAGTTCGAGGAATCTATTTATGGAGCCAGGCAGGAATATCAGGTTATGGAAAAATTGGTGAGGGATTTTTATGATGAAGATAAATGACTTATATCGCAGAATGCGGAATAAGCCTTTGTTATACGTGAAAGAAGATGGAACAATTTCCTCGGCTATTTACAAAGACAGTCAGGGGGTTTCAGTAGATATAGACGATGGTCGGGATCTAGACGCTATTATCCAAAAAGAAGAGGAACTTCATAAGTATTATAATCAGGAGATGTTGCTGCAGAATCCTGATGGCGAGTATAAATTGGTTGCGTTACTTTCGGTTTCTGCAAAAACGTGTCAGGATAAGGAAGTGGTGATTGAACCAACCCCCGTCGAGAATATCAACCCTTACCACGCATTGCTCAAAGGCTCAGAGACCAAAATCCTTTTGACAAACGGGCAAAGTAAATATCTGGCAAAAAATACACGAGTCGTGAAATCTTATGATACAGATTTGGTTCAGGAAACGTAAGAGGTAAGCCATGCAGCATCTGCCAAGAATTATGCTTGCCGCACCTTCCAGCGGCAGCGGAAAAACAATGATTACCTGCGGAATTCTGGAGGCGTTCTGCAGACGCGGACTGAATCCGGCCTCTTTTAAGTGCGGACCGGATTACATTGACCCTATGTTTCATTCACGGGTGATCGGTACGCCATCGAGAAATCTGGATACCTTTTTTACGGAGCCGCTGCTCACGCGTTATCTGTTTGCGAAAACGGCGAAAAATGCGGAAATTTCGGTTCTGGAGGGCGTCATGGGATTCTATGACGGGCTTGGCGGGATTTCCGAAAAAGCATCCTCCTATGATCTGGCGGCGGTGACGGATACGCCGGTGATCCTGGTTGTGAATGCGCGCGGCATGAGCCTGTCAGTGATTCCGTTGATCCAGGGCTACCTGAATTATCAGAAGCAATACGGCCGCGAGGTAATTCGGGGCGTGATTCTCAATCAGACGACCAAAATGACCTGCCTTTTGTTAAAAGAGGAAATCGAGAAACAGACTGGTGTGCGGGTGTATGGCTATGTGCCGCGTCTGGATGACGCCGCGGTGGAGAGCCGGCATCTCGGCCTGGTAACACCCGGAGAAATTGCGGATCTGAAAGTCCGTCTGGCGAGACTGGGAGAGGAACTGGAGCAGTGTCTGGATCTGGACGGGATCATTGCGCTTGCGCAGGAAGCGTCAGATTTTGCGGATGAAGAGCTTGTACTGCCAGAGTGTGTACGTGTGTGTGTGGAAGGCCAGAAATCATCCGAGAATATCGCAGAAAGCGATAAGGAAGCTTCCCGTATGGATGGAATTGTTTTCCAGAAAAAGCATGATGCTAGATCGGAATACTCAAGGGCACGTATTGCAGTGGCGCGGGATGAAGCGTTTTGCTTTTATTATCAGGATAATCTGGAGCTTTTGAAACTGCTCGGAGCCACGCTTGTTCCCTTTTCTCCATTAAAAGACACTGCACTTCCGGAACAGATTGGCGGGCTTATTCTGGGTGGCGGCTATCCGGAGCTTTACGCCAGGCATCTCTCAGGAAACAGATCCATGCTGCAGTCCATCCGCGCAGCGATTGCGGATGGGTTGCCGTATTTAGCCGAATGCGGCGGATTCATGTATCTGCATGAGACAATGGAAGACATGGACGGTAAAGCCTGGCCGATGTGCGGATGCATTCAGGGGCAATCGTACCGAACGAAAAAGCTGGGACGGTTCGGTTATATCAGCCTCAGTCTCAGTGCGGCAGAGTGCGGAGAAAAACAAGAACAGATGGATTCAAATGAGGATATGAGAATAAAAACATATTCAGTGCCAGGATTCCTTTATTCAGGTGAGACGATCCGTGCCCATGAATTTCACTATTTTGACAGCACAGATCCTGGTGACGCTTATGTGGCAGCAAAACCGAATGGAAAGCGCACATGGAACTGTATGCACGTTACAGATCACAGTGCGGCGGGATATCCGCATCTGTATTACTGGTCGAATCCGGAATTTGCGGCGCGGTTTTTGTATAGTGTCAAAGCGTATTCCTGGAATGTCGGCTAATTGTTGGGTGATCTATCTATACTTTTCGAAGGGAATATCATATGAAGAATTTTCCGGAAGCCGAGATGGCTGTAAAACCAGCACGAAAGAATGCATATAAGGAAGAACCGAAAACGCTGCTTGCGTTTTTAAAAGACGAAAAGCAGAGCAGGGCGAAGGGCGGTATTTATCATAAGGTTCAGATTGAACTGACTTATAATTCCAATCACATGGAAGGAAGCAGGCTTACGCACGATCAGACACGATATATTTACGAGACAAATACGATCTGCACGGATTCGGATGGAATGAATGTGGACGATATTCTGGAAACGACAAACCATTTTCGCTGTATAGATCTGATTATCGATCAGGCCCATGTACAGGTATCAGAGAAGCTGATCAGGCAACTGCATTTGATTCTCAAAACCGGAACCAGCGACAGCCGTAAGGACTGGTTTGCTGTCGGTAATTACAAGAAAATGCCTAACGAAGTGGGAGGAAAAGAAACGGCTGCTCCGGAAGAGGTTCCTGCGAAAATGAAGAGGCTGCTGGACGATTACAATTTATCCGCAGCTCGAAGCTTTGAAGAAATACTGGATTTTCATTACAGGTTTGAAAGCATTCACCCTTTTCAGGACGGAAATGGCCGAGTTGGACGATTAATTATGTTCAAAGAATGCCTGCGGAATAACATAGTTCCTTTTATTATTGAGGATGATCTGAAGATGTTTTATTACCGTGGATTATCTGCATGGCAGACGGAGAAAGGGTTTCTCAGAGATACCTGTCTGACGGCGCAGGATCGCTTCAAACGGTATCTTGATTATTTTCGGATAGAGTATGAAGAATGAATGGAAACGGATGTGGAGGGTTGAGTAAAATGAAAAAATGCAGGATCACAGCCCTCCGTGTTGCCTGTATCTGCAGGTTTAACTGGAGGACTTAAATAATGGCATTATATGCGATTGGAGATTTCCATCTTTCTTTTCAGACAGATAAGTCCATGGATCGGTTTGGAAGGGTTTGGAAAAATCATGAGAAGAAAATACAGAAAAACTGCAGCAGGCTGATTCGTCCGGAGGATACGCTTGTGATAACCGGTGACCATTCCTGGGGCAGAAAATTAGAAGAGTGCGCAGAAGACCTGGCGTTTATTGAGGCGCTGCCGGGGCGAAAGATACTTCTGCGGGGCAATCATGATATGTTCTGGGATGCGAAGAAGACGGAGCGGTTAAACAGAGAATTTCAGGGGCGTCTCTCCTTTTTGCAGAACAACTATTATGCCTATGAAGATTATGCTTTGGTGGGAACCAAGGGATATACGTTTGAGGGACCGTTTTATCTGGATAGCAGGGGAAGAATTGTTGGCTGGGATGAGGAAAAAGAAGAACATGCAAAAAAACTGATTGACCGAGAAATTGTAAGACTTCAGTGTTCTTTTGACGCAGCAATTGCTGACGGATATCAGAAATTTATCATGTTTCTGCATTACCCGCCGACCAGTGTGATCGAACAGGATAGTCCTTTTACGCGCCTGGCCGAACAATACCGCGCGGAGCATGTCGTTTATTCTCATTGCCATGGAGAAAGTCGCTTTCATGACAGCATTCGCGGTGAATATCACGGCATAACTTATCATCTGGTCTCTGGAGATTGCCTGAATTTTTGTCCGGAACGGATTCTGTAAAAGGATGAGTTAATATATTTCATGTGCTCTTGAGAAAGGCACTGCAAAAACGGAGGCATATTATTATGGAAGAAACACAGTTTTATCAGATCCTGAAAAACATCACTACCGGCGATGCGGACGCTGCTGCCGTCTGCCGGGAACGCTGGAACAGCATCGCTAAGCCGCTCCACAGCCTTGGGTGGATGGAGGATGCGATTGCGCGCATCGCGGCGGCGCAGCATAGTCCGGAGATTCGTACCGGGAAAAAGATTCTTGTACCGATGTGTGCGGACAACGGCGTTGTGGAAGAGGGTGTGACGCAGACCGGACAGGAGGTGACGGCGATTGTCGCGGAAAATTTCCTCGATGAGCAGTCCTGTGCGGCGATTATGTGCTGCCTTGCCGGAGCGGATATCCGCCCGATTGACATTGGGATGGCGGTGGATACGCCGCGTGTTGAAAAACGCAAGATTGCCTATGGAACGAAAAATTTTGCGAAGGAACCGGCCATGAGCCGCGATGAGGCAGTGAAGGCATTGATGGTCGGTGTGTCCCTGGCGGGAGAACTGATGGGGCAGGGGTATGATCTGATCGCGACCGGAGAAATGGGGATTGGCAATACGACGACCTCCAGCGCGGTGGCGAGTGCGCTGCTTCATGTTCCTGCGGTGGAGATGACCGGACGCGGCGCAGGGCTTTCCACGGAAGGACTGAATAAAAAAATACAGGTCATCCAGGAGGCGATTGACCGCTGGAATCTGTTCGAGGCGGATCCGCTCACGGTGCTTTCCTGCGTCGGCGGGTTTGACCTTGCCGGGATTGTCGGCCTGTTCCTGGGCGGAGCCTGCTATCATATTCCGGTGTTGATTGATGGATTTATCTCTTCTGTGGGAGCGCTTCTCGCGGTGAAGCTGTGTCCGGCGGCGAGAGATTATATGCTGGCGACGCATGTGTCAAAGGAGCCTGCCGCGCGCAGGATTCTGAAGGAACTCGCTTTGGAACCGGCGCTGGATGCGGGAATGTGTCTTGGAGAAGGCAGCGGCGCGGTCGCCGCGTTTCCGCTGATTGATATGGGGGCGGAGATTTACCACAGGATGAGTACGTTTGAACAGATTCAGGTGGAGGCCTATCAGGAAATGAACTGAGGAAGAAAAAGGAATAGGTAAAGGAAAAGCAGCTTTTGAACCGGCTCTGTATAGGAGCATGAAATTCGAAAGCTGCTTTTTGCAGCGCACAGCCGCGCGAGAAATACTTGTTGAGCCTAATGCCGACATGAGTGGTGTAGACGAGAAAGAATCAGCAAGCCGTCTTCTGCTCGCTTTACTCCAGACTCCGCACGGCTTCCCGTACCGGCAGGATGAAGGACGGGGAGACGGACAACTCGTCGATGCCCATTTCGATAAAGGTCTCGGTCAGGGTGGTGTCCGCGCCGAGCTCGCCGCAGATGCCGACCCAGGCGCCGCCCTTGTGGCCGTTTTCGATGACTGTCTGGATGGAGCGAAGGACAGCCGGGTGGTGGGAATCGTAGATGTTGTCCAGCTTCGGGTTCTGCCGGTCGATTGCCAGCGTATACTGGGTCAGATCATTGGTGCCGATGCTGAAGAAATCGACTTCCTTTGCCAGCTCTTCGCTGATCCACACGGCGGCCGGTGTCTCGATCATGATGCCGACTTCCACGTCTTTGTATGGAATATTCTGTTCGCGAAGCTCTGCCTTTACTTCCTCCAGAATCCGTTTGCTCTCCAATACTTCCTGTACGGAAATGATCATCGGAAACATGATGGAAATGTTGCCGAAGGCGCTCGCCCGCAGCAGCGCGCGCAGCTGTGTGCGGAAGATTTCCTGCTGGTCCAGGCAGATGCGGATTGCGCGGTAGCCCATGGCGGGGTTGTCTTCTTTTTCAAGGTTAAAATAATCGACCTGTTTGTCGGCGCCGATATCCAGCGTGCGGACAACGACCTTTTTTCCGGCCATGTTCTGGGCGACCATTTTGTAGGCCTTGAACTGTTCCTCCTCGGTCGGGAAGGTTTCGGATTCCAGATAAAGAAATTCGCTCCGGAACAGCCCGATTCCCTCGCCGTCATTTTTCAGCACCTGGGCGACATCGGAAACACTGCCGATGTTGGCGTACAGGTGTATTTTTTTGCCGCTTTTGGTGATGGTTTCCTTGCCGCGAAGCTCCTTAAGAAGCTGCTGCTTTCGCTCGTCTTCGCGCATTTTTTCGCTCATCTGCTCCAGAGTCGCCGCATCCGGATCGATGATCACGGTTCCGGTATAGCCGTCTACAATGGCTGTTTTACCGGCCCATTCGTCCTGGATATCGATGCCGATTACCGCGGGAATGTTCATCGTGCGGGCCAGGATGGCCGTATGGGAATTGGAAGAACCATGGCGGGTAACGAAGGACAGGATTTTTGATTTATCCATCTGTACTGTCTCGCTTGGCGCCAGGTCGTCCGCCATCAGAATGACCGGCTCGTTCAGAGCATGCATATCTGTGCTGCTGCCGCACAGCACCGCGACCAGACGCTCGGAAATGTCCCTTACATCCGCCGCGCGCGCCTGCATATAGGCGTCGTCCATCTGCGCGAACATTTCGGCAAAATTGTCTCCGGTCGTCGCGACCGCGTACTCCGCGTTGATAAGCTCCCCGCGGATCATATTGTAGATGGAATCCAGATAATCCTCGTCCTCCATCATCATCTTGTGCACCTCGAAAACGGCTGCATTATCCGCGCCTACTTCCTTCAGCGCTTTTGCGTATATCTGATCCAGCTGGGTGAGTGCTGTCTCTTTGGCCGCATCAAAGCGGGCGATTTCCGCATCGGCGTCCTCAATGTGTTTTCTTTTTACCTGTGTTTCTCTTTTCTGGTAAAGAAACACTTTCCCAATCGCAATTTTATTAAAAATCGTTTTGCCCTGGTATTGCTCCATGAGAGAATTCCCCCCTTCCGCGCCTGCCGCACCGCATGGGGACGATGCGGCAGGCAGACCTGTCACAGATTCTCCGAGAAAAATGTCTGCATTCCTGCGATCGCCGCATCCTCGTCTGCGCCGTCGGCTTCGATTGTCACGGTCACGCCTTTCTTCACGCCAAGGCTCATGATCATCATCAGCTTGGTAGCGTTTACTTTTCTGCCGTTCGCGTTGATGGAGATGGTGGAGGAGTATTTTTTCGCCTCTTTTACCAGTTCTCCTGCCGGACGTGCGTGGATACCGAGTTCGTCTGTGATGGTGTAGTCAAATGTTTTCATAGTGATTTTCTTCCTTTCTTTTTTTGGTTTTGTTTGCAGCAGTATTATCTGTAATTATGCGGAATTTGGATGTAAACTATTCCGGCATTTTCGTATATGACCTGCTTTCCGACAGGGGATGAGCTTGCCAATCCCACTGTCTGGAGCAGAAGTCAAACTTTTTCAACAGGAAATCCATGGTTTACGAGAGCTGCGCGAGCACCCAGTCGACATCCTTTGTCGTTTTCAGGATTTCCATGCGTTCCTCATCCTCAAGCATGGTGCAGAGCTTTGCGAGCAGGTCGAGGTGTTCATCGCCGATTCCGGCGATGCCAAAGATCAGCTGTGCCTTTTCCTCTCCGAAATCAACACCCTCCGGATACTGGAGGAAAACGATGCCGGTCTTTTTAACGGTTCCCTTTGCCTGTGTGGTACCGTGTGGGATGGCGACTCCCATGCCCATGTAGGTGGTAGTCAGTTTTTCACGCTCCTGCATCGCTTCCACATAATTGTGACCGACGTAGCCCAGCTTTTCAAGAAGCTCACCGGCTGCCTGGATGGCTTCTTCCTTGCTCACCGGCTTCAGGCCGAGCTGAATACCGTCCGCAATGATGACCTGCTTCTTCTCAAAGGAGATGTCTTCCTCTGTGTTAGAAGTCGCCTCTCCGGCAGAACTGTTTTCTGTATTCCTCTGAGAGGGCGTGTTCACAGACGAGTCTGTTTTGGCTGCTGCGGCTTCTTTTACTGCGGATGCATCCGTTTTTGCGCTTTTTGCAGCTGTATCAGCCGGGTTTGCGACAGGAGCAGTCTTTTCTGCTGTCTTTGCAGCGCCGTCAGCGGTCAGCTGCGCATAGAGCTCGTCCAGCGCCGGGTCAGCGAGGAAGTTTCCGATGGTGAGCAGCTGTGCCTGCGGAGCAGATTTCTGCGCGCGGGCGGCCAGTGTTGTCTGCACGACCGCGATGTCGCAGTCGCCGGGGATGTTGTCTACCGAAGTATTTGTTACCTTAATATCCGGGCGGACGTCTTTGATGCGGTTGCGGAATTTGGTCGCGCCCATTGCGGAGGAGCCCATGCCTGCGTCACAGGCAAAGATGATTTTCTTCACTGTGGAAGAGTCCGCGATTTTTTCCGTTGTCGGTATCGCCGCGGTCTGACCTTTGGATTCCGCTTTCATCGCGGCTACCTGCCCCTGTGCGGCTTCAAGGCTCTTGTCGCCTGCCATCCGCACAATCGGGGCGGCGATAACAAAGGAGACGCCGGTCGCTAACAGCACGCCGATGATGACCTTGAGCATATCCGAGCCGGGCGTCATCATCAGGAATGCGAGGATTGAACCAGGGGAAGCCGGGCCTACCAGGCCGCAGCCAGTGATGGTGTACCAGAAGATAGCGGCCATATTGCCGACGATCGGGGCGATGATGACAATCGGGTTCATCAGGATGTACGGGAAATAAATCTCGTGGATGCCGCCGAACAGGTGGATGATTACGGCACCCGGAGCGGAATCCTTTGTCGCCTTATCCTTGCAGAAGAACAGATAGGCCAGCAGCACGCCGAGTCCCGGTCCGGGGTTGGTTTCCAGCATGTACATGATGGATTTTCCGGCTTCCGCAGCCTGTGCCGTCGCGATTGGTGTGAATACGCCGTGGTTGATGGCGTTGTTTAGGAAAAGCACCTTCGCCGGCTCAAGCAGGATTGAGACAAGCGGGAGCAGGTTGTTGTTGATCAGGATGTTGACGCCTGCGGTCAGGACAGAGAGAATCGCGCTCATGACCGGTCCGATCAGGACGTAGCCGAGCATCGCCAGCAGCATGCCGATGATGCCGACAGAAAAGTTGTTGATCAGCATCTCAAAGCCAGCGGGCATATGGCCGTCCATGGCCTCATCAAACTTTTTGATGCAAAAGCCTGCGAGCGGTCCCATAATCATGGCTGCCATCAGCATCGTGACATCTGTGTTGCTCATGATGGCGCCGATGACCGCAATCGCGCCAGCTACGCGTCCGCGCTCTCCGCCGACCATATAGCCGCCGGTGGAGGCGATCAGGATGGGGATCAGATAGGTGAGCATGGGACTGACCATGCTGTTAAAGCCTTCATTTGGAATCCATCCGGTGTCAATAAACAGTGCGGCAAGAAAACCAAACGCGATCAGAGCGCCGATATTTGGCATCACCATCGCCGATAAAAATTTGCCGAAGCTTTGTACCTTTGCTTTCATTTCTTTCTCCTTAAAAATAGGCTGATCGGCTCTGGTCTGCTGTCAATATCGGAGATAACCTTCCAGAACAATGAATTGCCGCCTGGCAGAGTTTTGCTCCTGGAAAGATTGCTTCGAATACGATCGTTTATGTAAATCCTACAGAACCGTGATCTGTTGTTCCCTGCATGCTGCAAGAAATTCTTCCGGCAGATTCCCGTCGGATACGATGATGTCCACATCGGAGAGCCGACTGAAGCGGAAGCTGCATTTTACGTTGATTTTGGAGGAATCCATCAGCACAATGACCTGATCCGCCTGGCGGATTGCCGTCTGCTTTAAAATGGCTTCCTCACTGATTCCGCAGGTAAAGCCCGCGGAAAAGTCAAAGCCTGTGGTTCCCAGAAATGCCTGGTCGAAATTGACGCGCTCGAGCTCGTGCACAGCGAGACTGCCGAACACACTCTGGCTGAAGCGGTTGAGCTGACCGCCCGGAATCATGACAGTGGGGCGGGAGAGGTCCTTTAGCTCCGCCGCGCAGCTTAAGCCTGTGGTGTAGATCAGGTCTGCCTGATCGGGGATCAGCTTCGCGAATGCGGTTGTGGTGCTCCCGGAATCCAGAAAGAGACTCGTCCCCTCGTGGAGCAGCGTCAGTGCCTTTTGAGCGATGACCTGCTTCTCGGTGATGTTCTGGTATGCTTTACTGCTCAACAGGCCGTCGGTGCCGAAGACGGCCTGCACGGACTTTGCGCCGCCGTGGATGCGCAGTATTTTTTTCGCCTCATCCAGGGTCTTTAAGTCCGTGCGCAGCGTCATCTCGGACACATCCGGGAAGGCATCCTTGATCTGCGCGAAGCTCACGGTGCCTTTTTTGTTTACAAATTCGACAAGTGCATTTCTGCGTGTTTCCATTGCTTCCATTCTTTGTTTCCTCCTGTATTCATTTCTTCTGTAGTATCGGCAGGCTGTCCGCAGAGCCTTTTTCAAAATCCGTATTTTTACAGGCTCTGCCACGTTTGTGCTAAAAGAAGAATCAGCAGCTAACGCCTGCTGCAAAATACAATTCGCGGACGTAAAGTGTGCCTGGACAGAGAAAATAAGAGAAAAACAAATCGTGAAAGAATGCGTTTTGGCACACTTTATTCGTTTATAAAATTCGCCAGCAGATATTCCTCTGCGTCCGGGCACCAGAGCCCGTTGTTTGCGTCAACGATATCTGCCAGGGCGGTAAATCTGGTGTCATGCTCCGCTTCGCCTTTGGCG
Organism: Lachnospiraceae bacterium; assembly: GCA_021202635.1. Lineage (GTDB taxonomy): Bacteria > Bacillota > Clostridia > Lachnospirales > Lachnospiraceae > Choladousia. The sequence continues at coordinate 63,458 of JAJQCQ010000052.1, read as the reverse complement.
CGCAGGTCCGTCAGCGCGGTCAGCGGCATGGTCAGATGCGTGTAGATCAGCTTCTTGCCACCCGGAATCTTCGGCAGATTCAGCGTCGTCTCCGCCGCCGCATCCAGTCCGCCGATGTGTGTCACCATGACGGCCGGGTTGATGCGGCCCTCCGCGGTCAGGCGCAGGGATTCGATCATGTCGTCGGTATTGCCGCCGGTGGTTCCCATGACATGGGTTGAGTTGTAATGCACATCATAAAAATTCATTGAGGCGGAAAACTGCTTGTCTGTCGGGCCCGCAAAGAAGTTCAGGCAGCCGTCGCGTCCAAGAATCGCACTGCATTGTGTGATCACAGAAGCGACCGGCGCGTAGCAGAGCACATCGTCAAAGCCAGTGCCGCCGGAAATGCTGCGAAGCTCCGCCACCGGATCCTCACAGTTTCCTGTGTTTACAAAGCGCAGGTCGATGCCGTCCTTTGCCGTCTCTGCGGGCGGGAAAAGAGAAGCGGCGCGGTCCAGGCGCTCCTGGTTCAGGTCCGTGACCACGATCATCGAAGGACGCACATCGCGGTGCAGCGCGTAAGTCAGCGCGCCCAGTCCCATCGGACCGGCTCCGGCCATGATGGCCAGCTTCCCGCCTTCTTTGATACCCATAAAATGCGTGTAAACGCCCATCTGTGTGTGGTAAGCGGCGTTGAACGCGCCGATGCTGCAGGACATTGGCTCTGCGAGAGACGCCTCATAATATGCGCGTCCTTTGTACTCCAGCAGGCAGCCAAGCTCCATGACCTCCGCCGGGATCACGCAGTAGGTGGTATCTCCGCCGAAAAATTCATAGGAATATCCCGGGCTCCACATGGTACCCTTGTAGTTCAGTGCCGGCTGCAGGGTGAATTTCATGCCGGGCCGGAACTGTTCCTGATGGTTTTTGCCAACCTTTACGATATCTCCGGCAAATTCATGTCCCATGATTGCCGGGTGCTCCGCCACATCCTCGTGAACACGCTTGTGTGCAGTGCCCAGGATCGCACATTTGTAGGTTGACATGCAGATGCTGTCTGAAACGACCCGGACCAGAATTTCGTCGTCGGTGATCTCCGGAAGCTCGAACTCCTCCAGTCTCAGATCGTTTGCCGCGTGAAGCCTTACGCCTCTTGCTTTCATAACAAAAACTCCTTTCTTATAATAATGAAAATTTACAGGGATTGCAACTGTTACTATAACAATAGACAGTGATAGACCACTTTCGGTATCAGCTCCTCAATGACGCTGTACTCCGCCGCCTGCGTCCCGCTGCACATCACATTCGCGGCTCCGGTCGCGGTAGAGAGGCAAACCGCCTCCGCCAGGCCAAGTCCGCGCTCTTCCGCTACGGCGAGTGCTGCGACCACACTGTCTCCGGCGCCGACTGTGCTGCCGACCGGTACATGCAGGCCTTCCGCGTAGATGGTCTCATCCGCTGTCACATACAGCACTCCCGCGCCGCCCATGGACACGACGATTTTCTGTATCCCATACTGTGCCATCAGGTCCCGTGCTGCTTTTGCCAGTTCTTCCGGGCTGGAGAGAGAAGCGCCCATCAGCTCCGAGAGCTCGCGGTCATTGGGCTTGATCAGATACGGAGATGCGTGCAATCCCGCTTTCAGCAGGTCGCCGTCCGCGTCGAGGAAGACCTTCGCGCCTTTTTGCGAGAGGACTTTCGTCCAGGTAAAATAGGTATCCGCCGGAGAGCCCTTTGGCATGCTTCCCGAGATCACGACAATCGTGTCGGATGTGATCCGCTCAAGCAGCCGATTCAGCATCTCATTCAGAACCTCTTCCGAGACAGTGACACCCGGCTCATTGATGTCGGTGTTCGTGTGTTCTGCCGGATCAATGATCTTCAGATTCGTGCGTGTCTCTCCGTCCACGAAGGTGAAATCCGTCTCAAGCCCCATCTGGGCAAGTGAGCTCTGGATCGACTGCCCGGTGTGTCCGCCGAGAACTCCGGTGGCAACACTTGTCCCGCCGAGCTTCTGGATCACCTTTGAGACGTTAATGCCCTTCCCGCCTGGGTCTGTGCGCATCTTTGCGATGCGGTTCACCGTATCCACTTTCAGAGAGGGGATCTCGACCGTCTTGTCTAGCGCCGGGTTTAAGGTAACCGTGTAAATCATGACAACCCTCCTTGCTTTTAAAACAACAACTTAAAACTTTTGTTTCAAAAATCTTGATATGAAAATAGCACACTTTTTTCCAGAATGCAAGTACTTTTTTATAAAAATATCAAAAAAAGATTGATAAATAATTGTCAAAACGACAACCAAATGACACAGGATGACTTTCAAAACAACAACTCGATGAAATCCGGAAAAGCTCGCGCTGTCTTTCGAACCGCCTTTCCTGCAAATGTGCCTTTACCGTTTAACTGAAAAAACGACCGTTTGACTGAAACCGGTTGCTTTTTTCCGGAATTTCATTTATGATAAGTACCATCGTATCACTGTGAAGATCAGTTACAGTTGCGAATGATCCTGGTTTTGAATGGACAGGGAAAATGAAAAAAAGGAGGAAGTGAGTATGAGAAAGAAAGTGTCCCTTTTTATGACGGCGGTGATGCTGTGTGCTTCTTTGTCAACGACTGCGCTCGCAAGTGAGGCGGGCGAAGCAACAGCGGATGTAGTACTGGCGGAAGAACTGTCTGTTGTGTCTGAGGAAGAGGCGGTCGATCTGGTGGTGTCAGAGGAGACAGCAGAGGAGAGCGATGCAGCCATGGACGCTGAACAGACGGAAGTGGCGGCAGCGGATGCTTCGACGGATGAGGAGGAAGCGCCGGGACTGGTGATTGAGGAGATCACGGTTGCGGATGCTTCTGACGCAGATGGCTCGGCAGATTCGATCCCCGCGCTGGATGAGGAGACGGCGGCGAGTCTGTCGGTCAGTGCGATTACGACGGCGCTTTTGGACGCTTCGGCCGGCACGTTTACGACAGAGTATGAGGAACTGAAGGTTGGGGATATGGTTGCCTTTACGGTAACGGTGACCGTGGATGCGGACGCCAGCCTGAGTTTTGATACCTCCTGCTGGTCTGGCGACACGGAAGGTGCGGTTACGTTTACCGCCTCAACTACACAGGGACCGGTGGTTTCTCCTGTAGATACGACAAAACAGTCCTATGTTGTTTATGTTACAGCTACGCTGGCTATGGCCGGGACCAGTACGGTGACCTTTACGTATCCGGGCGCGGAGAGCGCAGCGGTATCCACGGAAGTGACGGCTGTCGATACGACGGAAAAGAAGGCGATTATCGTGGTACCGGGAATCGCGGGCAGTGAGCTGGTTGCTGCACAGACAGTCAGCGCGGGAGCGTTGACGATTCCGGCGGGGACGACGGTCTGGTCGCCGACCCTGACGGCCAGTGTGCTTTCGGACAGCGCTTATCTGGCCGCTTACGCCCAGCTGCTTGCGGATACGACCAATGTGACGGCGAAGTCGGTCAGCGCGACAGACGAAAGCATCGGCGCGAACGGTACGTACACCGCGCTGGTGCATGAGCTTTATGAAAAATATGACACGGCCAACGGCGGAGAGTACGAGGTGCAGTTCTTCTCTTACGACTGGCGGACCTCGATCGCGGACGGCGCGACGGCCCTCTATCAGTATATTGAGGCGCAGGGCTACACCGATGTTGTTCTCGTCTGCCACAGCATGGGCGGACTGGTAGCCGGCGCTTATATCGGAACCACTGGCGGAGCAAAGGTGGAGAAGCTGATCACGATCGGCACTCCGTATCAGGGTGCGCCGCAGGCGCTGTACGTGATGGAGACAGGAGCTTTCCTGGAAGGAACGACCGGAATCCTCACAAAGTCACTCTTTAAATCGGCAGCGCAGAGTCTGATGACCGTGTATGAGCTTCTGCCGACGACGGAATATCTGGCGGCGAATTCTGTGATTTACAGCTGCACGGATTATTCCTCTCTGGCGCCGAATGGCCAGGCAACGGGAGTGACGGAGACAACTGCGGCATATTCCGCGGAAGCAGTGCTGGCATTTATCTCCTCCCGCTATTCGAGCAGCTTCTATGCCGTAGCGGCGGCAGAGATGAGCGCGATATCTGCTGCGAACCCGGTTGATCTGGTGGATTCTTATGTGATCGTCGGCACCGGAGAAAAGACGGTTTCCGGCATTGGCGTAAGCACGGAAGACGGGAGTCTGGAAGACATCTCTGTGACGACGCTCGGAGACGGCACTGTACCACTGTACAGCGCAACGCTTGGCGGACGCACCGCTACCGGGACGAACGGCAACAGCATCAAATATGTGTCGGCGGATCATTCCGCACTTGTGCAGAGCACGACGACTTACAGTCTGATCGACGCGGCGATGGCCGGGACCTGGTCAGAGACCTCCGCTTCTTCTGCGGGAAGTGATCTGTCCGCACTGGTAAAGATTCGTCTGGAAGGCGCGACAGCTTATACGATCACAGACGCGAACAGCACCCCGCTTCTGTATGTGACGGCGGATAATGGCGTCTGGATCGCGGACGGTTATGAAGACTGCTTCTATTTCCTTGGAGATGCGAGCAGCAGTGACACACTGCTTGGAACCCTTTGCTGCTTCCTGGACGCGGGTGTTTACCAGATATTAGTCAGTGCGTCCGGCAGCGATGGCTTTGTATGTGATGTGATTCAGTACAGCGATTACAGCACCGGCGCGATCGCGATGATCACTGAGTACTGTTCAGACGGCGCGGCCGCTCTGATCGTGACGGGACAGTCGACCTATCTGACAGACGCGGATGGCGACGGAACACCGGAGACTCCGGTCAGCGCGCTGACTGGTGAGGGCGGCGACAGCGGTGAAGGCAGCGAGACGGCGCAGAAGGATGGATTGACGCTGGATGAGGACGGCATTTTCCGCTATTATCAGAATGGTACATTTGCGGAGGACTACAGCGGAGTGACTGCGTTTGACGGCGGACTGTTTTTCATCAGAGACGGTCTGGTGGATACGGATGCGAACGGTCTTTGCCTGTATGAGGATGTATGGTATTTCGCGGCGTTCGGGCAGGTTCAGCTGCAGTACACAGGACTGGCACTCTATGATGAGGCATGGTTCTATATCACGAACGGCATCCTGGATTCCTCGAAGAACGGACTGGTGGAATACGATGGCGAGACATTCCTGGCAGTGGAAGGACGGCTTTTGCTTACCTACAGCGGACTGTGGCTGAATTCTTCCACCATCGGCGGTGATGATCTGTGGTATTTCATTGGCGCCGGTATGGTACAGAAGGTTTCACAGGTTGTGCTGTATGACGGGGAATATTTTGTAGTGACGGACGGTGTCCTGGATACGGACTATAACGGCACGATCGAGTATTATGGCGCGGAGTTTACGGTAGTGGCCGGACAGCTCTATGCCTGAGAGGAAGCCATGGCGGAATACCTGATCTGATACGGAAGAACCGGAGGCTTGTACTCCGGGAACGGTCAGAACCGGTCTTCGCATTTGCCGGGAAGACCGGATGAAAACGGAATATTGATTTGCACAGAAGACAGGCAGGGTTCTCTCACCCTGCCGTTTTCTATGCGCACGGCCGCGTACATTTTTTTTCGAGCAGGTTTAAAATTGCGTAAAGCAGGACTGCAATTACGCATAAAATCACAATGGACAGAATCACGAGGTCCAGTTTGAAGACCTGGCTGCCGTAAATGATCAGGTAGCCCAGCCCTTCTCTGGCACCGATGAATTCACCGATGACGACGCCGACGAGGCAGAGCCCGATATTGACCTTCATAATGCTGATCAGCAGCGGGAGCGTTCCGGGGAGGATGACCTGAAAAAGGACATCCTTTTTTGTGCCCTGGAGTGTGTAAATCAGTTTCATTTTATCCGGGTCCATCTCCATAAAACCGGTATAAAGATTCAGAATGGTCCCGAAAATTGCCACTGAAATGCCGGAGACGATAATGGATTTCAGGTTCGCGCCCAGCCAGACGATCAGCAGGGGCGCCAGTGCGGACTTCGGCAGGCTGTTCAGAATGACGAAGTACGGTTCCAGAATCTCGGACAGTGTGCTGCTGTACCAGAGCAGTACCGCGCAGCCGATGCCAAGCACGACGACAAGAGAAAAGCTGATCAGCGTCTCTGCCAGTGTGATTCCGGTATGCCGGAGAAGTGTTCCGTTGTTCCACAGATTCTGAAAGGTCTGAGCCATCCGTGACGGACTGCTGAAAATAAACCCATCGATCCATCCGACCCGGACGGCCGTTTCCCACAGCAGCAGAAACAGGACAAAAATCAAAATCCGGATCGCCCGGATCCGGTGCTGCTGCCGCTTTAAGTCTTTCAGGTAATTTAGCTGTGAGAGACTCAATGACTCTTTTTTATTGCTATCGTATTTATTCTCCATCTGCGTTCAGCTCCTTCCAGAGGAAATTAAAGTATTCCTGAAATTCCGGCTCCCCGCGCCGCTCAAAAGGAGTCAGCCTGGAGAGAGCGGATTCCGGACTCTCCCGTGCGAAGCGGACGGTCAGGATCGTCCGGATCCGGGCAGGACGTCTGGTCAGGACAAGAATGCGGTCAGCCAGGCTGATGGCTTCCGAAAGATCGTGCGTGACAAGGAGCGCTGTTTTCTTTTCCCTGTACAAAATCGCGGCGACATCGTCACAGACCGTCAGCCTTGTCTGGTAGTCAAGCGCGGAAAACGGTTCATCCAGCAGAAGCAGCTCCGGGTTCGGCGCGAGCGTGCGGATCAGCGCTGCACGTTGGCGCATGCCGCCGGAAAGCTCGCTCGGTCTGGCGTCGCGGAACCGCGCCAGTCCGTAGTTTTCCAGCATCTGGTCCACGCGGGTGCGCGCGGCTTCATCCAGCCGATGCTGAATCTCAAGCCCGAGCAGAATATTCCGGTAAATGGTCCTCCACTCAAAAAGATGGTCTTTTTGCAGCATGTATCCGATGCTGTTTTTGCCCGTCTGATCGGACAGAAAACGCTCTTTTTGTCTTCTGCCCGCCAGCGCAGGGCGCGTCCGGGGATGGCCGGAGAATTCCCCTGCGTGTCTCTCCGCATAGGAAATCGTTCCGCTCTCGGGGAGAAGCAGCCCTGAAATTAAAGAGAGCAGCGTGGATTTGCCGATGTGAAAGTAGCGGAAACAGATGATCATTTTTTTTCTGGTGCGGTAAGTTTGTCAAGAATGGACCGGAGCTGTTTCTGAGAACATCCCAGGTGTTTTACTGCCAGTGAAACCATAAAAGTATTTGCTTCTTCCAGATGTGCATGAAAAGCGTCCGTTTTATTTCTGTATGAATCAGGGTAGTGGACCACCACTCGGATCGATTTTTTTCTCATGATGACGACCATCTCCTGAAATGAGCAGTATATCTGGTTACAGCTTATGTCCAGCGAGTTGTCCACTATTATGTTATGGTTGGCGGCGCAATCCGTCAGCTGGTGACGCTTGCGCCGCCTGTATGGGTGTTTATGAACTTCACGGATATTCAGGTAATTCTATATTTCCAGCAGCAGTGTAAGAATTTTAAAGGCGCCAAAGTGAAGCTGTACTGTCTGGTCTGCAAGAAGCAGAACCTCCTGCTTTTCTTCCAGCATATTGCAGCGCCACACCTGCTTTACCTGTGCCGGCAGATGCAGGCGGCAGTCCACGGCCATGCCCATCGGTTCGTACAACCGGAGGACGACGCCGTTCGGTACATCCATGGCGGGCTTACAGGTTTCCAGAAAGACTTCCGCACCTTCAATGGAGAAAAAGCTGCGGGAGGACGTACAGGTAATATCGGCCCCTTGCTTTGTGCGATCAGACTGCAGCAGGAGTTCCGCCGCTTTGGTGGCAGTCACCGGTGTGTTGTATTCGTATCCGACCCTTGGCACCTCACTGTACTGGAACGGTCCTCTGAAGGGCAGCAGCACATACCGGAACCGGTGCAGCCCCTCGTCAGAAGTCATATCCGGCACGGCCGGAGCGCGAAGAAGCGTCAGGGAAATACAGCTGTCCCTGGCGGAGAGACCGTATCTTGTGTTGTTGATCAGTGCCAGCCCATTGGCGCCGTCAGTCAGGGCGGCGTATTTATGGTGGCAGGTCTCGTACTGATCCTTTTCGTACTGCCGCGACCAGTGAGTCGGGCGCTTCATATAACCGAACTGAATCTCTTCAAGCACCTCTCTGGTAAAAATGGTAGTCGGAAAATCCACCTTCAGGATTCGGTGCCGCTCATGCCAGTCGATTTCTGTTTCAAAGACAATTTCCGGCTTTGCGGCGGAAAAATGAATCTTCTGCCGAAAAGTAAAGTGCGCTTCTTTTCGCTCTATCATGGCGACGGCATTTTTTGAGGATGTATTTTTCCTGTCACAGGTGTTCTCTGCCACAGTGGGATTTCCGGAAGCGGCTTCCGCCTGTGATGCTTCCTCTAGAAAGATAAAGTCCGGTTTTGCTGTGAACGGTTCGGGAATCTGTTCGTACATCCGGCTGATTTCCCACGCGTCATAATAATGGTTGATATCCTGATACATGCGCAAATCGTTCAGTGGAGTGTCGGCATATTCATAATCGCTTTTGGCGTCCTTCAGGCTGACAATGCGTCCGCAGTGGTCCAGGATAGCACGGTAGTAAGAAGTGCGGATGATCACCTGGTCGGCACCCATTTCGATTTTCCAGAGCTTTTCGGATTCCGCTTCGCACATGGTATGACTTTGCGAGGCAGCTGTGCTTTCTTTTGCCGCAGACGTATCCTGCGAGTCTGTCATGCTTTGCGGGCGGCTTTCCAGCAGAACATATCCACATGGAGGCAGAGCATTTCCTTGAACCGAACGCCCCCAGCTGAGTGAATTAAAAACGGCAGCTTCGCCGGCCAGTTCTGTCAGCAGTTCTTGGGCCAATGCGCGGCTTCTGGCGGCAACATGCTCCAGTGCGGCAATGACCTCCTGGTTCACCCTGTGGATGGAGGAGCCTGCCGCGGCATCGTGGAAATCCTGGAGAAGCAGTTCTTCCCACAGAGCATGAATCAGCTCCAGAACGGATTTTCCGGAAGAATCCGGAGCAATGTGGGAGCTTCCCTTTTCCGCTGTTTCTCTGTGTCCCTCTTTTCCGGGGGTTTGACAGGGAGGCACAGCCGTCGGCTCCTGCAGTTTACCATCCAGACGAAGCAGTCCTGCCAGGTATTCCGCTTCACGCAGGGCAAATTCCGCCTCGCGGAGCTTCTGTTTGATCTCAGATACTACCGTGTAGGTACCGCGGTGCCACGCCAGGTAGAGTTCTCCGTAATAAACCTCCGGAACTTTTTCCGTGGCGTGTTTCGAGACAGCTCCTGTATTGCAGATGTTTTCTGGGTTCTTTTGGCCGACAGAAGACTCTCCGACATCTTCGAGCCGCTCAAAATACCGCACCGGACTTTCCATCCGGCAGCGGGGCAGGCCTTCAAGATCCTGGCATCTGTGATAGGTCTCCATCATGATTTCCGTGGCGCCGCCGCCGCCGTCCCCATAGCCAAAGGGGAAGATCAGGCCATTGACATGATCCGGCTGCCTGCGGTCTTTTTCCCAGCGCTTCGTCAGCTGCATGGGAGTAAAAGGCGCATTGTAATCGAAGAAAATATGGGATAGCGTGCGGGTGCCGTCGATGCCTTCCCACCAGAAGTTATTATAGGGAAAGGGCTCGCATTCCGGGTCGCAGCGCAGAAGCTTTTGTGTTGCAAAATAAGGAACCCGGCAGCCTTCCATGATCTGCGGCAGTGCTCCGCTGAAGCCGAAACAGTCCGGCAGCCAGGCTATTTTGGTGTCGGTATCGAATTCCTGTGCAAAAAAGCGCTTGCCCCATACAAACTGGCGGATCAGGCTCTCGCCGGACGGCAGGTTGGTGTCACTCTCAACCCAGACAGAACCCTCCGGGATAAACTGGCCGCTGGCTGTTTTTTCGCGGACACGGCGGTATAGGTCCGGATACTGTTTTTTCAATGTCATCAGAATGGTTGGACAGCAAAGCAGAAACCGATAGTCCGGATAGCGGTCCATCATCGCCAGCTGATTGGCATAGGTGCGGGCACACTTGCGGTCGGTTTCCGCCAGCGGCCAGAGCCAGACCAGATCCAGATGAGACTGTCCGAAAACCGTATATTCCGGTACGGTATCTCCGTTTTTTCTGGCGAGAAGAGGAGCGAGCACCCGGGCCGCCTCTGTCACGCTTCTGGTGCGCTCCGGCTCGTCCAGCTCAAAGTCTGCTATATAAGTGAATTTTTTCAGGCCTTCTGCGATCTCCATCGAGCGCAGGCTGGAAGCGGGAAGCTGTAAAAAGAGGTCATAGAGGGTATGATAATCCGCATAGGCCTCAAACATCGCCTGGTTCCAGATACCGAAATGACTGGGGCGGATCCTGCACTGGGGCTTTGACGGTTCCGGGACGGGAACGGCATCTCGCGGCTGTATCCCGCCATCTTCTCTCCGGACGCCGTGTCCGGCATAGCATTCTGCGTAAATCTCAAATTCCCTGCCGGGGATCGCGCAGTCGGTTACTTCTATATATAAATGCTTTCGGTCTATCGAACCGGCTTCCTTTCCGTTCACAAAGACCAGCATCTCTTCCGCTGTGCCAAGATGGAGCAGAACCCGTTTTCCTTCTGCCTCCTTTGGAATACAAACGGTACAGTGAAACCAGCCGTATTCCCATTTCTTTCCCCACGATTCGCCCGTCATAAACGGGCGGAAGTTACCGGAACGGGCCTGTTCCAGTGTGAGATGCTTCATTGTTGTAAACCCATCCACCTCAATTTCATGGATTGGCTGATAAAGATTTGCCTCGAAGGCTTCATCCCAGATCTGCAGCCGGGAATCCCATTGTCTGCCAAGCTTCATAAAGAAATCCTCCTGATTTTTCCTGATTTTACCAGAAATGGGTGTGTTTGAAAAGACTTTTATAAGAAAGAACCGACAATTGTTCGCCATGCTTCATAAAAAATCCCTTTTATCCCGGCTGCCCGTTATCAATTTGACGAACAGCGCTTTTTAAAATAATGGCAAACTCTTGAATTGTCAGCCGCATTTTCGAGAAAAAATATACATATTTCCTAAAAGAAAGCAAAAAATGCAAGGTTTTATCCGGAAAAAAACCAAAAAGGTGTAGATTTGAGAGGGGTGGGGGGGGGTAAAATTTTTTATATCAGGTTCACTCCTAAGAACACAAATACAGGAAATAACATCCGGGTAATGCCAGGGG
>JAJQCQ010000052.1:0-52266 GCA_021202635.1 Lachnospiraceae bacterium | reverse complement strand
AAGGTTTTATCCGGAAAAAAACCAAAAAGGTGTAGATTTGAGAGGGGTGGGGGGTACAATAATTTCTATCAGGTTCAGAGCTAAGAACACATTTACAGGAAAGAACATCGGGGGAAAGACAGTGGAGAGAAGATTGTTTATTTTTACAGACAGCGGAGATACCTTTATTGATGAGGGCACCGAGATCAGGGATGAAAGAGGAATTGTCGTTCACGCGGAGCTGATTCCGGGAGCAGGTGAAGCGCTTCGCACGCTGTATGAGAGAGGCTACCGTATCGCGCTGGTCGCAGACGGGGAAGAACAGTCTTTTACCAATGTCTATCTGGAAAATGGGCTGGGCGGCTGTTTCTGCACACGGACGATTTCGGAGATCGTCGGAGTCCAGAAGCCTGCTGCCGCTATGTTTCAGGACGCGATGGAGAAAAATGGGCTGACAGAAGAAGATAAGAAACGCATCATCATGGTAGGGAATAATATCCGCAAGGACGTAGCGGGAGCGAATCGATTTGGGATTACCTCCGTACTGCTTGACTGGTCGCCGCGGTATAACATGATTCCCGCCAATGACGAGGAACGGGCGGATTATATCATTCATCAGCCATCTGAGCTGCCGGAGCTGGTTGAAAAACTGGAGCGGCGACTGAACGATGTATATGCGGTCTGAATGCTGAGCATTTCTGAAGGGATCAATCCGAGCCGGGGTGATTGTATGCGCGGTTCTGCGAAACACCGTGACTGGATTCGTGCGGTAATGTTCCCAAAACATAGCGAAGGAGGTTTTAATTATGGGAAAGGAACAAATAGGGACGAAAAGGAAGGTCAGCCTTGGCGTCTATCTGAAAGGACATTGGCAGCTGTATGCGATGCTGCTTGTTCCGGTGATCTACATGATTTTGTTCAAGTATAAGCCTATGCTTGGCGTTATCGTGGCATTTGAGGATTTCAGTATTTTCAAGGGAATGTGGAACAGCCCCTGGGTGGGACTGGCAAACTTTAAAGAGGTATTCGGCTCTTCGACCTTCTGGACAGCTCTGAAAAATACGCTGATTCTGAATCTGGGTGATCTGATTTTCGGGTTCCCGTTTCCGATCTTCCTGGCTTTGTTTTTAAATGAGCTGCGCAGCAATAGAGTCCGCAAGGTTACGCAGACACTGTTGTATCTCCCGAATTTTCTTTCCTGGGTTATTATTTCCGGTATCGTGACACAGCTGTTTTCATCAAGCGGTCTGGTGAACAATGTGATTGAAGCGCTTGGATTCAACTCGGTTGGGTTTCTGAGTAACTCCTTTATCTGGCGTATTGTATACTGGGGAACTGGTATATGGCAGGCAGCAGGTTATTCTCTGATTATTTACCTGGCTGCCCTGATGGCGACGGATACCTCCCTGAGTGAGGCGGCATACCTGGATGGAGCCACAAGACTTCAGAGAATCTGGCATGTGACGCTGCCGCAGATTTCCGGTACGGTAACTACGCTGCTGATCATGCAGGTCGGCAGACTCGTGACAATCAGCTTCGATCGTCCGTATATGATGTCGAATGCAGTTGTCAGTGACGCGGCAGAGGTTATCAGTACCTATGTGTATTCTGTAGGTCTTGCCGCAGGACGTTTTGATTTCGCGACAGCGGTCGGCTTATTCCAGACTGTAGTAGGCGTGGTGATGGTTGTGGCAGCCAATCAGATTATTAAAAAGATGGGACAGGAGGGAATTATGTAATGAGTGCTGTAAAAAGTAAAGCCGAAAAAAGATTCCAGATATTCTGGACAGCTTTCTTTATTATTCTTACCTGCCTTTGCATGGTACCGATTCTTCGAGTGATTTCCATGTCATTCAGCGGTAAAAACGCAATCCTGGCCGGTAAAGTATTCCTGTGGCCAGTGGAATTTACAACAGAGGCTTATCAGAAAGCTCTCTCCAGCGGCAGCTTTGTGCGGTCTTTCTGGTATTCTATCATGCTGATGCTGGGAACGACGGCGGTGAACCTGGTAATGACAGTTCTGGCCGCTTATCCGCTCTCGAAAAGAGACCTGAAGGGCGGGGCGTTTATTATGACGCTGTTTGTTCTGACGATGTATCTGCATCCGGGTACCATTCCAACTTATCTGAATGTAAGAGACTTTGGCCTGATTAATACCGTCTGGGCTCTGGTTATTCCGGGCGCGTTAAGTGCTTATAACATGATCATCATGTGCAATGCGTTCAAGGGCATTGACGATGCTATTTATGAAGCGGCCAAGATTGACGGCTGCAGTGATATGAGGACACTGATGAGCGTAGCGCTTCCGCTGGTGGGTCCGACACTGGCCACCCTGGGACTTTTCTACGCGGTCGGCAGATGGAATGACATCAGTGATGTATTGTACTATATTAATTCCTCCAGCCTTTATACCGTACAGATGGTTCTGAAACAGTTCATTGAGTCTGTTAATATTTCCGCAGAGGAGGGTCTGACCACAAACCTGGTGGCAGAGAATGTAAAGGCTGCAAGTATCGTAATTTCCATGCTTCCAATGCTGATTGTGTACCCGTTTGTACAGCGTTTCTTCACCAAGGGTATCATGGTTGGTGCTGTAAAGGGCTGATGGCGGCATAAAAGGATTAATTTATCCGCAGGGATATTTTAATAGGAAGATGCCGGATGGCATTTTCCATATAACTTCTCAATTTATGTAACAGTTCAGAACAGCATCGAAATGAAAAGACAGACTGTGCAGGTTTACCTGCTAAAGGCTGTATTTTCATTTCGGGATGGGCGGAACGCCCATCAAGCCACAGACATATGACGCGTTAGCGGCATATAGCCTGCATCGCAGGCGGTCTGCGGCCTGCTGTTCTGAATAGTTACCAATATCTTAAACAGAAGGAGGAACAAAAAATGACGAAAACAATTTCAAGAAGAGATTTTCTGAAGGGCACGATAGCAAGCGCATCTACCCTGGCTCTTTCCAGCGTGATTGGTGGAACATCTGCGATGAAGGCAAAGGCTGCAGACACAAAGATTAATGTTATGGTTTGGGACAGAGGTAATGCGGCTCCGAACACCACGACAGAAGACAATGCCCTGACCCAGTGGATCCGTGAGCAGATGCAGGAGACCTATGGCTTTGATGTAGAGTATACATCTGTACCGAGATCGGAGTCCGATGATAAGGTGAATATTATGATGGCGGGCGGCAGCGCACCGGATATTATCTTTTCTTACAGCCAGTCCCTGTTTTACAGCTTTGCAAGCGAGGGCGGCCTGAAGGATCTGACTGATTTGTACGCAGAGTATGGCGGAAACATCTCTGAATACTGCGGAGAGGCAAATGAGGGCGGTATTGCGGAAGTAAGCGGAGTGAGATATGCTGTGATGAAACAGAGAGGTACAGAAAATGCACGTCATACCTCCTATATCCGGAAAGACTGGCTGGATGAGCTTGGTCTGGAGATACCGACCACCAAAGAAGAGCTGGAAACTTATCTGTACGCGGTAAAGGATGCCGGACTTGGCACACCGTGGGCGATGAGCGGAAGAAGTGATACAGAGGAGATGTATCTGAATTTCCTGGGTTCTTATGTTACTCTGGAAGATGACCGCACCGCTTATATTTATAATGAGTATTGCATGGCGGTTGCGCCTGGTGCAGAGGATGGCCTTCGTAAGCTGAATGAATATTACAATGCAGGCCTGATCACGCAGGAGTTCTATACGGATACAGATGAGAGCAGCTACCTCGCAGATATTGCGAATGGCAAAGCAGGCTTCTGCAATGGCGATACGACGGAGCCGTGGGACAGCTTTAATGTACTGAATACCACCATGGGCGAAGTGGACGCTACATTCCAGCCGGTTATGTGCTTCGATCTGCCGGAAGGCGGCTATCGTACGCCGTTTGAGTACCGCTATGCGATGTTTGTTATGATTCCGTCTACTACAAGCGATGAGAAGGCAGCCTGCTGTATGCAGTATCTGGATTGGCTGGCTGATCCGGCTAACGCGGTACAGGTTCGTTACACTCCGGATCTGACCTATAATGACCTTGGCGTTGCAGTTGAGCCGTCTGAGGATGAGAAGAATGAGATTGGCTATCCGGGTACCTGCGATGACCTTTGCATCATGAACCTGAACTTTGACTGGGTCAATGACTATGAGATTATGGCACAGTCGAATTATCAGGAGCAGACCAATGAGTGGGCGAGCGTAGAGTGGTATGAGAATTACTACGATGTATGCGCTACCGGTAAGTACCGTTTCCCGAGCTATGGCTATATCTCGGATGCGGAAGCTACTTATGGGACAGATGTGCAGAACCGTATGCTTACCTGGGTTTACAATTGCATCAGCTGCTCAACAGACAGCTTCGACAGCACCTATCAGTCCGGTTATGATGAGCTGGTAAATGCAGGATTGCAGCAGATTCTCGATGCGAGAGGAGAGTATTACGACAGCCTGTCATAATATGTATGGCATTTGGGGAAGAAAAGACAAGGGTGTCAGAAGTATAAGCAAGGAAAGATGAAGAAAGCCTGTTACGGTATTTGCGGGACCATATGATGTGAACCAGTCTTGACTGAGAAGAAACGAAAACAGTTACGAGTGGACGATGGATAATGGATAATGCAAGCACGTGGTAACAGGCTTTCTCTCAGAGTTTGTGCGTGTTCTGTGCCTGCTTGCGGTACTCACTCGGAGACATGCCGGCCATCCTGCCGAAAACGCGGTTGAACTGTGAAAAGCTGGAAAACCCGCAGGCAATGGCTATATCCGAAATTTTGGCATTCGTGGTAATCAGCATGTGCTGCGCATTTTTGAAACGGGTATTCTGGATATAGCTTGACAGTGTGAGCTGCATGGTTTCCCGAAAGCTGTGTGACAGATAGCCGGGACTGATGTAAAACTCTTCGGCGAGCGACTGCAGAGAGAGCGGCTCACTGTAATGCTGGTGGATATAGGCGGCGACCGAGTGCATTTTCTGCGCGGCGGGAGCAATCTCCATATTATTCCTGTACTGGTTCCGGTTTCTCTGTGTATAGAGCTCGTGTAAAAATTCCACAAAAAGGGTGTGAATCATGAGCTGGTCGAGAGGAGCATCTACAGAAAATCCCGGGCGCAGAGAATAATTCAGGATATCGTTGAGCCGACGATACAGAGCGACCCGCTGCTCTGGCGCGAAGCGGAAAATATGCTCCGGAAATGCAAACGTGGACAGAAGCTCTGTATATCCAAGATCATCTGCCTTGAGCATTTCCGGCCAGATAAAATCAATGATAATCCGGTCGCTGGGAGCGCCCTTTCGGTAGATGGATTTATGCAGTAAAAATGGAGGAATCAGAACAATATCACCGAAAGAAAGATGATAAATCTGCCCTTCGAAGAGATGCTCCCCGGCAGGAGCCAGGAATACCATGATTTCATAATAAGAATGCTGGTGCTCAAATTCCATATTGATCGAGGCGTTTCGCTCGTCATAGTCAAACAAGTAGAGGGCGCCATATTTCTGATTCGTGATGGAAACAATATGCTTTTTTTCAAATTGAAGGCAATTTTCGTAAATCATGATGGAACTCCTGTCTTTTCTTTTTGCTGCTGTTCTGGACTGTTTGACAACATTATAATTCAATTTTCGGTGGGTGACAAGCGTATGACGGAAAAAGAACTGGCGGCGTTGTACCGCCCGAAGCTTTTTTTTGATAAAAAGGAACCTTTTACGGTTCAGTCGGTCGGATATACGGTGTTCCGGGAGCCGAAGAGAAGTGCTTCTTTTCCGAAAAGAGTGGTTTTGCCGGTTGACGGAGGCTGTGTAATCGAGTATGCTTTCTGGTACGACTATGATATCCAGCATTTGTATGAGCTGGAGCATATCTGGGTGTATCTGGACGGAGATGGTACCGTTGTGGACGCAGAGGGCAGTACGCACGGCAAATACATGCGTCTGGTAGATCCGGAGAACGGTCGGATTCCCGCAGATGGGAGCAGAGTGTGTGCTTATGTGCAGCCTGGCAAGCATGCGTTTGCTTCGCGGCCGGAGCTCTTCCGGCTTTTTCCACGGGTGGTGGAAAGCTGCGGGACGGAAGCCGGAGCGGATGGCATCGCGCCGGGTGACATGGTGAAAGATTGCTTTGTGATTTCGGAAGAGCTGAAGAAAAAAACGAGAGAATATATCCGGGTTCATTTCAGCTTCGTCCCTTCTTTTTCTTTTGAGGAAAGAGAATGGGATGCTGCTCTTCTGACCCCCTGGGCGGATTTGCTTGCGGAGATTCCGGAGCGCATGAACCGACAGATTTGTTTGATAGAACGATTTCAGTAGTTGATAGAACACGATTACAGTAGACTGGGAGGAATCAGATCAGTGAAAAGATACTGGCTTCATATGGTAAACTCCACGGAAAAAATTGTGGAGATGTTCCTGAAAAAGCAGGTAAATGATACTGCGCGGCCCGATTATGGCAGAATGGACAGTGACGTGGTGGAAGGCAAGCAGACGATTTACATGTTGACGGATGCCCTGTGCCTGTATTTTTGTAAGGAAAGCAGCTATTATAAGGATGCGGAGATTTTTGATGCGGTAAAACGAGGAATCGGATTTGTGGAGCGCTGGCAGAGACCGGACGGCAGCCTGGATTTTCCAACATGTAACTTTTTCTCTGCGCCGGACACTTCCTTTTGCTTCCGGCGTCTCCGGGCGGGCTGGAGGATTTTAAGAAAATACGGTGGGACAAAAGAGGAAAAGGATCTGGAAGAACGATATCTGATCCTTATGCTTCGCTGTATTCCGATTATTCTTTATGGTGGCTTCCACACCCCGAATCATCGGTGGGCTGTGACGGCCGCACTGTTGTCTCTGGCGAACATGACAGAGGAATATGGAGAACTGGCTCTCTCTACCGCTCAGCTTTCCCTTCTTCGGCCGGCTGACGCTCCGGAAATCCATACGGCCAAAGAACTGACGCAGGCGCTTCGTGACCGCGCCGAAGCCTATCTGGTGGAAGGGATTGACGGCGACGAGGACGGAGAGTTTGCGGAACGATCTACCGGCAACTACAATGCGGTGGTGGACAAGTCTCTGATTCTGGCTTATGAGATGACCGGGGAGGAGAAATTCCTCGGGTATGTGGAGCGGAATCTGAATATGATGCTGTACTATTTTGACGGGGATGATACCGTATTTACGCAGAATTCTACCCGTCAGGATCAGGGGAGAGAGATCTATCCGGATCAGTATTTTTACCTGTATACGTATATGGCGGATCGGACCGGTTCCGCGGTATTTGACGCTGCCGCGCATAAGATCATAAAAGATAATCAGGCCCGCGCCGCGCTTGCCCCGGACTGCATGTATTATTTTATGTTAAATGATCGGCTTAAGGAGTATGAGTTTAAAGGCTACGGTTATCTGGAAACGTATCGGAAGTACTTTCCAGGCTCTCAGGTTCTGCGGGTAAAGAAAAAGGAATATGTCTACACGGTTCTCAATCAAAAGGCATCCTTCCTGTATCTGAAATTCGGGTCTTTGACTGTCCGTATGCGCATCGGGGAAGCCTACTGCGATACCAGAAGCGTGATTCCACAGTCGCTGGAACAGAAGGAAGATGGCTGTGTACTGAAATCGACTGCAAATGGGTGGTATTACCTCCCCTTTAAAGAGAATCCCGGCACTTCCGACTGGTGGAAAATGGATCACTCAAAGCGAGAGCTTCTGATTACGAGTAAAATCGATACGACCGTGACGATACGGGAACTCCCGAAGGGACTGGAGATCACGGTGAAAACCGAGGGACTTGACCGGCTGCCGCTTCGTGTGGAGCTCTCTATTCCGGCGGAGTGTGTCCTGGAGACAGACAGCGTTCGGCTTTGCGGTAAAATGGGGGAGAGTCTGATCCTGAAAGACGGGTTTCTGACCCTGACCAGCGAGGCGACGGAGGCAGAGCGCAGCAGGAACGTTCCTGGCGGCATACATAAAGTGGAGATAGGGCCAGGGTACGGGACGCATTCCTTCAAAGGACACTATTCCGGTGAAGTAAAAAATGAGTTCGGATACAGTATTTTCTTAAACGATTATACACCGTATGAGCGCACCTTCCATATTGTGGAGATCTGACGCGCACCTGGAAACGGAGGAATACAAATGGGTTCTATTGAGTTTGATCAGACAAGACCGCTCGACCTGGTTTTGCTGGGACGGGTGGCAATTGATTTTAATCCTGCCTGGACTGATCAGGTGAAGGAGGATTTTAAACCATTAAAAAAGGTACATATGTTTGAAAAATTTGTGGGAGGTTCCCCCGCAAATATTGCTGTGGGTGTGACCCGCCATGGAATGAAGGCCGGATTTATCGGCAAGGTTTCGGATGACCAGTTCGGTGAGTTCGTTGTGGATTATTTCAATGAGCAGGGAATCGATACCTCGCATATTACAAAATGCACAGGCGGCGAGAAGCTGGGACTGACATTTACGGAGATGCTGTCCCCGAGCGAGAGCAGTATCCTGATGTATCGCAACTGCATCGCTGATCTGCAGCTTTCGGTTGACGATATTGATGAAGAATATCTGAAGCAGACGAAAGCGCTTCTGATCTCCGGCACCTCGCTGGCGGAAAGCCCATCCCGCGAAGCGGCGATTAAGGCGGTCATGCTGGCGAAGAAAAACGGAACGAAGATCATATTTGATATTGATTATCGTGCCTATAACTGGAAAAACAGCGATGAGATCTCGATTTATTATTCGACGGTTGCGAAGGAAGCGGACATCATTATGGGCTCCAGGGAAGAATTTGACCTGACGGAAAAACTGATCGCTCCCGGTATGTCGGATATCGAATCCGCCGCGCTGTGGCAAAGCTATCGGGCAAAGATTGTCGTGATCAAGCATGGTATGCAGGGGTCTACCGCTTACACGGTGGATGGACAGAGTTTTTCCATTAAGCCGTTTCCGGTGCAGGCGCGGAAGGGCTTTGGCGGCGGCGACGGTTATGGCGCGGGATTCCTGTACGGGCTTTATCAGGGCTGGGAAATCATCGACTGCCTGGAATTTGGCTCCGCGGAGGCTTCCATGATGGTGCGCAGCAATAACTGCTCGGACGACCTGCCGGGACCGGAAGCGGTACATGCTTTTATAAAAGAAGAAAAAGAGCAGTATGGCGAGATGATTGCGAGAGCATAGAAAAGGAGAGGTACAATATGGACAAAACAGTGCGTATGACAGTCGCGCAGGCGATTGTCCGTTTTCTGGATCAGCAGTACGTGTCGATGGACGGCGTAGAGACGAAGTTTGTGGAAGGCTTCTTTACGATCTTTGGACACGGGATTGCGGTCGGCCTTGGCGAAGCGCTGGATACGAATCCCGGAGAGCTGCGTGTGATGCAGGGCAGAAATGAACAGGGGATGTGCCATGCCGCTATCGCGTTCGCGAAGCAGAGCAACCGCAGGCGGATCATCGCCTGCTCGTCTTCTGTGGGGCCTGGCGCTGCCAATATGATTACAGCCTGTGCAACTGCCACGGTAAACAATATTCCATTGCTGGTATTTCCGGCAGATTCCTTCGCTTCGCGTCAGCCGGATCCGGTACTGCAGCAGCTGGAACAGAGCAACAGTCTGGCGACGACTACGAACGATGCGTTTAAGCCGGTCTGCAAATACTGGGATCGGATCAGCCGCCCGGAGCAGGTGATGACTGCGTTGATCAGTGCGATGCGCGTTTTGACGGACCCGGCGGAGACCGGTGCATGCTGCATCGCGCTTCCGCAGGATGTAGAAGGTGAGTCCTATGATTATCCGGAGTACTTTTTCAAAAAACGCGTCCATCGGATTACCCGCCCTGTGGCCGTGGACGAGGAGCTGGAGGATCTCGCGCAGATTATTTCAGAGGCGAAAAAGCCGATCGTCATCGTGGGCGGCGGTGTGAAATATTCCGAAGCCGGGGAGACGGTGGAGCAGTTCTGTGAGGAATTTCAGATTCCGTTTGGAGAGACCCAGGCCGGGAAGAGTGCCTGCCGTTCCAGCCATCCGATGTGCCTGGGCGGCATTGGCGTGACCGGAACCTATGCATCCAATATCATTGCGAAGGACGCGGATGTGGTCATCGCGATTGGTTCCAGACTTTCTGATTTTACTACGAGCTCGAAATATCTGTTCCGAAACGAAGCTGTGAAGGTAGTGACGATCAATAACTGCCGTTACCATGCTTATAAAATGGATGCAGTCAAGGCAGTCGGCGACGCGAAAGTGACGGTGGCGGCTCTGGCGGAAAAACTTCGCCGGAAGGGCTATGTTTCTTCCTATACAAGTGAGATTACGGAAGCAAAGGCCATCTGGGATCGGGAGCTGAAGCGCCTTGGCGGCATCGAATATACCGGCGATGATTTTGAGCCGATTATTACAGCGAGGGATCCGCGCACGATTCCGGAGTTTGTAAAGCTGACAGACGGAAGGATCACGCAGACCGCAGCACTCGCGGCGATCAACCGTACGATCGACCCGGACGCAACGATCATCACGGCAGGCGGCTCTCTGCCAAGCTGTATGCAGCGTATGTGGCGGACCGACAAGCGCGGCGGATATCACGCAGAGTATGGCTACTCCTGTATGGGGTATGAAGTGGCGGCGACGCTGGGCGTGAAGTTTGCGGAGCCGGACAATGAGGTTTATGCGGTGGTTGGCGATTCCAGCTTCCAGATGCTCCACAGTGAGATTATGACCATCATGCAGGAGCGTCAGAAGGTGAATATTCTGATTTTTGACAACTGTGGCTTTGGCTGCATCAACAATCTGGAGATGACACACGGAATCGGCAGTCTGGCGACCGAGTTCCGCTATACGGACGGCAAAAAGCCGACGGGGGATCTGATTCCTGTGGATTATGCGAAAATCGGTGAAGGGTATGGCCTGAAATCCTATACCTGCCGCACGATCGATGAGCTGGTAGCTGCGCTCGAGGATGCAAAGACGCAGACAAGAGCCTGCCTCTTTGATCTGAAGGTCATTCCGAAGACCATGACAGACGGTTATGAATCCTGGTGGGATGTAGGCATCGCGACGACGTCTGAAAAAGAAAGTGTGCGGGAGGCATGTGAGGACGTGCTGCAGCATCGCGGAGAAGCGAGAAAGTATTAAGCAGGGGCAGCAAGGCAGGATAATTTATGAAAGGTTGTGATTGAAGTGAGCAAAGTATTTGGTTACCCGGAATTTGACGCTTCCGGGGAAAAAATCCTGACGACCTATGACAATGAGTACAGTGCGATGAATATGGACATCCGTGTCTATAAAATGGAAGCAGGGAAGGAACGCTCCTTCCTTCGCGAAGCGGAGGAGATCGCTGTGCTGCTTCTTTCCGGTAAAATTACCTATACCTGGGAGAACAGGACCTGTACCGTGAGCCGCAAAGATGTGTTCACAGAAGGACCATGGTGCGTGCACGTATCTGCTGGTGTAAAGGTGACTGTTCTGGCGGAGACGGACAGTCAGATTCTGGTACAGTGTACGAAGAATGAAAAGCAGTTTGCTTCAAGACTGCACGCGCCGGAGGACGCACCTTGGGGCTATTCTTCGGTTGGAAAATTCGGCAATGTTGCAAAGCGCCGTGTCAACACAATTTTTGACCATGACATTGAGCCGCTTTCGAATATGGTACTTGGCGAGGTGCTCAATGACCGCGGCAACTGGTCCGGCTATCTGCCGCACCGTCATCCGCAGCCTGAGACCTATTATTTCCTGTTTGACTGTCCGGAGGGATTCGGCGCGAGCTTCGTGGGAGACCAGGTATTTAAGAGTACGGACGGAAGCTTTTCCGCGATTCCGGGAGGCGAGCTGCATCCGCAGGCGGTAGCACCCGGATTCCAGATGTACACCTGCTGGATGATCCGTCATATCGACGGCAATCCGTGGCTGCAGACCGACCGCTGCGAGGATGAGCGTTATGTGTGGATGCATGACGCGAAGTTTGAATAAAACGATTAACGTCGTTTACTATTATCTAATGTTTCATACAGGCGTAACCGACACGATGTCGTTTACACATAGAGGTAACAGAAAAAAGAGGATTGAAAAGGAGTACGACGATGGTAAAAGTAGGTATTATCGGCGCCGGCCGGATTGGCAGGGTACATATCACCAGCATTAGCACGAAGGTGAAAAATGCGCAGATTAAAACCGTAGCGGATCCGTTTTTAAACGAGGAGACCGCTGCGTGGGCGAAGAGTATGGGTGTTGAGAATACGACCAAGGATTATATGGAAATTATCAACGACCCGGAGATTGACGCGGTTCTGATCTGCTCCTCTACGGATACCCATTCCCCGATCTCTATCCAGGCGATACAGGCAGGAAAGCATGTGTTCTGTGAAAAACCGATTGATCATGATGTGGCGAAGATCAGAGAGGTGATTGCTGCTCTTGAGGGGACAAAGGTAAAATATCAGGTTGGTTTTAACAGAAGATTTGATCACAGCTTTTCGGCGGCACAGCAGGCGGTAGCGGCAGGAAAGATTGGCAAGCCTGAGATTATCAAGATCACATCCCGTGACCCGGAACCCCCGACACCGGAATACGTGAAGGTCTCCGGCGGCATGTTCCTTGATATGACAATCCATGATTTTGATATGGCACGCTTCCTGGCCGGGTGTGACGCGACAGAGGTCTATGTACAGGCCGCAAACCTGGTCGATCCGGCGATCGGAGAGGCCGGAGATGTGGATACGGCAGTCATTACTCTGCAGATGGAGAATGGTGCCATCGCAGTCATCGACAACTGCAGAAAAGCGGTATACGGATATGACCAGAGAGCGGAGGTTTTCGGCTCCGAAGGGATGGTTGCGATTTCAAATGACTGTCAGTCGACTGCCGTCATCAGTAACGCACAGGGTGTGACAGGAGAGAAACCGCTGTTTTTCTTCCTGGAGCGGTATATGGACGCTTATGCGAAGGAGATTGAAGAGTTTATCAGCGCGATTGAAAACGACACAGACACGCCGCTTGGCGTAGAGGATGGCTTAAAGCCGGTGCTGATGGGCATCGCCGCAAAGAAGTCTTATGAAGAGCACAGACCGGTGAAAATTTCTGAAATCATGGGATGATAAGGATTTCGAGAGTACGAAGTGCGAAGAAATCCGTAGGCATCATCTAATGTAGGGGCTTTTGACCCCGACATCATAACATCAGAGAAACAAAGACAGAAACAGAAATGAGGACACGATGTTTGACAAAAACAAAGTAAAACTGGGAATCGCCCCGATCGCATGGACGAATGACGACATGCCGGATCTGGGGAAGGAAAATACCTTTGAGCAGTGTGTCAGTGAGATGGCGCTGGCAGGCTTTACCGGCTCAGAGGTCGGCAACAAATATCCGAAGGAACCTTCTGTGCTGAAGGCAGCGCTGGAGCTGAGAGGCATCCGGATCTGCAACCAGTGGTTTTCTTCTTTTCTGCTTACAAAGCCTTTTGAGGAGGTAGAAAAGGACTGCCGGGCGCAGCTTGCGTTCCTTCAGGCAATGGGATCAAAGATCATCGGCTTTTCTGAACAGAGCTATAGTGTGCAGGGACAGCTGGACACACCGATTTTCGGGCACAAATATGTGATGAATGACGAAGAATGGGAGCGCCTGTGTAGCGGACTGAACCGTCTCGGAAAGATTGCAAAAGAAGAGTATGGCATCAGCCTGACTTACCATCATCATATGGGAACGGTGGTACAGGATGCGGAGGAGACGGAGCGCATGCTCTCGAACACAGATCCGGAGTATGTCAGCCTTCTGTTCGATACCGGGCATTTTGCGTACTGCGGCGCAGACCCGCTGGAGATGGTGAAAAAATATGTCAGCCGGATCAAACATGTGCATTTAAAGGATATCCGTCCGGATGTGGTGGCAAAGGTGAAAGCGGAAAATATGAGCTTCCTGGATGGGGTTCGTGCTGGCGCGTTTACGATTCCGGGCGACGGCTGCATTGATTTTGACCCGATTTTCCAGGTGCTCGATGAAGCCGGATATGAGGGATATATGCTGGTAGAGGCGGAACAGGATCCGGCGAAAGCCAATCCGCTTGAATACGCAATGCGCGCGCGGAGGTTTATCGCAGAGAAGACAGGACTGTAAACAGGAGAAAACCGACAGTCGACGGAAACGACTTATGTCGTTTCCTATAATGATCCGCAGACGGACAGAAGAAAGGATATGAAAACAATGAAAAGAATGGGTTACTGTGTAAACGGAGAGTGGAAAGAATCGAAAACGGAAAAATACAATCAGATCACAGATTCCAGTACGGGTGAAGTGATCGCGGAGGTTCCCTGCTGTACTCCGGATGAGGTAGAGGAGGCAATTGCTTCCGCGCAGGCGGCATTCCCGGCATGGTCGAGACTGTCCCTGGCAAAGAGACAGCAGTATATGTTCCATTGGAGAGACGTTTTGTATGCGCACAAGGAAGAGCTTTCCCAGCTCTGTGCGAAGGAGCTTGGCAAGAATATTAAAGAAGCCAGAGGCGATGTGCAGAAGGCGATTGAACCGACTGAGGAGGCGTGCTCCCTTCCGTTCATGCTCCAGGGAGATGCCGCGATGCAGGTGACGACAAACTATGATACCGCTACCTACCGTTTTCCGCTGGGCGTGACTGCCGGAATTGTACCGATGAACTTTCCGGCGATGATCCCGTGGGGCTGGATGGTTCCGCTCTCGATTGCCTGCGGCAACACAGTGGTTCTGAAAGCAAGCTCCCAGACGCCGCTGACCGCCATGCGCATCATGGAGCTGTTCTATACGGAAGGCGGCTTCCCGAAGGGTGTTGTTAACCTGGTAACCTGCAGCCGCGTGGAAGCGGATATCCTGCTGACTGACCCGCGGGTAAAGGCCGTCACCTTTGTCGGCACCACAGGCGTTGGGAAGCAGGTATATTCCAAAGCCAGTGCGAATGGCAAGCGCGTGCAGGCACAGACGGAAGCAAAGAATCATGCGCTCGTGCTGGAAGACTGCAATCTTGAAGCAACCGTTAACGCAGTGATTAACTCCACTTATGGATGTGCAGGAATGCGCTGCATGGCTCTGCCGGTCGTATGCGTACAGGAGAGTATTGCAGACCGCTTCGTAGCACTGCTAAAGAAAAAAGCGCAGGCCCTGCATGTCGGCTGTGCGTATGACGAAGCGACCGACCTTGGTCCGGTTGTCAGCGCGGCTCACAAGAAGAAGGTCTGCGACTGGATTCAGAAAGGCATCGACGAGGGCGCGGAACTGGTTCTGGACGGCCGCGACATCGTGGTTTCGGGCTTTGAAAACGGCTATTTTGTAGGCCCGACCATCCTCGATCATGTAAAACCGGGTATGACCGTAGGTGATCGTGAAATCTTCGGACCGGTGACCAGCATCAAGCGTGTGAAAAATTATGAAGAGGGCATTGCGATTATGAATGCCAATCCGTTCGCGAACGGCTCCTGCATCTTCACGCAGAGCGGTTACTATAGCCGGAAGTTTGTGATGGATACAGACGGCGGAATGGTCGGTGTAAACGTAGGAATTCCTGTACCGACCGCATATTTCCCGTTCTCCGGAAACAAGGATTCCTTCTTCGGCGATCTGCATGTACTTGGCAGAGACGGGTATCGTTTCTTCACCCGTGCAAAGACCGTCACCACGCACTGGTTTGACGAAGAGGCAGGCGCGCGCAAGATAGGCACCTGGGAAGGCAGCACGGAGCAGTAATTATATAATATAAGGGACAAAAGGTCAGGAATTGGAATGCTTGCGTTCCAATTCCTGACCTTGGAGACCGTAGTATCATACCCTTTTGCCGCTCGAATGATTATATCGTGAACGACAAAAAACTGTGAATCCGTTCATCTGTTTGATCCACAGTTTTGTCACGGATTCTCAGAACACATTCTCGTAATAAAGAAGTCCTGGTGTGCGGTTAATAATTTCTTCCATGTCGACGTCATCAATCTTATTGCGCTTTACGGTGAGGGAGACGCCGACGCTGCCTGCCATGCCGCTTTTTGCCTTCTGGATTTCCAGAGAGGAGATGCGCAGTCCATGTATCCGCAGCAGCTCGGTCATTCCCTGTACGCGTTCCATGCTGTCCAGCTCCAGGTAGACCACCATTGTCCTGGACTGGGAATAAAACCAGCCATCCACCTTTTTAAAGGAGACCATCGTGATGCAGATGGCCAGGGTTCCGAAAATGGCGATCTCAAAGTATCCGACACCGATTGCCAGTCCCAGGCAGGCGGCAGCCCACAGGCCAGCCGCGGTAGTCAGACCGCGTATCCGGTGTGTCACATCTGTGCTGAAAATCGTACCGGCGCCCAGAAAGCCGATTCCGCTGATGACCTGCGCTCCGATCCTCGATGCGTCGCCGCTCCCTGTGACATAGAGCGTGGTATATTCGCCGGTCATCATGGCGATACAGGCGCCCATACATACAAGCACATGTGTCCGGAACCCGGCTGCCTGCCGGTTGACCCCGCGCTCCAACCCGATTGAACCTCCGCAGAGGATGCATAACAGCAGTTTAAAGATCACCGCCTTCAATCCTGTTCCGCGTATTCCTGCAAGTGCCTGAGCTAACATAAATACCACTCCTGTCTTTTTGTATTTACAGGAATTTTAACAGGTTTTCTGTGTGATTACAACCTTTCGGTTAGCATTTTTTTACATAATTTTTACATAACAGTTCAGAACAGCATCGAAATGAAAAGACAGGTGCTGCGTGCCAGTGGCACGCGTTTAGCACCGACCGGAGCGAAGCGGAGATGTGCAGGTTTACCTGCTAAAGGCTGAATAATAACAAATCACCACAAAAGGAGAGATTTATGATTTATAAAGTGATGGATTATGGTGCGCTGGGTGATGGCGCCAGCAATGACACTTCCGCCATTCAGGCGGCAATCGACGCATGCAGCAGGAATGGCGGCGGACGCGTTCTCCTGGAGGGCGGTCATATCTATCGGTGCGGCACCCTGATTCTGCGTTCGTTTGTGGAGCTGCATCTGGAGATGGGGGCTGTATTAAAAGGCAGCGACCGTCTGGAGGATTATAATCTTCTGGGACTGCAGAAGCGCATTCCGGAGAGAATGACCGTGCCGAGCTATGAGAACTGTGAGTTTAACGGCATGCCGACCTTATATTTTCTTTATGCAAAGGACTGTGAGT
The DNA here is from genome assembly GCA_021202635.1 of Lachnospiraceae bacterium. Lineage (GTDB taxonomy): Bacteria > Bacillota > Clostridia > Lachnospirales > Lachnospiraceae > Choladousia. The sequence continues at coordinate 35,151 of JAJQCQ010000052.1, read as the reverse complement.
CTGTTTCCATTACAGGATTTGGTTCGATTGACGGAAATGAAAAAATTTTTTATGGGGACAGGAATGCCAATCATATTGATGGGTGGTTTTACCCGAGGGTTCCGCTTCTGTTTCTGGAGCATGTCTCTCATCTGACCCTGCAGCAGGTGACGCTGAAAAACAGTGCCTTCTGGACTGTACATATGGTGGGCTGCTCGGATGTCCTGATTGACGGGATCCGTATCCTGAATAATTTACAGATGGCGAACTGTGACGGGATTGATCCGGACCACTGCCATGATGTGCGGATCGCGAACTGTCATATTGAGACCGCGGATGACTGTATCGTGTTCAAAAATACAGCGTCTGCCATGCAGTATGGTCCCTGTGAAAATATTGTGGTCACAAACTGTACGCTGATTTCCTCCAGCGCGGCGGTCAAGTTTGGAACAGAGAGTGAGGATCTGTTCCGCAATATTCTGGTGCAGAACTGTGTGATCCATGATTCGAACCGGGCGATCTCCCTGCAGCTGCGTGATCGGGGCTCCATCGAACATGTGATTTTTTCCAACATCAGTATTCAGACTCATTTTTTCCCCGAGCAATGGTGGGGAGCGGCGGAGCCGATTTCCGTCACGGCGGTTAGGAGGAAGAAAGACACCTGTGTGGGACAAATCCGAGACGTTGTTTTCTCAAATATCCAGTGTGAATCGGAAAATGGTATCCTGATCTATGGCGAGCCGGAAGAAACAACCATCCGTGATCTGCGCTTTGAACATGTATCTTTGCACCTGAAAAAACCGGCGTGCATGCAGCAAAACTGGCATGACCTGCGCCCCTGCACCTGGGACGGGAAGGTTGCAGCATCCCCGGCGGCGATTTATGTGCGGAATGCGCAGGATATCCTGTATGACGACCTGAGAATCGAATTCCCGGATGGAATGGAGGATGGCTGTGAGCTTAAGGAAGACGTGGAAAACTGCAGGAATATTCAGTTCCTGCCTGAGCGGGAAAACGAATGAATTTACCGGAATGTGATATGCTTTTTGCGGATTGCAGAGAAAGAAAGCAAAAAATGCAAAGGCGGGTTCGTAAAAAAACAATTTTTACATAGTTTCCGGGTAGAAAACATGCTATATTAAACAGATACTTGTAATATTTACTGCTTTTCCGGAAAAATATTTCCCTGGAAATGTATATAATTACTATAATTCAATGGAGAAGACCGGAACAAAGTGTTGAAGCAAAGACGAAAGTACGGAGGTTGCTGATGCTATATCTTGGTATTGATCTGGGCGGCACGACGATCAAGGCTGGCATTGTAGATGAAAAGGGGAAGATTCTGCATAAGGCCAGCTGCGTGACCGGGCTTGACAGGGGCTGTGAGGCTGTGTTTCGGGACGTTGTGGCTCTGGCTTTTCGGACGCTGCGGGATGGCGCCTGTACAATGGAAGAGATCGCTTCTGTCGGTGTCGGCTTCCCGGGGATCTGGGATGCAGAGCATAACTGTGTTCCCTACTGCTCCAATCTGAAATGGCCGGATCGTTTTCCGCTGACGGAATATCTGGGAAATCTGCTTGGCAAAACGGTGTACGCCAGCAATGACGCGAGCGCGGCGGCATTGGCGGAGGCTGTAGCCGGAGCCAGCCTGGGTACCCGGGACAGCGTTCTTGTAACACTGGGTACCGGTGTGGGAGGCGGTGTGATTCTCAACGGAAAGCTGTTTTCCGGATCACACGGTGTGGCGACGGAGATCGGTCATATGATTACCGTGTCAGGCGGAGAGCTTTGTACCTGCGGCAACCGGGGATGCTTCGAATGCTATGCGAGCGCGACTGCTCTGATTCGGGAGGGACGCAGGCTCTGTGAGGATAAGCCAGACTGCGCACTGATGCAGAGCGTTGACGGAGATCTGGAGCAGATCGAGGCGCGGTCTGTGATTGACCTGGCAAAAGTGGGTGATCCGGACTGCCTGGAGCTGTTTGAACAGTATACAGAGCGTATCAGCGAGGGGCTTGTGAGTCTGATCAATGTGTATGACCCGGAGGTGATCGTGATTGGCGGGGGTGTATCGCATGCGGGGACGTTTTTACTGGAGCCTCTCCGTCAAAAGACAGCGGAAAAGGTCTACGTAAAGGATATGCCTTTTGCGAGAATTGAACTGGCCATGCTTGGCAATGATGCCGGTATCATCGGGGCAGCCATGCTTGGACGCGCACTGTAAGAAAGAGGACAGGAATTCGAGTGCTGCGTTCTGGAAGGAATAAGAACAGCCGGAACTGAAAAAAACAGAACGGATATCCGGTTCGGGAGGAAACTATGGAAGAAATCAGGGACAGCAGAAAATCGGGAGACTTTGCTCCCTTTACAAAAGAGGACCCGTTGTACGCAAAATCGAAGGAAAAGCTTCGGCTCGTGACAGACGCTTTTACAGAGATCCTCTACGCACGTGATGATTTGTTTATGGATAATATGAAAGAGCATAATCTGGCCGGGGATGATATCAGCCGCTATCTGAACTGGGAATGGCCGCAGGGAGTCGGACTTTACGGGATCTGGAAGCTTTATCTGGAAAGAAAGGATGTCGGATGCCTGGACTTACTGAAAAAGTATTATGACCGCCAGATTGCCATCGGATTTCCGGCATTGAATGTGAATACGACCGCGCCCTATCTGGCGATGTCGTTCCTGGCGGAAGAGACTGGTGAGGAAAAATATTTAGCTCCCTGTGTGGAAGCGGCGAAGGAGATTATGACTTCATTTGCCAGAACAGAGGCGGGCGGGATTCAGCATCTGACTTCGGACAGTGTCAATGAGCAGGAGCTATGGGATGATACGCTTTACATGCTGGTATTGTTTCTGGCGAATATGGGGCGGATTCTGAAGGATGAGGACATGATTCATGAGGCGGAATACCAGTTCCTTCTGCATGAAAAGTATCTCTGTGATAAGGCGACAGGCCTGTGGTATCATGGCTGGACATTTAAGGGGCATCATAATTTCGCGGGAGCATTCTGGGGCAGAGGCAACTGCTGGATTACCATGGCGATCCCGGAATATCTTTCGATCGGCGGGTGCTCCGAGGCGGGAAAGAAGCTTCTGGTAAACGCTCTGCGCGATCAGATCCGGATGCTGCTGAAGCTTCAGGCAGAGGACGGAATGTGGCATACTCTGGTTGATGATGAAAGCTCCTATGAAGAAATGAGCGCTACCTGCGGCTTCGCCTATGGGATGCTGAAGGCTGTCACTGACGGACTGATTGAGGAGGAATATCGGGATCAGGTCCTTTGTGCGGTTCGGCATGCATTGCCTTCTGTTCTGGCAGGGATATCCGATACGGGAGTGGTAGGACAGGTGTCCGGCGGAACAGCCATGGGGCGCGATTCCAAAGAATTTTACAAGACAATTGAGATTATACCGACGCCTTATGGACAGTCACTGGCCATTCTGTTTTTGATGGGATGCCTGAGGGGACTCTGAAAACTGGAGGAATTACTATGAAAATCATCAAGGCTAAGACTTACAAGGACATGTCCAGAAAGGCCGCAAATATCATCAGTGCGCAGGTGATTATGAAACCAAACTGTGTCCTTGGCCTGGCGACCGGCAGTACGCCGATCGGTCTCTATGAACAGCTGATTGACTGGTATCAGAAGGGCGACATTGACTTTTCAGAGGTAACTACAATCAATCTGGACGAATACCGCGGACTCTCAGGCGACAACCCACAGAGCTATCGGTATTTTATGGACGAGCATTTTTTCAGACACATTAATATCCGTCCGGAAAATATCAACGTTCCGGATGGCACCAATCTGGATGTGCAGGCAGAATGTACCCGTTATGATCGCCTGATCACGGAGAAAGGCGGTATTGATCTGCAGCTCCTTGGTATCGGAATTGACGGTCATATCGGCTTTAATGAACCAGATTCGGCCTTTGAGCTTGGTACACACTGTATTGATCTGCTTGAGAGTACGATCGAGGCAAACGCCCGCTTCTTTGAGAACGAAGACGAAGTACCGCGTCAGGCCTATACCATGGGGATCAAAACCATCATGCAGGCGCATAAGGTCCTGATGATCGCGAATGGGAAGAGCAAGGCCGCGATTCTGAAGGAAGCCTTTTTTGGACCGGTGACACCACGGGTACCAGCTTCCATTCTTCAGATGCATCCGGACTTTACGCTCATCGGAGATGAGGAAGCCATGTCGGAAATGAATATCTGATGATGCCCGCAAAACGGGCAGAAGGTTCAGGAGGTATGTATTATGGGACTTGTATCTGCAAAAGCGATGCTCGATGACGCGAGGAAAGGGCATTATGCGGTAGGCCATTTTAACCTGAATAATATGGAAGGAGTCCGCGCGTTCCTTCTTGCCGCACAGGAAAACCACGCACCCATTATTTTGGGCGTTTCCAGGGGACCTGCGAAATACATGGGCGGCTACCGTACCATCTCGGACATGGTTCGGGATTTTATGAATGCTCTGAATATTACCGTTCCGGTGGCTCTGCACGTAGATCACGGTACATATGAAGAAGCACTGGATGCCATTGAAAACGGATTCTCTTCGGTGATGTTTGATGGTTCCGGCTATCCCATTGATGAAAACATTGAAAAGACACGTCATGTGGTAGAGCTTGCACATGCGAAGGGCATCTCGGTGGAAGCGGAGGTGGGGGCCATCGGCGGAGTGGAGGATGGTGTCATTGCCATGGGAGAATGCGCAGACCCCGCTGAATGTGCGCGGATTGCTGCTCTGGGCGTAGACTTTCTGGCTGCCGGTATCGGCAATATCCATGGAAAATATCCCTCCAACTGGAGAGGGTTGAATTTTGATGTACTGGCTGCCATTCGGGAGCAGGTGGGGGATCTCCCTCTGGTACTCCACGGCGGTTCGGGTATTCCGTCTGAAATGGTTCGAAAAGCGATTGATCTGGGCATCTGCAAGGTGAATGTGAATACGGAGTGCCAGATCGCATTTACCGAAGGAATAAAAGAATATTTTATTCAGAAAAAAGATCAGGAGGAAAGAGGGTATATTCCGCAGACTGTGCTTGAACCGGGAATCGAAGCGATGAAGCGGGTATGCATCGAAAAGATGACGCTCTTTGGAAGTATCGGAAAGGCCTGAAGAGTTAAGAAAACAGGTCACGGAACATGGATGGGATAGTAAGGCAGCAGGCTGGGTTGGCCACAATTGATCAGAAGGGATAGAGGCGTTATGGGACTCTCAATTAAAAACGCTGAGGTGTTTGAAAAGGACGGAACTTTTGTAAAGAAAGATCTTTTTATCCGGGGAGAACGGATCGTTGAGGCATTGGATGCGGATTCTCTGAGAAGCGCCGGAATGGAATGCCAGATCGATGCCAGTGGCCTGAAAGCAATTCCCATGCTTGTGGACATTCATTTTCATGGATGTGACGGGGTTGATTTTTGCGATGGGACAGAAACAGCGCTCTCGAGGATCGCTGCGTATGAGTTACGGCAGGGAATCGGAGCGATCTGTCCGGCTACGATGACCTACGGTGAGGAAAAGCTGACGCAGATAGCGAGGACAGCTGCGGGGTATGAAAACCGGGCAGGAGCGGATCTGGTTGGTATCAATATGGAGGGACCGTTTATCAGCCCCCAAAAGAAGGGGGCGCAAAACGAAGCCTATATCCACCGGCCGGACGCAGAGATGTTCCTGCGCCTGCAAAAGGAAGCGAAGGGGATGTTTAAGCTGTGTGATCTGGCACCGGAAGAACCGGATGCGATGGAGACCATTCAAAAGCTGAAGGGTCAGGTGGTAGTTTCACTTGCCCATACCTGTACCGACTATGAGACAGCGAAAGAAGCGTTCACGGCGGGTGCCTCTCATATGACACATCTTTACAATGCGATGCCCGGGATTTCGCACCGGATGCCGGGACCCATTGTAGCTGCATGGGAAGCAGGCGCGGATGTAGAGCTGATTGCGGATGGAATACATATTCATCCGGCTGTGGTTCGCATGACATTTCAGCTCTTCGGGGATGATCATGTCATTTTGATCAGTGACAGTATGATGGCTGCCGGTCTGCCGGACGGACAGTATACGCTTGGCGGACAGGATGTGACAGTGATCGGAAATCGGGCGGTCCTGACGCAGGAACCGGGGACGATTTCCGGCAGTGTCACGAACCTGATGGATTGCCTCCGCAGGGCAGTGCTCTCTATGGGAATCCCTCTCGGCAGTGCAGTCCGGGCGGCAGCCGTCAACCCGGCGCGCTGTATAGGCATCGACAGGGACTATGGCAGTCTGCAGCCGGGGTGTTACGCGAATATCCTGCTGATCAATGACCGCCTGGAAATTCAGCATATGATACACAAAGGGAAATTCATCTGACAATCCCCTTCTTTTTGAACTGCTTTGTCAAAGCTTTCCGCATTTTCGGACAGATATTAAATGGTCAGCAGCCTTGGCTGGTAAAAAGCAGGCATAAAAATAATATTTCACTCGTAAGGCTGTATAGAAGAGATCAGCTTCTCTAATTGTAAAAACAACGCGGATTGGAATGGGGAAGTAATCATGAGAATTTTTATATACAGCCGGAAGTCAAAATGGACCGGACGCGGCGAGAGCGTGGAGAATCAGCTCGTTATGTGCCGGGAGTATGTGGAGAACTATATAGAAGATGCGGATCAGGCGGAAATTCTGGAGTTTGAAGATGAGGGATACTCGGGCAAGGATACGAAACGTCCGCAGTTCCGAAAAATGATGGAACGGATTGATCAGGGTGAATGTGATTATCTGGTCTGCTATAAACTGGACCGTCTGGGAAGAAATATAGCGGATATCGCAAATCTGGTTGAAAAACTCGATAAGAAAAATGTATTTTTTATCAGCATCAAAGAGCGGTTCGATACAACCACACCGATTGGCAAGGCGATGCTGTATTTTGCCGGGGTTCTGGCTCAGATGGAGCGGGAACAGATTGCGGAGCGTGTCCGCGATAATATGATTCTGCTGGCCCGAAAGGGACGCTGGCTGGGCGGCAATACTCCGCTGGGGTTCCGGGCGCAATCGGAGGCGAAGGTTACCGTCAGCGGCAAGAAGAAAACGAGCTTCCGGCTGGTTCCCGATGAAGAGGAGCTGAAGACGGTTCGGTTTATCTTTTCGGAATATCTGGAAAAACAATCTCTGACAGGCATTTCAGACTATTTTCTGACACATGACATTCTTACAAAACGGGGAAAAAAGTACACGGTGATAACGATCCGGGATATTCTGACAAATCCGGTGTACTGTACTGCGGATAGGGAAGGCTATGATTATTTCTGGAATCTGGGCTGCCAGGTCTGCATGGAGGAAGAAGAAGCGGATGGCCAGTATGGCCTGATTTCTTATGGGAAGACATCTTCGGCAGAATACAAGAGCAAGGATACAGAACCAGAGAAATGGATTATTGCCCGCGGACGGCATGAAGGAATTATATCAGGGAAGGATTTTGCCCGAGCCCAGCTTTTGCTGAAAAACAACAAAGGAAAAGGGGACGGCTGGCGAAAACCTCACAATTCTGTGGCTCTTCTTTCCGGTTTGCTTTATTGCTCCTGCGGCCATGCAATGCGTCCGAAGTATTACGATGCCAGACAGGTGACAGAAAATGGGGAACGCAGGTTTTCCTATCTTTGTGAATATAAAGATGCTACACATGGAAAGAAATGCGCAGCAGAGAACGTGCAGGGGAATACGCTGGATGAGCTGGTCTGCCGCAATCTGCTGAGTTACATGGACGAGAATGCAAGTCTTCCTGCCATGCTCGAAAAGATTAAGAATGCGATGGACGATACCAGGGGCGAGACGGGGAACGCGGCGGATGTTCTGGAAGAAGAAATCCGGAAACGGAAAACAGAAATCCAGAACCTGATCGGTGCGCTTGCCAGGTCATCCGGAAGCGAAGCTTTTGTCTGCGAGATTGAAGGGCAGGTACAAAAGCTGAACGAAGCGTGTGCAGCTCTGGAAAAGGAAAAAGCGCTACTGCAGGAAAAGGGGCAGAGCATGCGGGACGACTCTTTGCAGCCGGCAATCCTGGCGGAGCAGCTGTCGTCCTTTCAAAACTGTTTCGATACCCTGAGCGTGCCCGAGAAAAGAGAGTACCTGCGACTGATTCTGGAAAAGGTCATCTGGGACGGGGAGGTCGCCCATATTTTTCTCCAATAGAAAAGCGCTCCGGGCTTCCCTTCGGAGCAAACCCTCCGGGCGGATGCACATCTTCTCCTTATGTTGCCGCAGCTGTCACATCGCATTGCCACAGCCGCTCGGCCCTATGACAGCAATAAATTCTCCGGGAAATACCTGAAACGAGAGATCGGACAGGGCGGCCGTCTCGCCGGTTTTGCTGTGGTACGCATAGCTTACGTGATTGAGTTCCAGTAACGGCTTCACCGATACACCTCCTGATTCACATCATCGCGGCGGAACGTCCATCCGCCTGTTATAAAATATGCTCCGGAAGGGGGAAAGTCACCGGAAATCCTGTAATTTTGCGGTGATCTGGGGTGGGGACAAATTTAATCCTGCTTGTTGCCACGCTCCGTCACCTCGCTTTCTGGCATTAAAAAAGAGCCGATTGCTCGACTCTTTGAAAAAGAAAAGGCACCGCTGTAACGATGCCTTGTAAGTTTTGTAATACATTTACAATTTATATCTGGTGATTTTGTTCCAGTTCTCTGGAAATCCCATTTTTATCAGCAATTCGGTTTGAGTTATTCCTTGTTGCTTTTTGGAATGATTGTCTATCAGGCGTGTCAGCCTTCGTTTTAACTCCCGAAAATCTTCTCTCGGCAATAAATACCTTAAGGTAATCATGACTGCAAACAGGTCATGTTTTCCATAAATATACTGATTGCCATTTTTAGGGATCTGTAGCTTATTATGTATAGGAAAATCTGGGATACTTTCCACATTCCTATAGGAAAACAGGCGTTCTCCATGGGCGCAAACATTGCGAAAGCGAACAAGATATCGCAAAACCTGTTTTAACTGGCTTTCATTGATTCCTTGAAACTCACTGCTAATCTTGAACTGTATGTCCTGTGGAAGTACCGAATACATGACTGAAATATTGCCAAAAGTTAATGCATTCTTTAAAATCCAGAATGGGACATTCCCATGGACAGTCCGTGCGTGATTGATATAATGATAATCCGTATTATGTGTGACATATTTTGCCAACACATGATCAACCAGCTTATCAATGTCTGCTTTGTTTCTCCTGCCGGAATAATTATAATTTTGTTTATTTAAATACGCATTCTGAGACTCTCCGTATTTTTCGCAAAACGCATATGACAGTAGTGACTTGATGTGGTTTTCTACCCGTAAGATATAACTCAGGAAAAGTTCTCTGAGCATACGGTCAAAGTCATACAACGCGACAATGTCTTCAAGACGTGTACCATCTCTGTATGCCTTCGTTGTAGGATTTTTAAACAAGTCCTTATAGCCGCTGATTAAAGAATAATAACTGGTTCGTTTTAGCACATTTTCTGCATATTCGCGATCCGCAATCAGCAGTCCTTTTTCATTTATCAGCTTGTCTATCTGCTGCTCGTATGTCAAAAAACACTTTGCCATAAAACTACCACCTAATCACAGAAAAAAGAGGAGACCCCGCAGGTTCTCCTCCGGTCACAGGCCTCACAGGTGTCTGCAACGCATTCACTGGCTGTATAATACTTGAAATCACTCGGAAAGTCAAGAGTTCTGCCAGATATTTTTAATATATGCGAAGGCTACGTTTTTATTCATAGATATAAAAGCAGTATATTACCATCTGTCAAATTATCTCAACCTGCCACATATCTCCACCTTTTTCAAATATCCAGCAAATACGGTATTTGGTGCCATAAAAGGTGGAGATATTGTTTCTGGTTTATGTGTTACTTGCATCAGTTATCGTTTATAATGTTTCCTACAATTTCTGAAAAAGGAGGAAACATGCATGAATGTAACTTACCTACAAAACAACTCTGCTATTCTGATTGAACACATGAGAATGGACGGCTATTCAAAATTCTTTATTAAGCTTTGTAACACAGAATCTCGAGTTATTACAGTGTTATTTTTGATGATGACCGCCGTGGTATGTTTGCCTTTGTCAGCAACACAGGAGAAACTGTAAAACAGGTTTACATGAACTATAAGGAGCGCTGGGATGTTGATGTTGACGGTGTAAGAGAGGCGGTGATGCTCATTGCAGCTGGAGAGCCGGTTGAGGCAGATCTTTCAGAATATGCTTCGACGGCAACAAAGTTAACGTACAGGGATGAGATTTTGTCTGTGATGACCGTGTATGGATATTTGAATTACAACAATGGCTGTGTGCGGATTCCGAATAAGGAACTCGAACAGGAATTTGACCGGATTATACGGACAGAATCAAAGTACAGCTATATGCGTGAACTGGAAAGAGAAAGGACATCGGTGTAAAATAGAGTTTATGTAACAATCCGGATTAATCGCCTGGCGATTTGCAGAAGCGGATATGCGATTGACATAGGACTCCGGATAAAATAGAATGGCAGGCGTACAAAAGCGCAAAGGAAAGGCAGCCCGAACCGGCTGTCTTTTTTTGCGCTTTCTTTTATGCGCAGGGCCGCGTAAGGAGTATTTCCGGCTAACGTCAGGCGCGGGCGGATAGGGGAGAAAGGTGTTATTCTATTCAATTTCAATCCAATCGTCACATTAGTCACCCAATGACTGTGACAGGTGACAGGAAAATGGAACGAATGGTCGGGTTAGACAGCACCAATGGTATCAGCGCTTTGTGGATTCTGTGATATAATAATAAAAATACAGACGTAGGAAGGTTTTAGCAGTTTTACCTGCCGTACTTTCGTAAAATCGGAGGATAACTCTGATGTGAGGGGAGGGAACGGGCAATGATGCTTCTTAGATATGGACATGGGTGGATCAGATGCAGAGGAAGGACATTTCCGAAGGAGGGAGCGAGTTGCTTCTGAGATATTTTGAGATACCCTGTTTATATATAGAAAAGACGTTAGGATTAAGAACAAGAAGGAGAGAGCATGATGAGAAGATTCAGAAAAATCGCCGGTTTGATGCTGGCACTGGTAATGGCAGTGGCGATGAGCGTGACGGCACTGGCGTACACAATTACGATTGATAATTCAACTTCTGGACATACATATGAGGCATACCAGATTTTTACAGGCGACCTCACAGGAAATGGCACAGCGAGTGATCCCTATGTCCTTGCCAATATTGAATGGGGAAGTGGGGTTGATATAACCTCAATAGTAGATGGAAAAACACTTTTGGAAGCGCTAAAAGAATTAACAGTGAGTGGAACTACCCCATTTGCAAGCTGCACGGATGCGGCTTCTGTTGCGGAAGTGCTGGGCAGTGATAGTAATAACACAAAGGACAGTGCTGTCGCACAGGCATTTGCGGATATTGTCAGCAAGTATCTGACAACTACTGCAACGGATATAGCTACAAGTATCTATAATACTTCGAATTACACGATCTCTGGTCTGGCCGCGGGCTATTATCTTGTGAAAGATAAAGATAACTCTCTGGATGGAACAGATGATGCATATACAAGATATATTCTGGAAGTAGTCAGTGATGTAACTGCGACTCCGAAGTCATCGATATCGACGGTCGAAAAGGAAGTGCAGGAGGATAGCACAGGTGCCTGGCAGGATTACGCGGACTACAGCATTGGCGACAGCATTCCCTATAAGCTGACTGCCACGCTTCCGAGTACACTTGCGGATTATTCAACTTACCAGCTTATATTTACCGATACTTTGTCTGCGGGATTGACGCTGGATACGGCTACTACTGGAACGATTGCGGCATCGGACGTGACCGTGACTGTTTATCCGAACGCATCTTCGAGCAGTGGGACGGAAGTGGGAGGCGGATATACCGTTAGTTTGGTAAATGTTTCTGGCATCTCAGATCCGGATGCCCCATATTATGGCGGTAAAGTTCTGACGCTTACGATTAATGATGTGAAATCTTTGACAGACACTTCGGGTGATCCTATTTCTGTAACATCAAGCAGCGTAATTGTTGTAACTTACAGTGCCACATTAAACAACAGCGCTGTTTTTGGCAATGATGGAAACGCCAATGAAGTTTACTTGACATATTCGAATAATCCAAACGGAAGCGGAACAGGTAAGACGACTACGAAAGAGGCAGTTGTGTTCACTTTTGAACTGGATGTAACTAAGGTGGATGGGGACTCTTACGATACGGGAAGCGGTTCGTATACGACAATGCTGGAAGATGCGGAGTTTGTACTTTATTATTTAGACGCAAGCAGTGAAAAGCATTACGTTATCGTGGATTCCTCTGGTAATGTCACTGGCTGGACGACTTATAAGACTTCTGCGGAAGGCACACCATACGCCTCTACGCTGCAATCGGATCAAGATGGAAACTTCTCTATCACTGGCCTGGATGCAGGAACTTATTATCTGGAGGAGACAAAGGCTCCAGACGGCTATAATCTTCTCTCTAATCCTGTAAAGATAGTAATTACCGCAACGTATGAAGATAGGGATAATGACGGTGTGGATGAGGTAAGCAGTCTGACAGTTTCGGTTGATGACGGCCAGGCAGCAGAATCTACGGATGCTGACAAGAGTTCTGTTGATGTGACCATAGTGAACAACGCAGGTACGTCCATGCCCTCCACCGGCGGCATCGGCACGACGATCTTCTATGTGATTGGTACGATCCTTGTCCTTCTGGCGGCGGTGTTGCTGATTACCAGAAGCCGCATGAGAAAGAGCGGGGAGCAGTAAAGGATTCGTTGCGAAATAATGGATGTGTTTTGCGGTCGCCGGGGCGCGAATCGCATGACATAACTGTCTCGTCGCAGGCCGCAAAAGCTTTGGCAAAGGGCGCTTGAGTCTGGCAAGTGAGACGAGAGAATTGTAATACAGAGGAGTGGCCAGGAAAGCATGAAGCGGCTTGAAAAAACGAAGCGGGACGTAAGAAGGGATCGGCTTACGACGATTCTTCTGGTCTGTATGCTTCTGGCCGGGATTGTTATTCTGGCCTACCCTTCTGTGAGCAATTGGTGGAACGAAAAGGTGACTTCCCGTGCCATAGCCACTTATGATGCGGCGGTGGCAAACCTGTCGGCAACCGATTATACCGCGTACTTTGAGGCAGCGGAAGCTTATAACGCGATGCTGGCGGAAATCGGTTCCTCGCGGACGATTCCTTCCCCGGAGCTGGTGGATGAGGATTATTGGGACCTGCTGGATGTCAGCGGGACCGGCGTGATGGGATATGTTACCATAGAGAAAATCGATGTGCAGCTTCCGATCTACCATGGGACGGATGTGAATGTGCTGCAGACCGCCTCTGGACATCTGGAAGGAACCAGCCTTCCGGTGGGCGGGGAGAGCACCCATTGCGTGATTTCCGCACACCGCGGGCTGCCGAGCGCGCTTTTGTTTACCCACCTGGATCAGATGGAGATCGGGGATACGTTTACGATCACGGTTCTGGACCGGGTGATGACCTATGAGGTTGACCAGATTTCCATTGTCGAGCCGACCGAGATTGAGAAACTGTATATCGAAGAGGGAAAGGATTACTGTACCCTGCTGACCTGCACCCCCTACGGTGTCAACAGTGAACGGCTTCTGGTGAGGGGCGTGCGGGTCGAGAACGCAGATCAGAAGCTGATCAGTGTGACTGCGGAGGCGACGAAACTGTCGCCGCTTCTGGCTGCTCCGATGCTGGCGGTGCCGATGGTGCTGCTATTGCTGATCTGGGTGTCCTGGGATTCTCACAGGGTCAGAAGCAGGAGAAACAAAAAAGACAGAGAACGAAGCGGCCAGTGAAGCTGGCCTGTGTGTGTTTTGATGGGAAACAGGAAAAAGTGAAACAGGAGGCGACCGCATTTGACAGAGCATCATCTTGACCTGCGCACAGCGAAAATTCCCAGTGAGGAAGCCGTTATAGCGGAGCGGGAGCGGCTGCAATATCAGAGACGTTACCTGCAGACTCTGCGGACGACGATCTACGCGCTGATTATCGTGGCGGCGGTGTCTGTCCTGCTGGCGACTCTTTTTCTTCCGATGCTGCAGGTGGCCGGTACCAGTATGGAGCCGACTCTGTCGGATGGCGATATTATTCTTCTGGTGAAAACCGGTAAGTTTGAGACGGGAGATCTGATCGGATTTTATTATCAGAACAAGCTGCTTTTGAAGCGTGTCATCGGCGGTCCGGGAGATTATATTGATATTGATGAGGATGGCAATGTAACGGTCAACGGGGAATTGTTCGATGAGCCGTATGTGACGGAAAAATCCCTGGGGGAGACGGATATCACGTACCCCTATCAGGTGCCGGAAAACCGCTATTTTGTCATGGGAGACAACCGAACGACCTCGATTGATTCCCGAAGCAGTGTGATAGGCTGTATTGAAGTGGACCAGATTGTCGGGAAGGTCATACTGCGGGTGTGGCCGCTGAAACAGATTTCACTGATCAGCTGACGTTTTGCGGATGAACGGTTTTTGACACAGACCGCATAAGCAAGTGCGTGGTTGAGTAGCGGTCGGTAACTGTTTGAAAACCGGTTTGTTTGATGAAAGAAGCCCGGAGGCGCTTTTGCCGGGTGAAAGGGAGATGGCAGTGTGCAGAACCTGGTAAATATCTATCTTGAAAAATTTAAGATGGAACGACACGCGCGCAGGCGGCTGGCCTGCGTTGTGCTGCTGCTTGCCGCCTTTGTGAGCATGGGCGTATACTGGCAGCTTCGCTTGACCGGCGCGGCGCTGGCCAATGAAGTCTATTGCGGCAAAACGGAACACACGCATGACGACAGCTGTTATGAACTTGTGCTGATCTGCGGCCAGGAGGAATCGGAGGGGACGTCCGGTCATACTCATACCGAAGCGTGCTATGAGACGGAGAGAACGCTGATCTGCAGCCTGGAGGAGAGCGAAGGGCATACGCATGCCGACGCTTGCTATACAAAGGTGCTGACCTGTGGCCTGGAGGAATGCGAAGGGCACACGCATACAGACAGCTGTACTGATGAGGAAGGAAATCTGATCTGCGGCCTGGAGGAAAGCGAAGGCCATACGCACACCGACAGCTGCTATACTATGGAGCTGACCTGCGGCCTGGAGGAGAGCGAAGGGCATACCCATACGGAGGACTGCTATCTGACGGAGCAGGTGTTGATCTGCGGACTGGAAGAATGTGAGTCCGAGACCGGGCACACGCATACCGACGTCTGCTATGAAAAACAGCTGATCTGTACGTTGGAGGAACACACCCACACGGTAGAGTGCCTGATTGATGAGACAGCGGACCTGGAGAGCGCGTCTGACTGGGAGGCGACCCTTCCTGCGTCTCTGAGCGGGAATTGGGCGGATGATCTTGTAGCTGTGGCGAAGAGCCAGCTTGGTTACACGGAAAGCACCGCCAACTATAAGCGGACGGACGACGGCGAGACGATTCAGGGTTACACCCGCTATGGGGAATGGGCAGGGAATCCCTACGGAGACTGGGACGCCATGTTCGTTTCTTTTTGCCTGCACTATGCCGGTATTTCCAAAGAAGATTTCCCGGAGGCGACAGGCGCCTACGCATGGTCCGTTACCCTGAAAAGCATGGGATGGTATACCGATGCCTCCGAAGCTGCGTCCGCAGAAAAACCGGAGACGGAGACCGAAGCTGTGTCTGAAGATACGGCGGACGGCACCCCTGTTGCCGGCGATCTGGTCTTTTTTGATACCGCAGGCGATGGCAAAATCGACCGGGTCGGCATCGTGATCAAAGTGGATGAAGGAAACGGTAAACTGACCGTTATTGAGGGCGATTACGCGGAAAAGGAGGAGGCTGCCGACGCAGTCTGCAAAACAGAATACAGCATTAGCGATAAAACAATTGTCGGCTATGGAATGGTCTCTGCGGCGCAGAAATCCGGCGAAGCGGATGAGACAGAAGGGGAAAACGAAGAAGCTCTGGCCGAAGCGGAATCAGAAGAAAGCCTGATAGGAACAGAATCCGAAGAAGACCGGACTGGAGCAGAGTCTGAGGAAGCAACAGATTCAGAAAGCGAATCAGAGGCTGAAACAGACTCCGCACTGGAATCGGAAGCAGTCGGGGAATCCACCGGAGCGGCCGCGCTCGTACAGCAGACGCTGGATGTGACGTCCGATGCTACAACGATCACGGTAAATGGCCTTCTGCCAGAGGGCGCCTCCATCACAGCGACTCCTGTGGAGGTAGAAATTGAAGGCGAGAACGTGCTGCTTGCTTTTGATATCTCGATTTACTATGAGAATGCAGATGGAGAAACGGTCGTTTTTGAGCCGGAGGACGGCACGATTACTGTGACGATTGCATCCGCTGAGATCACGGGCGGCAGCAGTGTCTACTATGTGCCGGAGGAGGGGGAACCAGAGAAGCTGGACACAGCGGAAGCCGAAGACGGCGCGGTTGCGTTTGATGCGGAGCATTTTTCCGTGTATGCGGTGACGAGCTCGGACAGTGTGGAGGCGACCGGGACAATTACAAGTACCGAGGGAAATACGATCACCTGGACGATCTATAAGGACTCTGAGACAGGGGAGCGTACCCTGGTGTTCTCCGGAGAGGGTTCTATCCCGGATTATACCAGCGGCACACTGACGCCCTGGTACAGCTACTGCAGTACCTCAGGGAATACGCTGGATAAGCTGGTGATTGAGGATGGCATTACGGCAATCGGAGCCTATGCATTCCATCAGAGCTATGTTACAGAAGTGAGCTTCCCGGATACGCTTACATCGATTGGAAAATACGCATTCTGTTATTCGAGATCACTGACCTCGGTGGTGATTCCGGACAGCGTGACTTATATTGGCACCTATGCGTTCTCATATAGCCATCTGGAGGAAATCGACCTGGGCGAGGGCGTCCAGACGATTGAATCCTTCGCTTTTTATGCAACCTATTCCGGGAGCGGTATCACCGTTTCCCTTCCGGATTCTCTGACCAGCCTGGGCGCGGATGCGTTTAATCAGGCCTGTGCCTATGAGGTCAGTGACACCAATACCAATTATAAAGTGATTGACGGTGTGCTGTACAGCTACGATGGGACGACGCTGATCGATTATCCGAAATATAAGGTTCTGGATACCTACACCGTACCTTCAGAAGTCACCACGATTGCGACCGGGGCGCTTCGATATGTTCTGTACGTAAATTCTCTGGTGATCGACCATGCGGTGACCTTCCAGAATTCCGGTTATTCGATGTCCAATTCTAATTATCGGTCCATTTACCTGGCGGACGGCGTCGTGATTACCGGTAATGCAGCGTTTCAGACAGATACGAATCTGACCGAAATACGGCTGCCGGAGGGAACGACGTTTACGCTGAATGTGAGCTGCCTTGGAGGCGACAGCTCTCTTACTTATTTGAAAATTCCGGATGGAACGACCAGCATTCAGAACCAGTCTCTGTCCGGACTGACCGGTCTGGAGACGCTCTATTATGACGCGACGAGCGCATCCTCCATTGCCAGCAATGTGTTTGGCGGCACATCGGGTATCTCCTATGATCTGATTGTGGGAACCAATGTGGATACGCTTCCCGCCGGATTTACCTATCTGGTGGCGAATGCAAATACCATTTCCTTTGAGGGACCAAACGCGATCTATATCACGGACGGTGCGCTGGCAAACGCACCCAGCCCGCTTACCGGGATTTCCGGCTGGATCTATGTAGATGAATATGGTGTGGTATATCAGCTGGACGTGGATAATGATACTGCGACATTGCTTTATGTTCCGGATTCTTACGTGGATGGAAATGGAGAAACACAGATGCTCACGGAGTATACTGTTCCAGCTTCTTTTACTGTAAGCGGAGAGAGCGATAGTACGGCAAATGCCACGTATGCTGTGACGACAGTGACGTCCAATGCCTTGAAATATGCGGACAATCTGGCGGCGATTACATTTGCGGATGCTTCCAGAGTGACGTTGAAGAGCTACGCTCTGGCCAACTGTGAGACACTGAAAAGTGTCACAGACAGTGCTGCATCAACCACGGTCACGACTGTGGAAGATGCGGAGAAGATGGGATTTGCCGCTATCGGGACGAATGCGTTTTATAATACTGGGCTGACGACGAATACACCGGCACTTTCGGAAGACACGATGGACGGGAGCGCTTCCATATCAGCCTCCATAACTTCATCCACGATTACGGTTACTGTCTCAAGTGGCGGAGCAGGGACATGGACGCCGAATACGGATGCAGGTGGAACTGTATTGACGACAGGCGGCTATGTTGCTCTGACCGGACAGGAGGTTGTGGTAAGCACCACAGTGAATAACACAAGCGGCACTACACAAACATACCGGCTGTATATGACCTGTACGGATGAGGATTTTTCCGTAAACCACGGGCCGGGGACTACATTTACGGCAGGCGGCGTTACGATTACCTGTGTGCAGGACCCGAATGATCCCTGTTCGTTTTATTACGAATTTACATTAAGTGAAGGTGAAACACTGACACTGGATCTGACCTGCTCCTATCCGAATGGCGCGGATGGCGGCGGACTGACTGCGACATGTGCAATCATGGAAACAACGACGGCCGGAGGTGTGACGACGGTCACCGGGACAAAAAGCACTTCGACAGAAGAACTGCAGATCTGGTGGAAGACAGAGAAGGATGACTATACGCTTGCAAAGACCAATGGTTCTCAGAGCAGCGTGCAGATTAAGGCGAATGAGGATGGCGCTTACCTGGCCAGCGGACTGCAGTATACCATCACATTGACACAGGATGCGGATAAAAATTCTTCTAAGGGTGAAGACTATGTGACCAGCGTGGAATACAGCGATGTAATTACGCTGCCAGCGGGCGTGACGTGGGATGCGGATGTCCTGGAGGCAATCAGGAATGGTTCCTATACCCGCAGTTCCGGAAACACGACGACGTTTTCCGTGGATGGAACGATCATTGTCACGCTGGCTATGACGGCAAACAGCGCTCTTGCGCTTCAGAAGGCTGTGCTGAGTGTAGATGACAAGAATCAGGTGGTCCTGACCTGGACGGTGAAGAATATCGGAACAGCGAATCTGGCGAATAATACCTTTACCCTGACGGTCGCGTCAGAGGCATTGGATATTACTCTTTCCTCGGATGATCCGAATGCGGAGGTATTTACGGAGAACGATAATAAGGTGTCCAATACGGTCACATCAAAGGTACATTATACCTTTTCAGACGATGTAGACAGCACTGCATCAGTGACAAAGGAGCTGACCGTTAAGGAAGGCAATGTGGCGGTCAGTAAGCAGTCGGCAAGCTCTGTGACGTATTTTGGTGAGGATCTGACCTATGAAGTCAGTGTTTATAATGATGGAGCGACCGATTATACCTGTACTTCCGGCACTCTGACAGGAAGCTATACTTATACGGATACTTTGCCCGATGCGGTGTACATCAGCGCCGCCAACATGGAAACCATGTTTCAGGAAGCAGAAGAAATGGGAACGCCGCTGACGGTTACGATTTCCGGTGCGGTACTTGGTGTAAGCAAAACTGCGGTCGATGCGGACGGCTCCGGCAATACGGTTTACTTAAATTCCGGGAATACCTCCTCCGATACGGAGACGGAGGGAAATACCATCACCATCACCTGCGAGCGGTCAGGAACGGAAGGGGCCTATACTTATTCATATAAAATCTCTGTAACGAATGCATCCGGCAGCGAAGTGAGTGAGACGTCAGGTGCAGATCTGGAGGCGCTGCTTCAGGGAATCGGCTATGGCGTGACCCGAAGCGCGATCTATACCTGCACCTGGACACTGCGCGATCAGACGACAGTTACCAGTGATGAGAATAAACTGACGATTCAGGCTGGCGAAACTCTGACCTGGTTCATACTCTCCACAATCAAGAGTACGCTCCAGTACCTGGATGACAGTGACTGGCCGAATGAGTATCCGAATAGCGAAACGGTAACCATTACAAATACTGCCGCGTACCTGTATGATCCTGCCGGAAAACAGATCGTGAAGACCGGCTCGGTGTCCAAATCCGTGAAGCGCGAGGCGCGGATCGACCTGGCTGTCTATGACAGTGAGGGCAATGACCTGAGCAGCGCGGTAGCTGCTTCCGATGGCGAGGCGATCACCTATTCACAGACATTTACGCATTATGGCGACGGCTCTTATGATGATCTGGCCATGGTGAGCGATCTGTATGGCAGCCAGTACCTGCTGGTGCCGATCAGCTTGAACAATGGGAACAGCAGCATTACAGGTAACATCTGGACCGCCAGTACGGCTGGAGAGAGCTGGCCGGGGACAGGCGTCACAACCTATGATGCGGATGGCGACGGGATTGCAGATTACTACGTTCTGGGCGAAGGAACCTATACGAATGTGGCGGTGGGAACCTACACGAAAAGTGATGGCACCACTGGCACACTGACTGCTTCGAACATCTCAGTTGGCATCAATGCAAACGAGACAGATGTGGTGCTTGGAAACACTGCTTATACCTACAGCGGCGTACATACCGAGATTGACTGGTACTTTGACGAGATGGACGGTGAGAATTATACGATCAATGTGGAATACCAGACGCTCGTAGATTACGGCAGTCAGCCGAGCTATACCCTCGGAAATGTCGTCTGGATGAATGACCGGACGGGTTCCCGTATTTATGCGACTCTGTGGGGTGGCGGCACCATCATCAATTATGACAAGGAGATTGTGACAACCAGGCAAGATGCGAATGACCCGGATCAGGATGTGGTCGAGGATGACGATCAGAGTGAGATCGGAGAAGGGGAAACGGTTCTCTATCGGCTGACGCTTTATTCGACCGGCGATGCGGGTGCGACCTTTACGCTGTCTGGCACCAATATCGCAGATGCGTTGCCGGAGACCTATGGTACTTTTGAATGGTCGAAGGCAAATGTAAAAATTACGGACATCGTGGTTGTCCCTGCGGACGGCACGGATGATAGCAATAAGGTGACCGGATATGCCAGTTTAGAGGATGATTCCAACTGGAGCATTGAGACTTCCTGGAATGGCCTGACAAGCAGTGGACAGTATTATATCATCTGGGATGACGATGTGAATGTAACCTTTACCGGAAACGCGGCGGTTTATATCTATGTGGAGCTGACGTTTCCTGAGAATGGGGTGCAGGTGGCCACTGCGGGCGGAGGAACCGAAACCGTCGACCAGTGGGACAATTATGTGGCGGCCGTGGGCGGCACAACGGTAAGCAATACATTCTATGTGTATCGTAATCCGGCTACCGTTACGCACATCCTGAAAGAAGAGGGCAGCGCAACGCTGACAAAGGGTGTTTATACGCTTGCGCAGAGCAGTGACAGCATAAAAGAGATAAGCGGAAACATCAACCTTTATCCGAGCGGTTCGAACAGAGACAATTATAATAATGAGGACAGCGCGTATCGTTATATCTGGTATTATGTTGAAGTATACAACGATTCTTATTCCAGACTTTATATCAATGATCTCTATGATACCCTGCCGGAGGGTTTCAACTATGTGATGATGGGTTCGACCGGGGACGTGAGAAATGATGGCAGATTAATGTATATATATGCAAAAAGCAATGTTGGGACAACAGTGAGCAGCAGTGATACAAGCAGCAGTCACTGGCTGGTGGAGCAGGAGACCGGCGTAACATATATGAGCGCCACTGTCACGGCGTCAACTTTATCTGACGGCACGCTTGTTTTTCAAATCAGTGCCGGTGACGGAGGCACATATTCCATTAAGTACGATGACGATCTGGGGCAGTACTATCTGGATCATGGGGAGTCCATTGTGTTTGGATACATCTGTCAGATTGGTACATATGCGTACACGGAGGATAGCGCGACAAATACAATTGCCATGTCCTATACCGATTACACGGAAGCGGGCGGCGTCAATGTCGCGGAGGATCATGAGGTACAGGGAAAGGATTTCAGTGTGGACGGCGGCGCATCCACCTGGTACAACGGAGACACGAATGACGGCAGTACCACGGTGAAAAACAGCGAACAGGTAAGTTACGATGATGGAACGGACAATTCATACTGGCTGACCTCCGAGGTGACGGTCACCCGCGGCAGCATCGTTCCCGGAGCATCCAAAAGCACCGTGGGTTATCGCTATCTGGCAAATTCAGACAAAACCGTGCTCACCTATGAAAACTCAGTAAACGCGGGCGCTGTTGTATATTGGGAGGCGACCCTGTCAAACAGCGGTACGGTGGCGATTTATGATTATTCTGTAACGGATGTCATGCCGACTCCGTATGTATTTGCTGAGGACGTGACCTATTCGATCGTGAGCTCTAACGGGACAACCAGTGCATCTGGAACTCTGTTCAGTTTTCCGGATGCAGAAGATGTGATAACGCTGACTACTGATTCCGTGGTTACGATAACCTATAAAAACGAGAAAAACGCTGATGTGACCGCTGATCTTACGGTAGACGGTTCTGCGGTCACGATTTCCAGCGTGAATGGAGAATTTACGGTAAAGCTTTCCATGAGCGGGGACGATGTTGTGCTGGAGATTGGCTTTACGGATACGGTATGGTCCATCCCGGAGGGCGGCTATCTTACACTGGGATACGCATCCTACAATCCAACCGGTGAATATGAAAACAAGACCTATCTAAACTCTGTGACGCTGACTCCGGTTCTCCAGGACTTTGATTATGCCCAGTCCGGGAAAATCACATCAGACGGAACGGGAGTGTATGCAACGTCTCCTGTGACAGTATCGACGGGCGCTTCGACCAGCGCATCGAAGACGGTACAGCAGAAATCGACAGATCCGGCGGTGACATATACTGCGGCAGAGTCCGGGGCAGAGAATAACAGTATTGTGCTTACCAGCCAGGACGGCATTTTTACATATACGCTGTCGGTAACAAATGAAAGTTCCACTTACGCGATGACAGAATTGGTTGTGATCGACAATCTGCCAACA
Organism: Lachnospiraceae bacterium; assembly: GCA_021202635.1. GTDB lineage: Bacteria > Bacillota > Clostridia > Lachnospirales > Lachnospiraceae > Choladousia. The sequence continues at coordinate 12,155 of JAJQCQ010000052.1, read as the reverse complement.
GTCGGCGATCATATGACCTATGATACGACAGACAGAGGGAGCGAATATGCCGTACAACTGGCGACCGATCCGAATTTTACCGTGGTAATCACATCGCCGACTGAAATAGACAGCACTTATGTGAAGTCTTTGGGAACGTCCACAGCAGCAGACGGAAGTACTGTGTACACTTATCTGTTCAATGGCTATCAGTCCTCAGAACCCACAGGCGGCAATGAACCTTATTACACCATCGAATACAGTACGATATCGACTTCGGAATACTTCACTGAGGATGATGAGCACGGGACTGTGACAGCATCGGATCAGTGGACCAATGACAGAGCATATGCAAGTTCCATTGACACGGTGACAGCCATCCGGGTCATTATAAAGGACAGCTCTGAAGTCATCATTCCGGCGGGAGCTACGGTATCTATTAGCTTTGACGCACAGGTGAAACCGACTGTGACAACGGATCCGCAGACTGGAACGACAACAACCACCTATCCGGATCCGGGAGCGACTGCGTGGAACAATTTTGACTACGACTACACAATGAATATGACCGGGAGCGCCTGGCTGAGCGCGATGCCTCTGGAGGTCGGTGTGCAGGTGCCCTCCGCGCCGAAGCTGGAGAAAAGGCTGGTCGATTTGGACGGAAATGCTTATACAGCTGCGGAAGATACGGCGTTTACCTTTATCGTATATGAGGGCAGCGAGCAGACAGATTCGAATGGTGACAGTTACAGCAGCCTTGCTGAGCTCGAGACAGCGCTGAACAGTGCCGGGATAACGTATAAAGAAATCACCGTGACCGTTGAGAAAGATCATTCGAATTCCGGGTATATCTCTTTAGGTGGTTCGGACTGGTCTGGCTGGACGTGGACGCAGGGAAACACTTATACGATCGCGGAATTTTTTAGCGACAATACGGATGACACTTATACCTTTAAATCCTGGACGGCCGCTAATGGAACATCCGGAGACACTGCGAACGGTACTTCCTATACCTTTACTTACGATCGCGATAAGACGTTGTATCTTACGGCTGTAAATACAAACACTCTCTGGAAGCTTTGCCTGACCAAGGTCGATGCGAACATCCAGGATGCCAACACCGGCGCGTACACAAAGACCCTGGAAGGTGCAGTCTTTGCCCTGTATACAAAAAATGAGAATCTGAAAATGTCAGATGCGGACTATCAATCGCTTACCCTCGCCGACTTGCCAGATCAAACGATTACCATCGGCGATGGCGCGGATGCAGTGACATGGTATCTGACCGCTGTACAGACCACAGGCACAGACGGTACACTGAGTTTTGCAGATTTGTCGGAGGAGGAGTATTATCTGGTAGAGGTGACGGCTCCGGACGGCTATAATCTGGATGCCACGCCGATATCAGTGAGCCGGGGAGACTCTACGGAAGTTGCCAGAACCGTAACCAACAGTCCCGGCTTTGAACTGCCGGAATCCGGCGGTCCGGGCACCTGGATGTTTACACTGACGGGTCTGATTTTGAGCGGAAGTGCTGCATGGATGCTGTTGTACCGGTGCAGGAAAAAAAGAAGAGTTTTTCGAGGCTGAAAACATAGCAGCAGCGAACATTTACTGGTTACACCCCTCGCCGGGCGGTATCCCTCATGAAGTGTGGGATATCCCCGGCGAGGGGTGTAATTGTAATGGAAGCAGCATCTGGGGTTCAGCATTTTCTTCCGGATAATCGTGGACAAATTTCTTTCAGACAGCTATAATAATCGTAACGTTAAGGCGGTGGACAGGCAGATCAATGAATTTGCCGCGCCGGAGGGAGGCAGAGGAGATGGGATATTACCGGGAGGATAAAGTGCATCGGTGCAGGATTGAGATTTATAGTGTATTGTAAAAAGCCGGGAGGTTTTTCACTGCAAGGAGATTATTTTACAGAAAAGGAAACATAACAAAAATGTCGAAATCTGCGAAAAATTCATGGAAACAGATACTTGCCGCTATTCTGCTCATAGCTGGAATTATTCTGATTGTGATTACCGTTCGATCGGGCCAGTCCGGGGGCGCAGACGGTACGTCCGCGGCGTACGCGACGATTCTTTCGATTGTGCCGCCGCTGCTTGCGATTATGCTTGCGCTGCTTACGAAAGAAGTGTACAGCTCGCTTTTGGCGGGAATTATTGTGGGTGCGCTGCTTTACGAGAATGGAAATCTGATCGCCGCTTTGCAGACCATGCTGTACGATGAGACGGGCGGCCTGGTTCCCAATGTGGCGACGGTGGGACATTCCGGCATCCTGATTTTCTGCGGGATGCTGTTTATGCTGGTCTACATACTGAATCAGTCCGGCAGCGCGGAGGCCTTTGGAAGGTGGGCCAGTAAGCGCGTGAAGACCAGGACGGGCGCGCAGCTGGCGACGATTTTGCTGGGCCTGCTGATTTTTGTGGATGACGGCTTCAACTGCATGACTGTCGGTTCGGTCATGCGTCCGGTGACAGACAGGGAAAAGATTTCCCGGGCGAAGCTGGCGTATATCATCGATTCTACAGCGGCTCCTATCTGCATTATTGCGCCCATTTCCAGCTGGGCGGCGGCCGTGACGACTTCCGTGCCGGAGGATATGGGGATCAATGGTTTTCAGATGTTTATCCGTCTGATTCCCTTGAATCTGTATCCGCTGGTTACGCTGCTGATGCTTTTTCTGGTTGTGTGCTTCCGGCTGGATTACGGCCCGATGGCAAAGTATGAGAAGAATGCCAGAGAAGGTGACCTGTTCACGGTTCCCATCGGAACTGAAGAGGCCGCGCCGAAAAGTGACGGAACCGGCAGGGTCAGCAACACGGTTTTGCCGCTGTTGGTGCTCATAGGATTTGCGATCTGGGGGATGCTCGATACCGGCGGGTTTTTTCAGGGGGCGAGCCTGATGGAAGCTTTTGCGGACTGCGACGCGGTAAAAGCGCTGGTAACGGCAGCCTTTGTAGCACTTTTATTTACGTTTGTACTCTATATGCTGCGCGGCGTGATGGGTTTTCGTGATTTTATGGAGTGCATTCCCAATGGCTTAAAGACGATGTGCGGTCCGATGATTATCCTGATTCTGGCATGGAACCTTTCCGGGATCACGCAGCTTCTCGGAATCAGCACTTATATTCATGACCTTGTGGAGGCTTCCGCGGGCGGTTTCCAGATGTTTCTTCCGTTTATCATCTTCCTGATTTCGGTCGGACTGTCCTTTGCGTCGGGCACAAGCTGGGGGACGTTTACAATTCTGATCCCCATCATCTGTGCGGTGTTTGAGAGCAGCGAAACGATGCTCATGATTTCCATGGCCGCGTGTTTGTCCGGGTCCGTGTGCGGAGATCATTGCTCTCCGATCTCCGATACCACCATTATGTCTTCGGCCGGAGCCGGCTGCGACCACATCAGCCATGTCGTCACGCAGCTGCCCTATGCCCTGACCGCGGCAGGCGTCAGCGCGGTGGGATTCCTGCTGGCAGGCATCCTGGGCGCGACGGCGGGAACCGCTGCGGCGCTGGCGGCGACACCAGTGACATTTGTGCTGCTGGTCCTTGTGATTTTGGGGATACGAAGATGGAAGCCGGAAACAGGAACCGGTTCCAGAGATTAGAAACCGATCATCCGCAGAAGCTCCTGCGGGTGATCAATCACGCGTTCTGCCCCACACTGGTAAAGTAAATCCTTATCGCGGAACCCCCAGCTTACGAGGATGCTGTCAATACCGGCGTTCCTGGCGGTCTGGATATCGACCTCGGAGTCGCCGATGTAAATGGCGTCTTTACGGTCTGTTTGCAGCTGCTCTAAAACCAGATAAACCGAATCGGGCATTGGCTTTTTGCGGATGCCCGTTTTTTCTCCCGTTACCCAGTCAAATTGCCCGGCAAAATAATGGCTGCATAAATCCTGAACCGCGTAATCGGCTTTGTTGGAAATAACGGCTGTTTTGATTCCTCTGCATTTCAATGCGGCCAGCATTTCAGGAATCCCCTCATAAGCTCTGGTCTGGTCGGCACAGTGAAGTTTATAATGCATGGTGAAGTCTTCAAACACCTGGTTGATCTGCTCAGAGGAAGTATTTGGCTGTACACTTCTCTCAATCAGTTTTCGTATCCCATTCCCGACAAAACGGCGCACGTCCTCTCTGGAGCGCTCCGGCAGGGCAGACTGGCGCAGTGCGAAATTCAGACTGGTCTTCAGATCGTCCAGAGTATCCAGAATCGTTCCATCCAGATCAAAAATAGCTAAGCGGTATCCCATGATCGTGTTCCTCCTTGTTTGCCGCGGTCAGTATAGCATATTTCAAGGGAGAGGGAAATCAGATTTTTTGCATAAACTGTAATTGAATAAAAAAACGCCTGGAAGTAGATTTTATATGCATTAAGGGTTCAAAGAAATACTATATTCAATCGGCGTATACGCTTGAAACGGAGGAAAAGATGACACAGGAAATCCGACCGTTTACCAAAATAAATGATTCCTTTAAGAAGATCGTCATCACATCAAATACACCGAAGCCGTTTTATAATGAGGAGGGTATTTTGATCATGAATGTATTTGATTTTTTGTTGAGATCGGATTCGCTGGAAATATAGTTTCGGAAAGATATTTTGTGTTTTCTATTTATCCGATCACGTTCGCAGGAAACTCAAACTCGGCCGCGAGGGTGAAAGATCAGAATTCCGCAGGAATGCCGGTCTCCACTTTTTTTGTACCAGTTCTACAAAACGTCTGGCCATGGGCGAAAGATCATTCTGATCCCGATAGCAGAGGTCTACGGATATCGTCGTGTGTGGAAGAATCGAAGCGACCGCGAACGGAGCGTTCTCCGGGAAATTGCCGTCCTCCGGCCGGTTTGTCATATACTCCGCCAGGATCGCAATGCCCATTCCCTTTGTTACCAGATCCAGAACACTGTCCACACGATGACAGATAAATGCAATTTTTGGAGAAAACCCGACCCGATAACAGCTGTCAAGAATAAGCTGATGAATGGTCGTATTTTCTTCGAGTGCGACAAAGGTCTCATCCCGCAATTGCTCCAGACGCAGCTCCTTTTTTCCGGCGAGAGGATGTTTCCTTGGAAGAATGCAGACCAGAGAGTCATCCAGATAATGAATGCGCTGAACTGTTTCAGCCATCAGCTCCCGCTCCGGCATATGTGCAAAAATGACATCGCATTTGCGCTCCCGAAGCTGAGAGGCCAGATCGTTCGGGTCGCCCTCAAACATCTGGATACTGCTGCTGGGATATTTTCTCTTAAAATCGGCGATCAGGCCGGTAATGCCATATTTTGCAGTGGCGGCGATGGTGCCAACGGTCACACGTCCGCGTTCGGATTCTAGTTCGTTTTGCAGGGTAGAGGTGTAGCTATACTGTGTCTGGACGATCGTGTTGGCATAGGGGAGCAGAAGCTTGCCATATTTTGACAGGGAAACCTTCCGGGAAGTGCGCTCAAACAGTGGAACGCCCAATTCTTTTTCCATGGACATAATGTGCTTGGACAGAGTCGACTGACCGATAAAAAGCCGGTCAGCGGCCTCCAGATAATTAGAACAGTCCGCGAGGACGGTAAATTCACGAAAGTATTCAATATTCATGTGTAAAAACCTCACAAAGCAAAATTGATTTATAAAAGTAATCCAGATATATTTCACAATTCCATTCTGGAATAAATTGTACAGGAATTTGAATTGCTTGTCAACCTTGTATAGTTTATAATTTATTTAGATTTTAAAGAAGCCAGCCGTGACCGAGAAGTACGGTTGACCCAAATCTATCATCAACAAAAGAAGGAGGTTTTACAAATGAGTACGAACAAAAAAGTCCCATTGTGGCGGAAAACCGTTTACGGACTTGGCACGGGCGGTGGTAACATTTTCAGCCAGATTGGCGCTGCTTTCCTGCTGAGCTACTACACGGACACCGCACTGATGGGCGCAGCGGCGATCGGCACCATGTTTGTAGTGTGCCGTATTTTTGATGGCTTCAGTGATCTGTTAATGGGTATGGTGGTAGACAAGACGAATACAAAATGGGGCAAGGCCCGCCCCTGGCTGATCCTGTCCGGCCCGCTGACTTTCCTGGGTATGGTTTTGCTGATGCATGTGCCCGTAGGAGCGGCAGATGGTACAAAGCTGGTTTATGCTTACCTCACATACATATTCATGTCCGTGATTGTCTATACGATTTTCGGTATCGCGAATACAGCTATGCTGCCGCTGATGACGCGTGACCCGCAGGACAGTACGATGTTGGCCACGTTTTCCGCTGTTGGAAACAATATTATCGGCCTGATTGCAGGTTCAGCGATTACTCCGCTGGTACTGGCACTGGGCTGGCACTGGTCGAGTATCATCCTTGGTCTGATCGCGGGAGGCCTGATTCTGATTTCCGGTCTGCTTAACAAAGAAATCGGAATGGAAGAGGGAGAATCAAAAGAGAACGTGGATGCAGGCCCGAAGCCGACCATCGGACAGCAGCTCCCGTCTGTATTAAAGAATAAGTATTTCTGGCTGCTGCTTCTTATCGGTGTGTTCAGCCTTCTGATGAACGCAAATGCGATTGCTGCACAGACTTATTTCTGCAATGCGGTTCTGAACAATCCGATGTTTATGTCTACCCTGATTGCAGCTGGTCAGGCGCCGGGCATCATCATTCTGCTTCTGATGCCGGCGATCTCCAATAGATGGTCGAAGCAGTTTTTCCTGGAGATCGGTGCGGTGCTGCTGATTATCGGCTTTGTAATCGCCGGTCTGGCAGGAACGAATACTACATTGATTATTATTGGTGTCATCATTCGTTCACTGGGTGCCGGTCCGCTGCTGAGCGCGGTGTTTGCTCTGGTTCCGGACGTGGTTGAGTATGGATACTGGAAGTTCGGTATGCGTTCAGAAGGTCTGATTTCTTCCGCACAGTCGATTGGCTCCAAGATCGGTATGGGCTTTGGCTCCGGTATGTGTGCATGGATTCTGGCTGCGGCCGGATATGACGCGACTCTGGAAACACAGACTGAGGCTGCGGTCAACGCGATTCAATTCAACTATACGTATATGGGCGCGATTTTCGGAGTGATTATTCTTATTCTTGTAATACTGACAAATGTCGAGAAATATGCTCCTGAATATCGTGAGGCAAATGCGAAGAAGGATGCGGCTCTGGCGAAGTAACCGGAATCGTATTTGTATAGGTGCATTCCCGATAATTGTTCAGAATATAGAATAACGTAAATTGTACCATTCCCGATGCCGGGACAGCGGAAGCGTTGGTCTTCGGCTGCCCCGGCAGTTGTGGTATGTTCCGATTTGCGAAGCAAATCGAGGACTTTGGTGCGAAAGGAATTTTATTGGCTGCGGCGAGGTTTTAAAACCTGCGATTCCCGTTTCAGACGGTGCAGGATGTATGAAGCTGTAGGCCGACAGCTTCTTAGAAAGTGAGGAAAAAGTGAGCGAGGATAAAAAAACGTTTGGCGTAGAGGACTATGACAGCCTGGAGGGCTCTCTTCGTTTTTCCGATGCTCCGGAGGGAGAACCGGGCGGCGGGTTCGAAATGAAGATGGCAGATATCAGCTGGGTAAAAAGAAAGTATCTGGATATTCCATACGCAAATCAGTCAAAGGCACAATGCCTGGATTTATATTTGCCCGAAGAGGGTGATGGACCGTTTCCGCTGGTAGTGCATCTTCACGGCGGCGGATTTGGCATGGGCGATAAGAGGGATGACCATATGGATACCTATCTGCAGGGGCTTCACCATGGCTATGCGATCGCTTCTGTGGAATACCGGCTTAGCGGCGAGGCAATTTTTCCGGCTGCTGTTCTGGACTGCAGGGAGGCGTTTCGGTTCCTTCGCAGAAACGCTGCGAAGTATTCGATTGACCCGAACCGCATCTGTGCTCTGGGCGGCAGCGCGGGAGGGAATCTTGCGGCGATCATGGGCATGAACATTCCGAACGGAGCGTTTCCGGGCGAGGAAGGGCTGAGTTTTGACGGCGACTGCACCGTACAGGCGGCGGTTGACCAGTTTGGGCCAATGGATTTTCGCCCAATGGATGACCAGGCGCGCGCGAATGGGGTGAGCTTTGCCGATCATGACACACCGGAATCGGCGGAGAGCAGCTATATGGGCGGCGCTTTGTCAGAACTTACAGACGAATGGCTGGCGAAAGCAAATCCGGCTACCTACATCAATGAAAAAATGGCTCCGATGCTGGTGGAACACGGCTGTATGGATCGCCTTGTGCCTTTTATGCAGAGCGTGAACTTTGTTAATGCGATTTGTCAGAAGCTGGGAGCCGGGCGCGTGGAGTTTGTACCGCTGCCGAATGCAGATCACGAGGATAAAGAGTATTCCAGCGACTGGAATATGAAATTGCTGTGGAGCTGGCTGGATCAAAACCTTTGAAGATGTAGCGTAACTCGTATTTTGCATAAACTAGATCGAAATAGAAAATGACAGATATGGAAAAAGGTAGTATGATAAGAATTGTTCAGGGCAGATAAGCGTGCTATTCATGTGAATCATCCTGTCAGAACGAGCAGATGAAATAAGGAGGGATTTTACAAATGGTTGAATCAATTCCCATGATCAACAAAACAATGGAATTAGCGGAGGTTCAGAATCAATGGTTCTTTGATGAGAAGTACCAGTGCTGGTGCCTGGAGGATGTGCTTTATACGCCGAAAGCGACGACGCCGAAATTTCAGCGGCTCAGTATTTTTGTACCGGCGCCTTATATGAAAGAGGGCGGCGTGATTGACCCGGAGGGCAGCATGAATGGCTTTACGGCCGCGACGGCTCCGGTGATTATGAACAACAATTCCGCGGGCTATATGGAGATGCCGCATATGTGGCTGGGCGGCCCGCGCTGCTTCGGACCGCAGTACCTGGAGCGCGGCTTTGTCTATGTGACCTGTGGGAACCGCGGGCGTGAGTCGAAGGACGCGGACGGAAAGCGCTGCGGTAAGATTCCGTCGAACCTGGTGGATTTGAAGACGGTGATTCGTTTCCTGCGCCACAACGCGGCTGTGCTGCCGGGCGATATGGAAAAGGTTATTTCTGTCGGCTGGAGCGCGGGCGGGGCGATGTCCTCCCTGCTTGCTGTGACCGGAAACAATCAAAACTATGATTCTTATCTGGAAGAGTCCGGTGCTTTCATGGATGAGCGTGACGATGTCTACGCGGCGCAGATTTATTGCCCGATCATTGATCTGGAGCACGCGGATCTCGCTTACGAGTGGATGTTCTCGGCTGATAAAGAAAACGAGCCGTCCCCGGCGGGTCCGGGCGGTGTCATGACGCCATTTGAGGAAGCACTTTCAGCCAGACTCAGCGACAGTTATATCCGGTATTTTAACAGCCTTGGCCTGAAAAATCCGGAAACCGGGGAAGCATTGAGCTTGAATGCCAATGGCAGAAGCGGCAGTGCGTATGACTATCTGATGGCGAGGATTGACGAGTCTGCGACGAAATTCCTGACGAAGCTGGAAAAGGGTGAGCTTCCGGAGCAGTATTCGGCGGAAGATTATATCAAAGGAAACTATACCTATGAGACGATGGCGCCGCAGGGCGGCAAGGACGATGACGAACCGGACGATGTTTCTCTGATGCAGGGACATGCCGGTCCTGGCGTAGCGCTGAATAAGCCGCCGGTCGGCGGAGCGGATGGCGATCTGCCTTTGGAACCGCCCACATTAGGGAATATGCTTTCCCGCCCGCCCAAGGGTGTGCCGACGCCGCCGCCGTTTGAGCCGCCAATGATTACGCTGCAGGGGAAAGATAAGAGCGGGTGGCTTTCCTGGGATGAATCACAGGCAAAGGTCTCTGATCTGGATACTTACGTGCTGAACCACCGCCGTAGGATGAAGCCGTGTACCTCCTTTGATATTCTGAATTGCCAGAGCGGAGAAAATGAAGTGTACGGGACACCCCAGCAGCCGTCGGTTCATTTCAGTACCGATGTTGCGAAGGCAATTGAATCCCTGAAGACGCAGTTCCCGGAGGAGTATGGAACCTATTATCCGGCGTATGTGCTGGCAACAGGAGACACAGGTCTGACCCGCCAGAAATATCTGAACAACCCGCTGAATTTCATCGGCACAGAAGAACAATCCGATCAGGCGAAATACTATCGTGTGCGTGTCGGCGCGAGCGACGCAGATACCTCCTTTATGATTGGTATGACGCTGGCACTGGAGCTGGCAAACGCAGGGAAGCCGGTGGATTACGCGCTTGTATGGGACAAGCCGCACTGTGAGGCAGACTATCCGGGCGAGGTGTGTGACTGGATCGAGAGTATTTGCAGATAGTGGAAATGCGTATAGGAAAGGAACAGGAGGAAACAAAAATGGCAAACAAAGTAACCGATCTTCGCTCGGCGCTGGAGCTTTTGAAATCCATGCCCGGGCAGCTGGTGGAGACGGACGTGGAAGTGGAGCCGATGGCGGAGCTTTCCGGCGTTTACCGCCATGTGGGAGCCGGCGGTACCGTACAGCGTCCGACGCAGGAAGGACCGGCGATGATTTTTAACAACGTAAAGGGTCATCCGGACGCGAAGGTGCTGATTGGGCTTTTGGCGAGCCGCAAGAGAGTCGGCGCACTGCTGGACTGTGACCCGAAGCGGCTTGGTTTTTTGCTGAAAGACAGTGTGACCAATCCGATTCCGCCGGTGGAGATTCCGCGGGAGCAGGCGAAATGCCAGGAGGTCGTTCATCTGGCGACCGATCCGGATTTTGATGTGAGAAAGCTGGTGCCGGCTCCGACCAATACCGAAGAGGACGCAGGCCCGTACATTACGCTTGGCATGTGCTACGCGACCAGTCCGGAGACCGGCACGTCTGACGTGACAATTCACCGGATGTGCCTGCAGAGCAAGGATGAGATTTCGATCTTCTTCCAGCCGGGGGCACGCCATATCGGTCATTTCTTTGAGCTGGCTGAGGCGAAGGGTGAGCCGCTTCCGATCTCGATTTCGATCGGTGTGGATCCGGCGATTGAGATTGCGTCCTGCTTTGAGCCGCCGACAACGCCGCTGGGCTACGATGAGCTGCAGGCGGCGGGCGCGATCCGCAAGCAGCCGGTCGAGCTGGTAAAATGTCTGACCATCAATGAGCGTGCGATCGCGAATGCGGAATATGTCATAGAGGGCGAGGTCCTTCCGGGCAGACGCATCCAGGAGGATATCAATTCCGGCACAGGCAAGGCGATGCCGGAGTTTCCGGGCTACTGCGGACCGGCTAACCCGGCGCTGCCCGTGATTAAGGTAAAAGCCGTGACGACACGCAAAAATCCGATCATGCAGACCTGCATCGGACCGTCCGAGGAGCATGTCTCCATGGCCGGCATCCCGACCGAGGCGAGCATCCTCACAATGGTAGACAAGGCTATGCCGGGCAAGCTGCAGAACGTTTACTGCGCATCCTCCGGCGGTGGAAAATATATCGCGATCATGCAGTTTAAAAAATCCATGCCGTCCGACGAGGGGCGTCAGCGCCAGGCCGCGCTGCTTGCGTTCTCCGCGTTCGCGGAGCTTAAGCATGTCTTCCTCGTGGATGAGGACGTCGATCCGTTTGACATCAAGGATGTGATGTGGGCAATGACCACCCGCTTCCAGGCGGACAAGGATATTATCATGATTCCGGGCGTGCAGTGCCATCCGCTCGACCCGTCCAACAATCCTGCTTACCATCCGGACATCCGCGCGACCGGCGTGGCGTGCAAGGCGATCTTCGACTGCACGGTACCATACGACCAGAAGGATCGGTTTGAGCGTGCGAAATTCATGGATGTGGATCCAAAAAAGTGGGTGCCGGAGCTGTTTTAAAATAATTATTTGAAATAAAAGAGCTACCAGAAAGAGGATAAGTCTTTCTGGTAGTTTTTTTGCCCAATAGGAAAGTTCTCTGAACTTCCCTATCGGACAAAAACCTCCGGGGGATGCACATGCCGCGTAAGGATATTTCTGGCTAACGCCAGGAGCGGGTCTACGTTACCGCTTCTGGCGTTGCTAAACGAGCGCCACTGGCGCTCAGCAACGGCGCAGACGAGTAGGACTCGGCAAGCCGCCTCCTACTCGATTTACCACACTGTGTAACAATTTTTATTCTACAGAATAATGAATTTAAAAACAATAAATATTGACAACAAGAAACAATGATCTATAATATATATAG
>JAJQCQ010000063.1 GCA_021202635.1 Lachnospiraceae bacterium | reverse complement strand
ATTTAGTCCTTAAATCCGTTTCAGTGAGTCCTGGCTAGGGTGTGACTTGTAACGCAAAACAGTCGGCGCAAAACAGTCGCAATTTCGTCGCATTAACGAGAAAGCAGGATAAAATAACCCTCCAATAATATTTTTTCAGTTCAAATGCTTTTCATTTTTTATTTTAAAACCATACTTTTGACACGCCGCTTCAAGTTTTTGAAAATTAAGGCAACGATCTCGTCCTGCAAAGGTTTCACCAGAAATATACTTCTTATATAAAACATTTGCTTTATTGCAAATAGCTTCGTGATGAAGTATACACCATTCCAGCTCCTGTCTGCATAATTGTTTATAAAGTTTAATATTTTCACGATCCCGCTTACGTTCAGATAAATCGACAAGCTGCAATATTTCCTCTTCAATTAGTATCATCAAATTAAAATTTAGCACCCCCATCAGCTTTCCATCTATTTCAATTTTAGAAAAGTCCATAGAGTTTCTCATTTTCTTGTGTTTCTCTTTTGGGGAGGAAAGTGGAATACAATATTTGTTAATACCCAAAATAACAACAATTCCAACGAAAACACGATTGTCCTTTCCGATTTGCGGTGAAACAGACAGAACTTTATCATCAATATTATGTAAATTTCGAATATATTTCATATCTACTTTGTATAGTCTGAACTCATCGCGCATGGAATTTCTCCTTTAAATTTTAAAATGGCTATGCATTTACGCATAGCCACCGTGCAGCAATTCCATCAGAATCACTAACGCTTTTAGCAGTCACACTTTTTGGTAGGACTCACCATCAATAGTATATTACCACACTTCTGAAATTAGTCAAGGAATTATTATGACACACATCTGTTCTGAAGTCTCCAATCACAGCGCGAACCTTGGCTGGGAACGCGATCATATCAGGAGTAGAGAGGATGCGCTCAATATCCTCATCTCCGTGTGTTGCAATCTTTTCGTACTGTAAAACCATCAAAATCAATTCCATCCCCTGGTTCCAGATTTCCAAAGAACCATGTTCTTGGAGGCACATCATCACTCATTCGGTAATAAAATAATGTATCCCCTTCATCCGTTTTAAATACCGCCTTTAACTCAATGGATTCCTCTTCTTCTTCCTCAGCAGATCAAGCGCCAGATTTCTGGTGATTTTTCCGCAGAATGCAGACAAAACAGCCGGACGCTTAGGCGCTCGTTTGTTGACAGTCAGTTGTTTTGTAAGAAGTACTTCTATATTATAAGACGTATTTTTCAGTCAAAAGTCTCAGGCTTTTTTTCTTAAGAAAAGCTTAATCGCAGACTGTCTCATTTTGTTCGCAGACAATAAAATCCACTCCTGCATACCAGGAAAGTTATTGTCAAGTCCTTGCCGAGTTGTAACCAAATTGTAAACGTTATAGGCGAATCAAATTCCACTTTCACGTCCCCAAAAACGTAAAATTATACTTCTTCACCGCCCGCCAGGAAATGATAATTCCAGCTGCCAGCACTCCTCCAAAGATCAGCAGAGACTGCGCGATGGACGGCAGGTTGTCATATCCGAAATCATGCATCCCATAGACCGCGTTATTCAGCGGACTGATCCAGCCGACAATACTGCGAACACGATAGAGCTCCCAGGTCTCAAGTCCCAGTATTTTCCCGAGTACATCCGGGTCGAGCAGAAATCCGTACAGGCTGTAGAGCAGGGCAAAAAACATCCCTGTCTTTTTCCCGAACAGCAAATTACCCGGCAGAATCAGAAATCCAAGTGTTAAGCTGTAAGCAAACATCAGCAGCGCAACCTGTGCCATACAGCCGATGGGGGTAATGCTCTCCATTACCTTGACAGTAGATGGAACATTCAGCTGATCGCCTAAAGTGGAATAACCAAGAATGGCCGACGTTTCACTCCACAGATCTCCTGTATAGGAATATTTCATGCAGAGCACGACTGTGACAACCAGGATAAAGAGAATGTACAACGCTGTGCAGAGCATGATATAGAGCAGCTGCGAAATCAGCCAGCGGCTTTTCGTCGTCCGCATCAGATGAAACGGCGTAAATGGCGTCAGCTTCGGCAGGTCAGAAAACAAAAAGATCAGAAGCAGTGAAATCAGCAGAATTGCGGTAGAATCACCGAATGTCCAGATAAATGGCTCCGCCGCCTGCATGGTCGTCCCGTAATATTCAGCCACCTCCGTGACACGGCTGCTCAGTAAAAAGCAGAGCACCACGCCAAAAAGGAAGAGTGTAATCGTCCTCGGGTTTCGCAAAAACCCGAGAAAGTTGCAACGTGTGGCAGAGAGAATCTGGTGAGCTACGTCCTCGATTCGTTGCACGAATCGGGACATGTTCTGGTAAGCCTTCCCTCTAAAGTTTAAACATTTCCTCTTACTTCGTTTGAAAAACATTCCACCTCACCCCAATCCGGCTGCCTTCTCCCAGTGCGCTTTGCACTTCCATCCTGCCGCCATGCAGCCTGGCAATCTGCGCACACAAAGCCAGTCCCAGGCCGGCGCCGCCTTCCCGGCGCTTCTGGCTTTATCCGCCATGTAAAACGGTTCCAGAATCTTTTCCTGTTCCTCCGGTGCGATGCCGCAGCCCTCATCCTGAACAAACAATCCCTCCGGAGAAGCTATCAATGTAATGGTGCTGCCCTGCGGGCTGGCTTTCCTCGCATTGTCAATCAGATTGGCCAGCAAAGAGAGCAGCAAATCCTCATCGCCGGTGACTATCAGGTCAGAATTCTTTTGCAGCAGTCGGCTTTCCGATTTATCCAGCTGCTCCGCATCGTTTTGATTCGACTCGCCCTGAATCATAAATCGCAGCGAAATCTCTTTTTCCTCCAGCCTTTTCTGAACGATGTCTTTTGCTTTCGAGAAAAGCGTTTCAACGGAAATATCCTTTGATTCAATATCAGACTCATCCGACAGGTCAATCATCTGAAGCATTTTTACGGACAGACGTGAAAGCCGCCGGCTTTCCTGCTCGATATAGTTCAGCGCAGACACCTGACGTTCCGGAGAAAGCGAAACGCGCTGCAACAGCTCCGCATATCCCTGAATGCTGGTCATCGGTGTCTTCAGTTCATGGGAAAGCGCACCAAGCAGCATTCGCTGTCTCTCATTCATCTGGGCCAATGTCCGAATATGTTCATCCACATTCTCCGCCATGCTATTGAAGGCCAGTGCGATTTCCGTGACTTCGTCTTCCTTTTTTCCTGCCCTCCTCTTCAACGGAACTCGTTCCTCATACTGCCCGTCCGCAATGACATTTGCTGTATCCTTCAGCTGATACAGCGGTGCAAAAAGTCTGCGTATGATCAGGGTCAGTGCGCATCCCAAAATCACCGCAAGAGCCAGTGAAACAAGGATTCCGCGCACAAAAAGAAGTCTGCTTTCCCGGAAAATAGCTGTGACATCGCGATAATGCAAAAGGGCAAATCCTTTTCCCGAACGATACGAAGCTTCCTCTATGTAAGTAACCACAAGAATACTCCCGTTTACCCTGGCAAGATAGGCGGCAGTGTCATGGAAATGGTACGCACTGGAAAGCGCATATCTCCCGTACTTTTCATTAAGAGGCGTCCCCGCTTCCAGGTCAAACTCATAGGGTGTGCTGTTCACAAGTACGTCGCCATCATAAAAAAGTACAGCATCCGTACTGTAGGATTTCAGGAAAACAGACCGCGCCGCGGCCGGTATCCAGCGGTCATCCGTGATGCCAAGCTTTGAGAGCTGCTTCGAAAAAGTGCTCATATCAGAAGAAAGCGTCGTCTGCTCATCACCAAGTACGACACCGATCATCCGCATCTGCGTCTCATACAGATTCCAGATGGAAAAAATTTGTGATAAAACCAGAAGCAGCAGGGCTGACACCAAAGATATTTTTGTTCGTAAGAGCCACCCTGGGCGAACAGACCTGGGATGAACAGCATTTCCTGCCTCTGGATGAAGCGGATCTGTATTTTCGCGTCTCATGTATCAGCCTCCTCACTCATTGGGAATTTAGTCGGTAGCCGATGCGGGGCACAGTCTGGATCACATCCTGGAAATCCAGTTTTTTCCGCAGTCTCGCAATATGCACATCTATCGTGCGCGTCTCGCCGTCAAAATCTACGCCCCACAGCGCATTGATCAGCTGTTCACGACCAAGAGCGATGTTTTTATATTTCACAAGCTGCAGCAGGCAGTCAAATTCCATCGGTTTCAGAGGAATCTCCCTTCCTGCCTTCGTTACCCGCCGCTCCTCCGGAAAGATCTCAACATCCCGCACCACGAAGACTTCCGCTTCCTTTCGGTACCGCGCCAGCACTTTTTCCACACGCACAAGCAGCTCCAGCATTTCAAACGGCTTAACGATATAGTCCTCTGCCCCGTCCTTTAAGCCATGAATCTTGCTGTTCAGGTCGCCCTTTGCCGTCAGAAAAATGACCGGGATTTCCAACGCGCGCAGCATGGGTAACAGCGCGAAGCCGTCCTTTCCCGGAAGCATGACATCCAGAAGTGCCAGATCGATCCACCGACGCTTCTCGTCGTGAAGCCATGCACTGACCGCATCGCCATCCCAGAATGGCAGCGGCTCATACCCCGCCGTCTCCAGATTGATACAAATCAGCTCATTGATCGCCGCCGAATCCTCAATGACCAGTATTTTTTCTTTCATATTCACACCACACGCTTCCCCAATGAATAGTTACAAATTTGGCAGGAATGCAGCTGTTCGTTTTTCATAATTTCAAACAAACTGCTTTCCTGCCATTTACTATAATTGTTAACTTCCTGAAATTTTACGCCTAAATGCACTGTTTCTCATATCTCAATACC
>JAJQCQ010000068.1 GCA_021202635.1 Lachnospiraceae bacterium | reverse complement strand
ACATCCGGGCAGATGGGAGAGATGACGACAATAGCGGTGAAAACAGATTCACGGATAATGACGGATAGATGGGAGTGGATATTGTGCAGGAAATAAAATATCTGACGGAAAAAGACTTGGAATATTTTTATAAGCTGGAGGAACAGGGGGAAGCGGTCATCATTCGTTTGGAGCCGGAGCAGCTTCTTTCGCTTGATCTTTCAGAACTGGACAGGCGAAAAGCGGATGCTAATAGCGAAATCAGCGAGGAGGAAATTCAGCAGTGGCTGCAGCAACATTCATCGGAACTTCGGCAGAGATATGAAGAAAATGAAGCAGTGCTGCAGGAGAACCAGCAGATGAGAGATGCGCTTGGAGGATGCGGAGAAACAAATGCTGCCATTAGACATCAGGAATTATCTTCCGGCAGGAATGCGCTGCCAGATGGAAAAAGTGGGAAGCAGACTTTGGTCAGCCTACTGCATGAAGTGCGGCTGAATGACGAACAGACAGAAATCATTGATTATGCGATTGGAAGGGGATGGGAGAGAAACAGCTCCTTATCTTACTCAGAGATGGGTGGACAACAGATGAGATGCGCAAATTATGTGAGATGTTCTTACAGGAAGCTCATGGTTGATTCCATCAGAGGAAAAGAAAATAAAAAGTGTTGGTGCATGCCCGCAGCTGGCGTGATTTGATCAGCTGGATCAATGAAATCGGCTTTCTTCCGCTGTTCAAGAATGAGATCGAAGGATTTTCGGTAGAAGAGCATACCTCGAATCTGTTCTGGTGGACGGGTGATCCGGAACAGGACCCGTGGGAATGGCGGGAGCTGATTGCCAGAAGTCACGAGGTGGCATATGGAAAGTTTTTCGGAAAAAAGTCGGCCTTCGTCAGTCTAGAATGGTTTCCGGTCTTTGCGAATTACCGCAGAGATGGCTATGATTTCGATGCCAGATGGGATGATGAACTGGCCAATATCCGCAGTAAGAAGATCATGGACTGCTTTGAGGATCAGGATGAATATATTGGTCTGGAACTGAAAAGACGTGCTGGCTTCGGCGAAGGTGGGGAAAAGAACTTCAACGGGATTCTGACGGACCTTCAGATGCGGACTTACTTGGTGATCAAAGACTTTCGCCGCAAGGTAAACAAGCGAGGTGGAGAATATGGAATGCCAGTATGTGTTTATTCAAAGCCAGAAGACTTGTGGGGTTATGACATGGTGACCGCGAATTATAAGGAAGAACCGGAAGACAGTCGGAAAAGAATTTTTGATCATTTAAGCCATAGCTATCCATTTGCAACGGAAGAGCAGTTGAAGAAGCTTTTGAAATAGAATCGCGTATTTTTGCGTATGAAAGAGGATGATTTTTATGGGAATGGATGAAACGAATAAGACAGAAAATAACCAGGTGCAGCTTGAAGCTTCTTTTGGAATGGCTCTTGTAGATGCGTTGCCGGTCATATGTTTCAGCATCTCAATAGCTATATGATTGCGTCAATGTATGATTCAGCAGTATTTTTGATCGGCGCGCTGTTGTGTATCATAGCCGGCCTTGGAGAAGTATTGTGGAAATTAATACTGGCTGCTGCCCATAAGGATATTCAACTGTTATACAGGCAGTTTCATTATCTGATGCCAAGCGGTTTTGTACTGATTCTCCTTTCCCTGATTATCAGCCGTCCGTCTTGGTCAGAACTGTGGAAAAATATATCCTCATTTCCGTGCAATATCCTGTTTCTGTTAGCTATAGTCGGATTTGTTGTGATGGGAATTCTTGGAGCAGCAGCGGAGAGCCATGCCATGAAAAATTGTGCTTCGCACAATGGCATGGCCTACGTCCACGATTCGCAGAGCGAATCGGGACAGGAAATGGATTCCGCCAGTAAACGCGCAAACTGGATTGAGCAGCTGGTAAACCTGGCAGCACAGCTTTGTATTTTGCTTGGCGTGCTGATGATCTGGTATGCGAGCGATTACTACAGGGCTGATGCGGAAGTCACAGAGTATCTGGAAAGCAGCGGCAGCGTAGAGGTAATCGGGATAGACAGTGGACTGTATTTTGACGGCGCAGGAGAAGACAGCGCAATTATTTT
Source organism: Lachnospiraceae bacterium (assembly GCA_021202635.1). Classification (GTDB taxonomy): domain Bacteria; phylum Bacillota; class Clostridia; order Lachnospirales; family Lachnospiraceae; genus Choladousia. The sequence goes on along the minus strand of JAJQCQ010000068.1, from coordinate 2,757 downwards.
CTATCCGGGAGCAAAGGTTGAGTATACGGCATATGCACCGCTGATGGTGAAGCTGGCGGAGAATAGCGTGGACTGCTTTTTTACTCGAGATGCCTTACAACATGGCGATTTTCGGAATCAACAGAGCCGATGATGTGATGAAAGAATATGATTATGAGCATTGGTATATCTCCGGTCATTCTCTTGGAGGCGCAATGGCTGCGTCTTATGCGGCAGAAAATACAGACAAGCTGGATGGCGTTATCCTGCCGGCTGCCTACGCGACAAAAGACCTGGGAGATCTTGCGGTGCTTTCCATTTACGGCAGCAATGATGGTGTCCTGAGTGTGGAAAAGGTCGAGCTTGTAGCGGAGGCAATCCAGCTTAAGCGGGAAGTGCCTGAGCGTTCCGTGTCACAGATCATCTACATTCTGGAACTGGAAGGGCGTGTGGAACCCGGCAGGCTGAAGCGTTCCACCATGCAGAGGTACCTTTATAAGGCCGGCTTCGGTGAACGCCAGATGCAGATGTATAAGGACGCGAGAAAAAGTTCTTCGAAGCGCTTTTGCAAACCGAACCGGATGATGCTTGTGCAGGCAAACATCAAATACGGTCCGAAGCTCCCGATCGAGAAAAAGGGTGCAATGGTGCAGACCTACCTGTCATTGGTCATGGATGACCACTCCCGGTATATCCTACAGGCGCAGTTTTACGATAACCAGGAAGAAACTGTCGTGGAGGAAACATTCCGCAAGGCAATCCTCAAGCATGTATAGGGTCTAAAAGGGGTCAGGCAGTGCGTCCAGTGAAGGTCGCAACATCCAGCGGGTCGACATTGTTGCCTGAATGGAAGACAGCACATAGGTTTATCGTTATGGTGAGATTTCACGTGCCGCTGCGGCGTTGGCAAAACCTTATCATGTCATGCATGGATGTTGTGGCAACTGGAGAGAACCTGTTGTTTCTCGACTGAGTGTAACAGCCGGGTATGCCCTACAACCAAAAGAAGGAAGGCAAATGAACAGCAGGTAGTCGGAGACTTGCATAGTATCGGTGAAAGCATGAACAAAATAAATGCCGGAGAGAAGGCAAGTCTGCAAAGCTATATCAAAGAGGAAACATTAGCTGTACACATAGACAGAGGTAACTAATGGAAACGAAATTGGCGAGAATATCACAATTATCAGGTGAGAATCCGGACATGGTCTTTACCTCCATCGGGCATCTGATTGATAAAGAAATGCTTAGGCAGTGTCATAACGCGATGGAGAAAGACAAAGCGGTGGGAATTGACGGAGTAGATAAAGAAACCTACGAAGCCAATCTTGACGAGAATCTGGAGAACCTTGTGGAGCGTCTTAAGAAGAAATCGTATAAACCACAGTCGGCAAGGCGAGTGGAGATACCGAAAGAAAATGGAAAGACAAGACCGCTGAATATCTACTGCTACGAAGACAAACTGGTACAGGAAGCACTTAGAAGAATCCTTGAAGCAGTGTTTGAACCGCATTTCTATGATGAAATGATGGGATTCAGACCAAACCGCGGATGCCATATGGCCATTCGTAAGCTTGACGGGATGATTATGCATAACCTGACCAGCTATGTCCTTGATGCAGATATAAGGGATTCTTCGACCATCTGAACCATGAATGGATAGTCAAATTCGTAGAATCAAGGATTAAAGACCCAAACATTATCAGACTTGTCCGGCGGATGTTAAAGAGCGGAATCCTGCAAGGGAATGAGTTCGATCCAACCGAGGAAGGAAGTGGTCAAGGCTCGTTATGCGGATATCCACATAAGCCGCCTTATGCCGAGCGAGTTATTATGCCGAGAAATAAGCACAATCCAGTGGATTTATCCTTATCTGCATAGAATTATCTCGGCATAATACACTGTCACCGGAATGAATTCAAGAATGCCAGTAAGTCCTGATCCTTCGTCCAGTCTGGAAAATCCGTTTCTTCTGTGACTTGAGGGGTGAGCTTTTTGGTAGCCTCGTTTTTGATCCGATTGTCCGCACGGCTGTATACCATTGTGGTTGAAATATCCTCGTGACCAAGAAAATCACGAATGTAAATGATATTTATACCCGCTGCGAGCATATGTATCGCCTTGCTGTGACGGAATCCATGTGCATGGATATCTTTTGGGAATGAACATTCTGATGGACCGGATGGTTCCCGAAGACTGCTCGACAAGATATTCCTTTGATGTATCTATGCTGTACCGGTTGACAATCTCTGTCACCAGTTCCATTGTATAAGCCGGGTCTTCGGTATTGGAATCTTCATATTGCGGAACAAGGACGATGGTTTCATGTTCGCTCTGCCATTCCTCTGTCATCCAGATCACCGGATCCGGATTCCCTGTCGCCAAAAGAAAAGTTCGTATCATCGAAATCGGCGGAATCCGGTCTTTCACTGCCCTCGGAGGCCTCTCTGTCTCCCATGGAGGGGTCCCCGTAAGAACCGCCGCATCCCGAGCCGCTTCCTCCGTAGTTTGAGGTCGTATAATCAGTAGAGATTTCAATCAGCACGTAATTTCCTGCTGCACTGTCATCGGGAAGGACAGCCTCCGAATTTGTCCAGACAGCTTCGATTATAATGAGGTAGATTTTCTGCTGGTAAGAGGGAAAAGGCTTGTACGGATAGAAGTGTAGTCCTCTGGTTATCGAAACCATAAATTTTTTGATTGCTTTAAAGAGAAATATGAAGTAGAGTTACAAGTCACACCCTAGCCAGGACTCACTGAAACGGATTTAAGGACTAAATT
>JAJQCQ010000020.1 GCA_021202635.1 Lachnospiraceae bacterium | reverse complement strand
ATTATGGAAAACCAGAGCATTGTGATTCTGGACGAACCATACAATGCTCTGGATTTTGAGGCAAACAGGGAGGTCACACAGATTTTGGAGCGGCTGAAATCTCAGGGGAAAACAGTCCTGCTGACCAGCCATCAGCACCAGTATCTGGAGAAGCTCTGTGACAAGATTTACTTCATCTGCGATGGAGACATCGTCCCATTCACCGAGGAAATCAGGGCACAATACTTCTCCGTCTGAGATTTTTTCAGAGTGTAATGATAAACGTCGTGCCGTTGCCCACGCTGCTCTCGATTTGAATGGTGCCTCCGTGGGCGGCGACGGTTTCCTTTGCGATAGCCAACCCCAGACCGGTGCCTTCCACCTGTTCAGAAGAAGTGCCACGGTAATAGCGTTCAAAGGCGTGGTCGATCTCGTCAGGAGCCATCCCTTTCCCATTATCGCCGATCCGGATGATAACATGGCCGTTTTCCTGTGCCATGTTAATTCGGACGGCGATTTTTGTGTTCGGGTTGTGGACAAAGGCATTGCTGATGATGTTGAGCAGGCAGCGCCCCATGTAGCGCCGGTCACAGTCCAGATAGACAGGCTCCGACGGTGATAAAAGAATCTCGGAGGCTCCCATCAGCTTAGGGCTTATCTTTCCGATGCAGTCCTGGATCAGTGCGCCAAGCTCTACCTGTTCCCGGTTTAGTACGACCTGACCCTCAATCATGGACTGACTGATTTTCAGATCATCCACCAGACCCTCCAGCGTTTTCTCTGCCTTGAGGATTTCTGCCGCATACTGCTGAACCTCGGCTTCGGCAAAGGCATAGTCTGCGTCCGCCAATAGCTCCCCATATCCTTTTATGGTAGACAGGGGCGTTTTGATGTCGTGAGAGATGTTAGAAATCCATTCTGCCCGCATTCTATCATTGTAGGCCAGCTTGTCCCGCAATATACGGATACGCTCAAACACCTCGGAAAACAGGTTTTTGCGGGTTCGCACGTTCAGTTCACCACCGCTGGAAACGGCTTCGATCTCATCCATCATATCCGCTATGGGTGTGGAGATTTTTCTGGAAAAGGCGATGGAGGCAATCGCAACAGCCAGCGCCGCCACAACCAAGAAGATAACAACACATTGCATCGCCACAGTCACTCTGTTCCCGGACAGATTGTAGGAATCCTTCGTGACAAGGGAGCTGCTACACCCGATCAGAACCGTATATTCCCCTGCATCGCTGTCGTAAGCGCTGGCGTACACCGTATAGCCGGGGAGCCGGTCAGAGGTCAGGGTGATGTTCACCAGCTCAAAATTGGTGTAGGTGTCCGGAATGTCAGCGTCTGTGTGATAAGCATAGACCACAGCTCCGTCCCCATCGACGATTTGCAGCCACAGGTCATGTACGTCCAGCTGCTCCATTCCTTCTTCCTCCAGAGAGAAGCCCGTCTCCGACTGGCTCAAATACTGGTTGACGTTCAGTATTAGATACTGCGGCATAGTTGTATCCAAAGATCGCCCACTGGCAAAGAGCAGGAAACAAAGAGCCGTCCCGACCACCAGCGTCGCCACAACTGCAAAGACAAGGGTTTTCAGATATTCGGAGATAATTTTTCTGTTCATCGCTTTGCGCTCCGATCATCAAAGATGTATCCTCTGCCCTTGACCGTTTTCAGCCATATGGGGTGGGACGGGTCAGGCTCCACCTTTTCCCGCAGGTGCCGCATATGGACGGTAACGGTGTTGTCGTACCCGTCATAATCGCTGTCCCACACGTTGCGGACGATCTGCTCCCGGCTCAGCGTGATATTCCGGTTGCGTACCAGGTATTCCAGCAGCAGATATTCCCTAGCTGTCAGGGCAACCGGAGCCTGTCCCCGCAAAAGCTCCCTCCGGCCAAAATCCAGCGTAAATTCCCCGAAGGAATAGGATGAGGAGGTATCACTGCGTCCTTCATAGTAGCTTTGCCGCCGCAGAATGGCGTTGATATGGGCAACCAGCTCCTTCGGGCTGAAGGGCTTGGTGATATAGTCATCGCCGCCGATGGTGTAGGAAATGATCCAGTCAGTCTCCTCCGACTTTGCGGACAGGAACAGGACGGGGCACAAGGAAAATTCCCGTATCCTGCGGCAGACCTCATATCCGTCCATGTCGGGGAGCATGATGTCCAGAATCACCAGGTCGGGCTGCCATTCCCGGCATTTTTTCACAGCGTCCGTTCCCGTCTCCGCTACGGAGAGACAGCGGAACTGCTCCTTTCCCAGAATGACACGAATCATATTGCGGATTCCCTCATCGTCGTCTACGATGAGGATTTTTTGTTGTGTATGAAATCCATTGTATTTATTCTACCTTTCACTTCAATCTATCTTGATAGACACATCACCTGTGGAAAATGGAAGCATTATCTTTTTCGGGGGTGTGTCCGTAGAAAACTCCAAAATATAGCAGATCGCCAACTCTGCAAAGGCGTTTCTTTCGACTGTATCCGGTTCCACCAACTTCACGATCTCCGCTGTCCCCTGTACAAAATCAAATGAAACCTCTCCCCATTCGCCGTCGTAATCTACCCGATATTCGTAGACTGCGGCGGCGATTTTTTTGCCTTTCTTTCTTTGGGACTTTCGTTTCAGCTCCACCACATGAAGCGCACCGGCCTCTACCAGATTTTTTGTCAGCTTCTCCAGCGCCCGGTGGTAGGCTCGTTCTGCGCCGCTGGCGCTGCTGCCCTCAAACATGGTAGCCAGATCGTCAAATGTGGTTCTCATCGACAATGGGCTTACCCGCCCACAGGTCATACAGATCGCATTGCGCTTTTCCAGGTATATCTGTTCCCGATAGCTGAGTTTATCAAAGGCGGCCTGAACAGCTTTTGCCTGCATCCCGTTCCAGAGAATATCTGTATAGTTCCAGCTGTCATCACGGGTCACGTCCTCACCGGTTTCCTCACTGTCCTCGTCCTGCACTGTAACATAAAACGGCACCTGGTTTCGATTCTTTCTGGCAACCGTCAGGTATTCAGCGGCGATTGTTTCAGAGCATCCGTTTTGTTCTGCATATCTGGCAATGGCCTCCTGTTCGGATTCGTGTTCGTTGTAGAGCCACGCAATACCACGCACGGCCTTATATTCATCCAGGCTGGAGAATGAACCTCCTTCTTCCCTCATACGGCAGGTCAACAGGGCATTACCGATGTGATGATGAACATAGGTCAGGAAGTCAGCGCCTTTGTCAGGATCATAGTCCGGCAAACGCTCCAGCATGGCAAGAATACACTCCATCTTGTAATCCAGGAAGCGGTCCGGGTCATAACGGTCAAGCCCTTCCCGCAGCAGGGAGGAGCGTATTCGCCCATTTAAGCGGCTTTCATAATGATGCAGGAAAAATGAGAAGTAGATGTAATCCTGTTCTGCGACGGCGGTGACGATGTAATCATTGATAAACGCTGCTTTGGGCGGCTCTGGCTCAAGCTGGAATATGCGTTCCACCTGACGCATGGTCAGCCTGTCCTCTATAAAGCTGTATTTGCCGTAGTAACCAGACATATCCCATGTATAATCACCGTCCACATCATCACCGCCTCTCCGTTGTCATTCCTATCTATTTCATCTGTTTCTGCGCTTCTGCCAGAAGTGCAGACTGCTCCATCTCCTGTTTATAGGAACCGTTGGCATAATCCACGTCGGAGATCGCCCGTTCCATCTTGCTTTTCGCCAGCCGCTTCATGATCTGAGCCGTGTTCTCATCCAGCTTTTTACGCTTCGTGCTTTGCAGGATGGTGTTCATCCGGCGGTTGTAAATAGCCTTGATGGGATGGTCGTCTGCCCGTTCCCGTTTCGCCCGTCCCAGCTTTGCGCCGATTTGACGGCACGTCCGGCCACGTTCATCCCCTGGGGCCAGACCGCCGCAGTATTTGGTGTGCCTTGCGTCGATGGTCAGAAACCACCTGCCGCAAATCGGGCATTTTCTCGGTGCGTGGCCGACACACAGCCCTTCAAATAAATCTGACCGGAGCATTCCTACGAAAGAAACGTAGTGCATCCGCTTAACAAGCTGCGGCTGCTCCTTTTCCGGCATGACTGCGGAGACATACTGAACCGAAACGTTTGACAATGACGCCCAGGAAGGGTCACTGGCGGAAAAGGCCAGGGATGAGGAAAAATATGCCCCAAATGCCGCTGCGTAATCATCTGCTGTCCGGTTGCTCTCGTGAAGCGCCTCGGCAAAAGGCAGGATGCTCTGCTGATATATCGCCATAGTCGCCGGGAGCTGAGCAAACAGTTGAAGCAGTCTCAACAGGCCGACACCACTGCGATACTGCTCATCAGCAGCAGTCGCCTCACCACGGGAGGCTGCTTCTACATAGTCCACAGCGTTCTGCATGGCGGCATCAGAAAAGAGTTTTTCTGCAAAGCCGTTATAAAAATCATAGTCCAGCCCTTCAAAGGGCGGCAGGTTCCGCAGAAGCGTCAGCATTTGCATGACGGCTTCCCTTGCGGGCAGCAATGTTTTTATGCTGACCTGTCCTAATGCCACCTCACTATAAACCGTAATCAGCACCGCCGCCGGTTGGTTCATCTCTGCGAGGATTTCCTCCGGAGTATTCAAGGCAGCACAGCCCAGCGTCCCTATAGGGAAAGTACGCCCTTCATAGGTCACCTGATCCTGCCAGAAGTCCAGGGTCAGCAGATTGTGTTCAACAGTGTCCATAACCGGCCTCCTTTGTTTTTCGGTAGCCGCTACCGAAATTCGATCTTCTTTGTCACGTTTTTGCTTTTCCTACATTATAGCACCCTGCACAGGCAAAGGAAAGAGGCTGTCATGTTTTTTGATATGACCTTGTCATGCCATTAGCCTGTTTTTTTCGATTTTCCCCATAACTTATACAGAGAGGTGTGAAAAGC
>JAJQCQ010000096.1:24715-105236 GCA_021202635.1 Lachnospiraceae bacterium | reverse complement strand
TATATATATAATAGGATGCGAATCATTATCATTATTTAGGAGAAATTTAGGAGCTACAATATCGTTCTGTACTTTTTCTTCTCTAAATTTCTGCAATCTTTCATCATCCATAATTCCAAGCCGCTTCTGCACATCTGAGCCATGATTTTCCCTTAGTATTTCCTTTTTAGAGACAACCATTTGTAACTGACTCCGTACTTTTTTTACATCTGAACTGAATTTTCCATCATAGCTATTAACATTCTCGAATCTATAATACAAATCATAAAAATCCTCGATTGAAAAGTCTTCCTCAACCTGATAAAACTTTTTTATAACTAAACCCTTATACTTACCTGAATTTTTTACAGGACCGGTTGCCTCTAATTTTTTCCCACAATATTCTGACGTATATTTCATCACTAAATCTGACGTATAGGGCGAAGTAGTCAATGACAATAATGCATATATTCTTTTTTCATCCTCTTCAAATTCAGTCCTATTATTATCATTACTAAATTTCTTAAATTCCTCAAATGCTTTTAAGGATGGACCAGCACTTGCCCATAAACACATTCCGTGGTTTGCAATATAAGCCATTTTTTCTATTAATATCGTAGAGAAATCCTGTTTTTCAACATAATCCCCCATCGATCCAACAAGCATATAATTTATTATGTCATTCTGGTATAATTCCCGAATACTAATCTTAGGCAACTCTATTTCTCGTGTAATTCCATCCCAGCTATCATGTGTATCTTTTGCTTTTATATTAGCTGCACCTACTATCTCTTGCTCCGATAGTCCAATCCAGTCCTGTAGACGCTTACGCACTGCATTTTGAGAGGTAAACTTACGAGTGCCTTTATTTCCACATAAATTTTTCTGTTTTTTTCAATAATATCTTTCGCTTTTAGAAGAACGCTTTCATCAACTTTCGCAAAATTTTCTGGTTTACAATTATATGGTTCAAAATATTTCTCCGCTGCCTGATAAAAAATACTTTCATAAAAACTAAGTTTTGTATCAATATCATCAGATAGTCCGTCGAAAACATTATCTTGAAGAGTTACAAGGCATCCTAACCGATAGTTATATTTTTGAGTAGAGTCAAATTCAGATTGCAAATCACTATTATTATCACAACCGGCAAATAAGTTTCGAATATGTTGCTCTGCTCTTCGTTTCAAATCGAGTGCTTTTCCTATATACATTTTTCCGGGATAATCAACACGATATATAATATATATACCTGCTATTCTTTCCATTTTTTCAGTTTGAATCGTACTTGAACTCATTTTTCTCTTTCCTCCTCATAATAAAATGTTGTCATCTTTGTACACATTTTAGATTTTCTTCGAACCCTTTTGCAATAGTACAAACTTAAGCGCTATTTAGCGTCAATTATTTTAGCACAATCATAGTTATTTTTAAACGTGCTCCTAATTTTTCTCACATTTTCACAAAATCAGAGGCAGTCGTTCTCTATTTTCTTGTGTATTTTTTAGGCCTACAATACAGCCGCGTGGTTTTCTTTCGGCTAACCGGTTTAGCGCCTGAACCATACTTGCGGATTTCAGCATAGATCCTATGCCTGCGTCGACGTTCACTGTTTTCTGTTTCTTGTTCATAATGAATACCTTTTCTGATTCCTGTGCCACAGTTTATCTAACAAACAAAACAGTTCACTTAGTTCCCTTATTATAGGGTAGGGATTTCCCCGATCAGGCTGATCAAAAGGAAGGACTCAAACCTTCGACTGGCGGAGTCTGCATGTCCGCTCCTCTATCATCTGAGGTACTTTTTTCGCCTGTTATTACAGCCAGCAGCTGTAGATGCAGCTTCACCCCGCTGCAGGGAAAACGGATTTAAAGTTTTCGTATTGCAGACCTGTAAAACTATTTCCACAATGGCAAACAACAAAGCGTTTGCCTTTGTAATAAACTATATATCACTTCTCTGTTTCAAAAATGCAACAAGACTGCCCCATCTGCATTTCACCCGTTCCTCATCCCGCCTCTCCAGGAATATCACGCATCAGCCGGGCAACAAATTTTCTGGTCAGCCTCATGTCTTTTTTCAGAAATGGCCGCTCTGCCCTGTCCAAACAGATCCAGCAATAGGTCTCTACCACGTCCCGCGCAAATTCGCTTCTCGGAAATCGTATATTCCTGGGCAGATTTGTTTCGCAGATATCTTCTCTGGAATACAGTTCTGTTCGAAAAATCGGATTCCCCCACAGCATGATTTGCTCGTATTTTTCAGATATGGCATCTCCGGCAAACCTGTATTCCTGACATACGCCTTCCAGTCGGTATTTTCCAATCAGATAATAACTTCCTTGGAACTTTACCGACGCTACTTCGATTCTGCTGCGATCCGCATATATATCACTCGGCCAGCCGTAGGCATTTACCAGCTTATAGTGACAGTCGCTTTCTGTATAAATCACTTTTCTCTGTAGTTTGGCGTTTTCATCTTTCTGAAAAATCACATCCTCCGCATCTGACCCGTAAGTATCTGTTATCTGCTCGCCTGCCTTGCTCCTGCAATAACGTTCCTTTTTGTCATCGTCTATATGCGGCATCCATTCCTGTTCAAACCCTTCAATATTCTCTGTAAAAAATTCCGCGCCAGCAGAACAAAAGGCCGGGATATTCTCATCCATCAGGGTTATTTTATATAGTGGAAACTCTATTTCCTTTGATTTCATGTCTTTTTCGTCCTCCATAAATAACAGAAACCAAAAAAATCAACTGCTTATTATTCCTCATCTGTAAATATACCACATCCAATGATCAAAATTGCAACCGGTTCACTGTTTCTTCGTATATCCGTGCCGAATTCTGTGTTACCACTACGTTTTCGACCCTGTCCCCGCAGCAAGTGCGTGGTCGGGTTGTGACCAGTAATAATTCTGTTCCTCTGCAGAACTTCCGTTTTTATTCGCATTTTTGTATCTGAGTCATGTTTTAATACAGACAACAGATAAGCACCATTTCATGCCGCTATCTGCAGATGATAGCAAGAAATGGATTTGCTTCCAATCAGAAAGGAGATGGAAACAATGGCACTTCGGCCAATTCAAGTCATGATGGTTGATGATCCGGCTGACGAATATCATTGTATCTCAAAATTACAGGAGAAGCTGTGTAAAAACAGAAAGCCTCCTTTTCGCGATCCGGAAAGTCTGGGATATTTTCAGGAAGTGTTAGATACCGATCTGGATGAAGACTGGTATTCGATTCCTTCACCAGAAGGATATTGGGAATCGCGCGGTCCGCGCCTGGCTTTTTGCGACCTGCATCCGGATCATATTGCGGCTCTGCTGCTGATTCAAAATTCCAGAGCTGGAATCTATACGCCTTTTGAGCCGCTGAAGTTTCTCACAGAAAATGCCTGGTCTTACCTGGCTTCTCTCCCATTTGACATTCTGCTGACTATGCCGCGTGACACGGAAATTGATCTGCTTCCGCATATGACCGATTTGCAGATCAACAATTATCGTTTTCACGGAAAAGAAATCATGCTCACTGTCACAAAGCGGGCCTTCCAGAATCGTTTTGAAAAGGGTGATTTTCTGAAGGAGTGGGATGAGAAATCCTTTCTCTGGGACGGAGCCGGATACGGTCTTTGCATTGGAAAGGATGGAAATTATTATATGTCGCCGTTGGATTTTTCACGTGCGAACCGGTATTTCTGGATGAATGATATTTTCGACACCATCCATTATCTGGAAAGCAGGCATTCGATGCGTGAAATCCAATTTCTTCCTGAAACACCTGCCGTATATGCCCGAAGCGATTATGAAAAACTTGCGCAGAACAATCCTTTTGAGCTTGAGCGGCATCAGTCTGTTTCTTACGTTCTCCAGAAGCCTTCCCTGATGGATGAAGAAATGGGAGATATCGAAAACGCTGTCGAAGATAAAACCGAAGCAGCGGCTGATGCCAGTTCCGCATTTCCTATTATCAACCACCTGTTTCGTCCGGTTGATGTAGGTTCACGTAAGCTTCCCATACTAATGGTTGACCACATGGCGGATGACTCTTTTCTCATGCAAAGTGAACTTACCTGGAAATATCCGGAGTTTGATGAAATTCTGGATCAGGTCTGCGATATGAGAAACGATCCTTCCTCTGCCCGGAAAGAACGCTATATGATTGTAGTCGATGTCAATGAGGTCATGCAGTCAAAGGAAAACTTTGAAGAAACCGTATATGGTTTTCTTCTCCGCCCGGACTGTCTGGAAGTGTTTGGAAAGGATGAGGCTCTGATTCGATTTGAAGCCGTGCTTCGGGAAGCAGCTGCGTCCGGACATTATAAATATGTGGAAAGTGAGGAATTATAATGATCATAATCGCTTACAACGAATCTCCCAATTACCGCCCGGACGCGGAGTATCTGTTTACGCGCATGATTGACCGCATCGGATCGGACGGCCCGGGCGAACCGCCCCTGCGGGACGCTCTCAGCAGAAATTATCTGCAAAAGGTGTGCAAGGCCCGTGTTTTAGAGGACGACTGGTATTCTCTCGTCTATGAGGATGGACGCCGAACTGCCATGTTCTGTCTTCCGAGAGAAGATAAGTACGTACTGATGGCCATGCGTGTTTCCCGGAAAACCCCGCCGGCACACCTTTTGCTGGAACCGTTGGATGCCAAACGATGGCATTTGCTGGCAAAGCTTCCGTTTGATATTCACCTGACTGCATCTCCTTCCGATTTTGTAGAGCTTCGCGAGGACGTTACGGGAAAAGAGCCTTGTCAGATCACAGACTACCCCTATTACGGCAAAGCCATATCTGTCACTGTGCTGCCGGGAAACATTGCAGAGGATTACGAGACGGATCGGTTTACACATCTTCCAGAACAGCGGGATTATGTCCCGGAATACGCACTCTATACGGACTTGGATGGTGTTTTTTATACTGACTGCGAAATGCTTCGCTGCAGTGCGCGGCACAGCTGGATGAAAAACATATCCAATACCATCCGAAAGCTGGAAACAGATCGCAGATGGAACCACTGCTGGAACCTGACTGACGTCACCAGAGCATGGACGATGGAAGAATTTGCAAAGCAGCTGCATTTCCAGGCCGATTTTCCGGAAAGGATTTACAGGCATCTGCTTGCCACTTTCCAGACGCGGCCAGAGCATTTCCGGATTGTGACACACATGGAAGCAGTTCCAATCCTGAAAAAGAAGTCTTCCGTCGTGAGCCTGCTCCGCATATCTAAGGCAGGAGAGCAAGCCTCTCCCTTCCTCCAGGAAGGAACAACCGCCTGGTGCGGCTTCGAGGCCCTGGTCAGAGAGGTGCTGCTACAACAAAGTCCCGGCCAGGAGGAATGGATTCTGGTCCTGGAGGGAACGGAAGAGCCCCACTATGGGTTTGATTATATCAACAACGGAATATGCGGTTTTCACGTCAGTCCCGGCCGGCTGGAAATCTATGACAGATTCGAAGCGGCAAAGATGTTCGCGGATGCTCTGCGGGACTTTTCCCAGGATCACACAATTTCATAAATATTCTCATCGGCCGTCAGCCGCACGATCCCATGATAAAGCATGGTATGTCGCTCGTCGAGCGTCAGATCGTCGTGCAGATGGCCGAAAAACCAGTGGGTAAAAACCACCTTTTCCTCCAGCTGGTCAAAATACTTTGTCAGAACATCTTCTTTATATCCGAGCGCTTCTGTGAAAGGCAGTCCCATAGAACGAAATACCGCCCGTGTCCCCCAGCCGGACGGACAATGCGTGATCACAAAATCTACCTGATTTCCTGCCTTCTCCAGATTCTGCATGCCCTCCCGCATTTCCTCTTCCGTCGGCAGCTCCGCCTCCCACCAGGAGACATTGCGGATGCGGTACATTTTTCGCTGCCGGTCCGCCTTCCTTCGCTTCTCTGTAAAATCCGGATCGTTCGGATCCAATATGCCATCCTGAATATCATGGCAGGACGCTCCTCCAAACGTAAAAAACTTTTACCATCGATCTGAAATACCTGCCCGCGTTCAAGCAGGATCACTTTATCGCGGATGATATGCCGCACCTTTCCGCCATTCCAATATTCGATCGGGTACTCTGCAATCATATCGTAGTTCTCGTGATTGCCCTGCACCCAGAGAATGGTAAATGGGTAGCGGGACATCACATCCAGATCGAAAGCAAACGTCGGTGTTTTATCCCACAAAAGTCCGAAATCCCCACAGACAATCACGTAGTCACTCTCCCCCGGATGGCATTTCGAGCGAAATCTGCTTCTTTTGGAAAAACGGGTAAAATCTCTGTGCGTATCTCCAGTAATATAAAACATACTCATCCCCCTTTTTTTATCCGATAGGGAAGTTCGGAGAACTTTCCTGTCGGATAAAACAGATAACCGGGAAGAAGCTATCCTTCATCCTCCCGGTTTTTCTCCTCATTCCGGAACCGTTCATTGTTCACAACCAGTTCCTCAAATGTGACAGGCATATATCCGTTGATCATACATCCGGCATTCAGCGCACGCTCTTTTGTCCGCATGAAAGCCCCGGTGTCCCCACGCAATCCAAGATGGATATGTCCGTAAATATGCCATACGCCTTTAAAATATCCATACCATTCAGCAATCGGATAATGGCACAGTACGATTTTCTTATCCTGGTCAAAAATACCCAGCAGCGGATCAATTGACTCAAAATATCCGCTCGCCGCCTCATTTTTGACAAGCGCACGGTCGTGGTTTCCCTGAATCAGATGCTTATGTCCTTTCAGTCGTTCCAGATACCACTGGGGTTCTTGCTTCGTCCGGAAACAAAAATCACCAAGGATATAGACGTCGTCTTCCTCCCGCACACGGCGGTTCCAATTTTCAATCATAACACGATCCATCTCATCAACATCCGCAAATGGGCGGTTATCAAAGCGGATTGCATTTTTATGGCCAAAGTGTGGGTCTGCTATATAATAAATCATTTTATCTCACTTTCAACCACTTTTCTGTGTGTTTTTTATATAATTCTGTTACACCCATCTGCCTGCAATACAGCCGCGTGGGAAACTTATGGCCAACCGGTTTCGCGCCAAAACCAGTCTCGCGGATTTTAGCATATTGCTATGCCTGCGTCATCGTTACCCGTTGTCTAAAAAACAAGAAAGAAAATACAATTTACGATTTCTGCGTCAAAGTTCTCTATTAAATGAAATCCGTTTATCATGGCGACTCGTCACAGTGAGCCGACTGGCTTTTATCGCAAGGAAGGATCCGAACCTTCGATTGTGGAATTAGAGTCCATTGCATTACCAGCTTTGCTACTTCGTAAAAGCGCTTCGCCTTGTGAGGCGTTCCAGCCATACAGAGGAAGTCCTGTATGGCTCATATAGTGAACAGTTCTGCTGTACTATATGAGAAGCGGCTTAACCCCGCCGTGGGGAAACCGGGTTCTAAGTTTTCGTATTGCAGACAAATGTGGCTGTAATTCCGTTCAGTTACTCTATTTCAATAAATGTCGTCGCGTTCGAAACTTTGATTTTTGTCTCCAGTTCACTCGCCAGAAGCGCCTGCTTTTCCGCGATTGATTCCATCCTTTTACGGATATTGATTGGATCGACCAGCTCTGTCGTATTTTCACGAATATACGCTTCCACCACATCCAGAGTATTATTGTCTTTCCCTTTGCTGTCACGGCCCAAAATGCTCAGGCGCATATTTTCCGCGGTACCCTGCAGCTGCTTATTCTTGTCTCTGACATATACGACTTTCTGCTGATATTCCGTTTTCATCTTACGATAAAGACGGGTTTCAAAATCTGCGCGCTCTCCATAGCTTCCTTTCGAGCGAATCCGGTTTCTGAGCGCAATTGCGGCAGCCACGGTATACGTACCATAGGTGGTCTCAATCGTCGTGGCAGCATTTGAAGCTACGATAGCAGCGTCTATTTTCTCAAAACGCTTAATCAGATCCCGAATCTGCTGAAAGGTAGAACCCACTTTCGCTTCAAAATCACCCACCGGAAGCTTCGCGTCAAACACCTTCTCCTCGTTGCGCTTCATTACGTCGACAAAGGATGCCGCTTCAATCTTATCATTGATTTTCTTCACAAGCAAGTCTCTTTCGTCGAGCGCCTGCGTTACCAGCATCCTCTCTCCTCTGGAAGACTTTCCCCCGCGGTCTTTGGGCGGTACATTCTCCCGACCATCTCCTGTGGCAGTACCCCCATTGCTCCTCACCTTCGCGCTACTATTTACTGTTGTACGATCCAAAGCAGTCGAAGTGTTCCGAGTCGAATTCCATTTATCTGAATCTGCGTTTGGCTTCCCGCCAGCATAAGCATCCGCGCCCCAATCCATCTCATCGGGAGCCTCTTCACCCCACTTTGCCTCGTTGGAATTATCTTTGCTCCATTCCATCTCATCGGCGTCTTCTTTGCTCCACTCCATCTCATCAGAAGTATCTTCATTCCGCTCCACCTCATCGGCAGCATCTTCACTCCACTCGATCTCATCGGCAGCATCTTCGCTCCACTCGATCTCATCTGTGTCTTCTTCGCTCCATTCCGTCTCTTCGGAATCTTCTTCGCTCCATTCCACCTCGTCAGAAGCGTCTTCGCTCCATCTCATCTCATCGAAAGCAGTCTGATCCCCCCTGGTCATACCGGCAGTGCGATTCATCCAATTCGCCAATGCGTCTGCTTCTTCCCGTTCCCTTTTTACCTTTTCCAGTTCCCAGTTAAAAGCTTCCTCTTCCCAATTGACTGGCTTTTCGGGTATGCTTCTTACTAAATTTAACGGCATAATCTTCATCCTCCTTCTATTTTGTCCAACAGAAACGTACAAAAAGCTTTTCTGCCAGAAAAATCATTACCTTAACATTTCCTCGTATATCACTCTTTCAACAGGTAATCGTTATTCAGTACTTTCATCGAAAGCGGCGCGTTATGGAACAGCCAGCAAGGAACCGGCTCAGTGGGTCGAATCACAATCCCTTCTTTGTTCATGCCGGAAGGATATTTTCCCTTTGCTCGTTCCAGCAACTCTTCTATGGTTTTGTAGGGAAAAGCCTCTCCCTGCTCCTCAATCGGGACATGCTGCAGCTCCAGCAATTCACACAACGCCAGCATTTGTTTCAGAGAGTACCTCTGATACGTGTTCAAATCAATGACAGTAAAAACGTACCACTCCGGTCTTAAAAGCTTCAGGCGGTTCTTTTGAATTTCCGGCCCGCAGAATTCTCCCTGAATAGCAATATCAGATACATGATGCTTCAGAAGCTTTCCAGGCAAGTCCCGCGCTTTCGCATAGCGCCAGAAAACACTTTTATCATCCTCGGCAAATTCATAATTTCTGCCGCAAACCCCAAATTTTCCGTTTTTCCAGTACATGGTTGCGCTGGTTCCATCCATTTTGGTGCTAATATAATAGGAAGGAATTTTTGCAAACTCATTCAGCAGCTTTGGGCAGGACTGAATGCGGACTTCCCCGGTCTTTGGTATTCCAAACGGCAATGACCCAACCGTATTCCCCAGGTCGGTTGAACGTTCTTCCACCTCCCATTTGCAGATGCCAAGCAGTTCCGTGAGATCATCTCCGATTTCATAGTCATGTCCGGCCGGCAAAATAGTAAGCGGCAGGATCAGGCCCTGTGAAATCTGACCGCGAAACCTCTGTGTTTTCAGCCGGAAGCCTTCGCCCATGTATGAATTGCTTCGATAACAGCTCTTCCGCAGAAATTCGAACTGCTCACACACAGGCAAAAAGGAATCAATTTCGAAGTAGACGCAGAGATCTCCTGCTTTCAATTCACCCTTTTTGCCTACGACCGTCCAGCCAAGAACATGGACACATTCTATGAAATCCGCTCCCTCAATCGGTGTGACCGCTTCTACCCGCTGAACCGACGCCAGTTTTCTTTCCGGAATTTCCAGCGTTTCCGCAGGCTCTGACTTTTCTGTGCCTGACGCAGACTCCGCTTTTCCCGTACTGTCTTTCCTGTTCATTTCCGTTGTTTCGGAAAGAACTTCCATTTTATCTGACATTCTGTTACCCCCTATCATGACAGACGATAAAATCGCTATAGGTTTGCATACGATCTTCGCAGCAGACGCGAAGATCTGTTCTGAATAGTGAAATCAACATCGTTTCTCTTGCTTTTCTATACGATAGCACACACGCAGAACAAATTTGCGACCGCCAGACCCTGCTTTTTGAAAAATTTCCAATATCATTCAATTTTCTTTCAATCTATTTGTGGTATGATAGGCACTGTATCTTGCATAATATTTGAAAAAATCGAAAGGAGATTTTCACTATGAAGAAAAAATGGCTGTCTTTCCTTCTGGCAGGCACGCTTTGTCTTTCGGGACTTTCCGCGCCGCTGACCGGCAGTGCGGAGGAATCCGGCGATGCGGCGTCGGATACTTCGGTCGATTCGGACGTGACTACTGCGGTTTCTGACCAGGAGTATATTGAAACCACTTTGAATCTCGCAAACAATGAAGACCAGACCTGGACGTACCAAGAGAGCGCGGACGCATGGGTGCTCTCGATCGTCTCGGCAGTCGCTTACCCGGAACTGCCGGATGAGCAGGGCGTATCGGTCTGTGTGCCGGGCGCGTATGTAACCGGTATTGATACAGATGGCGACGGTGTGGCGGATGTGACGGCGGAATCTGCTGTGGAGTCTGGTTCGACTTCCATCAATGGTTCGCTCGTGATCGATTATGAGGCGGAGATTGTGAGCACCAATGGACAGACTTACACGGCAGCAACGGCTCCGGTTATTTTAAATACGGGAGCGGCTGGCTACAGTTCTTCGAACAACTCCACAGCAGCAACGACCTACGCGGCAGAAGGCTATATCAATGTGGCCTGCGGCAACCGCGGAAAACAGGACACCGCTACGGATGCGGATGGAAACACCTATTACACCGGCGACGCTCCGTCCTGCCTGGCCGACCAGAAGGCCGCGACGCGTTATGTAAAGTACAACATCCTGCTCGGCAACCTGCCAGGCAATGTGGATTATTTCGTTTCCACCGGCGGTTCGGGCGGCGGCGCGCATGCAACCATGTTTGCGGCGACCTCAAACAATTCCGATTTCTATGATTATCAGATTGAAGCAGGCGCGGTCGGCGTTTACCGTCTGGAGGACGGCAGCTATTCAACGACCGTTACGATCGATGGCGTAGATTATGAGATCTCGGACGGCGCGTGGGGCTGTGTCGCGTACAGCGCGATTACCTCTCTGTATGAGGGCGACATGACAATGGCGTTCGAGTATTATATGGACACGACCTATAATTTCGGTTCTTCGTTCCAGGAGCAGCTGGCGGCTTATCTGTCCGAAGCTTATATGGAATACATCAATGAGCAGAACCTTTCTGTAGAAGAATCCGCGGTTGGGTTTGATCTGAATGAGGATGGCGATACCGATGATACGATTGCGCTGACCATCGAGTATGATCTGGACGCTTATCCGGAGACCAACGGCTATTATGGTACCTATCTGGATCTTTATCTGGCAGAGTTTACTTCGAACCTGCAGTGGTACCTTGATAACCTCGACTACGCGGACGGCTGGACCTGGTTTGACGCGGACGGCAACGCGCTCAGCGACGAGGAAGTGGCTGCCATGACGACGGAAGACAAGGCAACCGCATTTATTGAGGGACGTTATGCCTCTTCCGGCACCAGCGAAAATGGCGGTGGCACTGGCGGCCTTCCGAGCGGCATGAACGGTGCGTTGGACTTTGCTGATACAGACGGCATGGGGAATATGGATTTATCCGAAATGGGCGATCTCTCTGAGATGGGCGATGCGGCCGATGGCATGCGCGGCGGCATGGACGGCGACACAGCAGGCGGCCGCGGCGGCATGGGCGGACGCACAGACGGGACGGCTTCGGATGATACCGATTCTGAGAGCACGGATGTAGTTTCCGATGAAGCCGCAGCTGACCTTGCGGATGGCGACCTGCCGGGCGATGTCAGCGAAGCCGGTGATCTCGCAGATGGCGATCTGCCAGATGGCGACGTTTCCGGTGAACTGCCGGACGATGCGGCAGCGGTCTCTGACGGCGATGTTTCTGAGGATGCGGCTCCTTCCGATGACACAACCGATGCCGAAGCATCCGAAGAGGAAACCACAGCGGAAAACGATAATACCGCAAATCAGCTTAAGGTAGGTACGCCTGACGCAGGTACGACACAGTCCGCGACCGGCTCTCAGGATTCTGCGAACTATTCCACCTACGAAGAAATGGTGGAGGCGTATGAGACAGACATCGCCTCAATCCTGGAAGGCGACAAATACGGCAATAACATTGTTTCGCTGTACAATCCGCTGAACTATATCGGCGCGGAGGACACAGAAGATTCGACCTGGGTAAGGATTGTCATGGGTGCTTCAGAAGGCGATATGTCCATGTTCTCTTCCCTGAACCTGCAGATCGCCATGCTGAACGCCGGCATTGACGCAGAGATCGAGTGGCAGTGGAACGGCGGCCACGTACCGTCTGAGATTTTCGGAAACTCTCTCGCACTCTATGTCGATCAGATGTATGGTGAGTACGTAGAGGGCGCGGCGACGATTGAAAAGGCAGCCGCAGAGACACAGACCACCAACGGCACAGCGACAGAAGCGACCGGTACGGATATTTCGAGCTGGGTGAACTATGAAGATGTCACCAGCGTATCCTTCTCCCTCGCTGACGCGGTCGCATACCGCACCAACGGCGCAAGCAAGGCAATTCCGGGCTTCGATGTAATTGACTACGGCCAGGAAGACTATGTGTTCGGCAACACCGAGCAGGACGCGCGGCACTGGGATACGTACCTGCTGGAAATCTTCCAGACCTATGCGGATGTGCTCTCACCGCTGTTTAACCAGGGATAAGCTTCGCTGGAAGCACAGCCTGCGCGTTATATAACAGCAGAAACTCATAAGAGAACATAAAATGATTTAAAAAGCCCCATCAGGATTCCATTTCAAATATCCTGATGGGGTTCTTTCTGATTACTTGCAGCAAAATCGGCTGCTCGTTGACCCGCAAAGTTCGCCGCCGCAGGCGCCGCGAACTTCTTACGAGTCATATTACCGGAAATATGCTTTCATGGCCTCCGCCATCTGTTTTTCCAACTCTCCGGCCTCTTCTTTTGTCGCAGCACTCACGGAAATATAGGTCTTCAGCTTCGGCTCCGTGCCGGATGGGCGAACGACGACGGAGCAATCGTCCTCCAGCAGGTATTTCAGAACGTCGGATTTGGGCAGCCCATCCATCCCTTCCCTGTAGTCCAGCACACGCTCGACCTTTTTCGGTCCGATCGCTTCGATTCCTTTGCGGAATTCCGCCATAATCTCCTGCATCCGCGCAAACCCAGCGGAGCCTTCAAATTCAAAGGAATACAGGGTGTTCAGACAGTAGCCAAATTCACGATAAAGCTCCTCCAGACGGTCCAATAGAGAAATCCCGCGTGTCCGGTAATAAGCAAACATTTCGCAGATCAGCAAGGAAGCGTCGACCGCATCCTTATCGCGCACATAAGAACCGCTGAGATACCCATAGCTTTCCTCAAAGCCCAGGATGTAATCTTCCGTCCTTCCCTGCTTTTCCAGAAGACCAATCTGCTCGCCGATGAACTTAAATCCGGTCAGGACATTGACCGTGCGGACACCATATTTTTTCGCAATCCGCTCCGCCATATCAATGGTAACAATGGTCTTGACCAACACCGGATGCGCTGGCATCTGCCCGTGCCTGATGCGCTGGCTGCAGATAAAATCGAGCAGCAGCATACCCGTCTCATTTCCGGAGAGAAGCACATATTGATTCGCCGTCTGTGTGCTTTCCGCACCTTCCGACACAGAAGCATCCGTGTTTTCCGCATCTTCCGGCGCCATCACATCTGTATTTTTATTGCTCGCATTTAACAATGCAGGAACGTCTGCATTATTATTTCCCGCACCTTCCGGTACGACAGCAGTTGCAGTCTTCTTCACCGCAATCCCCACGCGGTCGCAGTCCGGATCGGTCGCAAGCAGCAGATCCGCATTGCATTTCGCTGCATACTCCATGCCAAGCGCCATTGCCTCCCGAATCTCCGGATTCGGATAAGGACAGGTCGGAAAATGGCCGTCCGGCTGCTCCTGCTCCGCTACCACCGTAATATTCGTAAAGCCGCTCTCCTTCAGAGTGCGCAGCACGGGCTTTAAGCCGGTGCCATTCAGCGGCGAATAGACAATCGAGACATTCCGGTCGATCTCATCGCCAAAGAGGACGGACTGCTTTTTTACTTCTTCTACAAATGCGGTGTACACCTCTGCCGGGATGTAAGAAATATCAGAAGGGGATTCCATCGCAAATTCTGTCACTTGAATATCGTCAAAAATATCCAGCCGCTCAATCCCGGCCAGAATCTCGGCCGCTGCCTCGGTGGTAATCTGGCAGCCGTCTGCGCCGTAGACCTTGTAGCCATTGTATTTGGAAGGATTGTGGGAGGCTGTCACCATAATGCCCGCCGCGCAGCCCAGCGCACGCACCGCGTAAGACAGGCACGGCGTCGGCATCAGTTCCGGATAAATCCATACCTGGATCCCGTTTGCCGCGAACACACCGGATGCGACCCGCGCAAAGCGGTCGGACTTGATTCGGGAGTCATAGCTGACCGCGATTTTCCAGTCTTCCTGAGCGAAATTCTTTTTCACATAATCCGCCAGCCCCTGCGAAGCCTTCGCTACTGTGTACACATTCATGCGGTTCGTCCCCGCGCCGATCACGCCACGAAGACCGCCTGTTCCAAACGCCAGATCACGGTAAAAGGCATCCTCCATCTTCGCCTCATCCGCTGCCATCTCCTTGAGTTCCGCCGCCACATCGGCATCGTAAAGTGCAGTTTCTGCATTCAAACACTGTTCTGTCCAGCGCTGATATTCCTTCCTGATCTCTGCTTTCATAACCTTTTTCCTCCATCCGTTCTTTTCCATAACAGTCGGTTGTTCTCAAATTCCACATCCACCCGTCCGCATCCTTTCAGCCAGGACAGGTAGGAGCGCACCGTGCTGCCGACGAGTGCATGCTGTTCAAAATTCATCACCAGGCCGTATCCGTCAAACACATTCTGCAAAATCTCCTCAAAACTGCACGGCGTCTCACAGAATCCGGCAATCCGCTCCGCAATCTCTTCCACCTTTGCGATGTTAAGCTCCGCCAGCGGCACAATATCTTCGGTCGGCTCTGTGTGCGCCGGGATAAACAATTTTGCCTGTAAGGACTTCACCTTCTCCAGCGTATCCAGATAAGCGCCAACATCATAGATATACCCGATCTGATATTTTTCAAGCGTCTCCGCACTGGACAGACAATCTGCCAGGTAAATGACGCCGTCAGCCGTCCGGAAGCCAACCATATCAAAGCAATGCCCTGGCAGCGGAAGCACTTCCAGACCATCCGGCAATACGTCTCTCGTCAGATCCTCTGCTTCGCTCTCCTGTGCCATGAGGAACTTGTGCCGCAGCTCCGTCGGCGGGCAGCCGCCGTAAAGAGCCACCGGCTCCAGAACCGGGTGACGCGTAAAGCTGCACTCGATGCCGGAAGCATAAACCTTACATCCCGTCTGCTTCTGAAGATACTGGTTACCGCCAATATGATCCGCATGCGAGTGTGTATTGTAAATCGCCCGCAGGTGCCAGCCCTGCGCATCCAGAATCTGCCTCACCTTCCGCCCTGCATTTTTATCATTTCCACTGTCAATCAGGCAGACATCCTGCTGATTTAACCGCACCAGACCGATTTTGGCCGGGCATTGAATATAATAGCTGTCCCCGACAGCCTGAATCAATTCGTACATAATTGTTCTTTCCTTTGAAATCGAAATTGTATGCATCTGTGAAAGCACTGAACAATTATAAGTTCACGCCCATCACGACCACTCCAGTATAGCATAAGATATCGGGTTTCGACAGTACCTTTTTCATGAAACAGTTCCTTTCGACATACGCTGATTCTCTTAAAATTTTGATTGAAAAATTGTTGTTGATAGCATATAATATGCTTAACAAGGGAGCCGGAAGGGAACTGCCACTTCCCCGACCCGGCGTTAATGTTTAAGCTAAGAAATAGCCGTCCACCTTCGCCAAAAGTGCAGGACGGCTATTTCTTATTTTTCATGTCCAGAATCGCGACAATCAAAGAAACAATTGCCAGTAAAAGCATAATTCCTTCATATGTACTCATAATAATCACCCCTTCCGCAAGGTACTCGGATCAGGTAAGAGACGTCCCCTGGCTCCCCAGGTAAGCATATTATATTATCAATGTACATCCTCATACATATATCATTTCAATTATATTAGCACATATTCATTGTTTTGAAAAGACATATTCATTATTTTCATCTCATATATTTTTTTCTTTTAACAAAAGTTTATTTTCATTCAAACTGTGCAGCAAAGAAGGGTTTACATAAGTGAACAGACATGGTAAAATTTTTATGAATCATTCTATTCATCTATATAGATGCCGCTATAAAATAACCGGCAGCAAGGAGTACTGATATGTATTCATTCCATTATAAGAAAAATTCACAAACCTCGCCCCGTTCCATTGAAGTCCCCGTTTTCTTTCATTTTCTGCGCCTGCTGCTGCCCTCGCTGCTGCTGGCCTTTGGCCTTTTTGCGTCAGCTGAAGCCGCAAATACGTCTGTAAAAACACTTGCGGTCGGCAAATCCTACACGATCAGCGGATACGCGGAAGTGACGGTGTCAAAAACTACGGTTGCGAAGGGAAAGGAAAAATCAGACGGTTCTTACAAAATCACGGCCCTGAAAAAGGGCCGCGCCACGCTGCGTCTCTATAATGAGGATGGAAATCTCGCAGAAAAAGTATATCTGCTTGTAACAAACGCGAATTCTTTCCAGTATGACACCACGGCAGTCTCGCTCATGGCCGGTGAGACAACGACGGTAGCAGCAACCGTGCAGACCGGCTGTACCGTCAAATATACAAGTTCCAATAAAAGTGTCGCCCGGGTCAGCTCCGCCGGAAAGATTCGAGCTATAAAGTCCGGCACGACGACGATTACCGCAAAGGTTTACTACAAGGATACCCTGGTCAAAAAATTAAAAAAGAAAGTCACTGTGACAACCGATGTGGCCTCCAGTACATTGAAAACTTTGCTTTCGACCGCGCTGGAACCCGTGGGTTCTACCATGTATATCTGGGGAGGCGGATGGAATGAGGCCGATACCGGTGCCGGGACGGAAGCGGTATCCGTTGGCGTCAGCGCACAGTGGAAGACATTTTTTGAGCAGCAGACAAGCAGCTATGATTACCGGACAACCCGCTACCAGATCGCGAATGGACTGGACTGCTCCGGCTATATTGGCTGGTGTATTTATAATATTCTGAATACCACAGACGGAAACGAGGGATATGTGATGAAAGCGTCCCAGATGGCAGGTAATTTTGCCGCCCGCGGCTGGGGAACCTATCGGTCGGCTTCCTCTGTGACCGATTACCGGGCAGGCGACATCATGAGTTCGAGCGGACACGTCTGGATGGTGGTCGGCCAGTGTGAAGACGGCAGCGTGGTACTGCTCCACTCCAGTCCGCCCGGTGTACGGATGTGCGGGACGCCCACCGCGTCCGGCAGCACCTCCAGCCAGGCCATCCAGCTGGCGACCACTTATATGAAGACCTGGTACCCGGAATGGTACAGCAAATATCCGAGCTGCTCGGTTGGCACCTCCTATCTGACCGGCTACGCCCAGATGCGCTGGGATACCTCCGGAAACTCGATCATGACCGACCCGGACGGGTATCTTGACATGAGCGCGGCGGAGATACTGGCGGATCTGTTTTCCAGCAACTGAATCAGAAATAAAAGCAATTATCATATTTTATTTTGATATAGCCAACATTGCATCTCCAAAACTGAAAAACCGATACCGTTCCTCTACCGCAATCCGGTAGGCATTGAGAACGTTCTCCCGCCCGGCAAGGGCAGATACAAGCATCAATAGTGTGGATTCCGGCAGATGGAAATTTGTAATCAGTCCATCCAGCAGCTGGAACTGGAAACCCGGATAAATAAAAATATCGGTCCAGCCGCTGCATGCCTGTATGTCTCCCTGGAAACGCTGCGCGACGGATTCAATGGTCCGGCAGCTGGTGGTGCCGACACAGATCACACGTCCACCTCCTGCTTTGGTCTCGCGGATGATACGCGCGGCTTCCTCATCGACCTGATAGAACTCAGAGTGCATATGGTGCTGCGTCACCTCCTCGACCTTGACCGGCCGGAAGGTGCCAAGACCTACGTGAAGTGTCACCTCCGCAATACGTACGCCCATCGCACGCACCTGTTCCAGAAGCTCCGGCGTAAAGTGCAGGCCAGCCGTTGGCGCCGCCGCGGAACCGTCATATTTTGCATAAACGGTCTGGTAGCGGTTTTTATCCTTGAGTTCATGCGTAATGTAAGGCGGCAGGGGCATCTGTCCGAGCTGATCGAGGATTTCCTCAAAGATCCCTTCATAGGTAAAGCGAATTAACCGGTTCCCTTCCTCAACTACATCTATCACCTCGCCAACCAGAAGCCCATTTCCGAATATAATGCGCGTACCCGGGCGCGCTTTCTTGCCAGGGCGCACCAACGTTTCCCATACATTGTCTGCTTTGCGCTTGAGGAGCAGCACTTCAATGGTAGCGCCCAGCTTCTGTCCATTTCCGTCAGTTTTCTGATCAACAGCAGAAGGCTGCGCAATCGCCGACTCTACAGAATCTCCCGCATCAGACAGCACCCGATTCCCGTAAAGCCGTGCGGGAATCACTTTTGTATTATTCAGCACCAGGCAATCACCCGGACGCAGATATTCTGTAATATTGTAAAAATGGCGATGCTCGATCGCCCCGGTATCTTTATCCAGCACAAGGAGACGGGACGCGGAGCGATCCTCTAAGGGATCCTGCGCGATCAGCTCCTGGGGCAGGTCAAATTTGAAATCCGATGTTTTCATTCCTCATCCATTCTTTCCAAAATAATAATAATGTATCATAAGCAGTGGTTTGCATCTGACTGTTGTTTTAAGCATAAAACAGCCGGTCCTGTTCTCTGATCTTCCAAACTCCATCTTCCAGATCTGCAATCGTGACCGCACAGTTTTTCGGCACTCCGCCGCACCAGAAATCCCGGAGCGGGCAATGCGTGATATTGGCGAGCAGCGCACGCGAAGCAGCTCCGTGGGTGGAAATCAGGACATTCCCCACTGAATGCTTCTTTTCAGGCGCAGCATTGTCACAGGAATTTACTTCCGTAAAACCAAGAGCCTCCTGGCGCAGAATTTCCAGAAATTCACCTGTTCTTTCCAGCAGCGCTTCAAAGCTTTCTCCGCCCTCCGGGGGAATATACCGCTCCGGATCGTTGAAAAACCAAATGTAATTTTCGACATTGAGAACGCCGTTCTCGTCTCGCACGCGTTCCCCTTCCATCGCACCGAAGCTGATTTCCTGAAGATGCCAATCCGCAAGAATAGGTGTCACCAATTCTGTTCCTATACTGTTTTTGCTCACCAATTCTGCCGTCTCACGGGCGCGAATCAGCGGACTGGTGTAGATTCGTTCGAAGCATATCCCCTGACGCGCGAGAGCTTCGCCTGTTTTTCTCGCCAGCTCCCGGCCGCTCTCATTCAGTGGAATGTCCGTCCGACCCTGTAAACGATAGGAAGAATTCCACTCCGTCTGACCATGTCGGATGATATACAGTCTCATCTTTTTCTCCTTATAAAACGTTGCAATCGTTACAGATCACACCATGACAAAATTCACATGATTTAACCACTGCTGGTGTGATCAATAACCTTATTTTCACAGAAAGCCCTGCTCGCGCAAGGCTTTCTGAATGATTTCATAATTGTGTAACAGAGCAAAACAACAGACCGATGCTGTTCTGCATAATTACAAAAGTGTTTATGACCGAATCTCAATCCCCAGTGATTCCAGCCCATTCCAGATTTTCTTCATGGCAGCTGTGATATCATTCTCGCCAAGCGTGCGGTCTTTCGCGCGGAAGGCCAGCGAGTAAGCCATAGATTTATATCCCTTCGGAATCTGCTTGCCCTCATAGACATCGAACAGACTGCAGGATTCCAGGATCTTGCCGCCGCGCTGGAGGATCATTGCCTCGATCTGACCAGCAAGCACCTTCTTCGGAACAAGCATGCTGATGTCTCTGGTCGCTGCCGGATAGCGCGCAATGCCGGTATATTTGTAGTCGAAGCCGGCAAATGAAGTAACCTCCTGCATATCAAGCACCGCTACAAAAACTCTTTCGCCAATGCCGTAGGAATCGTTGGACACCGTCGGATGAATCTGGCCGAGGTAGCCGAGTTTCTTCTTATTATAAATAATATCCGCCTGGCGGCAGGGATGCAGATACGGCCGCTCGGATGCCGGATCGTAGGTCACTCTGCCATTGAGTCCTGCCTTTTCCAGGAACTCCTCTACCACGCCCTTCATGACGAAGAAATTGCCCTCGCCATCCTTCGTGGATGAGTCGCCCTCGCCATACATTCCAAGCGTGAACTGCATCCGCTCATCCGGCAGTTCCGTCAGCGGCAGAGCCTTCGGCAGGTAAATATTGCCCAGCTCATACAGACGCACGTTTCGGTTCCCATGATTGTAGTTGAACGCCAGGGATGTCAGCATCCCATTTAAAGGCGTCGTCCGCATGATGCTGTAATCCTCCCCCAGAGGGTTGGTGATTTTAATTGCCTGGCGAAGCGAAGAATCCTCCGGCAGAAGCAGCTTGTCAAACACCTTCGGACTCTCGAAGGAATAACTCATGCCCTGTGAGAAGCCGCAGAATTCCGCAACCTCCTGCGCCACATCACGCACACGCATCTCAAAAGAGCGTTTACCGGTCGTCGCCTCACCGCTCGGCAGTGTCATCGGAATGTTGTCATAGCCGTAGAAACGGGCTACTTCCTCCGCCAGATCGGCTGTGCGGAACAAATCCTGACGGAAGGTCGGCGCAATCACTTCATTCGTTGCCGCGTCATATTCAAGGTCGATTTTCTTAAAATACGCAAGCATCTGCTCTGCGGAAATATCCGTGCCAAGCAGGGCATTGATATTTTCCGGCTCAAATGGAATACGCACCGGCTCTTTTACCACCGGATAAATATCTACCATGCCCGGAACTACATCTCCGGCATCCATCTCTTCCACCAGCTGGCACGCACGGTCAATCGCCGCTTTCGCGTTGTTCGGATCGAGTCCTTTCTCAAAGATCGAAGACGCATCCGTGCGCAGGCCGATCCGCTTCGAAGAAAGACGGATGTTCGTGCCGTCAAAGCAGGCCGCCTCAAACATCATCGTTTTCACATCATCCGTAATCATGGAGTTTTCGCCGCCCATGATGCCGCCGATACCGACCGATTTCTCGCTGTCGCAGATCATCACGACGTTCTCATCCATGGTGCGCTCCTGCCCATCCAGTGTTGTAAATTTTTCATCCTTCGCCGCGCGGCGCACGATAATCTCATGGCCGGCAATAGTATCATAATCGTACGCATGCATTGGCTGGCCATACTCTTCCATGACATAGTTTGTAATATCGACAATGTTATTGATCGGACGAATCCCGGCTGCCGCCAGACGGCGCTGCATCCACTTCGGTGATGGCGCAATACGGATATTTTTCACAATACGCGCGGTATAGCGAGAGCAAAGATCCGGATCCTGCACTGTCACCTTCACGTAATCCGACGCCTGCTTCCGGTTATCCGTCTCGTCATTTTCTTTTGCCGGACGGCTCGGAGTCTCGGTCACTACCGGCGGATGGAATTTCTTTCCAAACGTCGCCGCCGCTTCACGCGCGATACCAATCACGGAGAAGCAGTCCACGCGGTTTGAAGTAATCTCATATTCAAACGTCACATCGTCCAGGCCAAGCGCCTTGACCGCGTCAGAACCCACTTCCGCATCCTCTGGGAAAATGTAAATGCCATACTCCGGCGCTTCCGGATACAGTTCTCTCGTAGAGCCAAGCTCCTCAATCGAGCACATCATACCATTTGATTCGATCCCGCGAAGCTTGCCCTTTTTGATCTCGATACCGCCCTCGGTCATCTTTCCGTCATGATTGCCCGCCACGCGGCCGCCATCTAACACAACCGGAATCTTATCACCCACATGGACATTCGGCGCACCCGTCACGATCTGAACCGTCTTCTCGCCGACATTCACCTGGCAGACAATCAGCTTATCCGCGTCCGGATGCTGCTCAATCTGCTCAATCTGGCCGATCACGATCTTGTCCAGATCGCGGTCCGCCGCCACATAGCCTTCTACCTTCGTCCCGGAGAGCGTCATCGCATCCGTGTACTCCTGCGCGGTCACGTCCAGATCCGGGACATATGCCTTTATCCACGATAATGTTGTATTCATAATCAAAATCTCCTTCTATAGCCCTTAGCGGATAAATCCGCACGGGCTTTGCTATCTTGTTGCTGCTGCTCTGGACTGGTTTTCAAAACTGTTTCAAAAACCGCACATCGTTCTCGTACAGCAGGCGCATGTCGTCTATCTCATATTTCAGCAGGGCAATGCGCTCCAGGCCGACACCGAAGGCGAAGCCGGTGTAGACATCCGGGTCGATGCCGCACATTTCGAATACGTGCGGGTGCACCATGCCGCAGCCCAGAATCTCAATCCAGCCGCTGCCCTTGCAGAAACGGCAGCCCTTCCCGCCGCATTTGAAGCAGGAAACATCCATCTCCGCGCTCGGCTCTGTGAATGGGAAATGGTGGGGGCGGAATTTTGTCCGTGTTTCTTCGCCGAACAGTTCTTTCGCAAACACCTCCAGCGTTCCCTTCAGATCTGCGAAGGTGATATTTTTATCCACTACCAGTCCCTCGATCTGGTGGAAGGACGGCGAATGGGTCGCATCGACCTCGTCAGAACGGAATACACGCCCCGGAGAAATCATACGGATCGGCAGCTTTCCCTGCTCCATCACGCGCGCCTGCACCGGGGAGGTCTGCGTGCGCAGTACAATGTCTTTATTAATATAGAAGGTATCCTGCTCATCCTTTGCCGGATGGTTGGCAGGAATATTCAGTTTTTCAAAATTATAGAGGTCATACTCAATCTCCGGGCCTTCCACGACCTCGTAGCCCATGCCGACGAAGATGCGCTCCACTTCTTCCCGCGCGATCGTATTCGGATGGCGATGGCCGACCTGGCTGCGTTTCGCCGGAAGTGTCACGTCAATGGCTTCCCCTTTCAGCGACGCCTCCAGAGCAATCTGCTCCAGCTTTTTCTTCGACTCATCCAGCGCCTCCTCAATTTGGGCGCGTGTCTCATTCACCAGCTTGCCAAATGCCGGACGCTCCTCCGGCGCCACATCCTTCATGCTCTTAAGAAGTGCGGTCAGCTCGCCTTTTTTGCCCAGGAAATTCACCCGCACGTCATTCAGACGATCCAGCATATCCGCTTCCCTGATCTGTGCAAGCGCGTCCTCTTTGATGGACTGTAATCTGTCTTTCATAATATTCTTCCTTTCTACTGTAAGTTTGTCAGACAGGATGGCGCCCCGCAAGCCGATGCGCTTTCGGCCGAAAATCTTTCTTACCCGGCTTTGCGTATAAAACGTAAAAAAAGCTCCATCCCAAAATAGGGACGAAGCCAATCTACTCCGTGGTACCACCCTGCTTCCCGTTCATGCTTTTCACCCTTTCACAATGCGGATTCCACAATTGTTTTAATTGCAAAATACCCAAAGTCGCGCCAAACTCCACGCGATAAAGATTGAAAACAATAAAACGGACACTCGATATGCGTAACGTGCACTGACGCCATTTCCTACTATGTTCGTAATAGCTCAGAACAGCGGTCTGTGGCCTGCTGCTCTGAATCAATACCTATGTTCAGCTAAAAAACAATTCAGAAACAGAACTCCGGTGTGAATTTCGCTCCCTGCCTGAACATAAGGATGTTTCCAACCGATGACACCCTCTCTCTGGATGAAGTCAGATCACTACTTTGCACCATCTTCGCTTTTCTCACTAAAATCCATTTTAACACAGGAAAATGGGTTGTCAAGATATTATTCAAAAATCTTTTTTCAATAAGTATCTATTAATAAATCATTTTTGTGCAATTAAATATTATAGTATTAATTTCGGTTGAAATGTCTGTGATTATGTGATATATTTATGTTGCTGTCGACTCATTCCAGCAGGAAGGAGGTGACGCCATATGGTGGATTTAATCACCGCTTTTCTTGTTTCTGTCGGAGCAAGTGTAATCGGCAACTACATAAGCAAATGGCTGGGCAGAAATAAGTAGACAGCAACAGCCTAAAAGGATTAGCTCACCGTAACGAGCAAGAACAGCCCAGAGGACGGCACCCTCCGGGCTGTTCGTTTTTTTGCGCCATATGGAATCACCGCATTCCTTAGCTACAAATATCATATACCCTATCTTGCAAAAAGTCAATTTCATTTTTAATTTCTTCTTATTTCAACACTACAAACGACTGTGGCGCAAGTATGATCTCCTGCTCCTTCACTTCACCGGTTCCGATCGCATAGAGCACCTTTTTCCCCGCATCTGCCTCACCGACTGGTGCGCTCACACGCTCTGTGGATGGGTTTAACGCCAGCAGCAGACTGCCTCGGCGGTACACAAATGGCAGCTTTCCGCTTTCCGCGTAAACCACTTCAAAATCCCCATCCGCCTGCAGATCTTCTTCCTCATGACGAAGACGAAGCAAGTCTTTTACTGTGGAAAGCAGTGAATTCCCATCCACCTCCTGTGCAGCTACACTGGGCGCTCCATCGGCTGTGTCAACCGGCAGGTAAAGCGCGTCCGCCGGGCAGGTGGAAAATCCGGCATTTTTCCCATCGGTCCACTGCATCGGAGTGCGGGAACCGGTACGGCCATAGCCGCCCTCTTTCGTCTTAAGCTCCAGATAGCGCATCCCGATCTCGTCGCCGTAATAAAGGAACGGAACGCCTGGCATGGTAAAAAGAAACGCATACGCGATTTTCAATTCAGAGTCGTCCAGATTGTACTTCGGACGTTTTGTGTCATGGTTGCAGGTGATCAGGCAGTAATAGCCATTCTCCCGGGTCGCTTCGTAGCGCGGCAGATATTCATCCAGAAAACGCCGTATATCGCCGGAACCGTCCTTTTTGAAAAAGCTGTGGTCTTCTCCCCTCTCATAATCCCGCAGAAGAGAGCTGTAACCGTTTCCGCTCCAGTTGAGGTAGAAATCCATATGGAATCCGCCCTGATTGATCGCCATCTCCGGCTCGTTCCACTCAGAGATCATCGCAGCCTCCGGATACTCCGCATCGAGCATTTCCCGCACATTTTTCCAGACCGCGCTGGTACCGGATTTTTTCTCGTCATCATTTTTCACAAGAGAAGCCGCCATGTCTACGCGGAATCCGTCACAGCCATGATCAAGCCAGAAACGCATGACGTCCTTCATCGCCTCGCGCGTAGCAATGCAGTCCGGATGATCCATCGACAGCTGCCAATCCTCCTCGGGGTTTAGAAAGCCGTAGTTGAGTGCGGGCTGACATTTAAAAAAGTTCAGCACGTACACGCCGTCCCGCTCTGTCTCACCGCCGATATAAAGAAAGCCTTTTGCCGGCTGAAAGGCCGCGTTCGTCCAGATATAGCGGTTCGAATACTCATTTTTCTCTGCTTTCTGACTTTCCAGAAACCATGGATGCTCCTCTGAGGTGTGTCCCGGCACGAGATCCAGCAGGACATGGATGCCCTTCCTGTGCGCCTCGCCGAAGAGGCGGTAAAGGTCACTGTTCGTCCCATATCGGGGCGCGACCTTTTTATAATCCCGCACATCATAACCCGCATCGTGGAAAAGCGAGTCAAAGCAGGGATTGATCCACAGGGCATTGCAGCCCAGGCTTTTTATGTAATCCAGTTTTTCAATAATTCCGTTGAAATCTCCGATTCCGTCTCCGTTCGTGTCATAAAATGACTGCGGATAAATCTCGTAAAATACTGCATCTTTTAACCAGTTCGGCATCTTCCCATCCTCCAATCCTAATATGGCAATCCGTTTTCATGATAAAAACGCATGAAAAAATTCTTCTCTTTGCCTCACGAAAAGGATAGCATTTATGCCAGTAATATACTATAATCGTGCTGGGATTTCTTGTAGAATTCCATGAAAAACTAACACAATCCTAAGGATTTGTCGCACAATCCAGGAAAGGATAAAACAAAGCCTCTATGCAAAAAAAATCATTCTCAGATTTCCGCGAAAAGGCAGAACACGGAGATGCTCTCCTCCCCGTGAATTATTATTGCTGCCACATACCGGAAAGCTACCGTAATCTCACACTCCACTGGCACGAAGAAGTGGAAATCACCTACATCGAAGAGGGATGCGCAAACTACACGGTTAATTTCGAAGCCTTCTCCGTACAAAAAGGAGATCTTCTTTTTCTTTCTCCTCAAATTCTGCATGGTGCCACAGAATCCCCCGGCTGCACAATGACATCGCACAGTCTTGTATTTCACCTGCGCTACCTTGGCAGTCTGGCACCAGATATCTGTACTGTCAAATACCTGAACCCGATATTAGATGGAAAGTGCCGCTTCACAACGGTCATTCACCCGGATCATCCTGGCTATCCGGAAATGAAAAAGAGCTTTCTCGATGCCTGTGCCGTTTTTCAAAAAAGAGAAATCACTTATGAGCTGCGGATGAAAGCACTGCTTTTTGCGCTTTTTTCTGATATGTATACGTTTGGATGCGTAGAAAAATTAAGTGTGGAGAACACCAACCTGCATGCCGAGGAGCAGCTGAAAAAGATTCTGACCTATATCCAGTCCAATTACATGGAAAATCTGTCCATTCGAGAATTGGCCGGGGTCTGCCATTTCAGTGAGACCTACTTCATGAACTTCTTCCACAAATATGCGGGCACCACCTGTGTAGATTATATCAACCGCTATCGCCTCTCAAAAGCAGCCGCTTCGCTAGTGGAAACTGAAACGCCTGTGATGGAAATTGCCCTTGAGCATGGTTTCCGGAATATTTCGTATTTTAATAAGCTGTTTAAAAAACAGTTTGGCTGCACCCCAAGAGAATATAGAAAAAACACCACCGCGCTCACCGTTTCCACGGTACATCCGGTGAAAACAGCTCCGGCTCGGCCAGATAGTGGTTGAGCTCGGCTCCGAGGAACCACAGATACATGCATGCATACAGCCACAGCATTACCACTACCAGGGTAGTCAGGCTGCCGTAGATGACAGACATGTTGGTCGAATACTCCAGATAAACCGAAAAGAAAAAGGAAAACACACACCATGCAATTGCGGTAAAAATCGCACCCGGAAGCTGCGTGGACATCCTCATCCTGCGATTCGGAAGATAGGTGTACATCATCAGAAACAAAACCGCCAGAAGCCCCACAGTGAGCAAAGCGGGGATGATCGTCGTGAAATCCGGCAGGAAATGCAGCCATGCGATCTTCTCTGCCACATACCCGCTGAAGCCGTAGCCCATGACCAGAATAATTACACTTGCGCCAAGCGACACTACCAGTGCTACAATATATATGGCTGCACGTACCCGCACCACAAAATAGTTTCTGGTCTCCTCAATCCGGTAGATGGTATTCAGGCCATCCGCCATTCCCAAAACACTTTTACCCGCTGTCCAGATCGCGGCGACAGCGGTTGTAGAAACCAGGGCAATCGTCTGATTATAAATGGAGTCCAGCATCGGCTCCAGCATATCCCGTACATCAAATGGTGTCAGCTCTTCGATCGCGCTGATGATCGCTTCCGGTGTCACAGAAGTATACTTTAGCATCGTAATCAGCAGCATCAGCAGCGGAAAGCAGCTCATCATCAGAAAGAATGCCGCTTCCGCGGAATGTGCCCGCACATGATCATGACTGACCTTGTTCATCACATTTCGAACAAATTGGACATATCCGAGGAATTTTTCCATTTTCTCTCCTGCCTAATAATAATATTCCAGAATTTCCAGATAAGAAGCTCCTTCCGCTGCCATCTGCGCCGCGCCGTACTGGCTCATCCCGTTTCCATGCCCGTATCCGCCCCCGTAAATATGCACGGTGTCGTCCCCGCCAGCCTCGCCGTTTCCTTCGAGCTCCAGCCAGAAAAACGCGCTCGGCAGAAGCAGCAGTCCGGACGCAGTCGTCCCATCCATCAGTTTCACTCCTGTCTCAGTCGGAAATAAAAACTGCCGAATGGCATACTCACCCTCTATTTCGACGGTTTCTCCCCCGGCTGTCATCCGCAGCAGCAGTACCTGCCCATTCCCGCTGCGGAATTCCACGGAAATCTCTTCGAGTGTTTCCGCCTGAAGCTCACAGGTGTCTGCCAGCCGCTCCAGAATCCGTGACACCGGAATCTCCGTCTCCCAGCGCACCCAGGCCGATCCGTATTCTGCCCCCTCATCGGGGATTTCTGACAGGAAGCTCCGAAAAGCCGTTTCTTCCCCCAGATCCTCCCGATGCTCTGACAGACAGGAGGTAGAATAATAAAGGACCTCATCCCGTGTAAGAATCATCTTGCGGGTCGCATCCACGGCCTTTCGGGTCGCTTCCGTAGCTTCGCGGTTATTATACACTTGAAATCGCACGCTGTCATCCAAATCTGCAATTGAATTTTCATTTTTCTGATTTTCGATACAGAGAATTACGTAAGTTCTTGCGCAGACTGCCTGCGCTTTTAATGCCTCTGTCGGAAAATAAGACGGCATCTCACTGGAAACCACCGCATAAAGATATTCCTCCAGCTCCAGAACATTTACAAGGGCAAGTCCATCCTCCAGGCGATAAATATACAGCTCCCCCTTATATTCAGGAGATTTTTCTGCACGCATCAGACTTGTCACGGTCATAGCCCCGCTGTCACCCGGAACGAACCGAAGTGCCTCGCCAACCGAAAGCTCTTCCGAAGTTACAGTATAAATTTCATCTTCCTCATATGTGATAACCGAAGCGATTTCGTTTTTTTCGCTCTCCCCCTCGCCTCCCCTGCTGCTTTCAAAATTGTATGCGTTATCATACATCCCCCATTCCGCCGTAAAGCCTTCCGCCGCAGTCACTGTAATCCTCTGAAACAAATCCTTTTCAAAAGCATCATCCAAAATCCGGACTCGAATCAAAAGGGAATCTTCCACGATGGACTGTACAAGGTCCGATTCTTCCTCCTCCGGAGGTTCTGTCTCTACGCTGATCGCCGTCCCGCTCACCGCCTGTTCTCCCTCTTCCATATACTGGATCAGCAAATAAAAAGAGAGCAGGAGCATTCCCACCAGAAGCACAACCTCCACAGCCGTTACCAAATGCCCGATGACCTTTTTATGCTTCATCCAGTCTCTGCGTCCTTTCCCAGACACTACATAACATTCTGAATAGAATTTCTTATTGCCTATTATATTATCAAATGCGCAAAGCTATTCCACCGGCACGCGGAACCGTTCAGCTCCCTCCGGAGAGTTTTTGTCCAACAGGGAAATTTCCACACCGCCTGTGTGCATAAAAAAGACAATCGTTCAGTCTCACGGCTGTCCGGTTGCCTCTCTTTTCTGTTGCTTCTTCATAAGCCTATCGTGATTCCGTATGCGCAGGGTATTCCGATAAAATCTGTACGTTCATCCATCACAGAATAATTGCAGCAATCGCTACAACCACTAATATAAAACAGCAAAACGGCAGAAAACAGCATCCTCTGCCGTAGCCGCCCCAGCGATTCCAGCCCCAGCGCCTGCGCGGCGGTGGCGGACCGCCCATCGGACCGCCTCCATAGCCGCCTCTCGGGCCGCCTCCGAAGCCGCCACCGAAACCACCGCCCGGGCCACCTCCCGGACCGCCTCCGAAACCACCGCCTGGACCACCTCCTGGACCGCCTCCATGGCCGCCTCCTGCTCTTCCTGGCATAAAATTTCCTCCTTTCAGAAACCTGCAGCAAAAGCTACCTCAGCCGCTGCTTAAATTCCTTCTCTGCCTCCCGCCGCTGATCTTTCTTCGCAATATCCTGCCGCTTGTCATACAGCTTTTTCCCCTTCGCAAGTCCAATCTCCACCTTCACAAGGCTTCCCTTGAAGTACACGCGAAGCGG
This sequence comes from Lachnospiraceae bacterium, assembly GCA_021202635.1. Taxonomy (GTDB): domain Bacteria; phylum Bacillota; class Clostridia; order Lachnospirales; family Lachnospiraceae; genus Choladousia. The sequence continues at coordinate 75,138 of JAJQCQ010000096.1, read as the reverse complement.
CACCAGCGTATAGCCTTTCGCAGCAATCTTGCCGGCCATCCGTCCGATCTCCTGTCTGTGCATCAGCAGCTTCTTCACCCGCAGCGGGTCTTTATTAAAAATATTTCCTTTTTCATAAGGGCTGATGTGCATCCCGTAAATAAATACCTCACCATTCTCTATGTGAATAAAGGATTCTTTAATACTGCACTTCCCCATGCGCAAAGATTTGACCTCCGTGCCGTGCAAAGCAAGGCCTGCCTCGTAAGTCTCCTCAATAAAGTAATCATGATAGGCTTTTTTATTATTCGCTATTAATTTAATGGATTCTCCCATTTTCGCACTCCATATCAAAAAAGAATAGAAAAGGACTCATGCCCTCTTCCTGCATCAGTCCCCTCATTCACTCATCAAAAACCAAGATTCAGAACAACCGCAAATACAATAAACGCAGCTGCCAGCCATTTCGTCGCTCTCACGATCGCGCCCTCTATGGAACGTCCTTTATTCTGGCTCCAGTAGGTATTGCCCATACCGCCGATTGATCCCAGTCCCTCGTCTTTCCCCTGCTGCATAAGTACAAGCACGGTCAGGGAAATGCATATAAGAATAAAAATAACTGTCAGAATATTCCTCAATATTACCACGAATCACACCTCCTGTATCCGGTTCCTCTCCACTGTCAAACAAAAGTAGTCTATCACAGGATTCACCGGATTGCAAGATTTTTTTACGGATGCTCTGAAATATTTTCATGCAATATTTTCATGGAAGTTCAAAGAACCTCTCTGTCGGACATAAATGGATTGCGGTATGAGGCCGCCAGTCCAAGGGAGTCCTCGATACGCAGCAGCTGGTTGTACTTCGCCACGCGCTCAGAGCGGCAGGGTGCCCCGGTCTTTATCTGCCCGGCTCCTGCGGCGACCGCAAGATCCGCGATCAGCGTGTCCTCGGTCTCTCCGGAGCGATGTGAAATAACAGTCCGATAACCATGTGTCTGCGCCAGTTCTATGGTTTCAAAGGTCTCTGTGAGACTGCCAATCTGGTTGACCTTAATCAGAATCGCATTGCCTGCGCCCTCCCGGATTCCCTTTGCCAGGCGCTTCGGGTTTGTGACAAACAGATCATCCCCGACCAGCTGTACACGGCTGCCCAGGCGTTCCGTCAGTTTCTTCCAGCCTTCCCAGTCATTTTCATCCAGGCCATCTTCAATCGAGCGGATTGGAAAAGCTCCACAAAGCTCTTCCAGATAGTCGATCATCTCATCCGTACTTCTGCGTACTTCCCGACCCTTCATTTTTCCCTCTCCCTGGAAAACATAGGTCTGAGAGGATTTCTCATACAGCTCGCTTGCCGCTACATCCAGAGCGATCACGATGTCTTTCTCTGGCTGATATCCTGCCTTATTTACCGCTTCCACAATCAGGGAAAGCACCTCCTGCGCGTCAGCCAGATCCGGTGCAAAGCCGCCCTCATCACCAACACCGGTGGAAAGCCCCCGGTCGGTAAGAATCCCCTTCAGCGTATGATAGATCTCCGCTCCCATCTGCAGTGCATGCGCAAAGCAGCGTGCGCCAACCGGCATAATCATGAATTCCTGCAAATCCACCGTATTCGCGGCATGAGCGCCGCCATTGAGAATATTCATCATCGGTACCGGCAGAAGATGCGCGCGCGCTCCGCCGAGATAACGGTAAAGCGGCTGATCCAGAGATTTCGCGGCCGTCACCGCAGCAGCCATTGAGATACCGAGAATTCCGTTTGCCCCCAGACACCCCTTGTTTTCTGTGCCATCCCTGCGCAGTAGGACCCGGTCAATTGCAGCCTGTTCATACACATTTTCTCCGACAATTGCATCTGCCAGGATCGTATTTACATAGTCGCAGGCCTTCGTAACACCCTTTCCATGGTAACGTTCTTCCCCATCCCTTAATTCCACCGCCTCATGCTCCCCGGTGGACGCCCCGGATGGGACGGACGCCCTCCCTACGGTGCCGTCTTCTGTCATCAATTCTACTTCTACCGTCGGATTTCCCCGCGAATCCAGGATCTCCCTGGCATATACATCTGTGACTGGCATATAATTACACATACACAATTCCCTCCATTATCATCAGAAACGTTGCCGTTCCCTATCTTCGTCGTTGTAAAAACGTTTTAATCTGATGTAACTATCCAGAACAGTTACGATCTGATTTCTGGGAATAGTATATCCCGCCCTTTCCTTTTTCACTCAAAAAAGGAATTCCATTTTTTTGTTACCCTTTTCGAGCAGCCTGGAAGACAAATACCGGTGCAGGCACAGCTGCCCGGCCCTGCGCACTGAAAAACAGCCCCCGCAGGTTTCCCTGCGAAAGGCTGTATTTTTGTTTCTCTCTAAGCTGTCAGACCAACACCCGGCCGTTCAGTTGAACTGATTATTATAATCCTCAAATCCGTCAGAAAAGCCGTCATCAAATTCATCGGAAAAGCCATCAGATGACCGTCCGGAGCTCTCCTCATCGCTGCTGTCCCCGTCTTCATCAGAGGAGAAGGAATCCTCCGCCTCATCCTCCGCGGAAGTACTCGCTGAACCGGACGCAGCCTGCAAAGTAACCTCTACCTCACGAGCCTCATAGGTTCCATTATTTGCAGTCTGTACCTCTAACGTAATCGTCTCACCCGGCGCATAATAGCTCATTTTCTCAATCAGCTCCGTAGAACTGCTTACGCTCTCGCCTTCAATGGCGCTGATAATATCTCCGCTCTGGATCCCGGCCTCATCCGCCGCAGACCCTTCTGTCACCTCATAGACAAAAGCACCTGCCGGCATATTGTAAGTCCCGGTCGCCTCCTCTGAAACGGTCAGAACAGTCGCACCGATATAACCACGCTCTGAATCACTCAGCTTGTCCCGGGTCTCTTTGTTGATCAGCTGCTCCAGAATCGGAATCGCCGTATCGATCGGGATCGCGTAGCCAATGCCGTCCGCAGCATCCCCACTGTCATCCGTCACACAGATACCAATCAATTCACCGGATGTATTCAGCAGAGCGCCGCCGCTGCTGCTGCCATCCGCCGCGTCCGTCAGGATCACCTCCATAGACACATCGTTCAGAGTCACCGTCAGGTCCGTCGCACTGATGATACCAACCGTCGCCACCATTCCATAGCCACAGTCACTGAGCACCACCGCCGTCTGCCCCATCTTCAGCTCTTCCGAGCTCCCGGGATTTGCAATCTTCAGCTGAGAAAGAACAGACGCTTCTATCTCTTCAAGCTCCACCGCCAGCACAGCCAGCCCGGAGCTGGCACTGGTACCCTTTACCTTCGCGGAAACGCTCAGGTCGTCCGTGTCCTCGGCATCTACGGAAAACGTAACTGTCAGATCCTCCGCATCGCTCACCGCCTGATAGCCGGTCGCGATCAGCAGCTCCTCCTCACTCTGCGCAATGATGACGCCCGATACCGTCGTCACCTGCGTTTCCGCTTCTGTCTCTGTAATTTCCATTCCATAATAAGAATCATAGCCAGAATCAGAGTTTTCTTCATCCGCTTCCGAAACTACCGTCACTGAGACGATAGAAGGCAGACAATTTTCCACAATCTCTGATACATCCGTCAATGAAGCACTGTCAGACACACGCTCTACGGTATCAATCGTCTGACCAATGCCAAGGGTGGTCTCTCCGGAATCCGCGCCGGAAGTCTCCCCGGATGCCTCCGTCTCTTCCTCTGACTCAGACATTTCTGTTTTTTCCGTCTCTTCTTCGGCATCCGTCTCCGCATCAGAAGACGCAGCAGAATCGCTTCCCCGGTTCAGCGTCACACGCTCGGATTCCTCATCCGAAAGATCGGACACCGTCTCCGCAGAGGATTCTGTGTCTCCGGCCACGGTCTCCTGTGCCCCGGTCGCCCCTGCTGTCTTTTCTGTCTCTGAGGATTCCGTCTCCTCCTCATCCTTTACGATATTCAGCGTCACACGCTGCGTTTCTTCTGTCTCCTGCGCGCTTGCCTGATTCGTCCGGTATAAAACGCTCCCCTGCGCGCAGACACTTGCCGTCACGACCGCCGCCATCGCAACCGCGCCATATTTTTTCCAGCCTTTCATAGTCCGCAATCCCCTTTCTTCCAGCTCTCGTAACTGTTCCGTACCTTCACAATTACCAGATCGCTCCGTTCAATATATCGCGCGAATGTGTCACAAATGTGACGAAACTCTGATTTTTCATAACCAGAATACCACGCCGCTACCGATTCGTGCAGACTCCGTCCGCTCCGAGAATGTATTTCCCGATCGTCGTACTGGTCTGCATCACGCCGGTCGTCTTGTCAAAATAATAATACTTTCCGCTGATTTTCACCCAGCCGGTCGCCATCACACCGACCGAACCGGACTTTTTCCGGAAATAATACGTCTCGCCATCCACGGTCACCCAGCCGGTTCTGCGAACCCCCGTCTCGGCATCCAGGTAATAGGTCTTGCTTCCAATCTTCAGCAGTCCCTTATACATCGCGCCCGTATCCGGGGCAAAGTAATAAAACTTCCCACTGATCTTTACCCAGCCACTCGCCCGGACGCCGACCGGACTGCTTCCCTTTCGCAGGAAATAGGTCTCTCCATCCAGTTCCAGCCAGCCAGTCACACGCACTCCCGTACTGGCATCCAGATAAAAGGTCTTACCGTCAACTGTCGTCCAGCCCGTCTGCATTGCTCCCGTATCTTCGTCAAAATAATAATATTTCCCGCTGATCTTCAGCCAGCCGGTCGCCATCTGCCCGGCCGGACTGCTGCTTTTGCGCAGATAATAAGTCTCTCCGTCCAGCTCCAGCCACCCCGTCTTGCGCGCACCGGTAGACGGATCGAGATAATACAGTTTTCCGTTCAGATTCAGCCAGCCCGTCTGCATGACTCCCGTAGACGTTCTGAAATAATAAAAGCTCCCGCCGATCTTTACCCAGCCTGTAAGACGATAACCATCGGCGTCGACATAGTAGGTATTGCCATTGATGGTCAGCCAGGTGCTGGTCGGGATGGTTCCATCGTCCTCTACATACCAGTAATTGGTACCGTCTGTCTGCCACCCGCTTTCGGAACGCCGCGAAGCGGCCGTCGTCCTCGGCGTAATGATCTTCGAGTAATCTTTATAGCTATAGTCCAGGTCTACCGAAGTAGAAATCCCGTTTACCTTGCCCGTCGAGCTGTACTGCCACATCGCATACGACGAAAGGGTAGGCTTCGCGGACCAGGTCGCCACCCAATAATCATATCCGGAAAGAAGGCTCATATCCAGAGAATCCGTGAAGTAATTATTGCTGGCGTAAATCATCGGATAATACCCGGCGTCCGCAATTACTTCCATGAAGGCAACCGCAATCTTTGTGCGCTTCGTCGCTGTCATGCCCGAATAGACTGAATCCTCCATGTCAATCGCAATCGGATAAGAAATCAGATATCCATCGACCAGATTCAGAATGTAATCCGCCGCATTGCACGCATCCTCCACCGTCGTTACGGTCGCATAATGATAAACACCAACATAAATTCCCGCGTCAATCGCTCCCTGAATGTTCCTCTCAAACATGCTATCCGGCGTCGCCACTCCGCTTGCGTAACGACCGGTACCGATCATGACAAACTCGATTCCGTCCTCTTTGACCTCCTCCCAGTCAATCACGCCCTGCCACTTCGAAACATCTATGCCCTGAATCGGCGTCGACGCCTGCGCCTGCCACGGACTTGCCGTCAACAGAATCACAAACATCAGCACTGCCCCTGCGATCGCTCCCCTGTGTTTCATCCTTTCCCCTGCCCTTTCTGAAATACGTCAGACAACCGTCTGTATTACTATATAGTATGAACGAATGAACGGACAGTGAATCTGAACGTTACACGTTACACTACGTTTTCAACCCTCGCCGGGTGGCATCCCACACTTCGTGTGGGATAAGCCCTGACCACGCAGCAAGTGCGTGGTCGGGTTGTGACCAGTAACCGTTACACTCTTTATATACTCACACATTGTAACGAAAATACCATAATGTAGCAAGCTTTTTTCATGTTTTATTAATTCTTTTTTCCATATTAAAATGGACCGGGTAACCGAATCGTGTCGAAAAAAGACCCGAAGGCAAACCCCCGGGTCTTTCTGAATAATTTTGTAAACATCTGGCCTGCGTGTCCGATCGCGTCTTAGGTATCAGCAAGGACTGATCTGTCAGATCACGCTTCATCCGTCAGCAGGGACGTTCCGGTCAGATCACGCCTCATGTGTCAGCAGAGACTGTCCGGTCATCTCCGCCGGCTGCTCCATCCCCATCAGCTCAATCAGAGTCGGAACAATATCCGCGAGACGTCCGCCCTCGCGCAGTCCAACGCCCTCGCCGCAATTCACAAGGATAAACGGCACCGGGTTCGTCGTGTGCGCCGTAAACGGCTCGCCGGTCTCATAGTCAATCAGCTGCTCCGCGTTCCCATGGTCCGCGCAGATGAACAGCTTGCCATCCATGGATTTTACCGCCTCAACGACCTTGCCCACACACTCATCCACCGTCTCAATGGCCTTAATCGCCGCAGAGAGAACGCCGGTATGGCCAACCATATCCGGGTTCGCGAAATTCGTGATCACGACGTCGTATTTGCCGGAGGTCACTGCGCCAACGATTTTCTCACATACCTCCGGAGCACTCATCTCCGGCTGCAGATCGTAAGTCGCTACCTTCGGAGACTTCACCAGAATCCGATCCTCGCCCGGGTTCGGCGCTTCCACGCCGCCGTTGAAGAAGAAGGTCACATGGGCGTACTTCTCCGTCTCCGCGATACGCGCCTGCGTCATATTATGTGCCGCCAGGTACTCGCCGAATGTGTTTGTCACCGAAATCTTCGGGAACGCGACCGTCTTATTCGGAATCGTCACATCGTAATCCGCAAAGCACACATAGGTCACATGAACGCGCGGTCCGCGGTCAAATCCATCAAAATCATCGCAGCAGAATGTGCGGGTCAGCTCCCGCGCACGATCCGGGCGGAAATTGAAGAAAATCACGGAATCTCCATCCTTCACGGTCGTCACAGGAGCGCCGTCCTTCATAACCACGGTCGGAAGGACAAACTCGTCTGTCACATCCTTCTCATAGGACTGCGCTACCGCCTCCACGCCGGAATTCGCCGTCTCACCCTCGCCGTAAACCAGCGCACGGTAAGCCTTCTCCACGCGATCCCAGCGATTGTCCCGGTCCATCGCGTAATAGCGGCCGGATACCACACCGATCTCGCCGACGCCGATCTCCTGCATCTTATCGGTCAGCTCCTGTACATAATCCTTTCCGGATGCCGGCGGCGTATCACGCCCGTCCAGGAAGCAGTGTACATACACCTTCTTCAGACCATAATTCTTCGCCATCTGCAGCAGCGCATACACATGCGTATTGTGGCTGTGCACACCGCCGTCGGAGAGCAGGCCCCACATATGAAGGCTGGAATCGTTCTTCTTCGCGTTCTCCATCGCGCGCTTCAGCTCCGGATTTTCAAAGAAATCTCCATCCTGGATTTCCTTCGTAATTCTCGTCAGATCCTGATAAACCACGCGCCCGGCGCCCATATTCATGTGACCGACCTCTGAATTACCCATCTGTCCATCCGGCAATCCAACCGAAAGACCGCTCGCCGCGCCCTGTACAAACGGGCAGGTCGCCATCAGGTTGTCCATCACAGGGGTCGCGGCCTGCGCGATCGCATTACCCTCTGTCTTCTCATTCAATCCATATCCATCCAAAATCATCAAAACGGTTGGTTTTTTCATTTTCCGATTCTCCTTGTATCTCATAAACTTGTACCAAAGCTGCAGCATTTCTTCGCAGCTTCTGCCTGCACTTACCGTCAGGTGCCATGGCCCCGGAAATCTAAGCCCAATTGCCTTTTTTCCAAAGGAGAGTATACCACGGGACATTTGGAATTGCAATAAGGGCAATCTGACAAATCCATTCGAAATCATCCGCAATGAGTAAAATGCGATTCATTTTTCACATCACCCAAGGTCCGGCACAGTCGGTACCGCACCTTCCGGAATCGGGCAGGTATAGCCCTCGCGGGTGCGCCGCTCAAACTCCGCGCGCGCCTCATCCAGAATTCCCGGATTCTCGTACAGATCGATCGCGGCCGCGGCGAGCACCTTTCCGGCGTGGAGCGCGGCCTTGTGCCCGATCCCGGTCCGGTCACAGGAAACATTCTGCCAGCTGTGTCCCGGACAGCCATTCGGCCAGGATGCCACATGAATCTGCGCGGTCGGCGTCAGCCAGCTCACATCCGCCACATCGGTAGATCCCGGCTGAAAGGCCTCTCCCTGATACAGCGGCGCCAGAAAATCATTCATGGCATGTCCGGCCTTTTCCCGCAGTACCCGCACCTCTTCCCGCGCAGCCGCGTCATTGGCTGCCGCTACACCGGGCAGCGCATCACTGCCGGAGTAAGTCGCCGCAAGTGCATTGGCATACGCGTGCTCCTCTTCCGTGTAGGAAGGAACCCCCTGTTCACGAAAGTTCTCATACAATACCCGTTCCAGCGCGAAATTGCTGACGGTATCGGCCAGACCATCGATAAATTTGCGTTCAAACGCCGTGTCGGTCATCAGCGCGGCTCCCTCGGCGATGCGGTCGACTCTTTTCTGCAGCTCTACCGCCTCCGACACATGATTCGAGCGCACCATATAAAGCACACTCGCCCTTGGCTGAACCACATTCGGGCTGCAGCCGCCGGCGTCGGTGATCGCGTAATGAATCCGTGCCTTGTCGCTCATATGCTCCCGCAGAAACTGTACGCCGATGTTCATCAGTTCTACCGCGTCCAGGGCACTGCGCCCCTGCTCCGGCGCACCTGCCGCATGGGAAGCAACACCGGTGAATTTGTACTGTACCTGAATACAGGAATTGGACGAACCGGTCGCGACCTCGTTCACATCCTCCGGATGCCAGGTCAGCGCCGCATCCAGCTCTTTCCAGAGACCATCCCGCGCCATAAATGCTTTCGCTGCACCGCCCTCCTCACCGGGACAGCCATACAGCGTCACCGTACCGGGATGTCCGGTCTGCTCCAGATAAGCTTTTATCCCCAATGCTGCGGCAAACGTGCCCGCACCGAGCAGGTTATGCCCGCAGCCATGGCCGCTGCCGCCTGCTGTAAGTTCCTCACGCGTCAATGCGCCGCCTTTTTGGGACAGCCCGGAGAGGGCGTCATACTCCGCCAGAATCCCGATATGAGGCTTTCCAAAGCCCCAGGACGCAGCGAAGGCAGTCTCAATTCCGCAGATGCCGCGCTCCACCCGAAAGCCTTCCTTTTCCAGCGTTTCGCAGTATAATGCGGCAGACTTCCACTCCTTTAGCGACAGCTCCGCATATTCCCAGATGTGATCTGCCACATTGATGATTTCTTCCGTTTTCGCGTCGATGGCCGCAAGCGCAGCCACTTTTCTTTCCGTCATAACAAACCTTCCTCCATACGAAATATCCGTTATCAGCCTGTCATCTCTCTCGAATCCATTCTTTCATCCGGCAAGGATTCAAAACGGATTTCCACACAAATCGAAACGCCCGCTCCTGCCGAAATCTTTCAATCCGGCAACAGGCGGGCGTACCGTTTTGCACCCGTTTGTGCGTTTTCATTTCCTTTTTCTTACGCGGCCAGCAAACGCCTGAGGATTTGCTTCCACAGCCCCGCGTCAAAGTACCTTGGCCAGGAAATCCTGCAGTCTCGGATTCCGGGGATGATCAAAAATATCGGACGGCGTCCCCTGTTCTACAAGCATTCCGTCTGCCATGAAGAGCACGCGGTTGCCCACCTCACGGGCAAACCCCATCTCGTGGGTCACGCACACCATCGTCATGCCTTCGCCCGCCAACTCCTTCATAACCTCCAGCACCTCGCCAACCATCTCCGGATCAAGCGCGGAGGTCGGCTCATCAAACAGCATAACCTCCGGCTCCATCGCCAGCGCGCGCACAATTGCCACACGCTGCTTCTGCCCGCCAGAGAGCTGGATCGGATAAGCGTCCGCGCGATCCTTCAGGCCCACGCGGTCAAGCAGTGCCAATGCCATCTCATTCGCCTGCGCGGGTTCCATTTTTCTTACTTTAATCGGAGCAAGGGTCATATTTTCCAGGATCGTCTTATGCGGGAACAGATTAAAATGCTGAAACACCATCCCCATTTTCTGCCGCAGCCCGTCGATGTCCAGCTTCACCGTTTTTCCGGACGCGTCCTTATATTTTTTCTTTGTAATATCGATTCCGTCAAAAATGATAGAACCCTCGGTAGGCGTCTCCAGCAGGTTCAGGCTGCGCAGAAAGGTCGACTTACCAGAGCCGGACGGCCCGATGACTACCATCACGTCTCCCCTCTGAATATCTACCGTCACACCGTCCAGAGCCTTGATGGCTCCGCCATTGTAATGCTTTTTCAGACCGGTTACCCGGATCAGGCTATCTCCTGTCGCCACGGCTCATCCTCCTCTCAAAATACGCAATCAGCTTGGATGTCGGGAAACACAGACAGAAATACAGCACCGTCGCCACAATCAGCGGCTCCGCGATGATAAATGTCGCACCCTTCACCGCATTGACCGCCGACATGATATCCTGCACACCGATCGTATAAGTGATTGCGGATTCCTTGATGATCACGACAAATTCATTCGCAATGGCCGGAAGGATATTTTTCAGCGCCTGCGGCAGAATGATATAGCGCATATTCTGTACCTGCGACATGCCCAGTGAGCGCGCCGCCTCTGTCTGTCCGCCGTCGATGGACTGAATACCGGAGCGGATGATCTCACACAGATACGCGCCTGAGTTCATACCCAGAGCCACCACGCCCGGGAAGAAACGGTTAAATTTGATGAATCCGAACAGCTTAAACGAAGGAAGGCTGATCGCACTGAACACTACATAGTAAATAATAAACACCTGCACCACAACCGGGGTGGAACGCAGGACTTCCACATAGGCCGTCGCCAGAAAATTCAGCGGGTTGAAGCGGCTGATTTTCAAAAGTACGCCACCCTGCTTTTCATGTCCGTCGCTCCCGATTCCCAGAAAGCGCAACGGCCGAAAGTTCGAGAGACGCATCAGCGCAAGAATCAGCGCAAGGACAAAACCAATCACAACGGTAAACAGTGACATCAGAACCGTCACCACCACGCCCTGCGCAAACAGCTGCCAGTAAGGCACGATTTTGGCAAAATTACTTAATTGAAAAAGGCTCATGAAAACTCCCTCTTCCTGCGCAGCCTGGCGTCCCGGTTCTCCCGGAAAGCACACAGCGCAGGTATTTATTCATAAAATAGATTCTGGTGCGGCACAACGAACGTTCGCACCGATGTACGGAACAAGGAGCCGCCGCATTTCGCATTGTGTCTGTCGTGCGGGAGCTCCTTGCGTCTTTGCAGTTTATACAATTATAAATCCAGGTCTTTTTACATAAAAACAATGAACGGATTTCTTCTGATTTTGCAGCCAGATTCGCATGCACTTCCTTACTCCGTAAGTGCCTCCGTCTCGGTCTCTTCTTCTAGCAGGCCTTCGTACTTTTCACCGGTAGCCAGCTCATTCGCCTCCGCGACAAATCTGTCCATAGAACCATCTTCCAGCGCAGCCGCAATCGCTTCATTAACTGCCGCAAGAAGGGTTTCATTTCCCTTGCTGACACCGATTGCTCCGCCCTCTACGTCATACGGTACATCCAGTACAAGAACAAGATCTTCGTAATTCGTCGCATAACTCTTCGCTACATCTGTCTCAATATAAGCACCGTCCAGATTTCCAGTCAGCAAATCTGTAATAATATCTGTCACTTTCGGAAGAGATACAATATCTGCATCCGGAGAATACTCATTCGCTAAGTCAACCTGAATGGATCCGGTCTGTACACCGATCGAATAAGAAGGATTATTGGTATCCTCCAGAGAGGTAAACAGATCTTCTTTTCCTTTCACTGTTACGAACGACTGGCCACCGTAATAATAATAATCCGAGAAATCCATAATTGATTCGCGATCCGGATCCGGTGAGAGTCCCGCTATACCAAGGTCAACAGACTTTGTCTGCAGCTCGCTGAGCACACCGTCAAAATCGACCGTCACAATCTCAAGCTCCAATCCAAGATAATCCGCTATATATCCGGCCAGTGCGATATCAAATCCAGCCAGCGTCGCGTTTCCGTCTTCATCAATCGCGTAGAACTCATACGGCGCAAAATCCGGGCTGGTCGCGACTGTCAGAACCCCTTCTGTGACTGTCTCCACTGCGGAAAGGTCAACCGAAGACTCCGTCTCTTCCTCTGCAAAAGCCGGCACCGCCATAGACATTACCATACATGCGGACAATACCATCGCTGCAATTCTTTTTTTCATAATGCTCCTCCTTTTCCGGCCCCAAACCGGCGCCATGAATAATGATAGATTTTGATGCATTTTTATTCATTATAACGTTTTTGGGGGATTTAGCAAGCAGAAATTGCGCCAAATTGCAATTTCCGCAGAATTTTGCTTAAGAAAGCCGTTTTCCGGTGGAAAAAACGGCCGCCGCACAGAGCAGACCGCCTGCCACAAGCGAATCCGTTGTACTTCCTGTATGCGGCAATCCGTCCAGGCAAAAGCAGTAAACAGCATACAGGGCTGTAGCCATGAAAAAACACAGCAGCTGCCGAAGCGGCGCCCTGAAGGACTTTTCATGGGCATCAATCGCATTCTCAAAAGAAGCATACCCCGTCAAAAGCATCAGGAGGCTTAACAGATCCGTCATTCCAAAGAGCATGAAGCACGTGGTCCGGACGCTCCCCAGATTCGAAATCCGCACGGATCCCAACGAACACGCCGCCAGCAATACGACGAAAGCCGCCAGCCAGACACCATATACAAAACGTACTTTCTTCATAACACCCATCTCCATTTCATCGGACGGAAAACATCTCCCGCTGTGGCAATCCGTTCGCCGCATCCCACATCACCAGAAGCGTACCATCCTTCACCGCAATGCTGCCAGGAGCCCCGATAAACTCATTGCTCACGCCGAGCGCCCGGTCACAGGTCAGCACCGCGTTCTCCAGCTCATATTTCAGCCCAGATTCATACACGCCCCGCGCCTGCTCGCCCTGACAGAAAACCGAGATCATCCCGCCCGCCTGTTTCGGAAAAAGCAGCCTGCCATTTGTAACCGCAGTCAGAATCAATCCCTGCCCAATCAGCCAGGCTTCCTGCCCTTTCCGTGCCATCTGCGTCAGAAGCTGCAGATTGGCCAGCGTGTGATCCAGTCTTCCTCCAAGTCCACCATAGAGGAAAAATGTCTGATACCCTTCCGCCTCGGCATAAGCAACCGCCAGAGCCATATCCGTATCGTCCTTGATCGGTGAATGCCGGATCAGATGACGATGCTCCGGCACCACCTCCAGAGAATCAAAATCGCCCAGCAATACATCCGGTTCCATGCCCATACTTTTCAGATAACGGTAACCGCCGTCCGCCGCAATGAGCAGATCGCCCTCACCTGATACCGCCAAAGCCGCGTCCGTGTCCGCAGCCTTCCGGACATCCTCACAAAATCGTCCTGAACACTGTTCCATGCGGTATTTCCCTGGCTGGCTTTCCGTCAAAAAGCCGTCGAATTCCCCCGCACCTACGATAAAGCATCGCCTGTCCACCGCGTAAGCTCCCTTCTCTGGCTCACCACCATACACCCTGATGGGACCACTCTTTCCGATCATCGTTACAGGTCATACCCTGACCAATTTCACCTTGTTATTATCTCTACAGGTGTGACCTGTAACGAGCTCCATCTGCCTACATATCAATGATATTTCCGTCTATCTCATCTTTTAGGTCTTTGACCGTCCTGCCAAACTCTTTTCCGATCTTCTTCAGTCTCCAGGAGGTAAGCAGTTCGTTCAGGCCATCCGCGATCAGAATCACACCTACAATCATAATCGCTGTCGACGCCGCGTCAAACGGGAAAAACAGCATAAAAATCCCCGCCGCAAGAATCACCGCGGAAAGCACCATATTTACACCCCATGCGGAAACCCTTGCCTTCTTTAACTGCAAGGAGCTTTCCAGACAGTTCACGCCGCCGATGATAACAAATACACTCAGAATGTAGGTAAGCAAAGTAATGATTGTCCCGGTATGCGTCACGGCAAACAGGCCAAGTACGCACTTAATCACGCCGCCGAACAGGCTGCCGCTCATCAGAAAACCGTATTCCCGGTCACTGATATAGCGAATGATATCGACAATTCCGGAAAGCAGGATTGCGATCCCGGCGATCAATGCGATCGTGCTGCCCGTTCCTCCCGGGTTCAGCACAAACAAAACCCCGACCAGCATTGTTAAAAATGCATTTACCGTCATATTTACCCGAATTTTCTTAAAAAGTTCCATAACGAACGCTCCTTTCTGCTTTGCGTTTGTTCCCTTCAGGATTCGGTTTAGTATAGCACGCCCTGCCTGCCTTTTCCACAGACAAATTTGTCTTTTTGTCAGAAAAGGGAAGTTCCCTCATGGGAATTCCCCTTCACAGCATGATTTACAACTGTTCCGTGCCTTCACAGTTAGCATCATTTCACTTATTATTGATTCTGTCCTGTATAATTACATTGATTTCTTCCGGAGCTCGCCCGATCGCGAACGCCAGCTCTGAGTAGAGAGCCTCTTCGGCCATCTTGAAATACCGGTCATCCACAGAGGTACTCTTTTTCCCTTCCGAGAGACGCTTCTTTTTCCTCAGATAAATATTCTTAATAATGCCAACCAGCAGCTCCGGGTCACAGCTTTTGAGCGCTTCTTTGTATTCCTGCTCGCGCAGCTTATCATTTGCAATCCAGGCCTCATCGATATCCGGAATCTTCTCAATCACCTGCCATGCTTTCTCTTCACTCAGCACGCCGCGGATGGATGTACTGTTGGTGTCTACCGGAACATACAGCTTCGCGCCCTGATCTGCCTGCGGAACCAGCAAATAATACAATCTGTCCTTCTTAGCATTCGACATATCAAGATGCACAATGTCTTCTACCCGGCAGACACCATTATTCGCCTTTACCACATAATCTCCAACTGAATACATTCTGTTCACTCCTTTAAACTTCGAAACCATACAATCGCTGGTCATATTCTACCAGAAAAAATTGGTTTACGTAAGTATTTTTTCAGACAAGAATGCAATTTCAGCAATTTTGCGGACGTTTTCCGCGCAATTTTTATGCAGTTTTCACGATGATTTCCGTTTCAGCTCATACACCGGAAAAGCCGTTACAGAATCGAATTTTCCTCCCCTTCCATCGCCTTCAGCTTACGATACATCCGCAGATCAATGATCACCGCTACGATAAAGGTAATCACAACTGCCATCGGCATGGAAATCAGGATGCCGTAAATTCCGTTCTCAGAGCCAAACAGCTGCGTAAATACCCACGGCAGGATAATTACAAGCGGAACTGCCAGGACGACCTCACGGAGCAGGGAAAGACACGTAGACTGCACTGGCTTGCCAACGGACTGCAGGAAGATAAAGGATGCCTTGCAGACGCAGTCTAAAGGTACCGCACAGAGATAAATCCGGAACGCTACTTTCGCGAAATCATAGTACGTCTGCGAATAACTGTTTCCAAACATCTTGATCAGCTGCACCGGGAAGAGTTCAAAAATCAGCAGAAATACAACGCCGACCAGGAACTCATAGGTCAGCAGCCGTCTCATCAGCTCGCGAACACGGTCAAACCGGTGTGCTCCATAGTTAAATCCACTGACCGGAATGCAGCCCGCGGACATTCCGACCACAACCGAAATCATAATCTGGAAGAACTTCATGACGATACCGACGACTGCCATCGGCGTATCGCCGGTGCCGCCTTCTCCAAAGCGGGAGAGCGCGCCATATTTTGAAACCATGTTGTTCATGGCCGCCATGGACAGCACCAGAGAAAACTGGCTCAGAAAGCTCGTAAACCCAAGCGGGATAAAATTCTTCATAAGAGAAGCTTTTAGCTTAAAGCTGATCTTCGAGAGCGTAATCTCTTTCATCTTACACAGGTAAACAATCGAAACCACCGCTGTGATCACCTGTCCGGCTACCGTAGCGACTGCCGCGCCCATGACATCCCATTTCAGGAGAAAAATCGCCACCGGGTCAAGGATAATATTGGCAATCGCACCTGCCAGCGTCGCTGCCATAGCGACCCTGGGACTGCCATCTGAACGGATAATCGGGTTCATCGCCTGACCGAACATGTAGAACGGTATACCGATCGCAATCCAGGTAAAGTAGCGCTTCGCGTAATTCCTTGTCAGCTCAGAAACCGCATCCGTAGCGCCAAACATGCGAAGAATCGGTGTCATAAAAATCAGATAAATAAGCATCAGGACAATGCTGGAAATAACCGTCAGCACAATCGCGTTGCCAACCGTGCGATGCGCCCGGTCCTTATCTCCGCTGCCCAGGCTGATACTTACATAAGAGCACGCGCCATCGCCGATCATCGTCGCAATCGCCAGCGCCAATACCGTCAGCGGAAAGACAATGGAGGTTGCGCCATTTCCCTCGGCGCCGACGCCCCAGCCGATATAAATCTGGTCGACAATGTTGTAAAGTGCCGCCACCAGCAATGAAATAATACACGGAATCGCGTAATTCAGCATCGTTTTCCCAATCGGGGCGCTCGTCAGATCCAACTCGCCCGTTTTCTTTTCAGACATATAAACCCTTCCTTTTCTTATATTGTTCATTTTTAAGTGATCGAGCAGGAGGCGGCTTGCCGAATTCTGCTCGCCCGCGCGTGGCGCATCCAGCGCCAGCTGGAAAACTTCCATATGCGCCTCTGCGCATAAAAAAAGAGCGCAAACCCAAAAACCCGGTTTTACGCTCTTTCTTAAAAGTTCCCGCCTCACACTGTGAATCGGAACCATATGCCACTCGGTTCATTTCGTATTATAAGTAGAATTATTTCAAAAGTCAAGATTTCTTTCCGGTAGAAAATAAGTCAGATTTTGAAACTTTCTTCGGCAATTTTGCAGCAACGATACGCAAATGGAATCACAGCCTGATCCGCCCTTCCAGGTCAGTGCCCGGTCACCGCTGTTGCATACAGGGAACCGCTCGCCGTCGACTGCGAATAGTCAATCGTGGCTGTAATATACAGTCCCTCGGTAAGTCCGCTTGAATTCAGCGAAGCATTCGCATAATTAATCGAGTATGTAACACCGTCATCCCCCGCAATCAGAAGCGTATCCGACGTCACGGCCGTAATTGTTCCGCTTACGACTCCTGTCGTTGAAGTGGAAGAGGAGGTCGATGAGGAGCTGGCAGCCTCTGTGCTCTCTGTACTTTCCGTTGCAGTGGTCTGTGTAGAAGAAACGTAGGCTTTGGATATATAGCCGGTCACCCCGTCTACTGTCACAATATACCAATTATCCGTCTCGCCGGTCACGGTCACCGCTGCACCGGCCGCCACGGTACCGGTCACACTGCTGCTCGTACTCGGCTGTGAACGCAGATTCACGGCAGTGGTCGTGTAGAACGTATAGGAGGAGCCATATGTGATCTCACTTCCCAATTCCGCTGAAGTCACAGCGGATTCCGTACTCTCTGTCTCGCTGTCGTCCGTTGCCGTCGTCTCCGGCGCTGTGCTCACCAGGTATGCCTTGCTGATATACCCCGCAGAGCTGCCCGTGCTGACACGGAACCATTGCGAGGTCTCACCGGTCACGGTCACCTGGCTGCCCGCCGTCAGGGAGCCGATCCGCTCTGCGGACGTGCTCGGATACTGACGGATATTTACATTTGCTGAAGCGTAGAGCGTCACACTCGAGGAATAAGCAGTCAGCGTAGCCAGTTCTTCGCTCCAGGCTTCATTCTCATCGTCTTCGCTGTCATCCGTTTCTGTTTCCGACTCTTCGGTGTTATTATTCTCCACTGTCCCCGGCAGCACACTGAAAATACTGGTGCGGTCCAGGACGGTAAAGCTTTCCACCGCTTCCTGCACATCGGCAAGCAGCAGCACATCATTCTCTGTCACTGTACCGCTAATTACATATGCGGAATCTCCCTCCGTGGACAAAAGCGCGTAAGTAACTGAATACGCCCACATACTGGTCGATAAATTGTACTGCACCACATATTCGTAAGTGACTACGGTAGAGGAGCTCCTCTCTTCAAAGGAAAGAATCTCAAACGCGTCTTCCTCCGGATACTGACCCGAAAGCGTCTCCTTAAGCGCATCTTCTGATTCCATAACGGAAATATTCTTCATTGAATCCTCATCCGAAGCATGTACAATATTGATCATCGCGTCTGATCCGGAAGCAAACACCCGCATCTCGTCAATGTCCTGCGTAACCTCCCAGGTACTGTCCGGCAATATAATACGAATCGATACATCCTCAGAGATATAGACTACATCCGTCTCAAATTCCGTCTCCGACTCTGTTTCGGTCTCTGACTCGGTCTCTGTTTCTGTCTCTGATTCCGTCTCCGTTTCACTGTCTTTTTCAAGAAGCTGGCAGCCTGATGTAAATACAGCGATCGCCAGTACAAATACCAGGCAGATCAGAGCTGCTCTCTTTCTTCTGTCTAACATTTTTTTCCTCCAATCGGAAATGGAAGATCCCCTTCTCACGTGCATTATAAATGACACTGCTGTTTCGCACTAAGAGAGATTCAAACCATACCGGTGTATATCATACCACGACCTTCCAACTTCTGCAAGCCACACACCCCGAAATCCGGCAATGTTATCAGAAACTTAATGATTCTGTAACATTTATTTTTAGTAAAAATAGCCAAAGGCGGGGGCATATGCCCCCGTCCCCACGCATTCGTTACAGGTCACACCCTGACTAATTTACGTTATCTTAACCACTACATGTGTGACCAGTAAGCGCATTCTCCTGTCATTCATTGCAGATCCGTACGGCTGCATCAGCAAAGATTTTCGCGCTCATCACAAGCGTATCAATCTCCATAAACTCATCATCTCCATGCATGTGATTGTCAACACCTGGTGTCCCGCAGCCAAATGCCACACCGCGTTCCAGCCCATGCACGTATGTGCCTCCTCCGGTCGAAAGCGGTTCCCCTTTGATACCGGAATAGCGCTTGTAGCTTTCAAGAAGAATTTTTACAAACGCGGAATCCCCCGGCACACAATGCGGTTTCGACATCGGAGTATCCTCCATTTCCAATCCGGCCTCGGCCAGTGCTTCCATCAGCGGGCGCCTGGTATTCTCCTCCGTGCAGCCCACCGGCAGCCGGGCGTCAAACGTCCCGCTTAATCGCTCCGGTGTATAATCCAGAATACTGAAGCACAATGTCACCGCGCCGGACTGTGCATCCTCCCGATAAACCCCCGCGGATTTTCCACAGGTGTCCTCGTAAGGAAACAGCCTTTCCAGCGCCAGAAGCGCCCGAAGGCCATCGTCTTCCCCACAGGTCAGGGAGCCGGACAGCTTTGACACCAGGCGAAGCGTCGCCGTCAGCGCATTCTTCCCTTCCTGCGGCGTGGATGCATGTGCAGAGCAGCCGCGGGCGTCAATCCTCAGCCGCATTCCGGCATCCTGCACGGCTCCAGGAACGGATTCTGATACAGCAG
Source organism: Lachnospiraceae bacterium (assembly GCA_021202635.1). Lineage (GTDB taxonomy): Bacteria > Bacillota > Clostridia > Lachnospirales > Lachnospiraceae > Choladousia. Next base: position 55,553 of record JAJQCQ010000096.1, on the reverse strand, counting down.
CCTTGCATTCACTGATTTCAAAGGAAACTCCCGTCTCCCTCGTCGTCTCATCTGCGGCAGGGCGCACAGTCTCTGCACGCAAACCGGCTATCTCCAGCGTTGCGCGTCCTGGAACGACATTGGCCTTGTCCCCGCTCTTCAGACGAAGGATGCGGGAATATACCGTCTGAGCGGAATTCTCCGCTTCCGGAGCTTCACCGCCAAATTCTGCATGAAAGCTGGCTGCCAGACGCCCCTTTTCGATATTAATCACAGGAAACTCCGCATCCGGTGTGAAGGTATACGGCGCCTCTTTTTCTATCCCAAAGTAATACGCCAGATCGCTTGAGCCGCACTCTTCATCCGAACCCAATACCAGACGTACGCCTTTTTTCATCGGAATTCCAAGCTCCCGGATCGCACGCAGCGCATACAGAGCCGCAACCGCCGGCCCCTTATCATCTGCCGTACCGCGGCCGTAAATTCTGCCGTCCACCACCCTGGGATCAAACGGCTGTGTGACCGTCCAGTCCTCTGTCACCGGCACAACGTCCAGATGCGCCAGAATATCCAGGCCCTTCTCCGCCGATCCCCCTTCCTCTGAAGACGTATCCGCAGAGGACGCAGCCAGATCACCGGTCACGACATAATTCTCATAATTTCTCACAGTCAGACCATACCTTTGCATCAGCTCCTGCGCGGCAGCAATGGCCGCAGCCGGGCCAGCCCCAAACGGCTTGCCTTCTTCCGCCGCGCCCTTCTGGCTGTCAATCCGGACCAGCGTTTTCAAGTCTTCCAGCATTTCTTCTTTTTTGCCGTCCATGTAGGCCTCGATTTTCTCTCTATATGAATCCATAAGTCTTGTCACTCCTGTATTACAAAAATACTATCATGTTTCAGAAAAGCCCGTCCATTTCCTGTCAAAAGCGTTTTTATGGTTACTGGTCAGGTGTGACCTGTAACTTTTTTGAATTGTCATGCAGCTGTTCACATTCCAGTTGCATGCAAACCCGTCTCTGCCACAAACGCCTCCACCTCATCTCTCGTCGGGAGAGCCGGGATACCACCCATTTTCTGCACACACAGACCGCCCGAAGTATTCGCATAGACAAGTGCTTCGCGCACCAGCTCCTCTGTCAGGTCCGCAGCAGTCGTCACACCGCCGAGCAGCAGTCTGGAAAGAAAACCGCCCCAGGAAGCATCGCCTGCCCCCGTCGCATCAATGGCTTTCACCTTATGTCCGGCGACTGTACCGGTCTTTCCATCAAAGAAATATCTCGCTCCTTTGGAACCGAGTGTCTCAATCACTACGGATATCCCCTGCTCCTTCATCAGAGTCGGGATATTTTCCTCTCCGCCGACAAAATCCAGCTCCTCATCGGATACCTTCAGCAAATCCACATACGGAAGCACGCGATCCACTACGGCCTTCGCGTCCTCAAAGCTCCAGATCATCGGACGGTAGTTGATGTCGTAGCTGACCAGCTTCCCATTCTTCTTCGCCAGGTCCATCGCGTGAAAATGAGCGTCCCGGCTGGGATTCTCTGACATTCCAAAGGAACCGCAGTGCAGAATCTTTGTGCTTCTAATCACTTCTTCGTCGATATCCGACGCTTCCAGCAAAATATCCGCTCCTGGCTTGCGAACAAAGGTAAAGGAGCGCTCGCCGCCCTCATAGAGTGTCACAAATGCCAGTGTTGTCACCGCCTGATCCGTCAGCTCCGGCAGCAGCACTTCCACCTGGTTTTCCTCCAGTGTAGCCTTCAGAAGCTTTCCAAAATCGTCATTGCCCAGACGCCCCAGAAAGCCGGTCTTCAATCCATTTCTCGCAATCGCAATGCAGGCATTCGCCGGCGCGCCGCCCGGATTGCAGACATAGCTGCGTTCCTCTTTGCCCGGTGTAAAATCAATCAGCATTTCTCCCATACAAATAATATCCATTTTGGTTCCTCCTCATATATATTCCGCCACTGCACCGTTTTTCATTTTATAATACACCCTGCATCGGAGTGCGGCTTCTTTTACTTTTCATGCCGCTCCCGCGGCGCATTTTTCGCGTTTTCCAGATTCGTCTGACGACGATTCTTTACCTCCTCGCTCATCGGCTGAATCTCGCCTGCCGCTTTCAGCGACATCTTCGTCAGCAGCGGACCGACCAGCTCATAAATCAATATGGCAAACAAGGTAATATTGCGGATCAGGGTTCCCTGCTCGCCAAGCTGCTGTGCCGTCACACACATACCAAGCGCCACACCGGCCTGCGGCAGCAGTGTAATGCCAAGGTATTTGCAGATGGTATCACTGCAATTCGTCCCTTTTGCGGAAAGATATGCACCAAGATATTTTCCTGCGGAACGCGTAATAATGTAAATCACACCGATCAGCACAATCAGGCCATCCTGAAAAACGGAAAGCTCCAGCTCCGCGCCCGAAATCACAAAAAATGCGGCAAACAACGGGTTTGTCCAGCTGTCTGTCTTCGACATGATTTCATCCGACAGCGGACAGAGATTGCAAAACACCGTTCCCAGCATCATGCACACCAGCAGGGAGGAAAAGCCGATCGTGACCGGTCCGGCTTCAAACTCCAGCATGGAGAGCGCCGTGGTCAAAAATACAAACGCGATGGACATATTCAGGCGGTTCGTGTTTGAATTGAACAGCTTCTCCAGCTGCGTCAGCAGCCAGCCCATCACCGCTCCGAGCGCCAGAGAGCAGATAATCTCCAGAATCGGATTGACAAAAATAGAGACAAAATCGAACGTGCCGCTCACCATTGCCCGCGCAATGCCAAAACTCACAGCAAAAACTACAAGGCCAACCGCGTCATCCAATGCCACAATCGGCAGCAGCAGGTCTACCAGCGGTCCCTTTGCCTTATACTGCCGCACGACCATCAGAGTAGCCGCCGGAGCGGTAGCCGTAGCGATGGCGCCAAGTGTGATCGCCTGCGCCGGAGTCAGCTTGCCATTCGTCGCCGCACTGACTGCCAGCAGCGCCACATCCACGAATAACGTTGCCGTCAGCGCCTGCACGATACCGATCACCGTCGCCTGCTTTCCGGTCTTTTTCAGCTGGGACAGCCGGAACTCATTGCCGATCGCAAAGGCAATAAATCCAAGCGCCACATCCGAAACCAGACTCAGGTCTTCTACGCTCTCCATCGTCGTAAAGCCGAGACCCGTAATAGAAACCCTGCCCAGACAGTATGGTCCGATCAGCACACCTGCCACCAGATACGCCGTCACCGACGGCAGCTTCAACGGCTTCAGCACACGGGTCATCAAAAGTCCGGCCAGAATCGCAACCGAAATCGACAGCAATATGTAAACCATTTTCTTTCACTCTCCCCATCCCGAAATCCCGGGATATGCTCTCTTTTCTTAATCTTCCGTCCCGACCTTTGTCTTTAATGCCTCATTCGCGATCCGTTCACACAGATCTTCAAATGAAATCCCCGCCGCCTCTGCTTCCTGCGGCAAAAGGCTGGTCTGCGTCATTCCCGGGAGTGTATTGATTTCAATAAACCAGATTTTCCCTGCTTTATCGATAATAAAATCCGCCCGCGAATAGACGCGAAGATTCAGCGCATGCGCCACCTTCAGCAGCATTTCTCCCATCTCTTTTTCCTCTGATGGCAGGATATCCGCAGGAGTGCGCTCGTAAGCGAGGCCTTTCTGGTATTTATTCTCATAGTTGTAGAACTCTTTTTCTACAATGATCTCAATCGAAGGAAGCGCCCGGTCATTCAGAAATCCCATCTGAATCTCGCGCCCTTCAATATACTGCTCAAAGATCAGCCGCGCGCCGCGGTTGCTCTCAAGAACTGCCCGCAGCTCGGCAGGGTGTTTTACAATATAGACACCGATCGAAGAGCCGCCGTTTGGCACCTTTACGACAATCGGAAGCGGAACCTCACACATAGCCGTCTCGATGGCTTCCTCATCCGTAATCTCACGGACTTCCCAGTCTGGAACCGCCACGCCCGCCGCTTTGGCCAGCACCTTGGTCAGATGCTTATCCATAGCAATACCGCTGCCCAGATAATCCGAGCCGGTATAATGTACGCCCATCAGATCAAGCGCAGCCGGGATTCGCCCATCCTCGCCACTGCCGCCGTGCAGAGCCAGAAAAACCACGTCCACCTCGCGGCAGAGCCGCAGAACATTCGGCCCAAGCAGACGATTTTTACATTCCGGATGTGCGGCCTTGAGGGCTTTCAGATCCGGTACTTCCGTCGAGATCCGTTTCCAGTCCTCACAGATTTCTCCCCTGTATAACTGGTCAATGTCAGCATCCGCGTCCGCGACTCCGACATAGGAGTCGATAATCGCCACCTGATGCCCTTTCTTTCGCAGAGCGCCCGCGATCATCGCACCTGAGCTCAGCGAAACATTGCGTTCCGGACTGTAGCCGCCCGCAAGAACCAGAATATTCATGTTCGATTCTCCACCTTCCATCTTCTATTACCAGACTCCCTCTGCCAGAAAGAGTTCGTCGCCCTTATATTTTTATCGGTAGATAATATCCTCTCGCGCCGGTCCATTGGAAACCATCGTAATCGGGAAGCCGATCTGCTTCTCAATAAATTCCACATATTTGCGGCAGTTCTCCGGCAGATCCTCGAATTTGCGGATGCCGCGGATGTCGCACTTCCAGCCCGGAAGGGTCTCCAGAACCGGCTTCGCTTTTTCCAGCTTCACCGTCGTCGGGAAGTCCGTCGTCACCTCGCCGTCAATCTCATAGCCGACACAGACCGGAATCTCATCCAGATAGCCAAGTGCGTCGAGAACCGTGAACGCTACCTCCGTCGCGCCCTGCATCTGACAGCCATATTTGGATGCAACACAGTCAAACCAGCCCATTCTCCTCGGACGTCCGGTCGTCGCGCCATATTCTCCGCCGTCGCCGCCGTGGTTGCGCATCAAATCGGCCTCTTCGCCAAAGATTTCGCTGACAAACGCGCCCGCGCCCACCGCGCTGGAATAGGCCTTGCTGACCGCCACAATTCGTTTGATCTCATAGGGCGGCACACCCGCACCGACTGCTCCATATCCAGCCAGAGTAGAGGAAGACGTCACCATCGGATAGATACCGTGATCCGGATCCTTTAATGTACCAAGCTGGCCTTCCAGTAAAATCGTTTTCCCTTCCTTCAGGGCTTTTGCAAAAAACGCGCCCGTATCGCCGACAAACGGAGAAATCTGGTCACGGTAGCCGCGCAGCTCCGCAAGAATCCCATCCACCGTCAGAAGCGGCTTGTGGTACAGATGCTCCAGCAGCGGATTCTTCAGTTCACAGATGCGCTGTGCCTTTTCCTTGAGCGTATCTTCATCGAAAAGCTCGCTCACCTGGAAGCCGACTTTGGCAAATTTATCCGAATAAAACGGCGCAATGCCGGATTTGGTCGAACCAAACGATTTGCCCGCGAGACGTTCCTCCTCATACGCGTCAAGCAGGATATGATAGGACATCACAATCTGCGCGCGGTCTGATACCAGAATATGCGGCATCGGGACACCGCGGTCCACCAGATTCTGAATTTCTTTGATCAGAAGCGGGATATTCAGCGCAACTCCGTTGCCGATGACGCTCGTCGTATGATCATAGAACACGCCGGATGGCAGCGTATGCAGCGCAAATTTGCCGTAATTGTTGATGATCGTGTGTCCGGCGTTTGCACCGCCCTGAAAGCGCACAACAATATCGGCCTTTTCCGCCAGCATATCCGTAATTTTTCCCTTTCCCTCGTCTCCCCAGTTTGCTCCTACGATTGCCTGTACCATATAAATTTACCGCCTTTCCGTGAAACCATGTTCAAAACCATACGTTTCACAGTTTTTATCAATGATTTCATCTGTGTTTTTTATGTAGGATTCACACAACTATTTAAAATAATTGCGAATCAACGTTCTCCCAAACCATTCTGTAATTATAGTAAACGACGTAAGTCGTTTTACTTTGCGCCAGACGCGGGGCTGCGCAAGCAGCCATTCCTCGCGCGTCTGTGTGCATCATTTATAGTGAATGGCAAAAGAATTTTGTCGTTCACTATAGCAGGGTTCGGTTTGAACGGCATTTCTCTTCCATCTCTGAGCAGAATAAGCAGGTTATTACACGTTAATCTCTGCCTTTACGCCGAGCAGCTCCTTATTCTCTTCAAGAACCGGCTGCACAACATCCCTGGCAAACCGCTCTACCTGCTCTTTGGAGCGCCCGATATAGCGGGACGGTTCCATCGATTTCTGCAAATCCTCCAGTGACAGGTTAAACGCCGGGTCAGCCGCGATCAGCTCCAGAAGATTATTGTCCTTACCCTCTTCTTTGACCGTTCTGCCCGCTTCCATTGACAGCTCCCGGATTCGCTCATGAAGCTCCTGCCGGTCGCCGCCCGCCTTGACTGCATCCATCATAATATTCTCTGTCGCCATAAACGGCAGCTCCGCCATCAGATGCTTCTCGATCACCTTCGGATAAACCTTCAGGCCATCGGTGACATTCAGGCAGAGATCCAGAATCCCGTCTACCGCCAGGAACCCTTCCGGGATCGACAGCCGTTTGTTCGCGGAATCGTCCAGGGTACGCTCAAACCACTGGCAGGACGAGGTCACCGCCGGATTCAGCGCGTCGCAGAGGACATAGCGCGACAGCGAAGCAATGCGCTCGCTGCGCATCGGGTTACGCTTGTATGCCATCGCGGAAGAACCAATCTGTGTCTTTTCAAATGGCTCCTCGACCTCTTTCAGATGCTGCAGCAGACGGATGTCATTTGACATCTTATGCGCGCTCGCCGCGATCCCGGCAAGCACATTCAGCACTCTTGTATCCGTCTTGCGCGAATAGGTCTGTCCGGAGACCGCCACACACGCGGAAAAGCCCATCTTCTCGGCAATCATGGGATCGATCTGGTCGATCTTCTCCTGATCGCCGTCAAACAGCTCCAGAAAGCTCGCCTGGGTACCGGTTGTCCCCTTGGAGCCAAGCAGCTTCATCGTAGAAAGAACATAGTCCAGATCCTCCAGGTCCATCAGGAATTCCTGCGTCCAGAGCGTCGCCCGCTTGCCTACGGTCGTCGGCTGCGCCGGCTGAAAATGCGTAAACGCAAGCGTCGGAAGATCCTTATATTTTAACGCAAAATCCTTCAGCTGTGCAATGACATTGACCAGTTTTTTCTTCACAAGCTGCAGGGCTTCTGTCATGACAATAATGTCCGTATTGTCTCCCACATAACAGGACGTCGCGCCAAGATGAATAATCGGCTTCGCCTTCGGGCACTGCACCCCATAAGCATACACATGAGACATGACGTCATGGCGGACAACCTTCTCCCGCTCCTTCGCTACCTCATAATTGATATCGTCCTGATGCTCCTTCATCTGGGCAATCTGCTCATCCGTAATAGCAAGACCAAGCGCCTGCTCCGTCTCCGCCAGGGCGATCCACAGCCGCCTCCAGGTGTGGAACTTCTTATCCGGCGAGAAAATGTACTGCATTTCCCGGCTCGCATACCGCTCCGAGAGCGGGCTCTGATAAATATCTGTACTCATTGTAAAATCTCCTTGTTCATGTAGGTTTTCACCTCGTCCAGCGCAGCTGCTGCTCTGGACTATTGTTATAGATTTTTCGCTCCGTCCAGTGCAGCAGGCCACAGGCCCATTTGCTTCGCAAATTATACGCTGCTTACGCAGCTCCTGCCTGTGGCTAATGGGCGTCCCGCCCATCCCAAAATGAAAATCCAGTCCTTTGCGGATAAATCCGCACGGCCTGTTTTTTCATTTTGCTGCTGCTCTGGACTGTTAATGTATGTAGTCTCCCCTAATATCCTCACTCGGCGGATCCATCGGATATTTCCCGGTAAAGCACCCGTTGCAGATCGGCAGCCCGCCGGTCAGCTCCGGCAGCCGTTCCAGGCTCAGATAAGCCAGGCTGTCCGCGCCGATGATGCGGCGGATGTCTTCGATCTCACGGTTGTAAGCGATCAGCTGCTCCCGTGCCGGTACGTCTGTTCCAAAATAACACGGATAAAGGAACGGCGGGGAGCTGACACGCATATGTACCTCCTTTGCCCCGGCGTCGCGCAGCATCCGCACGATCCGGTCGCTGGTTGTACCGCGGACAATCGAGTCATCAATCATGATGACACGCTTGCCCTCGACCGCTTCCCGCAGGACATTCAGCTTCACGCGCACACTCGACTCGCGGCTGCTCTGTCCGGGCTTAATAAAGGTACGTCCTACGTAACTGTTTTTCATAAACGCCATCCCGTAGGGGATGCCGGATTCCAGTGAATAACCAAGGGCCGCAACATTACCGGACTCCGGTACGCCAACCACCAGGTCTGCCTCCACCGGCGAATCCATCGCCAGATAACGCCCCGCGCGGATGCGGGAATCGTAAACACTGACGCCATCCAGATAGCTGTCTGCCCTGCCAAAGTAAATATATTCAAACACACACCGCGCCGTCTCACACTGCCGCTCCGGCGGGAAGCACATCGTACGGTTCGACGCAATAGCCGCTTCTGCATCCAGCTCCTCTTCCCTGGAGGGAATTCCTCCCTGTATATAATGCTTTTCCGTCGATGACACAACTGTATTTTTGGGTGTGATCGTCACAATCTCGCCCGGCTCCACATCGCGGACATACTCCGCTCCGATCGTATCCAGGGCGCAGGTCTCCGACGCCAGAATGTAGGCGTGATCCCGTTTTCCGATACAGAGCGGCCGGAACCCATAGGGATCCCGCGCGCCGATCAGCTTGCGCGGAGACATGATAATAAGCGAATACGCGCCTTTCAGCTTCTTCATCGCATTCGCTACCGCTTCTTCTACATTTCTTGTCCGTACGCGCTCCCGCGCGATGTGGTAGGCAATCACTTCGGTATCAATCGTCGTCTGGAAAATCGCTCCGCCCAGCTCCAGCTCTCTGCGCAGCTCCGGCGTGTTGACCAGATTGCCATTGTGCGCCAGCGCCAGGGTTCCTTTTACATAGTTCAGCACCAGCGGCTGCGCATTTTCCCGGGTACTGCCGCCCGCTGTCGAATAACGGACATGGCCTACGCCGATATCGCCCTTCATCTGCGCGAGATGTTCCCCGGTAAATACTTCATTCACCAGGCCCATGCCCTTATGAGAAAGCACCTTGCCCTTGGGGCCGTTCGTATCACTGACCGCGATGCCGCAGCTTTCCTGGCCGCGGTGCTGCAGTGCAAACAATCCATAATAAATCGTGGAAGCAACATCCTCCCCCGAAAAATCATATATGCCGAATACGCCGCACTCCTCGCGCAGCTCATCCATCGGTTCCTGTTGCTCGTAAATCGGTTCTGTCTGTCCAAGATTCATCCGTCTCACCTCATCCTGCCATCCGAAAATGCCCTTCGACATTATATATGATATCGTCAGGGTAAGTCAATAAAAAAGTGGATACGTCCGCACTTGACAAAAGCAGACGAACTGAAAATCATGGAAGATCATCGCATTTACCGAGGTCAATGTCACAAAAGTTAACCTCTATAATGTCGGTGAACATCTAATCAAAATGTTCAGATAAATCCAATCATATATAAAGGCAGCATAAGAATGCGATCCTCGCTCTCACCTATATTGCCATCTGCAAACTTATATCCAAAGCAAATATCTTTGTGATTTTTCATAAATGACTTCAGCAAACTTGCCCGTGTATTTCCGCTCTTAACCTCAATCGGAAGAATGTTTCCGTCTTTTTGGATGATTACATCAATTTCCTTTTTTGTAGTCTCATTTTTATAAAAATATAACGGATACCCTTTTTTATAAAGTGCATCTGCTGCTGCACATTCAAATATACCTCCTTTGGTATTTCCGGCCATAGTATTTTCTACAATATGCTGTTTTAACGAGAAGTCTTTCATCGCCATCAGCAATGACAAATCGGTTGTATAAGCTCTGAAAAAATCATCTCTTGCATAATCATCTAAATCAAACCTGACATCTGTCACAAGTTTGCATAAATGCACCATATCTGCACGAAGCAACCACTCAATACTCGAAAAATATTTTTGCGCCCTGCCGCCATGCTCAACTTCTTTATATTGAAATTTATGATTTTCTTTATCCAACAGCTGCTTTGCAAGAGAAAGATAGCATTTCTCTGCTTTTACTTTTTCTTCCGCCGTCGCATAATGTGCTATGTCATACTGATATCCCTGCAAGAGGCTCCTTTGGATCCGGTCAACTTCCCTGAAATCCTTTGTATCTTCATACCTTTGTACCACTTCCGGCATACCGCCCGTTGCGACATACTGTCTGTAATAGCTCATCATTTGAGAATGAATTGCCTCCGGGATTACCTTTTTTGAATGAAAATAACCGCAAAGGCTCCCGATCATATCTTCCGATATCCCCATACCCCAAAGAAATTCTTCAAAATCAAGTCCGTACATCCTCAGATAATCAACATATCCAACCGGATAAGACGATGCGCGTTTATAGTCTATTCCCAGAAGTGATCCTGATGCAATCACATCGAATCGGTTATCAATTGCCCAAAACTTGAGTGATGTAATGGCTTCCCGGCATTCCTGAATCTCATCGAGAAAAATCATCGTTTTCCCGGGAATGATTTTCTTTTCGGGAAATCGAAAACGCATAGACAGAATCATATTGTCTACCGTAAGATCACCGGCAAAAATATCCATTGCAGAAGGCATCTGCTTAAAATTGATTTCAACAAGTTCCTCATAGTTCTCTTCTGCAAATCGTTCAATAATGTATGTTTTTCCAGTTTGTCTGGCACCCTGGACGATCAGACATTTCTTTTCTTTTGAACCGATCCATTTTTTAATATCATCTGTCACTTTTCTTTTCAGCATAAAGCACCTCAGATTGACATAATACATTCTGTTATCGTGTTTAATCAACATTTCAAGATTCTAAAATGTTGATTTAATCAACATTTCGTATATTATATCATCAACCTAAGAACATTTCCAGTTTTTTCTGAAAGATTTTTTTCCGAATTTTTATTGCAATATCCCCCAAAAGTGAACTTATATCCGCAGTTTATATGTGATATTATCGTGTAAGTCAATAAAAAAGTGGTTCCGCTGCGTTCACAACCCTCACCCGAATATCTTACGGCAAGAGTTGTGAACAGCAACAGAACCTCTCATTCAGAATAATACTACAGAACATGTGATAGCACTGTAGCTCTTTTCTCTATCTGTCGTTCTTCTATTACTTCCATACAAGAAAGGACTGTGGCTCCAGCGTTATTTCCCCGCTGTTTATCTCTCCGCTTCCGATTGAGAAAAGTAATTTTTTCTCTTTGCCGGTCACGGCCACCGGTGCGCTTACGCGCTCTGCGGATGGGTTCAGGGTGAGAAGCAGGTCGCCCCTGCGATACACAAACGGGAGCTTCCCGCTCTCGGCGTATAGTACCTCGAATTCCGCGTCCGCCTGGAGATCTTCCTGCTCATGACGCAGAGAAAGCAGGGTCCGCACCGTGTTTAGCAGGGAATCCGCATCGGCTTCCTGCGCCGCTACGTTTGGAGCATCCGCCGCAGTGTCCACCGGAAGGTAAAGCGCGTCTGCCGGACAAGTAGAGAATCCTGCGTTTTTCCCGTCATTCCACTGCATCGGTGTACGGGAGCCCGTGCGGGCATAACCGCCCTCTTTTGTCGGGATGTCCAGGTAGCGCATGCCAATCTCATCCCCATAATAGAGGTAAGGGACACCTGGCATGGTGAACAGGAAGGCATAGGCAATTTTTAATTCGGTATCATCCAGATTGTATTTCGGGCGCATGGTATCATGGTTGCAGGTGAGCAGGCAGTAGTAACCATTCTCCTTCGTAGCCATATAGCGCGGGACATACTCCTCCAGAAAACGGGTGATATCGCCCTTTCCGTCTTTTCGGAAGAAGCTGTTATCCTCTCCACTCTCGTAGTCGCGCAGCAGTGTGGTGTATCCGTTGTCTTTCCCGTTCAGGAAAAAATCCATATGGAAACCGCCCTGATTGATCGCCGCCATCGGCTCATTCCACTCCGATACCATTGCGGCCTCCGGGTATTCCTCATCAAGCATCTCGCGCACGTTTTTCCAGAGCGCGGAAGTACCGGTTTTCTTTTCATCATCATTCTTTACAAGAGAGCCCGCCATATCCACGCGGAATCCATCACAGCCGTGGTCGAGCCAGAAACGCATCACATCTTTCATCGCTTCGCGTGTGGCAATGCAGTCCGGATGATCCGGCGGCAGCTGCCAGTCTTCCTCGCATCTTTGGAAACCATAATTCAACGCTGGCTGGCACTTGAAGAAGTTCAGCAGATATACGCCGTCACGTTCACTCTCGCCGCCGATGTAGGGAAAACCCTTCGCAGGCTGAAAGGCCACGTTTGTCCAGACGTAGCGGTTAGAATATTCGTTTTTCCCGGCTTTCTGGCTTTCGAGGAACCACGCATGTTCCTCCGAGGTATGTCCCGGCACGAGGTCAAGCAGCACATGCATCCCTCTCCTGTGCGCTTCCCCGAACAGACGATACAGATCGCTGTTTGTCCCATATCTCGGAGCGACCTTTTTGTAATCCCGCACATCATAACCCGCATCCTTAAACGGCGAGTCATAGCACGGATTGATCCACAGGGCATTGCATCCCAGACTTTTTATGTAATCCAGTTTTTCGATGATTCCGTTAAAATCACCGATCCCGTCCCCGTTTGTGTCATAAAAGGACTGCGGATAAATTTCGTAAAATACTGCGTCTTTTAACCACTTTGGCATATTGTTTCCCTCCTAAAGCTCCTCGATCGTCCTGCGCGATTGCCACGCTCTTCCACTTCCCGGAAATTTTTCACTTCACATACGCGGTCAGGATCTCCGTGACTGCCCCTGCCAGCTCCGCATCAAGCCTCTGCGAATGAAGCTCTGCCACTTTGACAGAGGTCGGAACGGTTTTTTTCACCAGGGAATAGACTTTTTCTTTGACCACAAAATCAATTTCTGCGCGATTCAGAAGGTCGAAAACCTGTCCGGTCACATCGTTCTCCCGCAGGGCTGCCTGCAATATCGTGACCCGGACGGACTGGCCAGGGGGGAGCTCCGGAAGACCTACCCGCAGGCAGCCCAGAACCGGGTCATATTCTTTTTGCACCTCGACGCGCTCACCGTCGGCCTCAGCCACCACAGCAGAGTCTTTTACCCCATAGAAACACACTTCGTAAATCCTTTCTTCAGGAAGCAAAGTCAGATTTCCTTTTGCTCCCTCGATAGTAAAGATTCCCTGCTCCCAGTCAAATGCCATCGCGGTCATCGCACAGTCTCCGCTCTGATACGCACAGGTCTCATTGTCATCCTCATAGAGCGTAAATGTACCGTCCGCCCCGCCAAAAACACAGATGCTGAGCCTTCGCGGGTTCCCTGTCGCCGCCTGGCCGATAATTTCCGGAGTCGTGGGAACGATCGCACCCGCTTTTGCCAGCACCGGGATGGAATGGATGTCGCGGTACATATCCAGCTCGCGCCCACCAGAGTACAGCATTCCCGTAAAGAAGTCGATATACCGCCCTTCCGGCAGCCACACATGTACTTTGCCCCGGTCAATACCGGCGATCTCCGGCGTCGTGATCGGAGCAACCAGGAACGCCGTGCCGAAGAGATATTGATTCTTCACCTGATAAGCTTCCCTCGCTGTCGGATAATCGTAATACATCGGCAGGGTCAGAGGCAGATTTTCCTGATACGCGCGGTAATTCATCGTATACAGGTAGGGCAGCAGTTCATGACGAAGACGAAGGAAATCGGTCATCACGCCCGCGATCTCTTCCGGATAACGCCACGGCTCTTTTCCGTTAAATTCGCTCTTCGAGCTGTGCAGACGGTTAATCGGTGAAAATACACCATACTGCAACCAGCGCGCCGCCATATCATTGTTTTTATACCCCCGCATATGCCCGCCGATATCGTGGCTCCACCAGCCATAGCCAATATTTGAGGCTGTGCTTGTGAAATACGGCTGAAAATCCAGCGAAGCCCATGTCATGACCGTATCACCGGAAAAGCCAATCGGATAGCGGTGGGAACCCGGCCCCGCGTACCTGGAAAAGGTCATCGGCCGCTTTCCATCGCGGGCATTGTCCAGATAGTGATAGTGGTTCAGCATCCACAGCGGATCCAGTCCGGGAATTTTTGTAGTATTGCCCTGCTGCCAGTCAATCCACCAGAAATCTACCCCACGATCCTCCTCCGGGTGGAGAACGCAGTCAAAATACGCCTCCAGAAATTTCGGATTTGTAATGTCAAAGTCAATTGGCGCCTCATGCTCCGTGTCCACATTCCCCAGGCTCTCGGCCATGCGCGGATATGCCTCCTCGAAGGCGCGAATGCCGTCCGCCGGGTGCAGGTTCAGTGTCGTCCGCATTCCATGCGCATGGAGCCAGGAAAGGAAACGCTCCGGATCCGGAAAAAGTGTCCGGTTCCAGGTATAGCCGGTCCAGCCAGACCCGTATTTCGGGTCAACCTCTTCGACCAGATGCCAGTCCATGTCTATAACCGCCACGGTAAAAGGGATCTCCTCCGCCTGGAAACGGTTCACCAGCTCCATGTAGCTCTCTTCGGTATACGCATAATAACGGCTCCACCAGTTACCGAGCGCATACCTGGGCAGCATCAGCGTATTTCCAGTCAGACGGTAAAAAGCTTTCAGCGCCTGCTTATAATCACTTCCGTAGGCAAACAGGTACAGATCGATCCCTTCTCCCCGCCGCGGCTCGACCCAGCCCTCTTCTGTGAGAAGCAGCGACTGACTGTCATCCAGAACCGAACATCCAGTGATTGCCTGGATTCCATTCGAAAGCGAACACGCGCCGTCCGCCTCATCCAGGGTTCTTGCCGTACCGCCCAGATTATGCCCGTTTTCCCCATACCGCCAATTGTTCCCATAAGGGTGAAGTCCGCCGAGCGCCTTTCCCGTCAGGCCATTCGGCGAAAATCTCTGTCCGTCATACGTGATATGCATCTGCTCCGTGAACAGATCGAACCCTTCTCCGTCCCTTACCAGACGAAAGGGAACCTCGTCAAATCTCCGGTTCCATACTATCTGAGTCGGCCGATCCTCAAAAGCACCATCCTCCCGATACTCCATCCGGATCAGACAGGGCGTCAGCAGCGTGAAGCGATAGTGCTCCCCTCTGACTGTATTTTCCTCTCGGCCGACCGGCTCCATCTTCCACAGGTTATTTTTTATCATCTTGTCCACCCCTCAGTCCTACCTGTATCGTCTCTGCTTCATCTTCCACACGTTCCAGCGGCAGGCGTACCTCCACCACCGCACCAAAGTTTTTCTCCATATTTGAAAAGGTAATGCCCGCACGGCCTCCATACATCAATTCCAGCCTCCGGCGTACATTCTGAAGACCGATATGGGTACGTCCGTTGTAAACAATCGGACTGTCCTTCTCCAGTGCCTCCAGGATCTCCTCCGAAAAGCCGCTTCCCGTATCGGATACACTGATGTATAAATAAGGAATATCCTCATACTTCTCTACGGTGATATACAGAGAAATTTCAATCTTTGCATCTAACGTCACCTCATGCACAATCGCGTTCTCTACCAGCGTCTGCAGAATCAGCGGAGGAATCAGACAATCCCCCACATCCGCATCTGACATCACCTCATAGGAAAAAGAATCCTCCCCGTAGCGCAGCTTCTGCATCTCCACATAGGCTTCAATATGATCCAGTTCTTCGCTGATCCGCCGCTGGTTATGGGAATCCCGCATCACATATCTCATATAATCCGCCAGCTTCTCCGTAATGCGAACGATCTCTGTCTCTCCCTTTTCATCCGCCTTTCCGTGAATTACACTCAGGCAATTCAACAGGAAATGCGGCCGGAGCTGCTCCTGCACGTATTCCAGTTCCGCCTTCTGCTCTTTCAATTCCCGCTCATAGATAATGATTTTCAGAGATTGGATCTTTCGGAGCAGCTTACGGAACTGCCCGCTGGCAAGCTGCAGTTCAAGGATATTATTGGTCCCATCCTCATTGAGCATCTGCTCCTCATCCAGCCGGTCCAGACCATCGACAAACTCGCGCATCGGCTCCATCACTCTTCTGTAATAGCCATAAAGCACACCCACACACAGCATCATGATCACCGCCACCAGTACTGCAAAGAAAACCTGTATATTCAGGAGGCGCTCCAGCATCCCGCTGCCGGGAACAATATAAAGATATACAACGCCAATGCTTCCCAATTGATACGCACAGAGATTTTTCTCTGTTTTTTCTTCCAGAATGAGTTCACGGTACTCCTCCGTCATATCCTTCGGGAGGAGAAAATTTCCTTCCGCATCCTTCATAAACGGGATGGCCTCATAGCTGCTGATTCCGTCTGCAAGGATGTCAAACACCGTGTCTACATCCATCACACAGCCAAGTACCTTTCCATTTTTCGTATACCAGCTGACGATATAAGAGTCCTCCCCGACATACAGCAGCGTCCACTGTGTCGTATCTGAATTTCCGGCTTCCTGCTCCTTTAGCAGAGCAAGAAGCTCCACATAAAGATCACTTTTCCAGCTGTCCGCAAAAGTTGTTCCACTGTCTGTGATCAGGGCATCCGCACGATAACTGTATACATAGAAAAAGGAAGTCTCCTGGTAACGGATTTTGAGAATACGGTTCTGCTCCATAATGCTGCTCAGCGTGTCATAATATGCTGTATCAGAAGGTGCAAGCTGATCCGGCAGGCTGCTGATGTCGTCACTCCCTTCCAGGATGTAAATCAGCTCACTGGTGATCTGAGTAATGTCCCGGTTAATCTGGTTAACATACAGTCCAGCCGTATCATTCACATACTCATCCACCAGCTTCCGATTCTCCTGGATCTCAAAAACCAGAAATATCAGCAGCCCTGCCACCGCCACTGCAAACAAAGCTAACAGCTTTATGGACACAGATTTCAGGCTTTGCGCTTTATGCTTTGCATTTCCCGCGTTCTTCTTCATATTCTTCCCAGGCACTCCATTCATAACTTTTAATCCTGGCGTCATCTTATCACAGGATGTGCCGGTTTTCCATCTGTATTTCCCGGCAGTTCCCAGTTCATTATTATCTGTCCGCTGCCATTACGTTTTCACCCCTGATCACGTAGCAAGTGCGTGACCGGATTGTGAACAGTAACTATTACCCGCCTTTTCAGAACCTTCCTGTGTCAACTTACTATATGCTTCTGAACGCTCCCGCATTCACTTACGCTTCCTTATTTTCCAGATATGCGTCATAAGCGTCCTGATGGATGGAAATCAGCTCTTCTACTCCCATTTTCTTCAGCTGCTCCACATAGCTGTCCCACTCATCCTCTACGCCGCCATCCACTACCCAGTGGGCATACTGCGATTCACAATAGCTGTAAATATCGATACCAAGCGTGTTGATCCGGCTCAGCTCGTCGTCCGTGTACTGAAGGATCGGAAGTCCTACGTTCCTGTCCGTTGTCACGTACTGCGCATTGATCTCATCCTCGGCCAGCTTTATGCCATCGCCCTGATCCTCCGGGAGAGATACCAGCGCGGCAAATTCATCGGTCATGTACTTCGGACCAAAATCACGCATAGAATTGGACCATGCGGAAGTATCCAGTGAGCTTCCATCTTCCGGAACAAGGACCTCATATGTCCCATCCTCATTCTCCGCTACACAGTCCGGGATGGAACCATAATAGGTCTGAAGGGAGACCAGGTCGGTATAGAAGTCATCCGCCCACGCAAGCAGCTTCTCCGGGTTCTCACACTTTGTCGTAATCAGAAGCTCCCGATCCGCAAGATCCAGATAATTCGATGCATTTTCCACATAACGATTCCCATCCGGACCTTCTACTGCTTCCAACGCCACAAACTGCGACGCATTCACGCCGGCCTCTGCGTCTGCGGTCCACCCGGTGAACAAACCAACCTTAGAACCGCCCTCTGCCTGTTTCTTGGCGGTTGCCATACTGGCTTCCTGTGTAAAATATTCCGGATCGAGTACTCCGCTCTCATAGAGATCATGCATCCACGCCACCGCAGATTTATAGTTTTCTTCGATTGGCATAAATACTGGCGTGCCCTCTCCGTTCAATCCCATATAATTGTCCGCACGGCTCACCATTGTTCCAAACGGGAACATAATGTTCCGCAGGTCTCCGCTCAGCACACTTGTGCCAGCGGAACCGGTATAACCAATCTCACCGGTCGCGTCCCCGTCTCCGTCCGCATCCTCAGTCGCGAACGCCTTCAGTACCACTGTCAGTTCATCCAGCGTGGTCGGTGTCTCGAGGCCAAGATTGTCCAGCCAGTCCTGATTGATATAGAGAACATTGCCGCATACCTTCGGACGAAGCGGCAGCTTCTTGGGCAGACTGTAGATCTTGCCATCACGGTCTGTGCAGACCGCCCGCAGATCCGGGCATTCCTCCATCACAGACACCAGGTTTGGCATATACTCGTCAATCAGATCTGTGAGTTCTACAAAGAACGGTTTATTCTGAGAAACATCCGTCGCGGTGAGACAGATCGAGCCGAAAAACGCATCCGGAAGATCGCCGGACGCCAGCAACAACGATTTCTGCTCGCTCCAGTCCGAATTGTAATACACCTGCCATTCAATATTGATGCCATGCTTGTCCGCCAGTTCCTGCATGATTCCCTCATAGAGGTAGTCTGTTGGCCAGGTGTCCGTCCATCTCACGGTAGCAATCGTGTAAGTTGGCTTCTCCTCCGCCTGTGCTGCTGTCGCAAAGCCTGCTCCTTCCATTGTTCCCAGTGCCAGTACGGCGGCTCCTCCGCGCAGAAAATCTCTCCTGGATATTTTTTTCGTCATAGCTGTGTTCCTCCTTTTGATTTTTGAATTTTTTTGCTGACTTTCCTTTGTTACCTTTATATTGCTTTTATTGCTTTTCCTTTTTTACATTGCTTTTGTGTTTTATCGATTCTACTGTTTTCCTGTTTTTCCCGCTTTTTGCCGTCCCGGCTGCTGCCTTTCTCACCCTTTCAGCGAACCCAGCATAACGCCCTGATTAAAGTACTTCTGGACAAACGGATACAGGCACATAATCGGTGCGGATGAAACAACGATCACTGCGTATTTAATCAGGTCTGCCATCTGTTTCGCCTCCACGGCTGCCGCACCGGTCGTCATGGAGCTGATCGTCTGATTGCTGATCAGGATATTTCGCAGGACAATCTGCAGAGGCTGCAGTTCCTCACTTCTCAAGTAGATAAGCGCGTTAAAATAAGAATTCCACTGACCCACCGCTGCCCACAGGGCGATCACCGCAAGTACTGCTTTGGAGAGCGGAAGCACTACCCGGAAGAAAAATCCGATATATCCGCAGCCGTCCAGCTGCGCTGCTTCCCACAATTCCTCGGGGATACTGTTGTTAAAGAAGGTCCGTCCTACTATGATGTAATATGGAACCACTGAGAATGGCAGCACCATTACCCAGATAGTATCCAGCAAATTAAAATTCTTTACAGCCAGGTAGGTCGGAATCAGACCGCCGGTAAAGAACATCGGGATCAGATAAAAAAATGTAAACAGCCTTTTTCCATACAGCCCTTTTCTGGACAGGGCATAAGACGCCGGTATATTTACGATCAATACGATCGCGGTTCCCAATACCGCATAGAGAATCGTATTTCGGTAGCCGATCCACAGCTTTGCGTATCCCAGCAGCTCTTTGTAAGCCTTCAGATTAATCCCGGTCGGCAAAAAGAGCAGTTCTCCATTCGATACCGCCGTGGGATCGCTGAACGACGCGATTACAATAAAGTACATCGGATAGAGCGTGATAATGATCAGCAAAATTGCGATTGTATACATTATAAAATCAAATATTTTGTCGTCTCTGGATTTTTTTATCTTCTTTGCAGAAGTAACAGAAACTTCTTTACCCATATTGTTCACCTCTCCTCCTCTGCCTTAAACCAGGGATGTATCGCTGAGTTTCTTAGCAATCTGATTTACTGTAACCAGCAAAATCAGGTTTATGGCATTGTTGAACAGGCCAATCGCCGATGACAGACTGTACTGATTGCTGATGAGTCCCATTTTGTAGACATAGGTAGAAAGAATCTCACTCGTGCTGCTGTTCAGAGTGTTCTGCAGGAGATATACCTTTTCAAAACCTACACTCATGACACTCCCCATCCGCATAATGAACATAATCGTCGCCGTCGGAAGCAATGCTGGTACGTCAATGTGAAGCACCCTGTGCCACTTATTCGCGCCATCCATAATCGCAGCCTCATACAGGGTCGGATCAACTGCGGACAAAGTCGCTATATACAGGATGCTGTCCCACCCCACATGCTGCCAGGCTTCTGTCCACACGTAGATATGCGGGAAGGCTGACGCCTCTCCCATCAGATTCGGAAGAGTAAAGCCGAAGAGCCCGACAATCTTCGCGATAATTCCCGTGGATGGCGACAAAAACAGAATAATCATTCCGCACATAACAACGGTGGAAATAAAGTGCGGCAGATAGGTCGCCACCTGAAAAAACTTTTTGAACTTTACCGCCCGCATCTGGTTGCACAGGAGCGCCAGCGCGATCGGCAGCGGAAATGTAACCAGGATAGTGTAGAGGCTGATGACCAGCGTATTGCGGATCGTCGGCCAGAACTGGTAAGAGTTGAAAAACTGCTTAAAATGTTTCAACCCTACCCAGGGGCTCCCCATAATCCCCAGCGCGGGAGAGTAATCCTTAAAAGCAATGACGACGCCATACATGGGATAATAGGTAAACAGCAGGAAAATAATAATGGACGGAAGCATTAACAGGTACAGGGGCATACTTCTTCTGACCCCTATGCGGAAGCTTTTCTTCCGATCAATGTGCGCCGCCTCCTTTGTTTTCATTTCACTGATTTCCTCCTTCCTTTCAGTTTCGAGCTTTTCGGCTCTGCTTTTTGCTTCTGTTTTTCGGTTCCGATTTTTTGTAAAGCCTTACATTTTTCACACGTGTTTTCTTTGTGAGGTTATTTTATAACAGACTTTCACAATCTTCCGCCATTTTTCCTTCTATTTTTTGTCAAAAAAACAGGAAAAGAAGCGCTATTGTATTTCGCGTCTTTTCCTGTTCTGTCTCTTTTTTTGTTAAAAACGGTTTCTTTTTTTATCAACAGACGTCCGGTATTCGTTTGGCGTGCAGCCGATAAGCTCCCGGAACGTTTTTGAGAAATAAGAAAAATTATTATATCCCACCTCACTGGCAATACGGCTTACCGGAAGTCTGGAATGCTCCAGGTATTCTTTGGCCTTTTCGATTCGCCGCTGGGCAATATAAGATGGAAGTGAGCTGCCAGTCTCCTTCAGGAATATCTGGGTTATATACCCTTCCGACAAAAATACCTCCTGGGAAAGGACGGACCGCGAAAGGTTTTCCCCGAGATGGGACTCAATGTACTCTTTGATCCGGCAGACCACATCTTCCTGGCTGGTAAACGCCTTCCTTCCACCCTTCAGCTTTTCAAAAATATAGAGTACGAACTCCTTCGTTTTCCCAACAGACGTCTTTGCCGCCCTTTCATATTCATCAAATTCCTGCTCATCAAAAAGCTGAGTGTAGCTGTATCCGTACTCGTTCAGATAAAAATACATCATCTGCTCCAGCTCGCGCAGAAAACAGGAAAGAGAATTACGGTTCCAGCCGTCGTTCTTTCTCTGCTCCTCAATATAACACAGGATCCGCTCCTCTGTACAGGCGACATTTCCGGTCTCCAGCAGTTCCTTCTCCCATACTTTCCACGGAACAGCGGTGGTTCTCTTTCTCATAGTCCAGTCGTCTTCGAAGATGATTTCATCCTCATCCATTACCACACTGGCGATCAGGGCATCCAGCCGTTCCATGCCTGCGGACATATTTTCAACAGGCGTTGGTATACCAGCACAGACTGCCATCGGATGATCCATTTGCTGCCGCAGGCAGCGCGCCAGATTCCGGAGCGTTTCCTTCATAGTCTTCCAGTCTTCCCCACAGTGCATTACCAGAATCCACTCCTGGTCACTGAGATGTACCACAGCTTCCAGCAATTCTTCTCTGCGTGAATCCCGCTCTGTTTCCGGCAATTCCCTTCTGCGCGAATCCTGCTCTGTTTTTCGGAAAAAATTCGTCACACTGTCCCGAATTCGAAAATCGAGAACGACAAATTCTTTCTTTTCCGGCTTTCCGGGCACTGACGGAAGAACATACATATATATCAGGCAAAATTCTTCCTTAGGATGGAAAAGACTGTTTGCGGTACTTTCCCGCATCATATCATCCCACGGAGCCTGCCGCAGCAATAGCCTTTCCAACAACTTGCTCCGATCCGATGCAAACGGCTCCGTCTGTATGTCAGACGTTCTCCTTTTCTCCTGCATACGATCGACCACTTGTTTCAATACGCGCTCCAAATCTACGTTCGCGATTGGTTTCAGGAGATATTCACATGCGGAAAGGCTGAGCGCCTTCTGCGCATAAGTAAAATTCGCATAGCTGCTCAGAAAGACACACTCTACTTCCAGACCGGTACTGCGTATCCAGGCCAGAAGCTCCAGACCGCTTCCCTGCGGCATGTCGACATCACAGAGCAGGATCTGAACCGGACACTCCCTTAGGATATCCTCTGCCTGACGAATATTATAGGCAGTCAGCACCACCGAAATATTCAGACTTTCCCAGTCCACCATATTCTCCATCTTTTCCACAAGCAGCCTGTCGTCATCGACAATCAGAATACTAATCTCATTCACCTTTCCTTCACTTCCTTATCCGCAGCATAAATTCTGAACATCTTCGCCTCACTCTAACATTTCAATTATACAACCGCTCACCTGCATCGCTATAGATATCCTCAAAGTATTCACAGAACTTTTTCAGTACCAGCTCCATTTGAAGATTCCTTCCACGGGCAAACTGATATTTCTCTCAGGAATGCAAAGTCCGGTCACATTAAACGTTCGATTCATTATACACCCCGCCCTTCGTTTTCTTCTCCTGAGGTAACCTTACCACGGCCTTAATTTTATTGCAAGAACAATAATAACAAAAGCCAGGCAGACATACCCTTTAAAAGTATGCTTGCCTGACTGTTCTCCGCTTCTTTTATTCCTTATTTCTCCGTAAACTCCGCAAACGCCTCGTAATCCGCGTCCGCGTTATAAAGCTTCAGCACCTGCAGCATATCGGTCGCGCTGTAGGTATTCTCGTATGCGCTGATGGACTGCGCGTACAGCTCGTTAAACTCTTCCGTGCTGGCAGCGTACCAGTAGGTCTGGTACAGCCGGAAGGCGCTCCCGTCCTCGGTGCGGAACTCCTCCGCATATCCGGCATAAGCGTTGCACATTGCTACAAAGGATGGCCCGACAATCGCGCCGTATTTTCCAACGAGGCAGTTCAGCTTTGAATCGCCGTTCACATCTGTCTCGTTGAAAAACGCATAGTTCTGGTCGGTAAAGCAGTCCACCATGCCGACCTTAATGTCATACCCGTTGGCTTCCTCCGCATTGCAGATGTTTGTAATCGCGTTGGCAATGGTCATCGCAGAGATCACCATCGTATACTCTCCGCCTTCCACCGCTTCCCCAACCTCGCTGCCGTCCACGAGATATCCCGGAAAGAGTGTGATCCGCACATCCGTCCCGGTCTCGATCTCGGTAACCTCTGTAATCTCAGCCAGCTCTTCTATTGTCATTTCGTAAGTCAGCCCGTAGATTTCCTGCAGTTTCGAGAGAATCCCCACCGTCCGCAGGCGGTGCATCTCGTTTCCGATCCCGCTGCCGCCGGTCACAACAAGATAGCTCGCGTCCCCGCTCTCATCAAGCGCCGCCAGATTTTCGGCCAGAGTCTCTCCCGCCGTCTGCTCATCCTCTGTCGTAGGGCCAATCGTACCGAGAAAATACGGATTATCCTTTACGTTCTCATACACTTCATCAGAGATCGTTCCAGAGCCGAGGATGTAATACATCCCATACTCTTCACACAGCGGCAGGACATCCTCTATATAGGTGGAAAGGAACGAAATAATGCCCTTGACTCCCGCCTCGTGAAGCTCCTCCACAAACGCGATTTCATCCTCTGCGGTATCTATCCGCTCTGCGTTATAATAAAAGGAAGCGTTGAAGGCCGTTCCCAGATAATCCTCGAAATAATCCCGGAACGCGATCGCCTCCCAGTCCTCCGGGTCATAAACCGAGACGCCAATTGTATAACCCGCGGCCATCTCCTCCTCTGCGGAAAGAGACTCTGCTTCTGACTCTGCTTCTGCCGCCGACACAGCCACACCAAGCGACAGGAACACGGTCAGAATCATCCCTGCGATCAAAAAAATCCATGGTTTTTTCATAAATACTTGTTCCTTCCTGATATCTTTTCCCAGCATCCGTCCATTACACGGATACAGGGTATGTCCTTTTCTGTTCCAGTCCGTAAATAGCCCCCATGCTGATATTGCCATCCACCGCTGTGCAGCACAATTATCAGTGGTACAGCTTTCCGATCAAAACAGATGACAGGCCACCTGATGTCCTTCCTCAATCTCCTTCAGAACCGGTTTTTCCCTCCTGCAGATCTCCCTGCAGCGGTCGCAGCGGTTCTGGAACGGACAGCCGGGCGGTGCGTCTACCGGACTGGGCGCTTCGCTCTCAATACTCTCAATCTTTTTGTCAAAATCCATATGCGTGGAAAAGATCGCGCCAAGCATGGCCTGCGTATAAGGGTGCTGCGCGTTGCTGCCCACCTGATTTCCCGGAAGCACTTCTACGATATTTCCCAGATACATAACCGCCACCTGATGAGCGAAGGACTGCACCAGCGCCATATCATGACAGATAAATACAAAGGAAATTCCCTTTTCTTTCTGAAGCTTTACCAGCAGCTCGATGATACGGTCCTGCACGGACACGTCCAGCGCTGAGGTCGCCTCATCACAGACAATGATTTCCGGTTCCAGCGCAAGCGCCCGCGCAATGCCGACTCTCTGCCGCTGCCCGCCGCTCATATTGTGCGGATAACGGTAAACAAAGTCTTCCGGCAGCTCTACCATCCGCAGCAGCTCCTTCGCTTTCGCTTCACGCTCCGAGCGTTTGATCAGTTTAAAATTCATCAGCGGCTCTGTGATGATATCGATGATTTTCATTTTGGGGCTGAACGCAGCCGCCGGGTCCTGGAAAACCATCTGAATCTTCCTGCGGCTCTGGCGCAGCTCTTCCCCTTTGAGTTTTGTGATGTCTTTCCCATCAAAAAGGATTTCTCCTTCGGTTGGCTGGAACATCTGAACGATCATTTTCACAAACGTCGATTTACCGCAGCCGCTCTCGCCGACGATTCCCAGTGTCCGGCCGCGGTAGACGGTCAGATTGATGTCATTACAGGCCTTGAGCGTCCGGCCGCCTGATGCAGGGAATTGCTTTGTGACGTGTCTGGCTTCAAGGATCGGTTCCAGTTTCCGGTTCGTTTTTTCTGTCCCTGCTGCCGTTTTCCCGGCAAAGCCAGCTTTCTTTTTTTTATTCTCAGGAGACATAGCGCTTGCCCTCCATTTCCGGCACGGCGGCCAGCAGATTTTTTGTATACTCACTGGTCGGGTGCTTCATGACCTCATCTCTGGTGCCCGCGTCCACCACTTTTCCGTGCTGCATAACCACCAGCTGGTCTGCCATATAGGCAGCCACGCCGATGTTATGTGTCACGATAATGACCGAAGTATGGAATTCATCGCGCAGCTCCATGATCTGGCGCACGATCTGCGCCTGCGTCGTCACATCCAGTGCACTCGTCGGCTCATCCGCCAGCAGCAGCTTCGGAGAAAAAGTCATCGCCATGGCGATACCGACTCTCTGCCGCATGCCGCCGGAGAGCTGGAATGGATAGCTGTTCATTATATTCCGGCCATCCGGCAGGCGCATCCGCTCCAGCATGGTTACGCCTTTTTCAAAAGCGTCCTTTTTGGATATTTTTTCATGGGTCCGTATGTATTCTACATACTGTGACCCGATTTTTCGGATCGGATTGATCATGGCGCCGGAATCCTGAAATATCATAGATATCTTCGACCCACGCAATTCCCGCCATTCTGTTTTCGAAAGCTTTAAAAGGGAGCGATCCTCAAACAGGATATCTCCAGCCTCCACCGCGCCTCCGCCAGGGAGCAGCCCCAGCACCGCGCGGATTACGGTTGTCTTCCCGCTGCCGCTCTCGCCCACAACGCTGACCACTTCTCCTTCCCTCATCGAAAGAGAAAAGTGCTCAATCGTCGGCTTCGGATTATCCCCGTACCTGACGGTAATATCCTGTATTTTCAGTAAATCCATGTCCGATCCTCCCATGTTATATACGGTTCCCCCGCCAGGTGATTTTTATATGGCAAGGTTTTGCGTATCATATCCCGGTTTGCTTCTTCATTCTCAGCCCATGGGCTTAATATCCGTATTCAGCCAGTAATAATCGAAGGTCGCGATCTCCGCTCCGGTTACCTTCGAAGCGTTGCTGATCATCGTTGAATTGTAATAGCCGTGCAGCAACACCGCCACATCGTTCACCAGCACCTGCTCCATCTCTACAACCAGGGCATTTCTCTCATCCGTATCTGTTGAGGCCGTGAACTGCTCATACAGGGCATCAAACTCGTCGCTGTCATAATTGCAGTAATTGGTACCGTCCGGGTTGTCCGAGCTGTAAGCGTTGGAACCGTCCGTGCCGCCATACCAGTTCAGAAGGAAGGCGGTCGGATCACCCGTACCTACCGTCGTCCAGTTGGAATCGCAAAGGTCATATTCACCGGCCTGCATCAGCATCCACTCGGTATCGCTGTCGGTGCTGTTTACCGACACACCGATGCCAATCGAAGTCAGAGAAACCTGAATGGCCTGTGCAAAATCTGACAGGCAGCGGTTGTTATAGGTAATATAAGTCAGGTTAATCGGCTCCCCGTCCAGTTCACGGATACCGTCGCCGTCGGAATCCACAATACCTGCCTCATCGAGCAGCGCAACCGCGGCGTCCATATCGTAAGCGTACGGATTGTCCAGATTTTCATCCTCATAAATCAGGGAAGAAGGCAGAATGCCGACACCGGCCGTGTACATACCGCCTACCGTGATATTGCACATCGTCTCACTGTCAATCGCCATGCGTACCGCCTGACGCAGCGTATCGTTGGCCAGCACGCCGTCAAAATTGATATAGGCAAAGCCGCTTCTTAAGCTGGATGATTTTGACACATAATACGCATCAGACGCTTCGAGGGTCGCCAGGTCACTGGAGGTCGTCACATTCTCCGTCAGATCAATCAGACCGCTCATCAGAGAGAGCGCCTTGGTTGAATCGTCCTCAATAAAGGTCACATTCACTGTGCTGTACGGAACCTCACCGTTCCAGTAGTTCTCATTTGCCACCATGCTGCCGCTCTTCGTCGTCGCGTCAAAAGAGGAAAGCGCATACGGACCGGTAGCGATCACGGAAGTCGCATAGCCGCCCGCATGATCCGCGTCTGTGGTGTCGCCGTACACATCAATAATCGAATAGAATGGGAAGCAAAGGGTCGCGGTCAGATCCGCCACCGCTGTGTTTGTCACGATCGTCACCGTATTCGCATCCGTATCCGCCTCAATGCTCGCCATATCAATATAACCCGCCGGTGTAGAGCTGTAATCGTCACTGTTTGCACATACATAAAACAGACGGTTCAGGGAGTCCGCCACCGCCTGCGCGTCACAGGCATCCCCATTTGAAAACAGCACACCGTCACGGATGTGGAAGGTCCAGGTCATTTTATCATCGGATACTTCATAGGTATCGCAGAGCAAAGGCTCTACACTCATGTCATCATTAAACTTAAACAGGCACTCCGTAATGCCCCAGCGAACGCCCTGCCATGCCGCGTTCTGATACGCAGCCGGGTCAAACGAGGTCGAATACACATAGCACCCGAAATTCAATGTATCTCCCGAAGCGGCCTCCGTAACCATTGGTGAAACACTTACCGCCATGGCAGCCGACAGCGCTGCTGCCGCTGAACCTCTTAAAAACTCTCTTCTGCTTATTCTTTTCATTTTTTCCTGCTCCTTTTTTCTATTTCTTCCGCAAGTTTCGTAAATGCGTAGTCTTTACAGACCACCTTTCTCTCACACAGCTGCAACGACCAAAGCATTTTTGCAGCCTTGCGCATCAATCTCTGGGATCCAGGACGTCCCGCAGACTGTCTCCTAAGAGGTTGAATATCACAACAGTAACAAGTATTGCCAGACCAGGGTAAAGCATCATCCAGGGCGCCGCCATCATATAGCTTCGCCCCTCGCTCAGCATCAGTCCCCATTCCGCCTGCGGCGCCTGCGCGCCAAAGCCCAGGAAAGAAAGCCCCGCCAGCTCCAGCATCATGCTGCCGATATCCGTGAACGCCGTCACCAGAAGGGTCGGCATCACATTCGGAAACAGGTAAACACTGAGAATATGGGAGGTCGTAGACCCTGTCACCCGCGCCGCCGCGATATAATCGCAGTTCTTAATCTTCAGCACCAGGCTGCGCGCCAGTCTCGCGTATTTCGTCCAGCTGACCGCGGTTATTGCAATCACTGCGTTGGTAATGCTCGCTCCCAGAATACCGGCAATCGCGATCGCCAGTACCATGCCCGGAAACGAAATCATCATATCCGCGATCCGCATGATCACCGCGTCCACCCAGCCGCCGAAATATCCGGCGAGAATTCCAAACACTGAACCGACCACAAAAATACACGCCACAAGAATCAGCGCCGAGGACAGCGAAATCCGGCTGCCGAAAATCACTCTCGAAAATAAATCTCTGCCCAGCTTGTCCGTACCAAACCAGTGGGTACTGCTCGGCGCCTGCAAAGCATCCGTCAGGATTGCCTCGTAAGGATCATAGGGAGCAATTTTATCCGCAAAGATAGCTACCAGAGCGAGGGCAATTGCCAGTATGGCGAATACGGTAAATGATTTATGCTTTTTGATAAAATCCATTTTCTTTTGCATTCTTTCCCTCTTTTCTCAGCCCTGCTGCGCACTGGGCGCACCAGCCGGTGCGTCATTTGTTTTCGCCGGCCGCGGCGCGAGCATATTCTTTTTCATCCGCGGATCCACCAGATTATAGGAAAGGTCAACCACCAGATTGACGACCATATAAATCAAGGCAATCCAGAGCACATAGCCCTGTATCAGCGGATAGTCCATAGAAGAAATCGCAGATACCGCCAGGCTTCCCAGCCCCGGATAAGAGAAAATCACTTCCACCACCGCCGTACCGCCGAGCAGGGAACCGAGAGACAGACCCAGCATCGTAATCAATGGCAGCAGTGAATTTGGAAACACATGTCTCCAGAGAATCTTACTCTCCTTCACTCCGCGCGCCCGAGCGCCGGTCACATAATCCTGGTTCAGTTCCTCCAGCACAGCCGTGCGCACCTGACGCGCGTATTTTGAGGACATTGGAAAGGCCAGAGTCAGCGCCGGGAGGATCATCGGCTTTATTCCCGTACCGATCGAAATCACCGGCAGCCATCCCAGCACCATACCGATATAATAGGCCAGCAGCAGGCCGACCCAGAAATTCGGCATCGACACACCCAGGAAGGTATATCCCCGGACGATATAGTCAAGAACGCTTCCTTTATAAACCGCCGAAAGCATCCCCAGGGGAACCGCGATCACCAGCATCATCGCCAGTGAGAGCAGCGCCAGCTTCAGCGTCGGCAGCAGCCGCGATGACAGAAGCGTCAGCACCGGCGTCTTCAGCGAATACGACGTGCCAAAATCCCCATGCAGGCAGCCGGACAGCCAGTTCCAGTACTGCACCAGCAGCGGGTCATTCAGCCCCATCTCCTCTCTGGTCGCCTCCAGCACCGCCTCGCTTGGTATCGTACCATTGACCGCGTACATCGACCGCACCGGATCTCCCGGCGCCAGGTACGTCAGCGCAAATGTCAGAAAACTGATCCCTATCAGCACAATTACAATCTGCAGGAATCGTCCGCCGAGCTGTTTTTTGCTCATTGCATTTCCCTCCTCATTCTGTCGTAACAGTTACAATCTGTTCACGTCTGGCACAGCAAAACAGATACTTGCCATATGGGAAACCTCAGAAATTTCCCATAATCGAGTAGGAGGCAGCCTTCTGACTCCTACTCGCCGCGCGGGCTGGGTGCGACATAAGTCGCAAAATTCCTTACCCAGCCCTGTGCATAATAAAAAAAGCGCCCACTTATAGGCGCACTTCAAGACATGAATTTCATATTTTTAAGTCTTTCCTATCCACCGTAAGAATAAACCAATCCTCAGACGCAAGCAGGTCTCCTGACTTAAGATCATCATCCTCTATCGCCTTCCCGCTCAACAGCTGTCTCGCAGTGACATATTATAATAGAAGACTCCCTATCACAGTGACGGGATCGTACCGGATTTGCACCGGTTTCTCTTTTAATCCCCGATTAAGGGGAACATGCATCCTCTATTCAGTTTTAAAATATCTAAGCTGTTATCACTTTATCACTCTTGTCAGAATTTGTCTATAGCTTTTCAAAAAAAGTTTTTCGATATTTTTAGGGTTGACAGTCTTAAGCAAATACCTTTATAATACGCTTAAATCCACCGATTTGAATTTATCTTCATTTTAAAATGTCTAAAAAGTCATTGCATTCTGTGATGACTGATTTTCATGTTTTTACGAACATATAAATATGCAACAATTCAAAACAGCAGACCACAGAGCCTGTTCTGAATTGTTGCGAAACCATACATATGGAGGAATCTCAGCTATGAAGGAGAACGATCTTCTGCGTGAAGAAGATAATTGCAACTGCGGGCATGACCACGAACATGAGGAGCATCATCATGATCATGACGAGCA
>JAJQCQ010000096.1:1113-24615 GCA_021202635.1 Lachnospiraceae bacterium | reverse complement strand
CATCATCATGATCATGACGAGCATGATGCGTGCGGATGCGGACACGATCATGGGCATGAAGAACATCATCACCATGTCGAGGGGCATCCCGACGACTGTGACTGTGAACTCTGCCACCCGCATGAGGATTACTGCGACGTCTGCGGACAGAGCCTCGAAAACTGCACCTGTACGATGCCGGATGAAAACTGCGTAAAGAAAGTTTATATTCTGGAAAACTTAGGCTGCGCCAACTGCGCGGCCAAGATGGAAAAAAAAATCAAGGAACTTCCCGGCGTGACCTATGCGACAATTACATACACAACGAAACAGCTGCGTCTCTCCGCACAGGATCCGGACGCACTGCTGCCGCAGATCCAGTCGATCTGCACCTCGATCGAATCTGAGGTAAAGGTCGTGCCGCGCACGAAATCCCCCGGCTCTCTTGTCACGCGAACCTACACGGTCGAAAATTTAGGCTGTGCCAACTGCGCGGCGAAAATGGAGAGACGCATCAATGAACTCGACGGCATCACGACCGCAACGCTCACCTTCGCAACGAAGCAGCTGCGCGTGACCGGCAAAAATCCGGACGGTCTGTTTGAAGAAATGCAGGGAATCTGCCAGGCGATTGAGGCTCCGGTGAAGCTGGTGCCAAAGGATACCCGCCCGAAGAGCAGGGATACCTTAAATATGAATGAAATCCTGCCGGAAGCCCGCCAGATCGAGCCGCCATTCCAGCTCTCCGACAATATGAAGACGCTGCTCGGCATCGGACTTGGCGCAGTGCTGTTTATTGCCGGAGAAATACTAGAGCATCAGGGTATGGACACGGCTTCTCTGCTCGTTCTTCTGATCGGCTATATCGTCCTCGGCGGGCGCATTGTGCTGACCGCGGTGAAAAACCTGATGAAAGGGCAGATTTTCGATGAAAACTTCCTGATGAGCATTGCCACCCTCGGCGCCTTTGCGATCCGTGAATATCCGGAAGCGGTCGGCGTCATGCTCTTCTACCGCATTGGCGAATATTTTGAACACATCGCGGTCGAAAAGAGCCGCGGCCAGATTATGGACGCCGTCGATATGCGTCCGGAAACCGTCAACCTCGTCGTCGGCGAGGACATCCGTGTGATTGACGCGGAGGAAGCGAATGTCGGCGATATCCTGCTGATCCGTCCGGGCGACCGTATCCCGCTCGACGGTGTGATTGTAGAGGGCGAAAGCCGCCTCGATACCTCACCCGTGACCGGTGAACCTGTTCCGGTAAAGGCCGGCTACGGAGATGAAGTGGTCTCCGGCTGTGTCAATACCTCCGGGGTGCTGAAAATCCGTGTGGAGAAAATTCTCGAGGAATCCATGGTCACCCGCATCCTGGATTCCGTCGAAAATGCAGCGGCCAGCAAGCCGAAAATCGACCGTTTTATCACACGTTTTGCGCGGATTTACACTCCGGTTGTCGTGATCCTCGCAGCGGCTACGGCCATCCTCCCGTCCCTTGTGACCGGGAACTGGTATTACTATGTCTACACAGCGCTGACCTTCCTTGTCATGAGCTGTCCGTGCGCCCTTGTCCTCAGTGTACCGCTGGCATTCTTCTCCGGCATCGGAGCCGGTTCCAAGCGCGGCATTCTCTTCAAAGGCGGCGTTGCTCTGGAAGCCATGAAAAATGTAGACGCGGTCATTATGGACAAAACCGGTACCATTACCAAAGGCAATTTCGTCGTACAGCGTGCCGTACCGGCGACCGCGGACGTTACTCCGGAAGAGCTGCTCTCCCTCTGTGCCAGCTGTGAACAGAGCAGCACTCACCCGATCGGCGTCAGCGTCATTACCGCGGCGACCGAACAGAAGATTCGCTATGCGCGTCCGACAAAAGTAGAAGAAATCGCCGGACACGGCATCCGTGCGGTCGTTCCGAATCGGGAAAGCAGCGAAGACGCTTCCGACGCAAATGCAGCTGCCAGTACCATTCTCTGCGGCAACCGTAAGCTGATGAAAAAATATGGGGTTTCTCTGGATAACTATCACAGAAACGGCTTCGGCACAGAGGTTCTCGTCGCAAGGGATGGCGTCTTCCTTGGCCATCTGGTAATCTCTGATACCGTCAAGGAGGATGCGAAATCCGCGATCTCCCAGATTAAGAACCTCGGCATTGCTACCGTTATGCTGACCGGAGACGCCGAAGACAGTGCCCAGGCTGTCGCGGACGCGACCGGCATTGACGAGGTTCATGCGAAGCTGCTCCCGCAGGACAAGCTCACGGAGCTGATTCAGGTCCGGAATGCGCACGGCTGTGTCATGTTCGTTGGAGACGGCATCAACGACGCGCCGGTACTCGCAGGCGCGGATGTCGGGGCAGCCATGGGCAGCGGCGCGGACGCGGCCATCGAAGCGGCGGACGTCGTCTTCATGACCTCCAGCATGGAAGCCATCCCGCAGTCCCTCGCCATCGCCCGGGCGACCAACAATATCGCCTGGCAGAATGTCATCTTCGCCCTGGTGATCAAGGTGCTTGTCATGATTCTCGGCCTGTGCGGATTTGCCTCCATGTGGATGGCCGTATTCGCGGACACCGGAGTCGCCATGCTCTGTGTGCTGAATTCCATCCGGGTACTGTATAAAAAGAATATTTAAATTCATTTTCTACTACCATCCTCCCAAAAAATGTGGTAACCTATACCTATCATTTTTTGGGAGGTATTTTTATGAATCGCGATTTAAAATCTCTGGTCAGTCAGATGACCCTCGAGGAGAAGGCCGGCATGTGCTCCGGTCTGGATTTCTGGCACTTAAAGAGTGTGGAACGCCTTGGCATCCCGGATGTGATGGTCAGCGACGGCCCGCACGGACTGCGCAAGCAGGATGACGAAGCGGACCACCTCGGCATCAATGAGAGCATCAAAGCCGTCTGCTTCCCCGCAGGTTCCTTAAGCGCCTGCTCCTTTGACCGTGATCTGATGCGCACCCTCGGCGATGCGCTCGGCAGAGAAGCACAGGCGACCAACGTGTCCGTCGTACTCGGACCGGCTGTCAACATCAAGCGCTCCCCGCTCTGCGGGCGCAATTTTGAGTATTATTCCGAAGACCCTTATCTGGCCGGTGAAGCCGCAGCCGCCTTTATCGAAGGAGTGCAGACACACCACGTCGGTACCTCGATCAAGCATTTCGCCGCCAACAGCCAGGAGCTGAATCGCATGAGTGCTTCCTCCAATGTGGATGAGCGCACTCTGAGAGAGATCTATCTCCCCGCGTTTGAAACGGCAGTGAAAAAAGCGCAGCCCTATACTGTGATGTGCTCCTATAACCGTCTCAACGGAACCTATGCTTCCGAGCATCCATGGCTGCTCACGGAAGTCCTCCGCAAGGAATGGGGCTTTGAAGGTTATGTGATGTCCGACTGGGGCGCCGTCGATGAGCGCGTCGATGGACTGAAGGCCGGACTGGATCTGGAAATGCCTTCCTCCGGCGGTACGACAGATGCCGAGATTGTACAGGCCGTTCAGAACGGCTCTCTGGACGAAGCTGTGCTTGACCAGGCGGTAGAGCGCATTCTGCGCATCCTGTTTCTCTATGCGGATAACCGCGAAGAGCAGGAATTTACCATGGAAGCGGACCACGCGCTCGCACGGCAGATTGCAGCGGAATCCATGGTTTTGCTGAAGAATGAGCAGGTTCTGCCATTAAAAGAAGAGGAAAAAGTGGCATTCATCGGCGAATTTGCCGCCAAGCCTCGTTTTCAGGGCGGCGGAAGCTCACATATCAACTGCTTCCGTATTGACAGCACACTCGATGAAGTAAAAGAGAACGCAAATATTACCTACGCGAAGGGCTTCTTTGCCGACTCGGACGTATATGACGAAGAACTGGCTTCGGAAGCCATCCAGGCTGCCAAAAGCGCCGACAAGGCTGTTATTTTTGCCGGACTGCCGGACAGCTTTGAATCCGAAGGATATGACCGCAGCCATATGCGGCTCCCGGACTGCCAGAACCGCCTGATCCGTGAGGTCCTGAAGGTACAGAAAAATGTCATTGTCGTCCTGCACAATGGTTCCCCGGTAGAACTGCCGTGGGCGGACGAGGTAAAAGGCATCCTGGAAGCATATCTGGGCGGCCAGGCGGCCGGCGGCGCGATTGCCGACCTTCTCTTCGGAAAAGTGAACCCGTCCGGCAAGCTTGCCGAGACCTTCCCATACCGTCTGGAGGACAACCCGTCCTACCTCACCTTCGGCGATCCGAAGGAGGTAGACTATACGGAAGGCATTTACGTCGGCTATCGTTACTATGATGTAAAAAATATGCCGGTCGCTTATCCCTTCGGCTATGGACTTTCCTATACGACCTTTGTCTACAGCAACCTGCGTCTGAGTCAGGATGCCATGACCGAAAAAGAGACCGTCACGGTATCCGTAGATATTACAAACACCGGCGACCGTTTTGGCAAGGAAGTCGTTCAGCTCTATCTTGCCGACAGAACCGGCGCTGCGCGCAGACCGCTCCGGGAGCTGAAGGGATATGAAAAGGTGGCCCTGCAGCCGGGTGAGACCAAAACCGTCACGATGGAGATCGACTACCGCAGTCTCGCATGGTATAGCACAGAGCTGCACGACTGGTACGCGGCCTCCGGCGAATATGAAGTCCTCATCGGCGCTTCCTCCCGGGACATTCGCTTAAGCGCAACCCTGCGCCTGAATAACAGCCAGCTCCTTCCTCTGCACATAACAAAGAATACCACTCTGGGAGAACTCCTGGCCGATCCGCGCACCGCTTCCTTTATAAAGGAATGGCAGCAAAAACTACTGGCCGTGTTCGCGCCGCCGGAAGAAGCAGAGAAAACGGAAGAGCCGTCTGCGTCCGCAGAAGCAGTTTCCGATGAAATGAACAACGCCATGATGTTCTCCATGCCGCTGCGGAACCTCGTCACCTTCGGTACCTGTACATCAGCTCAGCTGGAAGAAATGATCCGCGCGCTGAATGAAGCACTGTAAAACCAGACCGGGACGCCATATACAAACCGTCCCCTTATAAACTGAAATTTTCAGACAACAATGAGCCGGTACGGTCATCAAGACCGCACCGGCTCATTTGCAGGTCACACCATAACCAAATTTACGTTTCCTTAATCGCTGCATGCATGACCGGTACCCCGGCTCATTCTGTCTATCATGCTCTACGCAAAATCCTGCTACACAAAATCTTCAATAATTGAAAACGCAAACCCCTTGGCAAGTACAAAAAAAAGTGATACAATCACTAAGATTTTAACAATTCGTAACATTTTATACATCCTTTATCGTGAACGACAGGGGAATTCTGTCGTTCGCTACAACATATTCAGGAGAATCATATGAATTATCTGGACAAACTGGAGGCGGAAGCCATCTACATTATGCGGGAAGTGGTCGCTGAATGCGAAAAGCCAGTCATGCTCTATTCCATCGGCAAGGACTCCTCCGTGATGCTGCACCTCGCCCTGAAGGCGTTTTACCCGGAAAAGCCGCCTTTCCCGTTTCTGCACGTAAATACAACGTGGAAATTTAAGGAAATGATCGAATTCCGGGACAAGATTGCGAAAAAATATGACCTGGAAATGATCGAGTATATCAATCAGGAAGGACTCGCACAGGGGATCAATCCCTTCGACCATGGCTCCGCTTACACGGATATCATGAAAACGCAGGCCCTCAAACAGGCTCTTAATAAATACGGTTTTACCGCCGCCTTTGGCGGAGGCCGCCGGGACGAGGAAAAGAGCCGCGCGAAAGAACGCATCTTTTCCTTCCGCAACGCGGATCACGTCTGGGACCCGAAAAATCAGCGTCCTGAAATGTGGAAGCTTTTCAATACAGAGATCAATAAAGGCGAGAGCATCCGCGTTTTCCCGATCTCAAACTGGACGGAAAAAGACATCTGGCAATACATCAAGCGGGAAAATATTGAGATTGTGCCTCTTTACTACGCAGCCCTTCGGCCGGTGGTAGAGCGGGACGGCAATCTGATCATGGTCGACGACGACCGTATGCGGCTCAAGCCAGGCGAACAGCCGATGATGAAAAAAGTACGGTTCCGCACTCTGGGCTGCTATCCGCTCTCCGGCGGTGTGGAATCTGAGGCAGACACGATCGACGGGATCATTGAAGAGACCTTAAGCGCTGTATCCTCCGAGCGGACCAGCCGGGTGATTGACAAGGACGGCGGCGCAGCCAGCATGGAAAAACGGAAGCGGGAGGGATATTTCTAATGGATTCTTTATTAAAATTCATCACCTGCGGAAGCGTAGACGACGGAAAATCTACCCTGATCGGCCACATGCTCTACGATGCAAAGCTTTTATTTGCTGATCAGAAGGACGCCCTTGAGCTGGAGTCACGCGTCGGTTCCAATGACGGAAATATCGACTACAGCCTGCTCCTCGACGGACTGATGGCGGAGCGTGAGCAGGGCATCACCATCGACGTGGCATACCGCTATTTTACGACGGAACGCCGCTCCTTTATTGTTGCTGACACACCGGGGCACGAAGAATACACGCGCAACATGGCCGTAGGCGCGTCCTTTGCCGACCTCGCCGTGATTCTGGTGGATGCCAGCCAGGGCGTGCTGACGCAGACCAGACGCCATACGCGCATCTGCTCCCTGATGGGAATCCAGCATGTCGTCTTTGCCGTCAATAAGATGGATCTGATCGATTACAGTCAGGAGCGTTTTAAGAAAATACAAAAAGAAATCCGAATTCTGCTGGCGGAGTTTGACCACCGGAGTGTCAAAATCATCCCGGTTTCTGCCACCAACGGCGACAACATCACCAAAAAATCCGCGAAGATGCCCTGGTACAAGGGGCCGACGCTTCTGCGCTACCTGGAGACGGTTGATGTCAGTGAAAAACCGACTGACGCTGAGTTCTCCATGCCGGTACAGCGCGTCTGCCGCCCGAACCGGAGCTTCCGCGGCTTCCAGGGACAGATCGAGAGCGGCAGCATCTCTGTCGGAGATACCGTCACCGTCCTTCCAAGCCATGAAACCTCTACCGTCAAAGCCATTCTGGAAGGCAATCAGTCCGTACACGACTCCAGCGTCGGTCATCCGGTCACCATCCAGCTTGACACCGAGATTGACGTCTCCCGCGGCTGCGTGCTGACCAGAGACCCCGACCTGTATATCAATACCATGTTTTCCGCCACCCTGCTTTGGATGGACGATACCAAGCTGGTCGAGGGCAAGAACTACCTGCTCAAATCCGGCACGCAGAAAATCCCCGCCACCGTACTCCACATCCGTCACAAGATTGATGTGAATACCGGCCGGGAGGTACCTGCAAAAGAAATCTATAAAAATGAGATCACCCAGTGCGACATCTCCGTATCCTCGAACCTGGTGTTTGACCTTTTCGAGCACAATAAGGCACTTGGCTCCCTGATCCTGATCGACCGTATCAGCCATGCGACGGCAGCCTGCGGTGTGATCACGCAGTCCATCAGCCGGAGCAACGACCTCACCTGGCATACCATGGACATCACCCGGGAATTCCGTGAACACCAGCTCGACCAGAAGGCAAGTACGATCTGGTTCACCGGCCTGTCCGGCTCCGGGAAATCCACCCTCGCCAACGCGCTGGAAAAACGTCTGGTCTCCATGGGCAAGCATACGATGCTGCTCGACGGCGACAACATCCGTCTGGGTCTGAACCGGAACCTCGGCTTCTCCGAGGCCGACCGTATTGAAAACATCCGCCGCATCGCGGAAGTATCCAAGCTGATGAACGATGCCGGACTCATCGTCCTGACATCCTTCATTTCGCCGTTCGTCCGCGACCGCCGGAAAGCAAAAGAAATCATCGGCGACGGCTTCGTCGAGGTATATGTCAATACACCGATCGAGGAATGCGAGCGCCGCGACGTGAAGGGCTTATATGCCGCCGCGCGCGAAGGCAAAATCGAGCATTTTACCGGCATCACCAGTCCTTACGAAAAGCCCCAGCGGCCGGATATCCAGATCGATACCACCAGCCGCAGTGTCGAGGAATGTGTCGATCTGCTGATGGAATATCTGGAACCGAGGCTGTAGGACAACTCGTGCAATACACTGACATATTTCATACTCGTCAACACTCAAAATATATCGAAATCCCCGGGAACAACGACAGGTCTCCGGGGATTTCAATATTTGTAACAGTTCAGACCGAAGCGAAGCGTAGACCTGCGTCCTGCTGTTCTGAATAGTTACCAATATTTATAGTAAACGACGTAGGTCATTTTTTCACGGCCGCAGTTCCATATCCACTCGAATATCATTCCCGCTTACCTGCACCGTAGCGTAACTTCCGGTCACCAGCGGCATCGACGGCGGCAGATGCCCGAGATCCGCATCCATAATCACCGGCACACCCTTTCGTGCAGCTACATCAAGCACCGCCTGATAGCGGTCAAGATTCATCATCGGCTCCAGCCCGCTGAGAGGACGCCCGATCAGGAATCCCTTTACATAGCGGAACCAGCCCGCGTGCTCCATCTGCCACATCGCGCGACGAATGCCAAACACATTCAAATCACAGGCTTCCAGGAACCAGAGAATCCCATCTTCCTTATAGTTCTCCACAAAATCACCCGTGCGGTCATAGCAGGTGCCAAGCAGATTCACCAGACAATCCATGCACCCGCCCAGCAGACGACCCGAAAACACCGTCTCCGGTATCTCTTTCCCGGACAGAAGCGGATAGCTGCCCGAAACAGGGGCTGTTTTGCCGTCATAATACTTTAAAACCTTTCGTTCCGTAAGATTATAAGACGCAAGCGGATTCTCTTCATCTTTCTTTCCTTCAATCTCCCACTTGGGGTAACCCTGAACATGGAATACCGGAAATTTGGCATGAGCGCCATCCATTTCTTCCAATCTGTCTGAGACAACATCCTCTCCCCGAGCTGCATCCATATCTCCAGGCAGACTATTATCCGGTCTCTGCTCCTTTCCACTCAAGATCGAAAATGCATCCTTCAGCGACTGATGCTGCGGCTTCATGCCAAAGGACGGCGCGCACGGTCCATAAATGGATGCCGTATCGCAGAGCGTCGCCAGCAGATAGGTCATATTCGTATTATCTGAAAAACCCATGTACCACTTCGCCGGTGCCTCCGCAATCCTCTTCCAGTCCACATAATCCAGAATCTCACACATTAACTCCCCGCCGCCGCAGGAAATCAGGCAGTCATTGTCTTCTTTCAGATAATACCCGGTCAGCTCCTGCCCGCACCGCTCAGGCGTATTGCTGATCCCGACACCCTTTCCCTCATAACAGTTTGGTCCCGGATCCAGCCGATAGCCCTGCCGCTTCCATCGGCGCTGCGCGTTTTCAAACGCTGACTTATAAGGATCGATATTGCACCCAAAGGAGGGAGCTACAAAACCAATTGTTCCGTTTTTCTGTAAGAATTTACCGTATCTCATTATCCATCACTCTCCATTCTTATGTTCTGAATCCTTGCCTTACATCTGCTGCCCGGTTACAGGTCACACCATAGCCAAATTTACCTTATTTCAACCACTACAGGTATGGCCTATAACGCAATAACTCATGGTGCT
Organism: Lachnospiraceae bacterium; assembly: GCA_021202635.1. GTDB lineage: Bacteria > Bacillota > Clostridia > Lachnospirales > Lachnospiraceae > Choladousia. The sequence continues at coordinate 15,063 of JAJQCQ010000096.1, read as the reverse complement.
CCGCATCAGTGCAATAGTTATATAGTACACTATATCTTTATGTCTGTCAAAATAACTATACTTGTTCTGATTATAGACGAGGTTGACTCTGCTTCAAACAACCACTTCCATATGCGTCCCTGCGCATAAAAAAGGACAGGGCAAGCTTCCTCACCCTATCCGCTGCACAAAAAAATTCTATATTTAATTCGTCCGAATCTCCTGCCGCATAAACCCGACATAAGAGCACCCGAACGCGACGATCATCTCTGCGATCAGGCCGACCAGATGCGGCCACACAAGCAGCAGACTCTGCCCCAGCGACAGATAACTGCTGATCGCCCCAACCAGCTGGCTGGTAGTAACAACGTTGACGGAGCGTACGGACGGATTCATGATCGTTGTGACCGCCTCACTGTACAGGTAATACGGGGAAATCCGGTTCAGGTTCAGCTTCAGCGTATAATACTTTACCTGATTGAACATCTGGCCGTAATACGTGTTGATCGGGTACACCGCGCCTGCGATGATGGTCGCCAAAAGGCTCATGAAAATCGAGAAGAAAATCCACAGCGCGATCGTGACCAGAGCTGAAGTCGCAGAATGGCGGCACACGGTAGAGAACAAAATTGCCAGCGCCAGCCAGAACGCGATATAGACTACCGTAAAGGTCAGAAAAAAGAAAATGCGCAGCACTTCCTCGCCATCCGGCGTCAGTCCGGTCGCCAGCACACCGACCGCACCCAGTGCGATTCCCATGGTGTAAATTACAATCGCAATCACTGCCGTCCCCGCCAGGAACTTTCCTATTATAATAGAGTCCCGGTAGATCGGCTGCGCGACCAGACGGTTCAGCGTATTGGACTGCCGCTCACTGTTGATTGCGTCAAAGCCAAGCGCCAGCCCGACAATCGGCCCCAGCAGCGCGATGAACGACATGAAAGACGGAATCGAACTGCCGCTGGAGGTATAGAGCTCCAGGAACAGATAGTCACTCGTCGACTCCGACAGTTCACTGATCGCGCCATAAAGGCTCGCGAAACTGGTGCCGCCGATCAGAATCAGCATAATCAGAAAACGCCTGCTGCGCAGCTGATCCGCCATTTCCTTGCGGAAGAGCGCATACAGACCGGTGAAGCCGCTCACTCGTCTGGCTTTTGATGCCTGCCCGCCATTTCCCGGCTGACCGCTGGCAGGATGCAGACCCAAATTGCCCTCAGACGGCCTGCTTCTGCTTCTTTCCGAATCTTCCGCGCCGTTTGTTGTTTTTTTCATAACTGCTTCTTTCATCTGCCTGCCCTGCCTTTTCAAAATAAACTCTGTAAATCTCATCCAGATCGCCGCCGCGCTGATGCAGGTGATAAACCGTATAGCCGTTCTCACCTAAAAACTGCGTGAGCTTCGGGCGGATATCTTTTTTCGAGGTGATCATGAACTTATCGCCCTCTTTTTCGATTTTCTTCACGCCATCCTGCTGATACAGCATCCCCAGCAGCTGATCATCCAGCGGCTGCACCGTCAGCTCCAGCAGATAGGAGCCCTCCCTGCGGATGTGCTCCTCCAGCTCGCGCAGTGTCCCCTCGACAATCAGATTTCCTTCTATAAAGATACCGACCCGGTCGCAGATCTGCTGAATCTGCTGCAGCTGATGAGAGGAAATCAGGATCGTCCGCCCATCCTCCACCGCCAGCTCCCGGATCAGGATCAGCAGCTTGCGCATTCCTTCCGGGTCAATGCCAAGCGTCGGCTCATCCATGATGATCACCTCCGGATCCTTCATCAGCACATCCGCCACGCCCAGTCTCTGGCGCATACCCCTGGAATACGTGCCGACCTTCTGATCCCCGGCATACGCAATATCCACACGTTTCAGCAGCGTCTCAATCCGGTCTTCGAGCTCCTGCCCTTCCAGACCATTCAGGCGGCCGGTAAAGCGCAGATTCTGGCGCCCGGTCATATCCCCGTAAAAGCCCGCGTTATCCGGCAGATAGCCGACAATCGACTTCACCCCGAGCGGGTCCCGCGTACAGTCCATGCCCTCGATCGTCGCCTGTCCGCCGCTCGGCTCCGTCAGTCCCAGAAGCATCAGAATCGTCGTCGTCTTCCCGGCGCCGTTCGGGCCAAGCAGGCCAAACACCTCGCCCCTGCGGATGGAAAGCGTCAGGTCGTTCACTGCCACTTTTTTCCCATAACGTCTGGTAAGGTGGGACATCTCAATAACGTAGTCATTTTTTTCGCTTCCAGCCCCATCCCCACAATCCACAGTTGCCATTTTATTTGTGCCATTATCCGCCATAGTCACCGTCTCCCGTATTTTTTAAAGATCAATGCCAGCAGAACTACCAGCAGAATAATGATGCCGAGCGCCACAAATCCCCAGGTTGAGGAGGTCTTTACCGATACACGGAACGCAACGGTATCTGAGGTTTCGCTCGTGCTGACCGTGATATCCGTCTCATAATCCCCCGTGATCGAATCCTCGCACGGCGTCACATAGGCGGTCACTTCCACCGAAGCTCCCGCTTCCAGCGTATCAATCGTCGATTCGCTGAACGTTACCTCCCAGTCGGTCGGCGCAGAGGAAGACAGTGTTACATCCGTCAGGTCCACATTGCCGTTGTTTGTGATCACCAGCGTCACAGAAGATTCCTTATTTTCATATGCATCAAAGCTCAGCAAACCGCTCGAAGTAGAAAGAGAAATATCATAGGTGCCAGTGATATTGATGGTCAGCTCCATTTTCAACGTCTCATTCGCTGAGGAGGCAGTTACCGGAATCGTATATTCGCCTTTTTCCACCGTTTCCGGAGGCGTCACAGTGATCGTCAGTCCCTGGCTGCTCTCCGCGTCCACATCAATACTCGCTACCGCGGTAGAGGTATCATCCGACGGCGTGATCGTCACGGTCCAGCCGCTCGGCGTCTCTGTCGAAAGGCTATAAGTCTGGTCGGTCGTACGGTTATTGATCAGCGTCGCGTCAAAGCTGAAGGAAGTGCCGGTCGCCCCCTCCTGCTCCGGGTATTCCGAGGAAAAGCTGCTCTCCCCGCGCACCTCCGCGCTGACATTCAGCGTCAGAGTCAGCGTGTCCGTGTCTCCGGTGTCCGAGGTCGCCAGAAGCACCACCTCATATTCCCCGTCTTCTTCCTCATCCGGAATCGTCAGGCTGTACGTCACCAGACCGCTGTCATTCGACTCATTTCCTGTGATATGTACCTTCGAAATCTCCGTACTGCTGCCCTTAAAATAGCCTTCCCAGCCATCCGGAAGCGATTCCGTCGTCAGCGTGATGTCATGTCCCGCTCCATCCGCGCTGATAAAATCCAGCGAGAAGCTGATCGTGTCGCCGGCCGTCGCTGACATCCCCGGATAATCCGTGTTCATCTCAATTCCGGCTGACGCCTCTTCGGAAGCCATTGTACTCGCCGTCAGATTCTCTGTCTCGTCCTCCTCGGCGGCATAGACCGCCACAGAAGAAAACAGCATCGCCACAGATAAAAGCACCGAAGCTGTTTTCCACATCGTTTTTCGATTCCAATTCCTTACGCCCTTCATAATCAAATCTGTCCTTTCCCTGGATTTTCAATCTTTTTTCAAGAAAAGTCTATCCCGTATATGTGTCTCATTTTTGACAGTTTTGTGGCAAGAATGTGTAGGAAATGTGAAGATCTGATGGAAAAATGAACCCTGAGCGATTGATCGATGGATCATTTATCTTTCTTTTTGACACGGAATCTGGAATATGACACCTTTACATTCCACGTCAAAGGCTATATATTAAAAGATAAAACAACTTACGTCGTTCATTATAAATTATTTGTGCGATTGTCAACTGCAAAAACAGTTTCATCAAAAAAGTCTGAGGTATGATTTATGGATACGATATTTAATGTAGATAACATCGTCTGGTGGACGCTCTCTAAGCTCGGCGATCTGATGTTTCTGAATTTTCTGTTTATGCTCTGCTGTATCCCGATCTTTACGGCGGGCGCTTCGCTGACTGCACTCAGCTATGTCACACTTGCCATGCACGACGGACAGGACGGCTATATCGCCAGACGATTTTTCAAATCCTTCCGGCAGAACTTTAAGCAGGCAACCTGTATCTGGATCCCCATGCTCCTGATTGGTGTCGCGCTGGTCGCGGATCTGCTGATCCTGCGGCGTTCCGAGGGTACCATGGTCATGCCGCTGACCATCTGCATTGTCGTCTTTATCGTCGTCTATCTGATGGTCTTCTTCTACATGTTCGCGCTGCTCGCCAAATTTGAGACGACCGTGAAGGACAATGTAGCAAACGCCTTCCGCCTGGTCATCTCAAACATTCCGCAGACGCTTTCCATGTTCGTAGTCTGCGCCGGAGCAGTGATCCTTCCGCTGATCAATTCCACCACACTGATGTGGGGTATGCTGATCTGGTTATTGTGCGGGTCTTCGCTGCTTTCCTACTACAATACCCTCTTTCTGGGAAGAATCTTCAAAAAATATATTCCAGAGGATGAAGAGGAAGAAAAAGACCCGGACAAATGGAATTTGGATGAAACCATGCCCAAAGAGGAAAAGTAACCCGGAATCGGATAGGGGAAGTTCTCTCTCCCCTATCCGCCTGCGCGAGCCGGGTGCGGCTTTAGCCGCAAAACTCCTGAACCGGCGAAAGACCAATCCTGTGCATACCGTACGATTACCGCACCGTCAGATGTGCCACTGAGCACGCCGGAATCGTGAATTTCAGTCCGCTCTCCGTGATCTGAATGCCGTCCATTTCCGTGATCTTTACCGCATCCGGAGCTTCAAAGGTATTCTTATCGTGCATATCGCCTGTCACCATTTCACCTGCGGCTTCACGGACTTTCTTCCCACTGATCTCCGCATCGATCTCATACGCCTGTTCTACAGAAAGATTCGTCACTGTGATATGCAGTGTGCCGTCCGATGCGATCGAAACAGACTCTGTCAGATTCGGCACCTGTACTTCCTTTTCAGAACCAATCTGCTCTTTCTCGATGCTGCTCTCCACCAGCGTGGCGTCCTGATGGTCGCGGTACATCCGGAAGACATACCAAGTCGGTGTCCTAAGCATCTGTGCTCCATCCGTCAGAATCACAGACTGCAGCACGTTCACCATTTGCGCGATATTCGCCATCTTTACCCGATCGCTGTGCTTATTGAAAATGTTCAGCGTAATGCCTGCCACAAGCGCGTCGCGGATGGTATTCTGCTGATAGAGGAAGCCCGGATTTGTCCCCGGCTCTACATCATACCAGGTCCCCCACTCATCCACAATCAGGCCAACCTGCTTTTCCGGATCAAACTCATCCATAATCGCACTGTGTTTTGTCACCAGCTCCTCCATGTAGAGAGCCTTGTCCATTGTCCGGTACCAGGTCGCTTCGTCAAAATCCGTAGCACTGCCCTTATGCTGCCATCCGTTCGGATGCACATAATAATGCAGAGAAAGACCATTCATAAAACCATGCTGGTCCGGGTTGTTTCGGCGGAAGCAGGTATCCAGCACGGTTCGCGTCCACTCATAGTCGTCCACATTCGCGCCGCAGCAGATCTTATTGATCTTATAATCCTTATGATAATCACGCACATATGTCTGATAGCGGCGATACAGATTCCCGTAATATTCCGGGTTCATATTGCCGCCGCAGCCCCAGTTCTCATTACCGACTCCGAAAAAGTCGACCTTCCAGGGAGCTTCATGACCGTTGTCTGCGCGCAGATCCGCCATCGGAGAGACCCCTTCAAATGTCATATATTCCACCCACTCTGACATTTCCTGTACCGAACCGCTGCCAACGTTTCCGTTTACATAGGTCTCACAGCCGATCTGACGGCAAAGCTCAAAATATTCATGTGTACCAAAGCTGTTGTCTTCCACCACGCCGCCCCAGTGCGTGTTGATCATTTTCTTACGGTTTGCCTTCGGGCCAATTCCGTCCTTCCAGTGATACTCATCCGCAAAGCATCCGCCCGGCCAGCGCAGTACCGGCACACGGATTTCCTTTAACGCCTCTACCACATCCTGACGCATTCCGTTTACATTTTCAATCGGAGAATCCTCTCCGACATACAGTCCCTCATAAATACATCTGCCCAGATGCTCGGAAAAATGACCATAAATTTCCTTATTGATCCTGCTCAGCGTTTTGTCTGCCTGGATTTTTAATTTTGCCATTTCAAGATGCCTCCTTTTACTCTGCGTTCGTCCACACCTGCATTTCATTCTCACCGCGGTTTGCCCACATATAATACGGTATAAGCTTCAGTTCAACCCGCTTTTTCTTCGCCCTGTACCAGGTATGATACAAAGCCCTGTTCTCTTCTTCTGTTTTGGTCTGCCGGAAGCCGGGCCAGATGACCAGCTTCGCCGGAACACCGCAGACCTCGCCATCCGCCAGCTTTGGTTCCGCTTCCGCATCCAGGGTAACAAGATGCAGATCCGCTCCATTATCCCTTTCTTCCAGGCAATAGACGATCGGACCTCTGACCACCGCAGCCTTTCCCACATCCTCGCGCACCCTCGTGTTGGCCCCGATCAGCCTCGGCTGCATCGGGAAGAACAGCTGAAACGTGTCCTCATCCGTCCATTCCTTCTGTATGTACAGATAGCCGTCCTTTTCCTCTGTCTGTGCGCCTTCCAGGCCCTCTGTCTGACAATCCTCACACCAGTCAGGCATCCGCAGGGCCAGACGAAAATCACTTCCCCTCGCACGCACCCGGATCGTCACTGCTCCGTCCCATGGAAAAGCGGATGTAATCGAAATCTCCACCCTCTGCCCGTTCACCAGCTTTGCAATCTCACTGCCCATATAGAGGTGCACGAAAAGAGTATCTTCTGACTCCGTGTACGCGTAAGAAGAAACCGACGAAACCAGCCGCGCCAGATTCGGCGGACAGCAGGCGCAGCCGAACCATTTCTGGCGAACCGCCTTCACATGAGCCTTCCGCTCATCCTTTTGGCACGCCTCCGGAACCACCTCCAGCGGATTCACATAGAAAAAGCTTTTTCCATCCAGAGCCATCCCGGCAAGTACACAGTTATAAAACGCCCGTTCCATCACATTCGCGTATCTGGCGTCCGGATGAATCTCCAGCATGCGGCGCGCAAAGAAAATCAGGCCGATGGACGCGCAGGTCTCCGCGTAAGCCGTATCATTCGGCAGGTCATACGGAAAGGAAAAAGCCTCGCCGAGATGCGTCGCGCCAATCCCGCCTGTGACATACATTTTTTCGTTCACAATGCTGTTCCAGAGCTTTTCACAGACCGTATACAGGCTGTCATCCTGTGTAAGCCGCGCCAGGTCCGCCATCCCGGAATACAGATAGACGGCGCGCACCGCATGCCCTACCGCCTCATCCTGCTCGCGCACCGGCAGATGAGCCTGATTGTATTCATACCGCAGCCCGTCCTTTTGCTGTCTCTCTCGGCGCTCCCGGTCGTACTCATGGCGCTCACTGTCAAAATAATAGGGGCGCGTTCCTCTCTGATCCACAAAAAAACGGCTCAGATTCAAATACCGTTCTTCCCCAGTCGCCTCATAGAGCCGCACCAGCGCCATCTCCGCGATCTCATGTCCCGGATAGCCCTTGCACTTGCCCTCCTCCGATCCAAAATAATCCGCGATATAGTCCGCGAAACGGCAGGCCGCGTGTAAAAGCCTGTCCTTACCGGTCGCCTGATAATAGGCCACCGCGCCTTCCGCCAGATGCCCGAAGCAGTAGAGCTCATGATGATCGCGCAGATTGGAAAACGTCTTATCCCTTCCATTAATAATATAATAGGTATCCAGGTAACCGTCCTCCTGCTGCGCCGCGCACACCAGCTCAATCGCTTCATCCGCGACCCGCTCCAGCTCCGGATCCGGATGCTGCGTCAGCGAATACGCGACCGCCTCAATCCACTTGGAAAAATCACTGTCCTGGAAAACAAAACCGTAAAACTCATCCTTCAGATGCTCCGGGTCTTCCGGTGTGGCTTCAAACCCCCGGAACGTATACTGCGGCTCCTCATACGCTTCGCCTTTTTCCCGCTTCTCGCGATTCATCCTTCCGGCGATTTTGAAATTCCGCATACAGTAGCTCGGCGCGGCTCCTTCTACACGGTCATTCAGCGCCTTCCACTGATAAGGAATCACCTCCGTACGCACCAGCTCCATTTCGCCCTTCCAGAAAGCATCCGTAACGCGTACACTGCCAAGCGGCAGTTCCCTGTTAAATTCGGCAGAATCCATTCTGTCCCTCCTGAAAAGATAAGAATAAAATCTACGTTTTCATACGGCCTTTGCAGCAAATGCAAAGGCCGTATTCTGAACAACGATAAAAGATCAGGATCAGTATAATGCAAAGCTCAGGAACCGTAAAGAAGCAAAAGGTCAGATTCGGTGGCAAAACGTTACAGGTCACACCGCAGTCAGATTACATTGCATTCATTCCTGCAGGTGTGACCATTCCTTTTACAGCTTCCCCACAAACTCCGCCTGCCGTCCGTCGCGCAGAAAAACCGGAAGAGTCTCAAGCGGCGCATCCACCTCGATCCATGCGCCTCCCGCATACTGCTCCCCGGTGCCCGCGTGGGTCCACACGGCTCCCGCAGGAAGATAAACCTTACGCGAGCGCGCTCCCTCATGGCAAACAGGCGCGATCAGGAAATCCGGCCCATAACAGTACTCATCCGTGATCTCCCAGCAGGCCGGATTCTCCGGGAATTCATAAAACAGGGTGCGGATCACGGGATCCCCCTTTTCATGCGCCTGCGCCATCAGGCTTCTCGTATAATCCCGCAGCTGTTCCCGGATGCCGATGAACTTCACCAGGATTTTTTCCACGTCTTCCCCGTAGCTCCAGATCTCATTGTCCGCTCCAGTCTGCTCCCGCACTTCCCCGGCTTTATTCACAATCGGCGTCGCCGGCTGGCGGCAGCCGTGAATCCGCATCACCGGACAGAAGGTGCCAAACTGGAACCAGCGCACAAGCAGCTCGCGGAAGCCCTCATCCGCAATCACACCGCCGTGGAAGCCGCCGATATCCGTCGTCCACCACGGGATTCCGCTCAGTCCCATATGCAGTCCCGCGCAGATCTGCTTCCGGAAATCCTCCCAGGTCGACATGATGTCCCCGGACCACACGAGCGCGCCATAGCGCTGGCTGCCCGCCCAGGCGCAGCGGATCAGATTGACAATGTCATCCTGCCCATTCGCCTTCTGCCCCTCATAGAACAGACGCGCGTACTCCCGCGGATACACATTTCCTACCTCCGCGGCCGGCCCTGCCGCGTAGCGGTACAGGTCGTGGTCATAGGTCGTAAACTCCGGCTCCGCCTCATCCAGCCAGAAGGTCCGGATGCCAAGGTCTGCGTAATTCTTCCTGCATTTCTCCCAGACATACGCCCGGGTCCGCGGGTTCGTCGCATCCATGAACACATTATTGCCGTGGAACGTCATCTGCACGTCAATGCCGGCATTGATCTTCACCAGAAGCCCCTTCTGCTTCATCTCATCATAATTTTCACTGCGCCAGTCCACCTGCGGCCAGATCGAAACCATCGTCTCGATCCCCATCTCCTTCAGCTCCTTCACCATCGCCTCCGGATCCGGGAAATATTCCTCGTCAAACCTCCAGTCGCCGCACCGCGGCCAATGATAATAATCAATCACAAGCACATCCAGCGGAATCCCGCGCTTTTTATACTCCCTGGCCACGGAAAGCACCTGCTCCTGATTGTAATAGCGCAGCTTGCACTGCCAGAAGCCCAGCCCATACTCCGGCATCATCGGAGCATAGCCCGTCACCGCGGCATACGCCTCCTCGATCTGTGCCGGCGTATCGCCTGCCGTGATCCAGTAATCCAGCTGCCTGGTTTCCCGCGCGACCCATTCCGTCGTATTGCTCCCAAAATGAACCTCGCCTATTGCGGCATTGTTCCACAAAAACCCGTAGCCCAGGCTCGACACATAAAACGGTATGCTCGCCTGCGAATTCCGGTGCGCCAGCTCCAGGTTACAGCCTTTCAGGTCCATCACCTCCTGCTGGTACTGCCCCATCCCGTAAAGCTTCTCACCCGGATTCGCACAGAAGCTCGCCTTCAGCTCATAGCCGCCGCCCGGCAGCGACCGGAAATGGCGCGCCTTTTTCTGCAGAGCGCCTCCATTCGGGATCTCCTGCAGCAGCAGCTCCCCCTTCTGATTGTAAAAAGAAATCTGCAGCGCCCGCCCCCAGGGCTGCACCTCCAGCTTCGCCGTAATTCTCCCATTCTGTACCGTAGCGCTTTCGCTCCCTACAGAAAAGACCGCTTCACCCGCTTCCGCATCCAGAAGTGCTGCACTTCCTTCCCCGATCTCGCCGATAAATGCGGCACGCACCCGCAGGCCGTCCCGTCCCCAGGGCGTTACCATCACCGTCTCTCCATTCTCCCGGAAAATCAGGCTCTGGTTCTGTACCTCAAAAAAATGCAAATCTGTCATAGAATCCTCCTTTACCTGTCAGCCGAACCGGCGGCATTTTCTGGAAGGATAGCATAGAAAAACAAATCCTTCAAGCGCATCCGTTCCATTTTCTGACTTTCCGTTTTTTTCATCCTCCCTGCACTCCACAATTCTTTCTTTTTGCCCTCATATCTGACTTTTTGACACTTAACACTTTCGCCTTTTTTTGCAATAATATGCATACCACAACGTCAGGCTCGAATCCTGCAGCCTTCCAATACTTTACGCGCGCGGGATAAAAGGAATGAGCAGCTGCCTGCGAAAGGAGGACACAGCTATGCAGCCATTGAAAGCATTTGAATATCAGAATGTGCAGCTGAAGGAAAGCCACTGGAAGAATCAGGTCGATGAGGTAGTCGCGACCTACGTGGGAATTGATAACGACGATCTGCTCCATTATTTCCGCGAAATGGCGGGCATCCCGGATACCGCGGACGGACTGGTCGGCTGGTACGGCAGCGACGCGGATGTGTTCGGGCAGATTCTCGGCGCATACGCAAAGCTGTACCGTGTGACCGGAGATGAACGTCTGCGAAAGAAGGCGATCGCTCTCGCAGACGGCTGGGGGAACTGCGCCCGGCAGTCCGCCGCGGTCATCGACTGCAACGGAACCTATGTCTACGACAAGCTGATGGGCGGATTTCTGGACCTGTATGAGTATCTGGACTACGCGCCCGCGAAGGACTATGTCCGCGCACTCACGGAAAGTGCGGCGCGGCGGCTGAACCGGAAGGTCAGCCGGGACGGGCTGCAGATTATGGAGCCGGGCATGATCGAATGGTACACGCTCCCGGAGCAGCTTTTCCGCGCCTGGCGGCTTACCGGCGAGCAGCTGTACCTGGATTTCGCGAAAGAGTGGGAGTATCCCTACTTCTGGAAAAAAATGCGAAAAAAGGATTTTCAGGTCGGCCCGCGCCACGCGTACAGCCATGTAAACAGCCTCTCCAGCGCTGCCAGAGCCTATGAGGCTACAGGAGACGCTGCGTATCTGGAGGCCATTGAGCGCGCTTATGAAGAGATTCTGGCGCATCACTGTTTCGCCACCGGCGGCTACGGACCGGCAGAATGCCTGTTTCCGGAAGAAGAAGGATACCTCGGCGATTCCATCCGTGCAAGCTGGGATGAGAAGAAGCGGCATGTCCACTACCGCGATTTCGGAAACGCCATCCGGCACCGGGACGACCGCTGGGGAAGCTGCGAAGTCTCCTGCTGCTCATGGGCGGTCTTCAAGCTCACCCGCTATCTGATGGAATTCACCGGCGAAGCAAAGTACGGCAGCTGGGCAGAAAAGCTCCTGTACAACGGCTGCGGCGGACAGCTTCCGGTCACCCCGGAGGGAAATGTCATGTATTACGCCAGCTATTTCTCCAACGGTGCGGTCAAGTCCACAGAAGATGGCAGACTGCAGGACAACGGTTCCTCCTTCGAATGGCAGTGCTGCACCGGCACCTTCCCCCAGGACGTCGCCGAATACGCAAACCTCCTGTATTATCAGGGAGAAAAAGGACTTTATGTCAACCAATATCTAGCCTCCTGTGTCTCCTTCACAGTCGGCGAAACCGGTTACACCCTGGAGAACGCGAGCTTCTATCCAAAGGAAAAACAGCTTCGTTTCCGAATCCACACAGTATCCCCGACGGGCGGCTGGGCGCGATCCGGGCAGGAGTTTTCTCTCTTCTTCCGCGTTCCCTCCTGGGCGACCGGACAAAATCGTGTCGCGGTAAACGGAACATGCCTTACGGACGGCGCGGATCCCTGTGCGGATGGGTTCACAGAAACCGACAGCCCGAACCACCAGCGCATTTCCCCGGATACCTGGCTGGAAATCCGCAGGCCATGGGCGGACGGGGACGAAATCACGCTGGAATTCGAATTTACCCTGCGTTTCGAGGCCGTGGATCCATACGCGCCGGATCTCGCGGCGCTCGTGTACGGGCCAATCGTACTGGTCTGCAACAAAATGAGTGTCTTCGAAGGAGATATGCAGCGCCCGCAGGACTGGATCGAGCCGGTTCAGAAAGACGGCTATTCCTGGGCATTCCGCACCAGGCCAGGGCACGTGCGCCCTTACGCACAGCTGACACGGGATTTTTATCCCTATTACGAGGTTGGGGAAATGGAGTGGTACTATATGTATAACCGTATAGAGGATATCTAATGATACAAGGGAAGTGTTGAAAGAATGAAAAAGAAAGAATACGTTCAGTTTTCCGTAGACAATCCATTCCAGTATCACATGACTGGAAAGTTTGTCGCACCCAGCGAAAGCTGGATACATCAGGAAGCCCCTCTCGACGACTTTGAACTGTTTATTGTCACAGACGACGTCCTGTATATCGAGCATGGCGGTACCCAGTACACAGTAGAAAACGGAGAATTTCTGCTTCTGCCGCCCCTGACCGGGCCGGACAGTCATCGGAAGGGCTTCCGCCCTTCCCGGTGTTCGTTCTACTGGCTGCATTTTCTGCCCGCCAATCCTTATACATTATACCAGGACACCCCCCCTGCGGACACTTTTTCCAAAAACAGCATCTGCATCCCGCTTTTCGGACAGATTCCGAATGCGAGCAAGCTGGTCGTACAGATGCGCCAGCTCCAGAACAACCTGCAGCTGGGCTACGGCGATGTTTTCCTGAACTATGAGTCCACCGTCATCCTCTGCGAGCTCTCGGGCCAGTTTGCCATCCAGGAAAAACGGGATGACCGCTCCAACTATCAGAAACAGCTGTATTCCGAAATCATCGACTATGTGAAGCTCAATACTTCCATTATCCTGCATGTCTCTGATATCGCGGCGCGCTTCGGATATAACGAAAAATATATTTCTACCTTATTTAATACCTTTTCCGGTATGCCGCTCAAGAAATTTATCAGTAAATGCAAGATGGAGGACGCCGACTTCCTGCTCTCTGAGACCTCCCTCTCCATCAATGAGATTTCGGCAAAGCTCGGCTACACCGACGCCCACAACTTCGCCCGCGCCTACAAAAAACACACCGGGGTATCCCCCAGCGCGTTCCGCGAATCCTGCGCCAAGAAAATGATCTATCATATCTGATAACCTGTAAAATGCCAGGCTCCAATGTATATTGCAAAAGAGCCTGGCATTTTTTCACACATACATTCAACATGACTCAATATGGTTGCTCTGGTCTATGGCAATGCAACAGCCATCTCCCTATCCGCATCCGCCGCGCCGACCAGACGCTCTGACAGATGCAGGATTCCCAATTCCTTCAGTACCGCATCGACCTAAACTTTTGTAGATTTTATGATATTCCATACTGTTCCTTAATTCGTTTCAACTCAGCCAGTGCATCTTCTGCCCTTTTCCGTGCATCTTCCGCATCCTTTCTGGCGCTTTCTGTTTCCTTTCTGGCCATCTTCATTTCTTCTTCGACCTCTGCCTTGACTTTTTCTTCGACCTCCGCCTTGACTTTTTCTTCGACCTCCGCCTTGACTTTTTCTTCGACCTCCGCCTTGA
>JAJQCQ010000096.1:0-1103 GCA_021202635.1 Lachnospiraceae bacterium | reverse complement strand
GCCTTGACTTTTTCTTCGACCTCCGCCTTGACTTTTTCTTCGACCTCCGCCTTGACTTTTTCTTCAACCTCCGCCTTGACTGTGTCTCTAAGCTCCTCTTTTGCTATTTCTATGGCCTCTTCTTTTGCTACTTCCAGAGCATCATCCCAATTCCACTGAGTAAAAAGCATATTTTCCACCTCCGAGCTGTGTCTGTTAAGAAACTCAGTCATGATCCCTTCCTCACGGCATTTTCGGATGGCAAGGATAATGGCCTTTTCACGATTGTGGTCCTCTGTTCTCATGAATTGCCGGATATATTCCATAAAATCAGAATACTCCTTCATGGGCTGACAGGCTGCAAGAATCGAATGGCCTTTTTCCTTATTGATGTTAATGACCTTTGTAGTGAGATCCATCATGTAGGATTCCCTTGAAATCATAAAGGAATCAGAAAACTTCATTTCTTTTTCCAGAGGGTAATCCTTTGCTCCGTTATAAAAGACATAGAATTCAGGCGTCGGAATCTTGATTCTCCGTTCCCTGTATAAGTCCCGGGGATTTATCAGACGCTCTACGGTACGGCCATAATAGACAAGGTTGCGAAGCGACATATTCTCGTTGATGGTAGACTGGTGTTCGCTGATCACCAGCACCGTCTCGTTGGCTAAAAATGAAAGGTCATTTTTGCGTGCCATAAATAAAACACCTTCCAGGGTCTCGTACCGGATATCTTCCGGCCTGGTACCGCTGGTACCTGCAATCGCGTCATAGAGTGCCGCAGCGTTTTTACTTTCCCCGAAAAACGCGGTGAATACTGAGGATTTTACCTCCCGGTTGCCATGATCCGTTACAGCAATGGCTGAGTTTTCTTCATTATTCCTGCTGTTTCCATTACCTGTGCTGTTTTTTTCTTTTTCCATTTACCGGCGGCTCCTTTCTGTTGTTTGCGCAGAAACAGAGCGCCTTAAATTTGCATTTGCCTTGTACTGTATTATATACGAATATTGGCAAAAAAGCTATCTGTTTCTGCAGATTTTTCGAAAATCTTTCTTTTAAGCTTTTTTCTTTTGTTTGCTGGTCTCTATGACACTTTCAGAAATGGATGATGCACTGTCACACGT
>JAJQCQ010000095.1 GCA_021202635.1 Lachnospiraceae bacterium | reverse complement strand
TTTCGACTTTTCTACTCATGGTATGCTCCTCCTGATATTGGATAAAAGTATTATAGCACAGGAAGCAAATAAAGTCGAGTTAATTTAAAAACACTGTACTAGCTTGTCAATACTAATCTTAAAATTTAATATGAATTTTTTCTTTATCTTCCATGTTTTTATGGTATAATAAGATTGTGTTATTCTACGAATTACCATTTCGTTGTTCAGAAAATAATCGAGAGGTGCCGTAATGTCTAATATTGCAAAAAACAGAGATGACCACTGGAGTCCTGATGGCTCGATTGGCAGTAAAATCAAGCGTATCCGTGAACTTCGCGGTTTAACGCAAAAACAGCTTGGTCTGCGCTGTGGGTATTCCCCGTCAACAGCAGATGTAAGAATCGCGCAATATGAAAAAAATAAAAAAATGTCAAGAGAAAAAGCATTAAACGATATTGCCAGTGCGCTTAACGTAGACAAATCCGTTTTTTTCGATTTCGATTTATGCCCGGCTGATTGCATGTACCATGCTCTTTTCGATCTGGAAGACTATCACGGACTGCATCCGGTGCAGATAGATGGAAAGTATTATCTTGAATTCAGTGGGCAAACCAGTTATGGAACAGAGGTTAATCCGGATAATTATCGGGGTTTTCTCCAAAAATGGGATGAAATGCGCCAAAAACACGCTCCAAATGAATCCGACTCATCCGAAGAGAGAAAGAACAAAGCAAGGAATTATAATCTCTGGAGAATTGAGTATCCATCAAACGAAGCAGCAGCAAACAGCAGGCATCTGGACAATTTGTTAAAGATGGATCGCCTGCAGGCAGAAATAGATGAGACCTACGCAGATATGATGTCTGAGCAGGAATTCTTAAAGCTGGACAGCACATTCTCCGAAAGCCTTGTAATGGCTCGTGAATCATGCACAAAGATAACAAAGGAGTCAGAATTCATTTATCTCCTGATTGAACTACTGGCTGCCGGAATAGATGTAAAGCCCTATAAGCCTACAGAAAAGATTGATTATGATCATTTTTATATCGTTTACTTCAAAACGGATAACCTTATTGGTAACGAAAATGTCAAAACATATTTCCCGCGATTTCTGTGTGCGATTGAATCAATGCTGGAATACGGTCTTAACATAGAAAGAATAATAATGTCAAAAGACAAGGAGCTTTATGTCTCCTACCGGATTGACTCTTCCCAATCCAATTACGTATCTAATGTTCCCAGATATTGGAAAGACATGGAGCAAATAGCAGAGTTTCAAAGAGATGGTCTTCCGGAATGGAGAATAAAAGAATTTGACGACGAACTGAAAGCGAAAATCTGCGGCGATAATGATGTGATTTATACGGAAATGTAGACATTTTGTAGACGTAAAAAATGGGAAACCTTATAAATCAAGGCCTCCCACGTTTTTCCAATCACTCGAACTCTATCGTCGCCGGTGGCTTCCCCGTACAGTCATACAGCACCCGATTAATATGCTTTACTTCATTCACGATCCTGCTGGTGGTTTTCTCAATCACTTCCCATGGAATCTGCGCACTTTCTGCGGTCATGAAATCGGTAGTGGTGACAGCGCGAAGGGCGATCGCATAGTCATATGTACGCTCGTCTCCCATGACACCGACGGAGCGCATGTTGGTGAGGGCAGCGAAATACTGGCTGATGGTTTTGTCGAGACCAGCATTTGCGATTTCTTCACGCCAGATGGCGTCTGCGTCCTGTACCATCGCGACTTTCTCGGCGGTCACGTCTCCGATGATGCGAATACCAAGACCCGGACCGGGGAAAGGCTGACGATACACCAGGTAATCCGGGATGCCAAGCTCGAGACCGGCGCGGCGCACTTCGTCTTTGAAAAGGTCGCGCAGAGGCTCGATGATTTCTTTAAAATCGACGTAGTCGGGCAGACCGCCGACGTTGTGGTGGGATTTGATGACGGTGGACTCTCCGCCGACACCGCTCTCTACAACATCCGGATAGATGGTGCCCTGCACCAGGAAATCAACTGCACCGATCTTTTTGGCTTCTTCCTCAAAAACACGAATAAATTCTTCACCGATGATCTTGCGCTTGCGCTCCGGCTCGGTGACGCCGGCCAGTTTGGAATAGAAGCGTTCCTGCGCGTTGACGCGAATGAAATTCAGCTTGTAGGGACCGTCTGGCCCGAAAACGGCTTCGACCTCATCGCCTTCGTTTTTGCGTAGGAGGCCATGATCGACAAAAACGCAGGTAAGCTGTTCCCCCACCGCTTTGGAGAGCAGGACGGCAGCTACGGAGGAGTCCACGCCGCCGGAAAGGGCGCAGAGAACCTTGCCATCACCGACTTTCTCCCGGATGGCTGTGATAGACTGTTCTACAAAGGAATCCATGCGCCAGTCTCCGGCGCAGCCGCAGACGTTAAACACGAAGTTGGAGAGCATCTTCTGCCCTTCTTTGGTGTGCAGCACCTCCGGATGGAACTGGGTCGCGTACAGGTTTTTTTCAGTGTTTTCCATCGCGGCGTACGGGCAGTTGTCGGAATGGGCGCTGGCTTTAAAGCCGGGAGCCATTTTCTCGACGTAATCGTTGTGGCTCATCCAGCATATGGTTTTTTCGGATACATCGGTAAAAAGCTTCGAATTTTGGTCTACAGTAATCTCGATTTTCCCGTACTCACGGACCGGAGCCTTGCCGATCGAGCCTCCGAGCAGATGCATCATGAGCTGGGAACCATAGCAAATACCTAAGATCGGAACACCCATCTCAAAAATCTCTGGTGTATAGGTGGGCGCTCCCGGCTCGTAACAGCTGTTCGGACCACCTGTGAAAATGATGCCCTTCGGCTGAAGGGCCCTGATTTTTTCAAAATCGGTCTTGTAGGAATAAATCTCGCAGTATACGCCGCATTCGCGCACACGTCTTGCAATTAACTGGTTGTACTGGCCCCCAAAGTCGAGGACGATGACGGTTTCTCTTTCCATATTTGTCTCCTGTGTTCTTATGTCAAATCAGTTGCTTTAGTTCATCCTTGCTGACAAGGCCAACGTTCCGCTCTGCACAAATGCCATCACGGAAAATGAGGATGGTCGGAATGGATGCCACACGATATTGCTGTGCGAGCTCTGGGAAGGCATCTACGTTCACTTTCGCAACAGCATAGCCTTCCGCTTCCTGATCAAGCTCTTCGATGAGGGGCGCGAGTGCCTTGCACGGACCACACCAGTCTGCGTAAAAATCGACCATAACGGGAGTGTCTGCCTTAAGTACCTCCAGATCGAATTGTTCCTGTGTTTTAATCAAAATCATAATAAATCTTCCTTTCCATTTTTCTATAAAGTATCTCCAGCATGTCTGGAAAGTATTCTGATAAGACACATTCTACCGAAGCTTGAACACCTGCGCAAGAACTTTTTTCCTGATTTTCAAAAAACATTCCCTGGACGCAAATTTAGGTAGAAAAAAGGGCGGCGATCCTTTATAATGCACACAGGCGCACAATGAATCTGACAGCTGCGCTAATTATTTTTATCAGGGGGAACTGTTATGAGGGAAAATATCCTGTATCTGGATTGCAGCTCCGGTATCAGCGGCGATATGACGGTCGCTGCTCTTCTGGATCTCGGCGCGGACCGGGATGTGCTGGAACGGGCACTGAAGAGTCTGCCGCTCTCCGGCTATTCGATTGAAATAAAAGAAGTTTACAAATCCGGAATCCGGGCATGTGATTTCAATGTGATTTTAGATGCAGAGCATGAAAACCATGACCACAATATGGCTTATCTGCATGGAAATGGAAATGAGCATACGAGTACTATGTACGCGCATGAACACTCTGTGCTCTCGCATGAGCATGCGGACGGCCTGCACTGTCACGAGAGTGACCCGCACAATCCTGCGGACGACCTGCACCGTCGCGAGAGCGTCTCGCACAATCCTGTGAACGACCTGCACGAGCTTGAGGAGGCTGCTCTCACCCCCGCAGACGGCTCACACGCACATACGGATGATGTACATCACCATGCCCACAGCTCTCATGCGCACTCTGCCCGCAATCTGCAGGATATTATCAAAATTATCCGAGCCGGAGATTTGCGTGCGTCTGCCGCTGATCTGGCAGTCCGTATCTTCGAGATTGTGGCAAAAGCGGAAGCGCAGGTACATGGGAAAGCGATCCATGAAGTGCATTTTCATGAGGTGGGAGCGGTTGATTCGATTGTCGATATCGTGGCGGCAGCGGTCTGTCTGGATAATCTTCATCCGAATCAGGTGGTTGTATCCACACTCACGGAAGGGTGCGGGCAGATTCGCTGCCAGCATGGACTGATTCCTGTACCGGTTCCAGCGGTCACTGCAATTGCCGAGATGGAGGATTTGCCGCTTCGGTTTACGGATATTCAGGGCGAGCTGGTGACGCCGACCGGCGCAGCGATTGCAGCTGCTATCCGCACAGAAGAGAAGCTGCCTGAGCAATTCCGGATACGCAGGGTCGGTCTCGGTGCGGGAAAGCGAGCCTACGCGACCGCAGGTGTGCTGCGAGCAATGCTGCTTGAGCCAGCCGATTCCGGCGCAGAGGAGCATGCCTGTGCCGCTGAAAAGGAAAAAAGCAGTACATCGGACTCTGTTCTCGTCCTGGAGACGAATATTGACGACTGCACGGGAGAAGCGCTTTCCTTTACGATGCAGCAGCTTCTTAACGCCGGAGCGCTTGATGTCTTTTCGATTCCGATTTACATGAAAAAAAACCGTCCGGCATGGTTATTGGAAACCATCTGTAATCCGGAAAACCGGGAGGCACTCGAAACCATCATTTTTCAAAACACGACAACGATCGGCATTCGCAGACAGGCCATGCTGCGCACCCGGCTTTCACGCAGAATTGTTACCGTAGAAACGGACTGGGGTGTCGCAGATATCAAATGCTGCGACGACGGCCAGACGATCCGCTATTTCCCGGAAAATGACAGCGTAAGCCGGCTGGCCATTAAAAATGGCATCGGTTTTCCGGAGATGTATCGGCTTTTACAGACGTTCGCGAAACATCATCTCACCGTTTCTGCCTTCTGATGTTTCTGCATGGCTGCCAGCCAGGCAAAACAGGTCTTCACACCCTCCGTAAAGACCGTAGAAAAACCTGCAGCATATAAAAAAATCCTCGCCGGGGTGGATGGTCCGGATTCCCGCACTGCCACCCCGGCAAGAGTTCTTTCCGGCGTTAACTGTTCAGCATATTCTCTATGAATATTCCGTAGCCTTTTGTCGGGTCATTGACAAATACATGTGTCACCGCACCGATCAGCCGCCCATTCTGCAGGATCGGCGAGCCGGACATTCCCTGCACGATACCGCCAGCTTTCGCAAGAAGCGCAGGATCGGTCACCTCAATCACCATTCCTTTGTTGACGTCACTGCCATTCAAACGGATTTCTTTGATTTCAACCTCGTATTCCTGGCAGGAGCCATCCACTGTACAGCGAATCGTGGCTGCTCCCAGCTCTGCTTCCTGTCTGAGTGCGGTCTCATAGAGGGTCTGATCTTCTATGGCCAGGGAAAAGCCTGTAACCCGCCCGAAGATCCCGTTCTGGCTGTTTTCCTCTATGGTACCGATCCGATAGCCGGCACTGTAATGGATGATCCCGGATAATTCACCGGGAGAACCGGATTCACCTTTGACCACGGAGACAATTTCTGCATCATAAAGCGTACCATTCTGGATATTCAGGAGCTCTGCCGTATCGACATCACTGATACCATGCCCCAACGCTCCAAAATAACCATCCTCATCCACATAGGTAAGCGTCCCGATTCCCTGGGTATCATTGCGCACCCAGATCCCGGCTTTATATTCGCCTTCCGCATCTTTTACCGGGACTACTTTGAGGCGGATCTGCTCGCCCTGACGGTCCACATCCATGACCAGAGTTTCCCCCTCTGATTCCAGAATACAGGCAATCAGCTCCTCCTTGGTATTGACGGACTCTCCATTCACTGCCTGAATGTAATCGCCGGTCTGCACAATATTCTCCGCCGGACAGCAGATACTGCCGTCCTCTGCCGTGATGGTTCCGGTATCTACGACAAACACACCGTCCGTCTCCAGATAAATCCCGATCGGCGTGCCGCCCACATAGACCTTCTTTCTTTCTGCTACGGATGCGCTGCTCTCTACCTGACGATCTGCCAGGGTCATGTCCTGAAACACCGCCGTTCCACAGAGTACCAGAGCAAATACACTAAATAACAAAAGAGAGCAGACAAACCTTCTGTACTTTTTCCTGACATTCATCTTTTGCACCTCACAATCCTTCCAGATGTGTCGGGCGCAATTTTCGATTGGACAAAAAAACGCACACGACAAACCTTTGCCAGACCAGGCAGCATCGCTGCGCAGCGGTCTGGCCAAGACCGAATTCGATCTCTGTTGTCAGTATGCGAACTTTTGTTGTAATTCACACTGGTAGTTTATTGTGAAGGTTTCCAAAATATGGGAAATACACAGGATATCCCGTTCCTCTATCGTTTCATCTTTGCCGCCAGCTCTTTCATCTCCCGCGCATTTTCAAGCACCGCGTCGGTGATCTTCGCCCCGCCAAGGATTCGCGCCAGCTCTTCCACGCTCTCTTCTTCGTTCAGCAGTCCGATATTGGTCACGGTCTTGCTGTCGGCCGGTTTTTTCTCTATGATGTAGTGGCGGTCTGCCATGGCCGCGATCTGGGCGAGGTGCGTGATACACAGCACCTGATGGCTGGCGGCGATCACTGCCATTTTTTCAGACACCTTCTGAGCGGTTCGCCCACTGATACCGGTGTCGATCTCATCAAAAATCAGGGTTTCCATGTTGTCTTTGTCTGCCATGACCGCTTTGATCGCCAGCATGATACGGGAAAGCTCGCCGCCGGATGCTACAGCTCCGAGCGGGCGCATCGGCAGACCCGGGTTCATGGAGATCTGGAAGCAGATTGCGTCCAGTCCGTCCTCGCCTGGCTCAGGCAGCTCTTCAAAGGAAATTTCAAAGCGTACATCCAGAAAATTCAGGTCAACCAATGCAGCGCGGATCTGCTCCGCAAGGGTTTTTGCATAGCGTTTACGGATGGCTGAAAGCTCGCGCGAGGTCGCCAGCAGCTGCCTGCGGCTTTCATCACGTGTGCGGCGCAGTTTTTCCAGATAGCCCTCGTAGTCCATCAGCACTTCTGTCCGCTCTTCTTTTTCCCGGCAGGAGGCAAGGATTTCTTCGATGGTGTTGCCATATTTGGTTTTCAGGCGATTAATCAGGTCCAGACGCTCTTCGGTCTCGTGCAGCGCCTGCGGGTCAAATATGAGGTTATCCATGTATTCGGACAGACTGCGGTTAAACTCACCGATCAGGGATTCGATATCCTCCAGCGTACTTCCCAGCTCCTCAAGAGA
Source organism: Lachnospiraceae bacterium (assembly GCA_021202635.1). Classification (GTDB taxonomy): domain Bacteria; phylum Bacillota; class Clostridia; order Lachnospirales; family Lachnospiraceae; genus Choladousia. The sequence goes on along the minus strand of JAJQCQ010000095.1, from coordinate 22,839 downwards.
CGCATCATATCCGCGCACGGCCGCCAGTGACCGCGCAGCCCGCGCGATCTCGTCTTCTGCGCCGCTCCCATAGCTGCCCGCACCGGTCAGGCTGCCGGTCTCGGAAAGTGCTTCCATGATTTTCTGTCCATTCGCCATTCGTCGATAGCTGCTTTCCAGTTCTTCGTCCTCTCCCGGCCGCAGGGCGGCGGACTGGATTTCCTGAATTTCATATTGCAGAAAATCAAGCTCTTTCGTCCGATCCCTGCCGGAGGCAGATGCCTGCTCCCATTCCCGCTTTGCCTTCTGATAATGATGGTACTGCTTCGCACAGCTTGAAAGCAGCGGCGCGGTTTCCTTTTTCGCAAAGGAGTCCAGGATCGTCAGGTGATTTTTCGCGTAGAGCAGCGACTGATGCTCGTGCTGGCCATGAATGTCGATCAGCTCGGCAGAGAGCTGCCGCACAAAAGAGAGGGGGACCGTCTCCCCATTGATCTTGCTGGTGCTTCTGCCGCTTTTGTATTTTCGTGTCAATACTATCGTGCCATCCTCACAGGGCAGGTCCTGCGCTTTGAGCAGTTCCAGAACATGCGGATTTTCCGTAAGAAACGTCAGCTCTACCAGCGCATAATCCGCGTCCTCCGGCACGTAATCCTTAAAATTGCCTGTACCGAGCGCAATATTGACTGAACCGATGACAATCGATTTGCCTGCGCCGGTTTCACCGGTCATGATGTTCAGGCCAGGGCCAAACTCTACCTCTGCTTCCCGGATCAGGGCCATGTTCTTTACATATAAGCTTGCCAGCATAGTGTTCCCCCATTTTCTGAAATATAGTCTCTGCGTTTTTTCCCTCGCCGGGTGGCATCCCACACTTCGTGCGGGATAAGCCCTCGCCGGGTGGCATCCCACTCTTCATGCGGAATAAACCCTCACTACATTTTCTCCCTGTAACTGTCTCCGCCGGGATGATGCTGCAACCGTTTGCCGCCAATAGAAAAAACGAATTTCAAATCCTTTTGTTTCTCTTTTCCCAAAAATATTTATCACCGTTCAGAACCGCATCAAAATGAAAAGACAGGTACTGCATACCAGACAGCGATTGTTTCATACCAGCCATCATTTTCCGACAATCCGACGTATTTTTTCCATCACGATCAGCGTATCGTCGGTGCTGCGATTCGCACACATGATGGTATCATCTCCGGCGATACATCCGGCCACTTCCCTCCAATGCATTGCGTCGATCGCTGCGGCGACCGCCATCGCCATGCCGGAGACCGTCTTGACAACCAGAATATTCTGCGCCATCTCCATGGAAACAAACCCTTCCTTCAGAACGCGCAGATAGCGTTCCGCGGCTTCCGCGTTCTGCTGCTGCATCAGAACGTATTTCTGCCTGCCATCTGCCAGGGCGATCTTCGTCAGCTTCAGTTCACGGATGTCCCGCGATACTGTCGCCTGTGTCACCTGAAACCCCTCTGCCTTCAGGTAATCCGCCAGCTCCTCCTGTGTCTCAATCTCGTATTTTCCGATCAGTTCAATGATCTTTGCGTGACGTCCGATTTTCATAATAGGTTTTCTCCTGACTGCTGTTTACGACCCAAAACGTTTTTCACTGCCCACACTGTCTCCGGTCGCTACAGGTCCCACTCTGACCAAATTTACCTCTGCAGGTGTGGCCTGTAACGGCATCCGTCAATTGTTCATCTTTTCCCGCAAAATCTCAAGAAAACTTGTATTCTTAATCTTTATCAGCCGGGTGGCCTGCTCCGCTTTTGAAATCACCACGCGGTCGCCGGAGTGAAGCTTCACAGAGGTATCCCCATCAAAGGTAGCCTCCGCTCCATCCATGTCTCTGGCATGTCCGGAACCGATCTCAACCACCACCTCCACATCGGCCGGCAGAACAATCGGCCTGGCATTCATGGTATGCGGCGCAATCGGAGTCAGCAGCAGCATGGAGGACGCAGGTTCCACGATCGGTCCGCCAGCGGAAAGGCTGTAGCCGGTCGATCCGGTAGGCGTCGATACGATAATCCCATCCGCAGCATAGGAATAGAGAAAAACGCCATCGACATAAATGTTCACATCTACCACCCGCATTCGGCCGTTGCGGGAAATCACGATGTCATTGAGGGCAATATCGCTCATCAGCATGCGGTTCTGATGCCAGGCAGCGCCGCTCAGCATCATCCGCTCTTCGGTCACGAAATCGTTCGCGATCAGCTTGTCCAGCACCTCCGGCAGGTTTTTTCGTTCCACCTCCGCCAGATATCCCAGCGTTCCCATATTCACGCCCAGAAGGGGCAGGTGCCGCTCCACCAGATCACGCGCCGCGTGCAGCAGCGTGCCATCCCCGCCAAGCACCAGCACGCATTCGACTTCGTCCGGGATCTGCTTCGCATCGGTGTACCGGCACTGACCGGGAGCGGCCACATCAGAATGTTCCCGCAGATAACAGGTTTTTCCCCGCTCTGAAAGGTAGGAACGGATAAACAGCGCGGTCTCGGCGCCGGGATCCTTCTGTTCGTTGGAAATAACATAAAAAATGTTCAAGGGAAGCTCCTTTCGGTGGTATTACCAGGAACCGGCCTCTTACCGATCCAATGCTTTCTCTGCGTTTTCAACCCCGACCACGCGGCAGGTGCGTGGTCGGGTTGTGACCAGTAACATCCAATGTCCTGTGTGCTTCCGCAACTACTCCCGCTATCACGGAATCCTCTGCAGATATATCTGCGCGAACTCCTGCTCTGTCTGACGCTGCGGTGACCGTCTGTCTATCGTTAGGTTCCATATCTGTATCTTCTGTATCCATATTTTCTGCCGATCCGCCGTTTTTTTTCAGCCACACCAGGTATTCGATGTTTCCCTCCGGTCCCTTGACGGGAGAGTAGGTGAGTGCAATGGCATGCAGGTCAATGGCAGCGGCATACTCGATGACGCTGCGGATAACTTCTTCATGCACCTCCGGGTCTCTGACCACTCCTTTTTTGCCGACCTTTTCACGGCCGGCCTCAAATTGCGGCTTGATCAGACAGACGATGTCCCCGGCTTTTGCCATCAGATTCTTCACAGGCGTAAGAACCTTTGTCAGAGAAATAAAGGAGACGTCGATCGAGACAAAGGAAGGCGGCGCTTCTATGTCCTCCGGGACGACGTAACGGATGTTGGTCCGCTCCATGCAGACGACACGCGGGTCGTTGCGCAGTCCCCAGTCCAGCTGGCCGTGTCCTACATCGACGGCATATACTCTGGTGGCGCCGTTCTGGAGCATGCAGTCCGTAAAGCCCCCGGTGGAAGCGCCGACGTCCATGCAGACCTTCCCTTCCGGTGTGATGCCGGGAAAGGTCTGCATCGCCTTTTCGAGCTTCAGTCCGCCGCGGCTCACGTAGCGCAGCTTTCCGCCCTTTACCGTGATTTCCGCTGCCGTATCAATCATCGTGCCGGCCTTGTCCTCGCGCTGTCCGCCGACCATAACTTCCCCGGCCATGATCAGTGCCTTCGCTTTTTCCCGTGAAGGCGCGAGTCCCTGCTGCACAAGCAAAATATCCAGGCGTTCTTTCATAAATTATGAATCCTTTCTTTCCTCAAGGCAAATACTCCGCCACGATTTTCTTGAAAATGGACTCCGCGTCAATACAGGTCTCTGTTTTCAGCACTTCTACGTTGCCATGCTCGATGTAGTCGTCCGGCAGGGCGATCTGCATGACGCGCAGATCCGCGCAGGTATCGCTGTAATACTCCAGGACCTTCTCGCCAAATCCGCCGCTGCGCACATTTTCCTCCATGGTCACAACCAGGTGGTGATCCTTCGCCAGATAAGCGAGCATTTCCTCATCCACCGGCTTGACAAACCGGGCGTTCACCAGCGTGCAGCCATAACCGAGTGCTTTCAGAAGCCTGCGAACCTCCAGCGCCGTCTTTACCATACTGCCCACGGCCACAAGCGCAAGCGAACACTCATCATAAATGATCTCACTCTTCCCATAGACAATCGGCGCACGGAAATCCGCCAGTCCGTCAAAGGCTTCCCCCCGCGGGTAACGCAGCGCGATCGGTCCCTCGCAGGCAATCGCGTATTTCAGCATATCCGCAAGCTCCCATTTGTTTTTGGGCGCCATCACACACATATTCGGCATTGCCGATAAATAAGAGAGGTCAAAGATCCCCTGATGGGTCTCGCCGTCGCTGCCGACCAGTCCGGCGCGGTCGATTGCAAATACAACCGGAAGATTCTGAATACAGACGTCATGAATGATCTGATCATAAGCCCGCTGTAAAAAAGAAGAATACACCGCAACCACCGGCTTCAGGCCGCCGGCCGCCAGACCGGCAGCAAATGTCACGGCATGCGCCTCAGCGATGCCGACGTCAAAAAAACGGTCCTTATACATATTGCGGAAGCGTTTGAGACCGGTACCATCCGGCATGGCCGCCGTCACTGCGACCAGCTTTGGCTCTCTAGCTCCCATTTTGCACATAACCGTGGAAAAAATGTCCGTATAGGCCGCTTTTTTCCTTCGGGAAAGCGGAAGCCCCGTCTCCGGGTCAAACGGCTCGGTCCCGTGAAAACGCGCCGGCATCCGTTCTGCCGGCTCATAGCCCTTCCCTTTTTTAGTAACCACATGGACGAGCACCGCTCCCTTCATACGTTTGGCGTCATTCAACACACGCTGCATCTGTGTGATGTTGTGTCCGTCGACCGGTCCTAAGTAGGTCAGCCCCATCTCCTCAAAAAACATTCCCGGCACAAGCAGCTGCTTGAGCCCCTGCTTTGTCCTGCGGATCCCGCGTACCAGCGGATCGCCGTAAACAGGAATCCGGTTCAGCTTATTTTCCAGGTCAGATTTGAATCGGGTGTAAGACTCCGCGGTACGGATATTACCAAGATAAGCGGAAATACCGCCGACATTTTCAGAAATCGACATATTATTGTCATTCAGGACGATGATAAAATTGGTCTTCAGCTGTGCGGCATTATTCAGAGCCTCATACGCCATGCCGCCTGTGAGCGCACCGTCGCCGATTACGGACACGACATGATACTCCTCTCCCTGGATATCCCTGGCACAGACATAGCCAAGTCCCGCGGAGATCGAGGTAGAGCTGTGTCCGGTGTCAAATGCGTCGCAGTCGCTCTCCTTGCGCTTCGGGAAACCGCTCATGCCGCCGTATTTGCGCAGCTGGTCAAAGCCGTCCTTCCGGCCGGTCAGAATTTTATGCGTATAAGACTGATGCCCGACATCCCAGATCAGCTTGTCCTGCGGCAGATCCAGCGACAGATGGAGCGCCATTGTCAGTTCTACCACGCCCAGATTGGAAGCCAGATGGCCCCCCGTCTCGCTGATTTTCCCGATCAGGAAATCCCGGATTTCCTGTGCCAGAGCAGGCAAATCTTTGCGATCAATTTTTTTGATATCATTTACCTTCTGAATCTGTTCCAGAAAAATAAAACCGCCCCCTTTCAGGCTTCCTCCTCTGTTCCGCGCACCGCCTGTATCATTAAAGTGTTCGATCGATCAGATGCAAAATCAGTTCTTTTAAAAATTCATTTTCATACGGCATTTCCCCGAGCAGGCGAACCGCCTCTTCCGAGTATTTTTTCACATCCAGCCGTGCTGCCTCCAGGCCGCGCACCGTCACATAGGTCGTCTTCTGATTCCGCTCATCGCTGTTGATAGGCTTGCCCAGCTCTTCCTCCCGGCCGGTCACATCCAGGATATCGTCCTGAATCTGAAAGGCCATCCCGACACACTGCGCAACCTGCCCGATCTGCTCCGTTTCCTCATCCGAAGCGCCCGCGAGCGCCGCACCGACCATCATGGACGCTTCAATCAGCGCGCCCGTCTTCAGGCTGTAGATAAAATGAAGCTGTTCCTCCGTCAGTGGCTTCCCCGCATTTTCCACGTCCACCGACTGTCCGCCGAGCATCCCGTAAATACCGGTCTTATGTGTCAGAATCGCAAACGCGCGCGCGACATCCGGGTTCCCGGGATCCTCTGTAAATGCCTTTGCCGCCGTCTCGTATGCCAGATTCAGAAGCGCGTCCCCGGCGAGAATCGCCATAGCTTCCCCGTACACCGCGTGGGTCGTTTTTTTACCGCGGCGAAACTCATCATTGTCGAGCGCGGGGAGGTCATCGTGAATCAGCGAATGCGTGTGAACCATCTCGATCGCCGCCAGAAACGGCCCGATCGCTTTCGACGTCCCGCCGAACATCACAAACGTCTGCTGCATCAGAAGCGGGCGCAGCTTTTTCCCGCCGACCAGCATACTGTAATTCACAGCCTCCAGCAGCGTCCGCTGGTATCCCTCTTCCGCAGGGAGATAATTCTGAATGATGCTTTTTATCTCCGTTACCCGTTTTTTCATCTGCTCATCAAAATTCGTCAAAGCCACCATCTCCATTCAAAACCAGAATCTTCTTTTCCACCGTGTCAATCTTCTCATTGCAGCTTTTCATGAGCTCCAGTCCCTGCTGATACAGGGAAAACGCCTCCTCCAGAGGAAGCTCGCGGTCCTCCAGACGCTCCAGAAGAGAATCCAGCTTTTCAAAGGACTCCTCCAGAGAGAGCTCCTTTTCGCTTATTTCAGCCATAGTCCGCCTCCCGCCTTTCCTGTGTTTCTTCGGAATCTGTTCCGGTTTTCAAAATTGCAGCCTCTGCGTTTTCACCCCTGACCGCGCAGCAAGTGCGTGGTCGGAATGTAAACAGTCACTCAAAACTCCTCTTTCTCAAAGTTTTTCCGTCCTCTTTACTTCCGCCTCCATATAGCCATCGGTGACGTATACGCGGATCGCATCCCCGGACCTGGCCTGTCCGATGGAATAAATCCGCCCTCCCGCCTCATCCGTGACACAGGCGTAGCCCTGTGTCAGCTTTTCCAGCGGAGAGACCGTTTTCAGCTTCTGCGCATACAATGCCAGAGCATGTCTTTTCCTCTCCAGATGCTGCTTCATCGCACGGTCCGACGCTTCCTCCAGGTCAGCGAGCCGCTGCCGCTGTTCCCGCGCCCGCTGAACCGGTGAAGCATAGTTCAGGCGTGTTTGCCCCTGCTCAAGGCGCATCCGGTATTCGCCAAGCCGGCTGCGCATCTGCCGATCCAGCGCCATCTTCTGTGCAAGAAGGCGCTCCGCTACCGCCGACATGTCCGGCACCGCCAGCTCCGCGGCCGCCGAGGGTGTCGGCGCGCGCAGATCTGCGACAAAATCCGCTATCGTCGTATCCGTCTCATGGCCGACCGCCGAGATCACCGGCGTCCGGCACGCAAAGATGGCCCGCGCGACGATTTCCTCATTGAATGCCCACAAATCCTCAATCGAACCGCCGCCCCGGCCCACGATGATCACGTCCAGGCCCAACCCGTCCAGCGCCCGGATCCCGTCCGCGACACTCTGCGCCGCGCCGTCTCCCTGCACCTTAGCCGGGAAAAGAATGATCTGAATGCCCGGACTGCGCCGTCTGGAAATATTGATAATATCGCGGACCGCGGCTCCGGTCGGCGCTGTCACCACGCCCAGCTTTCTCACAAACGCCGGAATCGGCTGCTTGTAATCCGGCGAGAACATCCCCATGTCCTCCAGCTCCTGCTTCAGCGCCAGGAATCTCTCGTATAAAAGACCCGCGCCATCCCGCCGCATCCGCGACACATAGAGCTGGTATCTGCCGTCGCGCTCATAGACGCTGACGCTGCCGTCCGCGACCACCTGCATTCCGTCAGAAAGTCGAAAAGCCAGTCCCTTTCTGGCACTGGCAAACATCACGCAGGCAATCGTCCCTGTCTCATCCTTCAGAGAAAAATAAATGTGCCCCGATGTGTGATATTTGCAGTTGGAAACCTCCCCCGAAATACTGACCCGGTTCAGCACAAAATCCTGTGTGAACATCATTTTAATGTAACTGTTAATCTGACCGACGGAATAGACCTTCTGCTGCATTCTCCTTCTCCTATGCGAGCTTCGCCAAAATCCCGTTTACAAAAGAAGAGGCCTCATCTCCGCCATATTTCTTGGCCAGCTCCACCGCTTCGTTAATCGCCACCTTCACGGGGACCTCCTCATCGTACAGCATCTCATACACGGCCAGCCGCAAAATCGCCAGCTCGGCCTTGCCCATGCGGTTCGTCTTCCAGCCCATGGCGACCTCATCAATCTTCGCATCCAGCTCGCCCACCCGGTCTTTGATCTGATTGAACCGCTCCCGGATGACGGTCTGGTCTTCCTCACTGAACTGGCAGAATCCGGTCTCTTCGTCTGGCATGGATACCTCCTCAAAATAGCGGTCTACCTGCGCCGGCAGCTCATCCATCCCGTAAAAATCTCCGCAGAAGACAAGCCGGAATACATTTTCTCTGATCTCACTTCTTTTCATTGTTCTATATGATCCTTTGCCTATCTGAGTCTCCACATTGCTTTTCCTTCAAAACAATGCGTCGTCCCCGTTCTTCTTCTTCAACCCGGAACCTGTTACGCGTTCTCTTCCATCTGGACATTGACAATCTTCACATTGACTTCGGCTACGGTCAGACCAGTCATCGTCTCGATCGCCGTCTTTACCTTCTCTTGAATCTGCGCGCAGGTCACCGGTACATTATAGCCGTAGCGGATATTGATCGCCAGTGCCACGGTCACTGTCTTATCTGTGACCGTAATCCGCGCACCCTTTGACAGGCTCTTCATGCTCAGCTTATTGATCAGGTCGCGCGTCACATTCCCCGCCATCGAGGCGACGCCATCCACCTCTGACGCCGCGAGTCCGGCGATAATCGCCACCACCTCGTCCGCGATGCGCACCTCACCAAACTGCTCGTCATTTTCTAATTTATAAGTATGAACCTCTGCATTTTCCATAGGATAACCTCCGATGCGAATGACTACCGCTCAGAACAGCAAGCCGCTGTTCTGAACTGTTACCAATTTTCTTCATTATATCAGAACCTTTTTGATTTGCAAGGTTAATTTCACCGGCCAAATTCCGCCAGAACCAGTCCTTTGTTGCGCTCAAGCACCATCCCCACGGACCAGCTGTTGACAAACAGCAGCAGCGGGCGGCCCTTCAGGTCGCGGATCTTCTTCATATCTGAGGTGCCGACCAGATGATCCAGGTCCACATCCTCGTTCTCAATCCAGCGAATGTACTCATACGGCAGCATTTCCAGGCGGATGTCCACATTGTACTCATTTTCCAGGCGGTATTTGAGCACGTCAAACTGCAGAACGCCGACCACACCGACAATAATCTCTTCCATACCAATGCTGGACTCCTGGAAAATCTGAATCGCGCCCTCCTGGGCGATCTGGGTAATGCCCTTGACGAACTGCTTGCGCTTCATCGTATCGAGCTGACGCACGCGGGCGAAGTGCTCCGGCGCAAAGGTCGGAATGCCCTCATAGGCAAACTTTTTGCCCGGCATACAGATGGTATCGCCGATGGAAAAAATCCCGGGGTCGAAGACACCGATAATGTCCCCTGCGTAAGCCTCCTGCACCACATGGCGCTCCTGGGCCATCATCTGCTGCGGCTGTGAGAGACGCTGCGTCCGGTCGCCCTGCACATGGTAGACCTCCATGCCTGCATCGAATTTTCCGGAACAGATGCGCATAAAAGCGACGCGGTCCCGATGCATCTTGTTCATGTTCGCCTGAATCTTAAACACAAATGCGGAAAAATCCTCTTCCATCGGGTCAATGAGACCGCAGTCTGCTTTCCGCGGCAGCGGCGGGGTCGTCATTTTCAGAAAATGCTCCAGGAACGTCTCCACGCCAAAATTCGTCAAGGCCGAGCCGAAAAAGACCGGGGAAAGCTCCCCCGCGCTGACCAGCTCCTGGTCAAATTCCGCGGACGCACCGTCGAGCAGCTCAATCTCATCTAGCAGCTTTTCCTTGTTTTCCGCGCCGATAAATGCCTCCAGCTCCGGCGAATCGATGGAAATGCGGTTTTCCACCCCCATCCTTGTGCCCTTCTGCGTATCCGTAAAGGTCAGCACACTGCAGCTCTCGCGCTCATAGACGCCCTTAAAATTCTTTCCGGAGCCGATCGGCCAGTTGATCGGGCAGGTCGCAATGCCCAGTTCCTTCTCAATCTCATCCAGCAGCTCAAAGGTATCGTTCGCATCGCGGTCCAGCTTATTAATAAAGGTAAAGATCGGAATATGCCGCATCACGCAGACCTTAAACAGCTTTCGTGTCTGCGCCTCAACGCCCTTGGACGCGTCGATCACCATCACCGCCGAATCTGCCGCCATCAGCGTGCGGTAGGTATCCTCCGAGAAGTCCTGATGCCCCGGCGTATCCAGGATATTGATGCAGTAACCGCCGTAATTAAACTGCAGCACCGACGAGGTCACCGAAATTCCTCTCTCCTTTTCAATCTCCATCCAGTCGGAAACCGCGTGGCGCGCCGTCGCCTTTCCCTTCACAGAGCCAGCAAGATTGATCGCGCCTCCGTAGAGAAGAAACTTCTCCGTCAGAGTCGTCTTGCCCGCGTCCGGGTGGGAAATAATGGCGAACGTGCGCCGTTTTCTTATCTCTTCTATAATATCACTCAAAACGAGTCCTCCATCTTTCTCTCATTCCATAAACATAAACATTTATAATATTCAGAACAGCAGGCCGTAGGTCTACGCTTCGGTCGTCGCTAACGCGTCATATGTCTGTGGCTTATTCTGAACTGTTACAGCAAAATTCATCCTGGAATCTCCGTCATAATCTCCAGCTGAAATCCGTCCCACATATCCGCCGACACATTCCAGTCACGCAGGTCCGTCACGATCTTGTGATAAAACGCCTGCCCGCCGCGGACAATGTCATAGGTGCGGGCGTCGCTGCGCGCCTCCAGATGGCGGCCAAAGCTGCAGTTCTCGACGTCCTCCGGGCCGAAGTCATCGACGTCCCCTCCCGGCCAGAAAATATACAGCCGCGGAATATCCGCCGCCTCAAAAGCCGAAAAACGCCCCGCAGCGAACGCAGGTGTCCGGCGCAGACCCACAAGAAGCTTTCTCCCGACCTCCTCATAGCAGGTCAGCACATGCGCGTAGCGCCATACGGTCCTCGTAAAGTCTGAGACGCGGAAGGCCCCCAGCCAGTCCTCATCCATCATCCCGTCGTCATCCGCTCTGGAAATGATCACGACAATCGGGAAATTCCGGTTCCAGTCCCCGATCGCCTCCTCCAGGGCAGGCAGACCATCCTCCCGGACAATCCTTCTGCGGTTTGAGCAGGGAATGCTATTATAAATACCAATGCCATCCACGATCAGCTTGTAATAACCCGGATAGCTGAAAAAGATGCCCGCACCTTCGCGCTCCGGACGGTCGTCCTTTTTCGCTTCGGCATACCCATTGGAGACGCGCAGGAAAACCCGTTTCTGCTTCCCTGCATCCATAAAGTGTGAAACAGCCTCTGCCGTCTGCGTGCCCTCCGCCGCCGAACCGGCGCATGAGGGATTCTCCTCCATCACAAGGCTTGCCTCCGAATACCAGATCCGGCCGCCCACCTCCGGGTCCATATGCCGCACATACATATTCATCCGCTTTCTCTGCTCATCCAGATTTACCGCTACATGGTATGCGAGAATATCCGCATGATACGTCGTCGGCTTCGACGGCATATCCTTAAACAGCGGGCCGTATTTTTTCACAATCCAGCCGTAAATCTGCTCCACACAGGCCCAAAAGATCTCCTCCGCATCCGCATGGGCCGCGTCTGTCGGAAGAGAATTCACCGGATCAGAATTTTCCTGAGAATCTCCGCGCGGCTGCGTCTCTGCCGTCAGGCCTTTCTCCAGCCCTTTCATCCGGCTGCCGTCCACCTCCGTACACATCTGGAAAACAGTCTGCCGGGCCAGCGGACGCAGCTCATAATGGCGGGACTCCGCCAGGCTCTCCTCGCGGCCATCGTTATACACATCGCGTTTGCGGAAAATCGCTGTCAGGCGGCTATCGTGAAGCACCTCGTCATTGAGCAGGGCAATAATCGTATTGACATTGATCGGCACCCGGCGGCTGCGCCGAAGCAGCTGATCAATCAGCACGATGCGCTTTGTCTTATAAAGCTTCTTCGCCAGCTTACTTCCATTCTCAGAATCCGAGTCCAACAGCTCCTGCACCTCCGGGTAAAGAGAGGTATCGCTCATTTTTACTCGGAAATGACTTTTGATCATATCACTCCAGCGGCCATCCTTATACAGAGTGTGCCCCAGGTCCTCGAAGAGGGTCACCATGGACTTATCGCAGAGCTCCAGCGTCGCAAGGATGCTGTTCAGATAACGGGAAAAACCGGAATAATTCACCCACAGCTCCTCGCCCTTATAGCGCATATCGTGCTCAATCTCATGCCAGCCTTCGAAGAACATCGTCTTGATCTGAACCTCAAACGTATCATCGATGCCCATCTCCCAGGTATCCGCCGAAATCTCATCCCTTAAATATTCCGGCAGACGGAACACACCGTTCAGCTTGATCGGCTTAAATTCATCCTCATTGCGCTCCGACGTCGACCAGTCCACCACCTCAAAGGTCTGCTCCATGATATGACGGCAGATCTCTACATCATCGTCAAAATACAGATTAATCCGCACGCCGACCAGGTCCTGAATCCTGCGCTCCCCGCCATATTCCTTCTGCTCAAACTTGCGCGCCATCGAAGCCGCCGTCTTCACTCTCGAAAATACACGAAAATACAGACCGCACTGTTCCATCCGATCCGTAATGATCTGCTTCAGATCCGACTCCACGACAGGCGAGACCTGTACCCGCTCCGCAAGCTCCTCCTTCGTAAATATAAACCGTTCCGTTTCTTCCATAATAATGCAACACCACCAAAACAAATCTTAAGAGGATGTCTCTCCTCATCCAGTTTCCGCCTATCATCATATCGAAAATCCACCCGGAAGTCAATCCGTAACCCGTTTATTTTCCTCTTGAATTTCTGCCCGATATAGAGTATGATAGGGCGGGCTGTGAAGAGCCCCGCAGCTGCCCTGCACGTTCCGCAGCTGCAGACCATCTTTGATAAAACGGCTTTCGCCGTTCCCAGATATTTCGTTAAAAGGAGGATCCCATGAGACATTTGATGAGCCCGCTGGATTTTTCAGTCGAAGAGCTGGACAGGCTTCTCGATCTCGCCAACGACATTGAGGCGAACCCTTCCCGATACGCCCATTCCTGCGAGGGCAAAAAATTAGCTACCTTATTTTATGAACCAAGTACCCGCACCCGTCTCAGTTTTGAAGCAGCGATGTTGAATTTAGGCGGCAGCGTACTTGGTTTTTCTTCGGCTGATTCCAGCTCCGCCGCCAAGGGAGAAAGCGTCTCCGACACCATCCGCATCATTTCCTGCTATGCGGATATCTGCGCCATGCGCCACCCGAAGGAAGGCGCGCCGCTGGTCGCGTCCATGAAGTCGTCCATTCCGGTCATCAACGCCGGCGACGGCGGGCACCAGCATCCGACCCAGACTCTGACGGATCTTCTGACCATCCGCTCCCTGAAGGGAAGACTGGGCAATTTCACCATCGGTCTCTGCGGCGACCTGAAATTCGGCCGCACGGTTCACTCGCTGATCCAGGCACTGATCCGCTATCCGAATGTCCGTTTCATCCTGATTTCTCCGGAAGAGCTCCGTCTCCCGGACAATATCCGCGACGGTGTGCTCCGCAAAAACCATCAGGATTTCTGCGAAGAGGTACGCCTGGAGGATGCCATGCCGGAGCTTGACCTGCTCTATATGACCCGCGTGCAGAGAGAACGCTTCTTCAATGAGGAAGACTACATCCGCATGAAGGATTTCTACATCCTGGATCGGGAAAAGATGAAGCTCGCGAAGGAGGACATGCTGGTCCTGCACCCGCTGCCCCGTGTCAACGAGATCTCCACCGAGGTCGACGACGACCCGCGCGCTGTCTATTTCAAACAGGCCCAGTACGGCGTCTATGTCCGCATGGCACTGATTCTCACACTATTGGAGGTGGAAGTATGTTAAACGTAGGTGAACTGAACGAAGGCGTCGTCCTCGACCACATCGAGGCCGGCAAAAGCATGGATCTCTACCGTTACCTGAAGCTTGACCGCATGGACTGCTGCGTCGCCATCATCAAAAATGCGCACAGCAATAAGATGGGCAAAAAAGACATCATCAAAGTCGAATGTCCGATCGACCGGCTTGACCTGAATGTCCTCGGATACATCGACCACCGCATCACCGTTAATATCATAAAGGACGGCAAAATTGTTGAAAAAAGACGCGTCGAGCTTCCGGAACGCCTGGTCAACATCATCAAATGCAGAAATCCGCGCTGCATCACCTCCATCGAGCAGGAGCTGGATCACATTTTCTTCCTTGCAGACCCGGAGGAAGAAATCTACCGCTGCCTGTACTGTGAGGAAAAATACCGGACATCACGGAAGAAAAAGAAAAGTGAATAACAAAAACGCTCCTGCCGGTGTAATCTGCCGCGGAGCGTTTCTTTTTTCAGTTAAATCCCACCAGCTTCTGCGCCAGCTTGTAGCCCCTGACCGATATTTTCCGGCCGATCTTTCCCGGCAGATTCATCCCAATCCCCAGCAGATTATACCGGAGAGAACGATAGTCCTCTGCATCCTTCTCCTTCAGATAGCTCCAGATATCTTCCTTTTTTGCCAGCGCTTCCTCCGTACCCGAAAGAATCAGCATAATCGAAGTCACCGTCATGATCTTTGACAGATAATTGAGCATATAGTTTTTCAGCTTCGGACTCTTATCCGAAAAATCCTCCGCCGCCATGACGTCGATCATGATTTTATTGACCAGAATCTGCTGGTCGATGCGTCCGATCATCACCTTCTCATTGACAGACTGATCCTCGCGCCCGATAAAATAATGGTACAGGTTCACGTCCATATAGCAGATGCGCTTCACATACGGCAGCGGCTGAAACGCGAAAATATTGTCCACATAAAACGTATGCTTCGGCAGCTCCATCCCGCAGTCCCGCAGCATCTGCGTGCGGTAGAAAATATTGTGCATCAGGATGTACTGCGTCTGCGGCATCTTATGCATCTCATCCCAGCCAAAGCTCACATCCTGCGGGAACACCTTCGGAAACCGCATCAGCCGCTTATGGCTGGCCCCCACCTTATCATAGACAAAGTTCGCGAGCAGCATATCCACACCGCCCTCTTCCTCCAGCTGGCGCATCTTCTCTACAATGCGGATCAGCCCTTTGGTATTCACCCAGTCGTCGCTGTCCACTACCTTGTAATAGACACCGGTGGCATGGCGAATGCCATTGTTGACGCCCTCCCCGTGGCCTCCGTTCTCCTGATGAATCGCACGGACAATCTGCGGATACTTCGCCGCGTACCGATCCGCGATCTGGGGCGTCTCATCCTTCGTCGACCCATCGTCGATAATCAAAATCTCCACCTCGTTCCCCGCCGGGAGAATCGAGCGGATGCATTTCTCCATGTACTCCGCGGAATTGTAGCATGGAATGGCAATGGTTAATATTTTCATAACGATCTCCTCTGTCGTAAAAAATCTAATCAGCGGATTCTATCCGGCTTTTGTTCAGTTTATATCAAAACGGTCTTTCTGACAAGCCATTTTTATCTTTTCCCGGAAAATGCATCTAAAAATGCCGCATACGAAAAATACCTCTGATAAGCCGCAAACGCGCTCGGGATCGGATACGCATTGCGGATGGTCTCCAGGTCTGCGAAAATCAGCTGATCTCCCTCTGTTTTTTTCCGTGACTCTTCCATGTCCTCCACCAGCACAAAATATCCGCTCATATGCCATTCCACATGGCTGAAAATGTGCTTCGCTTCCGGGAGCGGCCGAACCTGAAGCGGAGAAAATCCATTCCCGGCTACACGCTCTGCCGCTTCCTCCTGCGTCAGATGTCCCAGGTAATTCGGCAGCTCATAAAGGCCGGCCAGCAGCCCGTGCGCCGGTCTGCGGCCAATAGCGGCATGCGTGCTGTCCCGGATCACAAGCACCGTGCGCTCCTCCACGCGGCGCGCCTTCTTCGCCGCCTTCACCGGATATGCCGTCTGACAGCCATCCAGATTTGCCTTGCACAGATGACACAGCGGACAGTTTTCACACAGAGGGGCGCCATTTGGTACACAGATCAGCGCTCCCAGCTCCATCAGCGCCTGGTTAAAGGTACCGGGGCAGGTCTGCGGCATCACGGCCCGCAGCGCGTCCTCCGTGCTTTTTTTCACGGACTGCTTCGAAATATCCTCTGCATTCTCGGTGATCCGGCTGATCACCCGCAGCACATTGCCGTCCACCGCGGGCACTGCCTGTCCATAGGCGATCGAAGCAATCGCCCCCGCCGTGTAGCTGCCAATTCCGGGCAGCGCAAGCAGTTCTTCGTATTTCCCCGGAAGCCTGCCCTCGTATTGTTCCATCACCACCCGCGCAGCCTTCTGCATATTCCGGACGCGGCTGTAATACCCCAGCCCCTCCCAGAGCTTCAACAGCGCATCCTCCGGGCACTCCGCGAGCGCGCGGATATCCGGCAGCGTGTCCATAAAACGCAGATAATATGGTTTGACCGCCTCCACGCGCGTCTGCTGCAGCATAATCTCCGACACCCAGACCGCGTACGCGCGGTCCGGGTGCACGCTCTTGTATGCCCGCTCCGATCGCTCTGACCTCGCAAAACCGGGTGCCTGCTCCGAATAACTCTGCTCTGCCAGGCCGGGTGTCCACTCCGAATGCTCCAGCTTCACGAGGCTGAGAGGCTGTTCCGGCCGCTCCGCCCCGACCGCCTGCCCGGAAATCGGAAAAGGATGCTCCCGCCATGGAAGCACCCGTGCGTTCTCCTCAAACCAGCTGATCAGCGGTTTTTGTATCTGTGTCAAAAGTTCTCTTTCTGTCATTGTTATTTATCCGTCCATCTCCAATGATTCACTATATTTTATCTGATCAAATATTCATAACGCAGATGACACTGCGATAGCTCGAAGCAGCTATTCCGCGCCTGTCTTTTCATTTGACCCTGTTCTTCTCGATTCTCCGTATTCTACTCGGCGGTGATAAACGTCGAATACCCCGCCTTCCGCAGAGCTGCCTCCATCCGAATCGCATTTTCCAGCTGCGCAAACGCGCCCACCTGCACTTTATACAGGCCGTCCGAATAAAGCAAAAAGGCCGGATAATTCTGCTGCTGCAGCCGGAAGAGCAGGTCTTCCGCATAAGCGCGGTTTGAAAAAGCGCCGGTCTGCACGCGGTACAGGGTCGCTCTCTGCGCTGCGCTTCCCGCATTTGCACTTCCGCCCCCGGCTGCATTCACATTCCCGCCGGATTCTCCATCGCCCGATGCAGCTCCATTCGCTGCTCCAATCATCCCAGGCGAATACAGCCCCATCTCTTCCAGCGTACTCAGAATCCCGCCTGCAATCGCCTCCGCGACCGCCGCAAACTGTGTGTCAAACAGCTGATTGTCCGCATCTGTATTCAAAAAGCCGACCTCCACCAGCACCGCCGGCATCTGCGTCCGCTTCAGCACGACCAGGTCCGTGCGCTCATTCACACCCAGGTCTCGAAAGCCAACTTCGGCAAGCTCTGCATTGATCGCCTCCGCCAGGGCCGCCTTGTTTCCCGACTGATCATACACCAGTGTCTCCACGCCCGAATACTGATTCTCTTCCGGACTGGAATTCCGGTGAAAGGAAACAAAAAAATCCCCGCCCTCCGCATTCGCGATCTGCGCTTTCTGCAGCGGCGTATCATACACGTCCTCCGTCCGGGTATACGTCACCTCTACTCCCTGATTTTCCAGAATCTCCCCCACCGCCAGCGTCAAACGCAGATTATCGTCCTTCTCCTGTCTTCCCTCATGCACCGCGCCCGGCTCCACACCGCCGTGCCCGGCATCCAGAATCACCTTTGCCATACCGTTCTCCCATACAGAAACAGATTCCAGTCTACTGTATGAAACATGGGAAAGAAAGGTTCCTCCGGTTATTTTCTGATCCGCTCGATTTTGCAGCTGTGTTCCTTGTTGTCCTTATCATAATTTACACCCACCAGCAGAATCTCACCCCTGTATCGTTCCAGACAGGCTGTGTACTCCTGTCTGCGTATCTGGTCAAGAGCCGTCTCCACGGATTTATTCCATTTCAGCTCGACAATCATCGCGGGAGCACTGCAATTGCGGTCAGGCACAAACACCAGATCAGCAAACCCCTTTCCGGCAGACATTTCACGAACGATCGTATACCTATTCTTTGCCGCATAATAAGCCAGTGAAATCACACAGGAAAGCGATATCTCATTGTTATATTGCAAGGCAGAAGCGTTTTCCATGTGAACCACAGCAATCCGCTGTGCCACCGCAGCCTCATCTCCGGAAAATGTGCAGCGAAGCAGTTCATCCGAATTACGAATCGCATCCATCACATTTTCCCAGCCGCCATCTTCCATACAGTTAATAAATTCCTGCTGGACCTCTCTGTTGGGGATTGTACAGTCTACCGGATATAACTCATTCCCGACGTACAAATAGGAATCCGGTAATGCTTCCGCATTCTGTAGCGCAGTTTCTTCCGAATTCGCTGCTGTCAGATATCCGAGGTGGACCAAAAGTGTCAGGACATCATCTGCACTCTCCAGGGTCGTCATATCATTCTGATATTTCAACGGATTCACAGAAACGCTCTCTCCGGCTATCAGCTGTTCCACTTTCATACGCAATCCGTCAAAATCCATCTGAATATAAGGCTTTAAAGCCTCATAAGTCTCTGTCTTTGTCCAATAACTGTCGAAGGCTCCCCGTACAATCGACTCCACCACTGATTTGGGATTATAAATGGAAAGTCCGTTGACCGTGTAGCCGTCATACATTTTTTTCATCCTATCATAAGATACCTGATACTGTTCACAGAGTGCCTTTACCTCTGTCTCCGTAAATCCGGTAAACTCTTCAATTGGTTTCGCATTCATAACCGAATATTCATAAAACATGTTTAAAGCCGAATGCTTTCCATATTTTTTTATCGGAAGAATCCCAGTCATATAGGCAAGTGCCACATAACTCTGATCCTTCAACAGGTTCCGCAGAAAATCCAGATACTTTTTCTGTGCCTCCTGATCATCCTTATGTTCACGAAAAATACAATCCCACTCATCTATGATAAAAATAAACGGCACCCTGTATCTGGTAAAAACATCCTTCAGCGACCGAACCAGTTTCGTATCATCAAAATATCGGACATCCGGAAACTCCTCCGTCAGATCAAATAAAATGGATTTCTGAATCATTCGGATCATGTCATCCATATCATCTGCCTCTGTCAAAAAGCTTTGCATCTCCATGCGAATTACATTATACTGATTCAAATGCTTTTTGAAATCCACACTTTTCGCAATTTTCAGGCCACGGAACAGCTTCTCCGAATCACAGCCACAGCTATAATATGCGGTCAGCATATTCGCCGCCATAGACTTTCCAAAACGTCTTGGACGACTCACGCAGATATATTGCTGTTCCGTCATCAATACGCTGTTTGTAAACGCAATCAATCCGGTTTTATCCACATAAACCTTTGAATTCACAGCCCTCTGAAAATCCATGTTGTCCGGATTCAAATAAATGCCCATATCATTCCCTCCCCGTCCAAAATGCACGATCCAGCACCAAAAGAACTGCCGCAAACTCAATCTTGAATATAAATCTTACAGTAATGATCTTTTTTCTTCTTGCTATACCCAATCCCAACCAGAAGTATCCGTCCGGTATGACGTTTCCTTTCCGCCATCTTTCCCTGATATTTTAATACATATGCCCGATCTTTTATCTGAGCAATCGCAGCATCCGGCGTACCATCCACTTTTAGTTCCAGGATAATTCCATCATCCCCAGCTCTTTCCGGGTAAAACCGTCCGCTACGTGTCCATATTGCCCGTGATAGCTCTATTGTTCTATAGGGGGTCTGACCCGCAACTGCAGTGTAAACGATATCATAATGGTGTCAGGCGCCAATATGCCCACGCTGTCAGACACTTTCCCTTTCCATTTGTGGCCGCCCAGAATGGAGTCGTCCGTAAGGTGAACGTAATCCCAAATGCACTCATCCATATTCATACAAACCCAGATAGAATAAACGCGCTTTAAGTCATTGAAGTTCTTTCCTGTAAAATCACGCTCCTTCTGAGACGACACCAGCCGACTTACATAAAAAACAGCCCTTCCTGCATGTTTGTAAAGGCGACTGCCGCTCCCTGGCCGCCCTCTCCTCTTAGATGTGCCTGACCCCATGTATTCCTCAGGGACGCGGCATCCCGCACTTCATGCGGGCCAGGCCTCGTCAGGCAACAAATGCGCGGTCGAGGTAGTGACCAATCACCATCAGTCACCCGTTTTCTCTGCAAGCATTTTCTCAAGTTCAGCGATTCTGGCAAGGTTTTTCTCCTTATCGCTCCTTAATTTCTCTATCGCGACGTCTCGTTCCTTTATCACATCCTGCTGTTCTCCTATCGCATTCCGCTGTTCTCCTATCGTATTCTGCTGCTCTTCTATTGTATTTTGCTGTTCTTCTATTGTATTTTGCTGTTTCTCTATTGTATTCTGCTGTTCCTCGATCATATACTGCACAGTATCCTTATCCATCTTCTGCAATGCTTCCGAGTAATATCCCATAATATCCTCCAAATTCTCGCACAGCCGATACAAATCATTGTACAAGTCACGGAAATACGGGTACTGACGAATCAGCAGCTCTATCATCTCCGGTTCATCCTCGCACAAAAAAGTCAGCCATGCATCCATATCGCTTGTAATACCTCTATTGTGCAAAATCCCCCGGAAAATGTCAAGCGGAATATAGATATATTCCTGCGGCATGGGAACCGGTAACCCTGTATCAAATCGAACTCGTCCGCAATGGATATAATCATTTGGAAAATCTCTGCACATCGCCGGGCTGTGTTCAAAAAGGACTACCGTATATACATCTTTTATATAACGGTAAGAAAACTTGGTTTCCTGAGAATGCAGATCCGTCTTGACCCGCTGGTACTGGCGAAGCAATAAATCCGCCGAATAACAGCTGCTTCGCTGCCCGGGAAACGAATAGCTGAATTTCTGCATCTCAATATCCGCAATACTGCCGTCCTCCATCTCCACCACAATGTCCATAATCAGCAGGGAATCCTCCGCCGCCATCCGACTCTCATTGGGCAGCACCTGGAGGATTTTTACTCTCTTATTTAGAAGATTGGATAGAAAACCTTCCAGCCGCTCCGGATGGAGATCCGGATTCATTACCTGTTTAAAAAACGGGTCATACATGACCTTACAGCCCCTCATGCCGGTGCAAAAATCCAGAAACTCATTCTGCTGCTCCGGACTCCACTTCTGATACATCGTATTTAGAAGTGGTTTCTGGCTGATCTCTAATAAAATCTCTCGTCTGTTGCGAATCATTGGAAAATACCGTTTCAAAATAGAATTGTTCATGCACATATCTCCTTTTATAGTTATTTGATATATGCAGCCATTCTATCTCATCTCACATTTTTAAACAACTATAATAATAGTTGAAAATAATTAACTTTTTATTAATGCTCATACTGTATGTTGCATTTCATGCAGTAATTATCGTCTCAATCCATCAACACAACATTTTCTCTATTCTGTCCCTTACATTTCATTTATATTTTGTAAACGCATGTGGTCACAGTCACGCCCAGACAAAATACGCAATTGTTGTAAATTCCCCGCCCTGGTCATCTGGCCAAAGCGGGGAATTTCTTACAACTCACCCATCATATTCTGTGTTCTCCTCTGTTTCGTCTGCGGTACGCTCCGCCTCCGATCAGGAGGATGGCTGCCGCGAGCAACAGGCTCCAATAAAGGTTCAGCGGCGTATCGTCGCCTGTCTTTACGGAAGAGGATTCTGTCTCTGCCGTAGTTTCACTGGATGTTTGCCCATTAGACTCACTTTCGATGGTCCTGGTCTCCTGGTTTGTGATCGTCACATTCGCTGACAGCACGGACTCCGATACCGTCACCGAGGAATGGTCTATGGACATCGTGTACTGGAAGCTGCTGTCCTTTGCAACCGGATTTCCGTCCTCATCGACCTCTGTGACATATAAGGTCACCGGTTCGTCCTCGTCGAGCGCCACATAGACGGACACACTCACCTGGGAAGCTCCGGCCATGTTCAGCTCTACGATGTTGTACGTTACTTTATCCGACAGGGTCGTGTACTCCGGGTCCGCGAAGATCCCCGCATAGAAGACCTCATTACCGGAAAGAGCCTGCCCATCCGCGTTCAGAAGCTTCTTCGTAATCGTCAGCTCCGCTTCCTTGTAAAATCCGCTCGGGAACGAGTAGAACTCATTTGTAAAGGCGACTGCCGCTCCCTGGCCGCCCTCGGCCGCGGTCACCACCTGATTGTCCGCAAACTCGGCATAGAATATCGTATCATCAGAGACGGTACCTGTCACAATCGCATTCCCGCTCGCATCACACTCGGACACATAATAATTCTCCCCGGCATCCAATCCCGTAAACAGTACCGTTGCAGAATCTGAATAATTGTAAGTCAGCGCCATAACATCCGTTACACGATTGGTATAGCTCTCATCGCTGTAAAGCGCCACGTAGAATGTCTCATTGACAGCTCCAAGCCGGACTCGAACCGCCTCACCATCCTGGTAAATCAACGTCTTGGTCACCGATACGGTTACCTCTTTTTCGATCTGCACCTCGGTTTCTGTCTCAGTTTCGGTTTCTGTCTCTGTCTCTGTTTCCGTCTCGGTCTCAGTTTCTGTCTCCGTTTCCGTTTCCGTCTCGGTCTCAGTTTCGGTTTCCGTCTCGGTTTCCGTTTCGGTCTCAGTCTCTGTTTCCGTCTCGGTTTCCG
>JAJQCQ010000074.1:75889-112701 GCA_021202635.1 Lachnospiraceae bacterium | reverse complement strand
AGAGCAGCTGATTTGTAATCAGCAGGTTATCGGTTCGAGTCCGATCATCGGCTTTAGAATCTTAAAATAATTATGGGTGGGTTCCCGAGCGGCCAAAGGGGGCAGACTGTAAATCTGTTGTCGACGACTTCGAAGGTTCGAATCCTTCCCCACCCATTTGTCAATCTAATTGACAGCAAAACTTTATATCGCGGGGTGGAGCAGTCCGGAAGCTCGTCGGGCTCATAACCCGAAGGTCGCAGGTTCAAATCCTGCTCCCGCAACTTGGCAGGATCAAAGAGGTTCTGCCGTATATGTGCCCAGATAGCTCAGTTGGTAGAGCAGAGGACTGAAAATCCTCGTGTCGCTGGTTCGATTCCGGCTCTGGGCATGCTGTTTATTCTCAGATAGTTTCAAAGCTGCTGGGAAGGCAACAGATGGGATATTAGCTCAGGTGGTAGAGCACTTGACTTTTAATCAAGTTGTCCGGGGTTCGAATCCCCGATGTCTCATGAAGGAAATCCGCTAAAACTAAGGCAGTTTAGAGCAAAAAAACGTCTCTTTTCGAGGCGTTTTTCTTTATTTGACTAACATTTGACTAACGTTTTGATGCTTTTCTGGATCGGAGGCTGTTGAAGGTATGCTGTCATGATCTTTGAAATTCGGTTATGAACAGTAACAGATAGATAGCTTTTTTTTTCTTTTTTATAGAAGAGTTTGCATATCTGTGGTATATTGTAACTACCAAAAATAATTTTCATATAGTCGTACGTAAAAAAACTAAGGGAGGGTATGGATGTGAAAAGAAAACTGGCTCTTTGTATGATGGCGGTCATGTTGGCGGGTGCGCCGGTGACGCAGGCAATGGCGGAAGACGTTTTGATTTTGCCAGATGAGATGGAGGTTTCCGTTGATGAAGAGGAGAATGTCTATGTGGATGATTCTGTTCTGATTGACGCACTGGAACCACTGGAGGAAACCTCTGACAGTGTATGTGAGGGAGAAACCGAAGCGGAGTCGGATTCTGCGATTATGCTGATTGAAGGCGTTGAAGAGGTGGATGCTTCCGAGATATCCGAAGAGGTCAATGAGGAAGCGGAAGCTGCCGCTGATGCACTTCTCGATGAAGCAGCGGCGGTAAGCAATACGGTCACAGAGGTTTCTGATCTGTCGTCAGAGGCGTCGAATAATATGGGGGATCAGAGTTATTCGTATTATGGTTCACCGGTTTATTCTTATCTTGAAAAAGTATCGAGTGGCTATATGCGTGTCGAGTACGATGGAAGTAAGATTGCTGTGGAGTATTATAACAGCAGTTTCACCCTTACGTCGAAGAAATATGTGACAAGGGAGCTGACCTATTTTGGAGGATTTTACGCGGGCAGCGATGCTTATTACCTGGTATTCGGACAGAGCAATTCGAACGAAAGCAGTTCGGTGGAGGTTGTCCGTGTGGTAAAGTACAGTACGGCATGGGAACGACTTGGAGCTGCAAGCCTTTATGGTGCGAACACGACTGTGCCGTTCAGCGCAGGAAGTCTTCGAATGACGGAGTATGGAGGATATCTGTATATACGAACCTCGCATCAGATGTATACGACGAGTGATGGTCTGAAGCATCAGGCGAATCTTATGATTGAAGTGGATGAGTCTGAGATGAAGGTGACGGATTCTTACTATGATATTATGAATGTAAGCTCGGGTTACGTCAGCCATTCCTTTGACCAGTTTATTCTTGTAGACGATGAGAATAATCTGATTGCTGTAGATCTTGGTGATGCGTATCCACGTGCCGCCATTCTTTTCCGTTATTCGATGAAGGCTGGTAACAGTACGTTTGGGGGCAGCATGTATGTCAATAACAGCCGCGTGAACCTGCTTGAATTTGAAGGGGAGATCGGAGATAATTATACCGGTGCTTCCCTGGGCGGACTGGAATATTCGGATTCTTCTTATCTGGTAGCAGGCAGTTCGGTTGCACAGGATGAGAACTGGAGCAGTAATTCTGTAAAGAATGTATTTGTGACGGTTACCTCACGAAACAGTTTAGCTACTTCGGTAAACTGGATTACGGATTACGATGAGGGCGGATCTGTTTCAGCATCTACCCCGCAGCTGGTGAAATTGAGTTCGAATTCTTTTGCACTGCTTTGGACGACACAGGAGCGGTCGGATTCGGAGGTTGCTTCATCCGCGGAAACAAAGCTGCATTATGTGTATCTGGATGGAGCAGGGAATGTCACGAGTGATGTTTATACCGTGGATGGATTTTTGTCTGATTGCAAGCCAATCGTGTCGAACGGTTCCATTATCTGGTATGTGACTGGTGATACGTATTCTCTTTCGGGCGGAGTCAGAAGCACGGCTACGACACCTTACTTCTGTGTTATTGATTCCAGCAGGAATTTTAGTGTAAAGTCAAATCTGGATGCTACGGCGATCTCGGACATTCAGTCTACGCCGGAGGGGCTGGAACTGAAGTGGAATTCGGTATCCGGAGCATCGGGGTATACGGTTTATTGGGAATATGATTCCGGTTCTTATACGGTTTCCCAGACAGCAGATGTAAGTGCGGGGTCTGCGGGAACGGTATTGAACCTTACCAGCGGAAGAACTTATGCATTTTGTGTGGAAGCATATGCCGGGAATAACAGGAGTGTGGCAGCAGAAAAACAATTGTTTTATTATCTGGCGACGCCGGCGCTGTCATTGAAAAAAACGAATTCCGAAGCGCAGCTTAGCTGGAAATCGGTTACAGGCGCCGAAGGATACAAAATATATCGGAAAATTGACGATGGAAGCTATGTTTTGCTGGCTACGACAACAGATACTTCGTGGACAGACAGCAGTGTGAGCATTGGTACCTTGTATACGTATCAGGTTTATGCGTACTCTGATTCATATACCAGCGGCGGATCGACGGAATTGAGCTGGAATCTGCGGGATATTTCGAATGCTTCTGTCAGCCTTTCTGCGTCGAGTTATACGTATGATGGCAGCGCAAAGCGTCCGACAGTTACAGTGAAATATGGTTCGGATACGTTAACGAGTGGTACGGATTATACGGTCTCTTACTCCAATAATGTCAGCGTGGGTACAGCGACAGTGACAGTGACTGGCAAAGGGAGATACATAGGAACGGCGACCAAATCCTTCACGATTAGTAAGGTGAGTCAGACGGCGACGATTTCCAGTCTGACCAATGTGGCGAAAGGGATTAAAATCAAATGGAATGCGGTTAGCGGTGCAAGCGGCTATTATATATACCGCAGGACATCTTCCGGAGCCTTCAGTAAAATAAAGACGATCAAAAATGCATCGACCGTGAGCTACACCGATAAAAAGGTGGCTGATGCAAATGGTACAGTCTATGTATATAAGGTTGTTCCTTATTCAAGTACTATGACAGGTACAGGTACGGAAAAGGCAGCGGTACGCCTGACGGGCACCGCGCTTGTGAGCGTTAAAAATTCCGCAGCCGGAAAAATAAAGGTACAGTGGACCGCTGTTTCGAATGTGACTGGTTATCAGATACAGTATTCTACAAGTAAAACATTTACTTCTTTTAAGAAAAAGACGCTTTCCGGAGCGACGACCGCCAGTAAAACACTGAAGGGACTGACAAAGGGGAAAACTTATTATATCAGAATTCGAACCTATAAAACGGTCTCCGGTACCAAATATTACTCCGCATGGAGCAGTAAGATGAAGGTAACAATTACAAA
Source organism: Lachnospiraceae bacterium (assembly GCA_021202635.1). Lineage (GTDB taxonomy): Bacteria > Bacillota > Clostridia > Lachnospirales > Lachnospiraceae > Choladousia. The sequence goes on along the minus strand of JAJQCQ010000074.1, from coordinate 108,997 downwards.
ATAAGAGAGCGGCCCTGAGTATATCCGGAAGATATCTCAGGGCTTTTTACGTTGCATTTGTAGCTTTCATTAACAGTTCAGAACAGGACAGAAAAAAAGACAGGTGGCAAGCGTTTTTGCATAGAAATTTTTCCTGCAAATAAATGCGTATGGTAGTTGACTTTTAATATACCGAACGGTATAATTGAAGAAAAATGTGCTTCCCGAAGAGAAATCTATTTATGAATGAATTCGAAGCACATTTTTATGGAGAAGATGGGCATCATGGAAAAATTGGAGAATCTGGACAACCGCGCACGGCTTTTGCAATGTGCGAATGAGTTGTTTTATGAAAAGGGATATGACGCGGTCGGGGTTCAGGAGATTGTAGCCCGGGCGGGTCTGACGAAACCGACATTGTACTATTATTTTGGCAGTAAAAAGGGTCTGCTGGAAGCGTTAATAGCGGAACGGTTTGATACACTGCGCTGGATGTACAGAGATCTGGGAAGCCGGAAAAATCTGCGTATTGAAGAGGCTTTATTCTGGCTGGCAGATATTTTTTGCGGTTTTTTTGAGCAGGATCGGCATTTTTATATGCTGATGATGGCGTTGTTCTATTCTGCGAGAGGGAATGAGGCCTACCAGACGATTCAGCCTTACATGGTGGAGTTTTATGACATGGTGGTCCAGGTGTTTGAGCGGGCGGCGGATCAGCTGGGGAATATGCATGGGCGGCAGCAGCAATTCGCGATCAGCTTTGTCGGGACAATCAGTTCCTATTTTCTTCTTCATTATGAGCGCGATCCGGATGAACGGGAGCGGGTGGATCGACAGCAGATTACGGCTCTGGTGAAGCAGTTTATGTATGGAATTTTCTCCTGATGCAGCAGTACAGGTTTGGCAGAATTATTTTATGGAGGAACAGGAATATGTCAGTCTGGTATAATAATACGGTTTTTTATCATATGTATCCGCTGGGGATGAGCGGTGCACCGTTTGAAAACAGGGAAGAACAGGTCGTGCACCGGTTTGCAGAGCTGGAAAAGTGGCTGCCGCATATCCGGGATCTGGAGTGTGGCGCGGTCTATATCGGGCCGTTGTTTGAATCGACGACGCATGGATATGATACGCGGGATTATAAACTGGTAGACCGCAGGCTCGGAGATAACGAGGACTTTAAGCGGTTTGTGAAGAAAGCACACGAGCTGGGACTGAAGGTTGTCGTGGATGGAGTGTTCAACCATACCGGGCGTGAATTTTTCGCGTTTCAGGATATTCAGCGGAACCGGGAAGGGTCGCGGTATTGCGGCTGGTATAAGGGAATTAATTTCTGGGGAAATAATCCATACAATGATGGATTTGGATATGAGGCATGGCGCAACTGTTTTGAGCTTGTGAATCTGAACCTGCAGAATCGGGAAGTGAAGGATTATCTGTTTGATGTGATCCGCTTCTGGATTCATGAGTTTGACATTGACGGGATCCGGCTGGACTGTGCGGATTGCCTGGATTTTGATTTTATGCGTGAAATGCGGTGGATGACGGGAAATGAGAAGCCGGATTTCTGGCTGATGGGTGAGGTGATCCACGGAGACTACTCGCGCTGGGTGAATCAGGAAATGCTGCATTCCGTGACGAATTATGAGTTGCATAAGGGTCTGTATTCAGGGCACAATGATCACAATTACTTTGAGATCGCACATACGATCCGGCGTCTGTTTGATGGAAATGGGGGGCTGTGCCGCGGCAGGATTCCGTATTCGTTTGTGGATAATCATGACGTAGACCGGATTATTTCGAAGCTGAATGACCGGCGGCACATAAAATCAGTGTATACGCTGCTTTACACGCTTCCGGGACTGCCCTCGATTTATTACGGTTCGGAGTGGGGCGTGGAAGGGCGCAAGTCGAACGGCGGTGATCCGGCGCTGCGGCCCTGCCTGAATCTGGAAGAGATGGAGGCCAATCCACCGGTGCCCGGATTGAAGGAATATGTAACTTTTCTTGGAAAATGCCGCCGGGAACATCCGGTGATTGGCGAGGGGACATACCGGGAACTGATGCTGACTACGAGACAGTACGCGTTTGCGCGGATCGGGCAGGAGGAGACAGCAATCGTGATGGTAAACAATGACGAAAATCCGGCGACTCATTCGGTTCCGCTGCCATGTGCCGCGAATCGGATTACCGAACTGGCAACCGGTGAGCAGTTTCACGCGGAGAATGGAAGGCTGACCGCTGAGGTCGGGCCGGGTGAAGGCAGAATTTTTATACTGGAATCATGATAATTATCTGGTAACAGTTTCGAACGGCAGCTGAAAGAATTGTTTAAAATGCATAGAAACAGTTGCGGAATTGCGGGATAAAGTGTATATTAATTGTAATTATATGTTGTTCTGGCATGTTCACAGAGGGTTTGCATGGTAAAAATGGATCGGGAATGTCACAATTAAATAATAAGGAGAAATACGGTTATGGCGGGGAAAACAGCAGGAAAAACAAAGAGTATAGCGGTGAAACCGGAAGGCTCGGGGAAGCAGGAATTTATTACGGAGCTTGACCAGTATCTGTTTGGACAGGGAGCGCATTATGATATTTATAAGAAGCTTGGTGCGCATCCGATGACCTGGCAGGGGAAGGAAGGCACTTATTTTGCAGTGTGGGCGCCGCATGCGCAGCAGGTGCAGCTGATTGGTTCCTTTAATGACTGGGATGAGGATAGCCATCCGATGGAGCGGCTGGAGCCATTGGGGATTTATGCGCTGTTTGTACCTGGAGTGGGGGTCGGAGAGCTGTATAAGTATCTGATTGTGACGCCGGATGGCCGGAAGCTGTATAAGGCGGACCCGTTCGCGAATCATGCGGAGTATCGGCCAGGTACGGCATCGCGGGTGGCGGATTTGACGAGAATTCAGTGGTCAGATACGACATGGCAGGAGAGTAAAAAGGCATTTGATCAGGATAAGAGTCCGATTGCGATTTATGAAGTGCATCCGGGCAGCTGGAAGCGCCATCCGCATGGGGAAGAAGAGAGCGGATATTATAATTACCGTGAGTTTGCCCGGGAGCTTACAGCTTATGTGAAAGATATGGGTTACACGCATGTGGAGCTGATGGGGATTTCGGAGCATCCGTTTGACGGTTCCTGGGGCTATCAGGTGACGGGGTATTTTGCGCCGACATCGCGCTATGGGACGCCGGAGGATTTTGCTTATTTTGTCAATTATCTGCATAAGAATAAGATCGGTGTGATTCTGGACTGGGTACCGGCGCATTTTCCGCGTGATGCGCAGGGGCTTGCGGAGTTCGACGGCACATGCCTTTATGAGTATGCGGATACGCGTAAGGGAGAGCATCCGGACTGGGGCACAAAGGTATTTGACTATAGTAAGTATGAGGTAAAAAATTTTCTGATCGCCAGTGCAATTTACTGGGTTGAACAGTTTCATGTGGACGGATTGCGTGTGGATGCGGTAGCGTCTATGCTGTATCTGGATTATGGAAGACGCGATGGGCAGTGGGTGGCGAACAAATACGGCGGCAACCAGAACCTGGAGGCGATTGAATTTTTCAAGCATCTGAACAGTGTGCTGGTCGGCCGTTATCCGGGTTTTATGATGATTGCGGAGGAGTCGACGGCGTGGCCAAAGGTGACGGGACGGCCGGAGGACGATGGTCTTGGTTTTACGATGAAGTGGAATATGGGCTGGATGCACGATTTCCTGGAATATATGAAGCTTGACCCGTATTTCCGTCAGTACAATCATAATAAAATGACGTTCGCGATGACCTATGCGTACTCGGAAAAATATATTCTGGCACTCTCGCATGATGAGGTGGTTCACCTGAAGTGTTCCATGGTGAATAAAATGCCGGGACTGTATGACGACAAATTTGAGAATTTAAAGTGCGGTTATTCGTTTATGATCGGGCATCCGGGCAAGAAGCTTCTTTTCATGGGACAGGATTTTGGACAGCTCAGAGAATGGAGTGAGGAGCGGGAGCTGGACTGGTTCCTGCTCTCCGAGCCGCGCCATCAGCAGATGCAGAATTATTTCCGCGCACTTTTGAAGCTGTACCGGAAGAATGCCTGTCTGTATGAGATGGACTGTGAGCCGGATGGCTTTGAATGGATTAATCCGGACGACAATTTCCGCAGTATTTTCAGTTTTGTGCGTCATTCGGCAAACGGGAAGAATAATCTGCTTTTTGTGATTAATTTTACGCCGGTAGACCGACCGGATTATCGGGTCGGCGTTATGCGGAGAAAGCAGTACAGGCTGGTTCTTGACAGCAATGCGGCGGAGTTTGGCGGCACAGGGAAAGTGCAGCCGGAGGTTTATAAGGCCGTGAAACAGGAATGTGACGGGAAGCCGTTCTCCTTCGCTTATGATTTACCGAGATATGGGGTGGCGATTTTTAAATTCTGATAAAAGACTGGCGGTGACTTTTTCTGCTTTCTGGCATTTTTTCTTGTCAAAAAGTGTAAAATGGTTTATTATGTCAGAAAACGAGCTTACCTGCGTTTATACAGAAAAGGATGGATAATTATGATATCAAGCCAGATTTTACAGAATACGATTGAAGAATTGCACTCGATTACACATGTGGATTTTCTGATTACTGATACAGAAGGGAATGAAGTCGTCTCTACAATGGATGCGGAGGATGTGAAACCGGCGTCGGTAGCGCAGTTTGTAAATTCTCCGGCGGACAGTCAGGTAGTGCAGGGCGCCCATTTCTTCAAGGTATTTGATGATAAGAAGCTGGAATATATCCTGATTGCGAGCGGCAAGACGGAGGATGCTTATATGATGGGGCGTGTAGCGGTCAGCCACGTACAGAATCTGATTGTGGCTTACCGGGAGCGCTATGACCGGAATAATTTTATTCAGAATCTGCTGTTGGACAATATGCTGATGGTGGATGTGTATAATCGCGCGAAGAAGCTGCATATCGATGCTGAGGCGCGCCGGATCGTTTATCTGATTGAGACGAAGTTTGAGAAGGACAGCACGGCGAAAGAGATTGTGAAGGGGCTGTTTGGAAACCAGTCGAAGGATTTTGTCACGGAAGTCGACGAGAAGAGCATTATTCTGGTGCAGGAGCTCGATGAGAAGGATACGTATGAGGACGTAGAGCGCACGGCAAAGATGCTGCGTGATATGCTGAATACGGAGGCAATGTCGAATGTAAAGATTGCCTATGGTACGATTGTGAAGGAGATCCGCCAGGTATCCCGCTCTTATAAAGAGGCCAAGATGGCGCTGGATGTCGGCAAGATTTTTTACGAGGAGAAGCAGATCGTTGCATACAATACGCTGGGCATTGGGCGGCTGATCTATCAGCTTCCGATTCCCCTCTGTCAGATGTTTATGAAAGAGGTGTTCGGCGAGGAGACGCCGGATACGTTTGATGAGGAGATCATTACGACGATCAATAAATTCTTTGAAAACAGCCTGAATGTCTCAGAGACGGCGCGGCAGCTGTACATTCACCGGAATACGCTGGTCTACCGGCTGGAGAAGCTGGAAAAGAGTACTGGTCTTGACATTCGTGTATTTGACGATGCGCTGACGTTCAAGATTGCGATGATGGTCGTAAGCTATATGAAATACATGGAGCGGGAGTCCTGACACGGACTGCCCGCGCAGGCTTATCCACTGTTCGGATTTGCGCGGCAAATCGAGAATGGAAGGAAAGCGGATTTTCGGCGGGCATATAGCGGGCTGATACGTTTTATAACGACGTGTAACGAAACGGAATTCAGAGAAGAACTCAATTGTCATAATCTTACAAAAACCGGGCGGAGAAACCCCCGGTTTTTTTGTGCGCTCCTCACAAATCTGTAAAAAATCAACTTATCATATTTACAAACTCAAAAATTGTGGTATAATCGCATTACATCACTTCAAAAAGCTGTTTTATACATCATATTATTAAATCTAAACATTTAGTAACATCGAAATGAATCATTGAAATTACAAAAGACAAAATAAGAAGAATAAGCGGAAGTAGCCTGGAGAGGAGGAGAGTTCTATTTACAGGGAAATTCAGATGCTCTCACTCACGGGTATCGCGATGACCGCGGTGCTCTGTGACTTGTGGATGGAGCGGATTCCCAATGCGGTGATCTCGGCTGGTCTGGCGATGGGACTGGTTTATCAGCTGTACGCAGAAGGAATCGTGGGTGTGATTTTATATCTTGGCGGGGTGATGCTGCCGGTTTTGCTGTTCGGCACGCTGTATTATTTCCGAATGATGGGGGCGGGCGACATTAAATTGCTCAGCGTTGTGGGAGGATTTCTCGGCCCGTTTGGTGTGTTTTCCTGCATTGTACGTGCGGTCTTTGCCGCAGCGGTGATTTCGGCAGTGCTTCTGTACCGGAATCGGACACTGGCAAGCCGATGGGAGTATTTCTGGAATTATGTCATGGAGTACTCGGCGACGAAAAAATGGAAGTCCTACATGGATGGAGTGGACGAGAAGGCAAAATTCTGTTTTTCCGTGCCGGTGCTGATTGGGATTCTGTGTGGTTTATGAAATGACAATCGTTTTTCTGATTGCTCTGACACTGGCGGGTGCTGGAATGTTATTGTGAGGTTACTGTTTACACCTCGATCACGCGCCTGCTGCGTGGTCAGGGGCGAAAGCGCAGGGTAACGCTGCGGGCAAAGATATGAAAGAAAAGCGGGAAAAGATTGCTGACAGTAAATGAAAAAATTTGGAGGTCTGTATGAAAAAAAGTATATTTGCGGTTTGTGACCTGGAGGCTTCGTACGCGTGTAATCTTACAGAATATCTGAACGAGCGGAAGACGACTCCTTTCGAGGTACAGGCGTTTACAAATGTCGAAAGCCTGGAGAAATTCGCCAGAGAACATGAGATTGAGATTTTGCTGATTTCGACACGGGCGATGTGCAATGAGATACGGGATTTGCCGATCAGCCGGACGATTATTCTGTCAGAAGGGGAACAGATTTCGGATCTGGGATATCCTCTGGTCTATAAATACCAGTCCTCAGACGACATTCTGTCTGAGGTGATGGAATATTACGTGCAGGATCATCCACAGCCGCATATTCTTTCGCTTGGAGCCAGAAAGACAAAGCTGTATGGAGTATACTCCCCGATCGGACGCACCCGAAAGACTTCCTTCGCGCTGGCTCTGGGGGAAATTCTGGCTGAGACGAAGAAGGTGCTTTATCTGAATTTTGAGGAATATTCCGGGTTTGAGGAGCTGTTTCAGGTCAAATACCGCATGGATCTTTCGGATTTGATTTATTTTTCCAGACAGAAGGAAGGCGGACTGGTCTATAAAATTAATTCCGTGATTCAGACCTTTCATGAGCTGGAATATATCCCTCCGGCACTTTCCCCGGCGGATGTGCGCGATGTGACGGGCGAGGAATGGCTGGCGTTTCTGAAGGAGGTGATGGATTTCCGGGAGTATGATGTGATCATTCTGGATCTGAGCGAACAGGTGGATGATTTATTCCGGATTCTGAAAGAGTGTGACCGGATCTACATGCCGGTTCAGGATGATATGATTTCGCAGGCAAAAATGAAGCAGTATGAGCACCTTCTGCGCATGCTGGACATGGAGGAAGTACAGGAGAAAACGCTTTGCATTCATCCGCCGGTACAGCCGCTTCAGAGAGACGGCGGAGAGCTGACGCAGCAGCTGGTGTGGGGAGAGATGGGAAGCTTTGTCCGCAGACTGCTGTGGGAAAAGGAAGGAGAAAACGGATGATTGACAGAGCAGGGAAAATGGGATGGCAGGAGTACCGGGGCCAGAGGAAGGGATGTTTGCAAACTGAGGAGAAGAACAATGGATGAGCAGAGATTTTCAAGTATGCGCAAGAAGTTGCTGGATAACCTGGAAGGGACACGGGAGCTTCAGGATGAGGAGATTTACCAGAATATTGACGATCTGATTCTGGAATCAGGGATGGAATATTACATACGGCTCGGTGAGAGAATCAATCTGCGCCAGGAGCTTTTCAATTCTGTGCGGAAGCTGGATATCCTGCAGGAGCTGATTGACGACGATACCGTCACGGAAATTATGGTGAATGGTACGGAGGGAATCTACGTGGAGCGGGATGGAAAGCTGACGCGCTGGGAGAAAAGGTTTGGCACGAAGGAGCGGCTGGAGGATATCGCGCAGCAGATTGTCGGCAAGTGTAACCGGATGGTGAATGAATCGACGCCGATTGTGGACGCCAGGCTGGATAACGGAGCCAGAGTCAATATTGTCATGCCGCCGGTGGCGCTGAATGGACCGGTGATTACGATCCGGCGATTTCCGGACAATCCGATTCTGATGGATCAGCTGATCCGGTGGGGGACCGTCACACAGGAGGCCGTGGATTTTCTGAAGACAGTGGTCTGTGCCGGGTACAATATCTTTATATCGGGCGGAACGGGTTCCGGCAAGACGACTTTTATGAATGCGCTGTCGAATTACATTCCGAAGGATGAACGGATTATCACGATTGAGGATAACGCGGAGCTGCAATTGCAGGGCGTGGAAAATCTGGTGCGTATGGAGGCGCGAAATGCGAACGCGGAGGGCGAAAAGCAGGTGACGATAAGGGATTTGCTCAAGAGCAGTCTGCGTATGCGTCCGGATCGCATCCTGGTCGGTGAGATTCGCGGAAGCGAGGCGATTGACCTTTTGCAGGCGCTCAATACCGGGCATGACGGTTCGATCAGTACAGGTCACGCGAACAGTCCGCAGGATATGCTCTCCAGGATCGAGACGATGGTGCTGATGGGGATGGAGATTCCGCTGCAGGCCGTGCGCCGACAGATCGCTTCCGGGATTGATCTGATTGTACATGTCGGCAGGATGCGGGACCGGACAAGGAAGGTGCTGCAGATTATAGAAATATTGGGGTATGACAGTGAGAAGGACGAGATATTGACGCATCCGCTGTATGAATTTGAGGAGGAGGGATCGGAGCTGTGCGAGAAGGTAATGGGCAGCCTGCAAAAGAAAGAGGAGCTGCAAAATCGTCAGAAGCTGGAACGGGCGGGGCTTTGTCTTGGAAGCTGAATGCAGGTTCCGACGGAAATGATCCGGAGAAAAGGCGTAAACAGGTGCAGAACCGTGATCGTCCGGAAAATGGGCGTGAACGGATGCAGCTCCGCGAATACTCGGAGAAGAGGCGTAAAGCTGTGCGCTCCGGAGTCTGCCGGAGAAGGAGACGCCGACATAGCCGTGCCAGAGATCGTCCGGGGACCGATTACTCCGTATATACGTTTTCTCCAGCTGAATTGCTTCGGTATATGGGAGCCTATGTACTGCTGGACGGGTGCGTCAGTTTTTTGTTCTTTCGCTCTTTGCGGGCCTTTCTGATTTTGCTGCCGGGGGTTGTCCTGTTTTTGATGCAGCTGAAAGCTTCTCTGATTATGAAAAGGAAGCGGGAGCTGACAAGGCAGTTTCTGGATGCGATACAGCTGATGCTTGCCGCGCTGCAGGCGGGATATTCGCCGGAGAACGCCTTGCGGGAGTCTCAGAAGGAGCTTCAGAAAATCTATTCGCCGGATGCGGTGATCGTGCGCGAGTTTCACTGGATGGATGCGCAGATGCGGATGAGCCGGAACCTGGAGGAGCTTCTGCTGGATTTTGGCAGGCGTTCGGATTTGCCGGATATTTTAAGCTTCGCGGAGGTATTTCTGACGGCAAAGCGGACAGGAGGCGACCTGATTGCGATCATACGGAACACGGTGTCCTGTATCCGGCAGAAGCAGGAGACGATGCTGGAGATTGAAACCTGCATGGCGGGGAAGGTGATGGAGCAGAACATCATGAGTCTGATACCGGTGTTCATTTTAGTGTATGTGAAGCTGTCTTCTCCGGAGTTTCTGGACGTGATGTATGAGACTCCGGTGGGAGTCGCGGTGATGGGAGTATGCTTTGCCGTTTATCTGGCAGCGTATTTCTGGGGACAGAGCATTGTGCGGATTGAGGTGTAGAAAAGAGGAATGGTGAGGGTGCAAAGGATTTGGTATTTGGGAAAAGTGGAGTGGTTATCCGGAAAGAAATGAGAGCGGAATGAAGCAGGTCGGAAAAATTGAGAATTTTTTTAACAAAATGGGTGTGTTCCTGGTGGAACGGCTTCGGCTGGATGCGCCGGGAAAGGGGAAGCAGAAGCTGCAGCAGGAGCTGATTGCGCTGTCAGCGGGAAGCAAATCGGCGGTGAAGAATTATTATGTCCGGAAAATGGCATCGGTTCTGGCAATTCTTGGCGCGGGATTTGTGCTGACTGCCGTATGTGCACTGGCGTACAGCCAGAGCAGCGCACCAGGTGAACTGGCGTCTGTGCTGCGGCCCGGCTATGGGGAAGGAGACAGAAAAACAGCATTGTCGGTACAGGTGGAAGACGAGGACGACGTGAAAGAGCTGGAGGTCACGATTCAGGAAAGAAAGTATACAGACGAGGAGAAACAGGAGTTTTTATCTCTGGCGCTAGAAGAACTGGAAGCGGTTTTTCTGGGTGCGAATGCATCACCGGATTGTGTGCAGACGAGCCTGACGTTCCCCGAAAACCTGCAGGATGGAGCGGTGACCGTTAGCTGGTCGACCACTCCGTACGGGGTAATCGGTGGCGACGGAAGCATACTTTCGGCGGATGAGGCGGAAGGGACTCTGGTGGAAATACAGGCGATCCTGGACTGTGACGGCCTGGAAGTGATTTACAGTGTCTGCGTGAATGTTTTTCCGCCGGACATGACGGAGGAGGAGCAGCTGCTGGCGGCGATCCGGGAGGAAGTGACGCGGGCGGATGAAGATAGCAGCCATGAGGAGGAGCTTGTACTGCCAACGTCGGCGGCAGGCAAAAAACTGACCTGGCTGGAGGATTCGGAAAATCCGTTTCTTTCGGTACTGGCTCTGACGCTGGTTCTGGCACTCTGTGTTTATTTACAGATGGACAATCAGGTACATAAAAGAGCGGAGGAAAGGAAGAATCAGCTGCTTCTGGATTATCCGGACCTGATGTGGAAAATGACAATGCTGCTGGGCGCAGGCATGAGTATCCGGGGGGTTTTTACGAGAATTGCGGAGGAATACGCAAAAAGTAAGGAAGAGACACCCGGAAAAAGGAGAAAGACGAAGAGGACAAGATATGTGTATGAGGAGATTACCTATACCTGTTTTGAAATGCAGTGTGGGATAGGGGAGGCGGAGGCCTATGAGCGTTTTGGCCGGCGATGCCAGCTCCCGGAATACATTCGTATCGGGTCGATTCTTTCGCAGAACCTGAGAAAGGGAGCGAAGGGACTGACCGCTCTTCTGGAGGCTGAGGCGGAATCCTCCCTGAATGATCGCAAGAATCATGCCAGGAAAATCGGGGAGCAGGCAGGTACAAAGCTGCTGCTGCCAATGATTCTGATGCTGGGGATTGTCCTCGCGATTCTTATGGTGCCGGCGTTTCTGTCTTTTTAAGTAACGGTTCACGGCGGCCCCCGCTGCAGGTAATCGGCGGGGTGGCCATCTGGCAGAGACAGACTGTTTTCTGCCTGGTTTACAGAAGGAGGAAAGAGATGAATCATGTGAATGCATTTCTGCAGGAAGAAGAAGGAGTAGGAGTCGTAGAGATTATCCTGATTCTTGTCGTACTGATCAGTCTGGTACTGATCTTCAAAGAGCAGCTCACCAGTATCGTAAATACGATTTTCAGTAAAATTACAAGTCAGAGCAACAGCATTTAAAAAGGAAGACGGCGCCAGCCGGTGAAAAGGGCTGACGGCCGGCACAGGAAGGAGAACCTATGAACAGAAACGCCTGTAAAGGATCAATCACTGTTTTTTTAAGCCTGGCCTGCATTCTGTTCCTTTCTCTGATCTGTGCGGTTACGGAATCCGCAAGAGTTCAGGGGGCAAAGGCACAGTCGGCGAATATTACGGGCATGGGCACCTTTTCGCTGCTGAGTGAGTTTGAGAAGGGGCTGCTGGAGAAGTATGAGATTTTCTCACTGGACGGAGCCTCGGCAGGCAGCTTTCAGATTCAGACGGTGAACAGCAGATTTGAAGAGTTTGTAACCCAAAATGCCAACCCGAAGGATGGGCTGCTGAAATCACTGGCCTTTGATCCCTGGAATCTTGAGGTACAGAAAACAGAAATCACCGGCTATGCGCTGCTGACTGATAATAAAGGAGAAGCCTTTTATCAGCAGGCGGTTTCCTATATGAAGGCCAACATAGGCGTAATTGCGCTGGAAGAGCTTTTGACACTGGCAAACAGTACAGATGAGATTAAGGAGAAACAGGAGGCATATGAGACAAGTCAGAGCAGCAGCGACGGGCAGCTTTCCGAGCTGGAAGATGAGAAACAGGAAAAGCTGGAAGCCCTGGAATCAGAAGCCCTGGAAGCAGGGGAAGACACGACAGCTTCTACAGAGACAGAGTCCAATCCGCTCACGGAGATTGCAAAGCTACGTTCGAAGAGCACACTGGAAATCGTGACGTGGGACAAAACGGTTTCGGCAAAAAATGTAACACTGAGTTCACAGCCGTCAAAGAGTACGCTGCGGAGAGGGACACTGGAAATAGAGACAGAGCACAGCGGCCTGGTGTCAAATGTACTGTTCCGGGAATATCTGGTGCGCTATTTTCCGAATTTTGTCAGCGGGGAAGCCGGCGCGTCGCTGGACTATCAGCTGGAGTACATTCTCGGAGGAAAAGCGACCGATCAGAAGAATCTGAAATATGTGGTGAACCGGCTTTTGCTGATACGCGAGGGGATGAATTACGCTTACTGTACGCAGGACGCGGCCATGAATTCGCAGGCGGGTACCCTGGCAGCTGCGCTGACTGGATTTCTGGGAATTCCGGCACTGACCACCGCGACGAAGCACGCAATCTTGCTGGCCTGGGCCTATGGCGAAAGCCTGGTGGATGTGCGGATTTTGCTGGATGGCGGGAAAGTGCCATTGGCAAAGGACAATTCGTCCTGGTCGCTGACGCTGGATAATCTAAGCAATATCACGGAGATTCTGCAATCGGGCGGTTCCGGCAAAAGCGATGGACTTTCCTATACGGATTATCTGAGAATCCTGCTGAATATGGGATCACTCGCAAATCAGAAAATGCGGGCGCTGGATCTGATTCAGGCGGCAATGCGCGCAGAGGACGGGATGGGAAGCTTTCAGGTGCAGAATTGTATTGTAGCGGTGGCGGCCAAAGCTACTTATCAGTGCGGCCAGGTGTTTTTCGGCCTGCCGAAGGTGGTTATGGGTATATCAGGAACGGATCTGACATTTACCCAGACGGCAAGTATGGCGTACTGAGCGACCGCGATTGCGCCGCACAGGTGACAGGATGGAGCGGGTATGGTTGTGCATATGTATAGGGAAAAGAGGAAGAAGGACGGTATGGGTAACGTGCGGAAGCGAGGTGAAGGAGAGTGCTTTTGTGTCAGGGACATAAGCTGGTATTCTGTAGAAAAAAATGCGTTGATCGGAGGAAATTCACATTTAAACACACAACCTCAAAATCAATAAAAAAACCAAATAAAATTTTAAGAAGAAAGGAAAAAATCTTCCCCAAGGTCGTAAGTGCTTGCCGAAATGACGCAAAAACACTCTTTTTTGCCCCGCTTGATGCCACGCTTACCGTGGAAGCGGCTCTGGTTCTTCCAATGTTTCTGTTTTGTATGATTGCGGCACTTCAATATTGCAGAGCAATGGAGACGGCAGTTCAATTTGGAACGGCGCTTGCCGAGACGGGAAAAACGATGGCGGCAGCGGCTTATGCGACTACTTACGCGGGAGAAGCCGGTACCACCACGGAGGCAGCGGTGAGTGCGCTCTCTGTCGTCTATGCGCAAAGCAAGGTAACGAGCCGGACGAATGATACTTCTGCGGTGAAAAATGTGAATCTGGTGCTTTCGTCTCTGATGCAGGAGGATGAGATGATCGATCTTGTCCTGACTTATCAGGTGAAGTCTCCGTTTGGTGTGATCAATCTGCCGGGAACCTTCTTTATTCAGCGCGCGAGTGTGCGGGCCTGGGTGGGCCGTGCGGAGGAGGAAGGCGAGGGAGAATCGGAGACGGGAGAAGAAGACGCTGTGATGGTGTATGTGACCGAGAATGGGACCGTATATCACACGACCTCGGATTGTACGTATCTGAAGCTTTCCATATTTACGATTGATCAGAATACACTGTCGACTTTGCGCAATAACAGTGGAGAAATCTATCATGCGTGCGAACTCTGCGGGGCGGAAGCGGGTGAAATTGTGTACGCGACGACGGAAGGAAATCGTTATCACAGCTCTCTGTCATGCAGTGGGCTGAAGCGGACTGTGACGGAGGTCAAGCTGTCGGAGGTCGGGGATCTGCATGTCTGCTCAAAGTGCGGGTGATGAAGTTTTTTTGTTTCCACTACGTTTTCAGCCCTCGCCGGGAGGCATCCCATACTACATGCGGGATAAGCCCTCGCCGGGAGGCATCCGGGAGAACTCCTGACCACGCAGCAAGTGCGTGGTCGGGTTGCGACCAGTAACAAATTAAAACATGTGAGGGAAAAGAAAAATGTTTCAGATTGTTTTAACGGGTTTGGTACTTATCATTTGCAGTTACACGGACATAACAAGCCGGAAAATTTATAAAAGCGTGATTGGCGCGCATCTGGTGCTGGCGCTCATCGGACATCTGGTGTTTCGGGATCTGACTGTGCTGTCTGTTCTGTTGGGAATTGTGCCGGGGGCCGGATGTATCCTGCTGTCGGCAGTATCGAAAGAATCCATGGGATACGGGGACGCGTTCCTTATCTTTTCCTGCGGCTTTTCTCTGGGAACGGACAGGGTGCTGGCAATGCTGTTTACCTCATTTTTCTGTGTAGGGATATGGGCGCTCTGGCTGGTCTGCTTCCGGCATGGAAAGAAAAAGACGGCAATTCCATTTGTGCCTTTTTTGCTGATGGGAGCAGTGATACAGGGAATGGGGGCATTGATTTTATGAGGAAAGAAAAAGAAAAGCGTTTACGGAAATGCCGGTCTCTGCGGAACGCTGTGCTGTTCTGTAAAAACCTGCCGGTGTGGAAAAAGATCCGGATCAGACATAAGATGCAGGCATGGAAGGGCAGTTATACAGTCGAGGCGGCCGCTGTGGTATCCATCACGGTTATGGTCCTTGCGGCACTGATTCTGGTGTCCTTTTACGCGCATGACCGGGCAGTTCTTCAGAGCTTTGTGTGTGAAATAGCGTCAGTTGGGAGCAATTACGCGACGGAGAGTGAGCGGACGACGGGGATAAATTCTGCCAAATCGCAGGTGAGTGCGTCCCGCCTTTTGGGAAGCAAAAATCTGTCGGGGAGTGCACAGGCCGGGGAGGATGAAGTGACAGCGAGCTGGAGCGCGGCCTATCCGGTTCCCGGATTTGCAGTGGAATACCTGGCAGGAGGAGAACTGTCTGTCAGTACGTCCTGGACCAGCGAGATTGCGGATCCCACCGACATGATTCGATTGATTCGAGGTGCGGAAAAACTGATTACCGGAGGAGACGATTGAGGTGAAAACGGAATATAAAAGAAGCCTTCAGAATAACTATCTGGTGCTGGAGGTACCTGAACCGGATGAGGAGGACGGGTATGGTCTGCGTATGGCAGAACAGAATCCGGTGAAAGGGCTGCTGCCAATGCATGAGTCCAGGCGTGATGGGAAGCTGTTTCTTCACTATGAGATCACGTCCAAGCAGACACTGGAAAGCCTCTATGAGAAAAAGGTGATGGGGTATCAGGATATTCTCTATATTCTCTCTGGTATACGTGACACATTGGAGGACATGCGGAAATATCTGCTTTCCCCGAAGAAGCTGTTGTTTGCACCGGAACTGATTTATGTTCTGCCGGAGCGGGGCGGATTGCTTTTGTGTTACTATGTGAAAGAGGATGAATGCCCGGTCACGATGCTGGCGGAATTTATTTTAAAACGTCTGGATCACAGGGACCGGCAGGCAGTGACGCTCGGATATGGATTTTTCCAGCAGGCTTCCGGCGCGAATTTCAGCCTGGCAACGGCATTAAAAGAAATTCTTTCCGTGTCTGGCGAAGCGGGCAGAGAGGCGGCTGTGCGCACCGGAAGAGATGGGGGAATGCCGCGAAGGCCACAGGCGGAGGCTGTGGGAGGAAGCAGGGAGGCTTTTGAAGGTTCCGGCAGAGTACGGACAGGACGCTTTGGGGAAGGCAATGAAAGCTTTGAACGAGCGGGAGGTGTGCGCCTGGGAGAGGGGAATGGAAACAGGGAAGGATTAAAAGAAGCGCAGTCGGGATTTGCAGGAGAAGGCGGTACGATTTCATCAGGACATCGGACAACGAAAAGCCGCAGAAATGAAAATGGATATAATAATAGGAAGGAATACGATTATACAAGAAGCGGCATGACGGATGGGTACGAAGAAAACACAGGTTTTCGGAACGGGGAGGAGCGACTGCGTGAGGAATCCTGCGAAGATGCATATGAGGAGACGTATGCAGAAACGTATGCGGAAGATCCGCCGGTGATTCACCGGGAACGGAAAAGAAAGCGTGAGAAAAAAGAAAGCTTCGCAGATCGTCTCTTTTCGATCGTTCATCCGGCGATTTTGCTGTCTTTTCTGGCTTTTCTGGTGGTTTTGGAGCTTCTGGCGGTCTTTGGTGTATTGGGTCTGACTGAGGCAGGCGGCTGTTTCTTTCTGATGTTGTCAGCGGAAATTCTGATCAACCGGAAATTATTAAACAAAAAGAAAACGGAAAAGGAAGAATGGGAAGAGGAGGAAGCGGACGAAGAATATCAGAGAATTCTGCGGGAGATGTATCAGAGAGAAGCGGAAGCGGAACCGGAGCCTGTGGAAGAGACCCGCTGTCTTCTTCAGGAGGAGGAGACGGATGAAATCTGTCTGATTTTTGTGCCGGGAAAGGATCAGGAGCAGGATTCCCGGCCGGATATTTGTCCGGGAGCGGAGCCGATTTATATTGGAAAAATAAAAGGAGAAGCGGATATTATCCTCGATTCCTCTACGGTGAGCCGGATGCACGCGCGGCTGGAGCAGCGTGACGGCAAGTGCAGTCTGAGAGATATGAACAGCAAAAACGGCACCTTTGTCAACGGACGTCGACTGATGCCGCAGGAGGAATGTGAGATCAGGGAGAATGATACGGTCGCTTTTGCGGAGATAACCTATCGCGTTGCAAAACGCCGCGTGTATCGATAAAGCAGGAGGGCATGTGCAAGCGAGCCGCTATATTCAGGCTGGCGGGTTGGCATGCGCGCGGAACCAGTAGGTATAAAGGTCCTCAAAGCCGAGAGAGGTATACAGGCTTTTGGCGTAAACATTTCCCTGAACCACCTGCAGGTATGCCTTTTGTGCTCCTTTTTTGTGAGCTTCTGTTAAAATGGTGCTGCAGATCGCGCGGGCGAAGCTTTTGTGGCGGCAGCTGACATCTACGTAAATGGCATACAGTCCGACATGGCCCCGATCAAGGATTCCCAGCCCGGAAGCAACCATGCGCCCGTCCACTTCTATGCTGGCTACGATGGTTTCTTTCGGAATGGCCTTGAACATGGAGGGCACGATCCGGCGAAGAGTAGGATTGGTCGTACCGTTCAGACGGAAGAGCGCGTGAATCCACTCGTCCGTGATCCGATCCTGGAGCTGGACAATCGTATCTCCCGGATAGACGACAAAGGAAGGAAGTCCGGAATTCCTTCCATAGTATTCGAACTCTGCTGATTCCGCCGGGAAGGCGTGAAAATTCCGGAAATCCATAGTCATAACCTCAGTCGTGTGCTGAATTTCATAGCCCTTCTGCGCAAGTAGCGCGTCAAAGGAAGGTTCGACAAGAGGACTGATTTTGAAGATGGAAGGCGTGTGATAATTCTGATAGATTTTTTCACAGTACGCGATTTTTTCTTCCACAGGGATCAGAGAGGCGCCAACCTGCGTGACACTGTTGGTGCGATGGGTGTAATTGTGAGAAAAACGGATCAGCCAGCCGTCATAAAGCTCTATTTTGTGGGATGGCCATGCGTTTAAGGAAATCTCTTCAATTAATTTGATGTATGCGGTGTCACTCATAATGCTGCTGCTCCTGCCTTTGTCTGAAATGGGATCGTGCATGATTCACGTGCGTGCGAAGCATGCAGGGGTCCGCCGTATCCTGCTATCCTGCGTCTGGTCTTTGTGTCAGGATGCCGTAATATGCCGTAATCCGCCGCGTATGGAACGAGGTCTATATGAGGTGAATGGTACGGATATGAGACAGTGTATCACGAAATGACATGGATGTGCAATCGAAAAATAACGGGGGATTGACGATTTCCGCGTATGCGTGTTATTCTGTAATGCGTAGGCGTGAATCCGCTGCGCGGCAGGCTGGACTGTCTGTGCGTAAAAAGCTGTTTTGGATGGAAAGGAAGCAAAGTGATGCAGGAAGCGGTGGATTTTATAAAATCCAGACAGCCGGTAAATCTGGCGATTGTGGTGACGAACATTCTGGTGTTTCTGATTCTCAGCGTGATGGGGGATACGGAAAACGGATATTTTATGCTTGTGCATGGAGCGTGCTATACGCCTTATGTGACGGAGTACGGGGAGTATTACCGGCTGCTGACCAGCATGTTTCTGCATTTTGGCGTTCAGCATCTGTTTAATAATATGCTGGTGCTGATGTTTCTCGGCGACGAGGTGGAAAAAATGGCTGGGAAGCTTCGTTTTCTGGCGATTTATTTTGTGGGTGGACTGGCCGGAAATATCGTATCGGTGGTTTATGATCTGTATACGGCGGATTACAGAGTGTCAGCGGGGGCTTCCGGCGCGATCTTTTCTGTGATTGGGGCTTTGCTTGCGGTTGTTCTTCTGAATCGTGGGAAGATACCGGCATATACGAAAAAGAGAATGTTTTTGATGGCGTCCCTTTCTGTACTGCAGGGACTGACGGCAACCGGCGTGGATAACTGTGCCCATATCGGAGGGCTGATCTGCGGCTTCCTGCTGGCAATGCTGTTTCACCGAAAACTGACATTTGAGGAACGGATCCCGGTGGAAGATTTTCGGGGATGATGTGCCTGGAAACGGTTATGATTCGCGTTTTTTGGGGGTCGTACCAGTGACTCCGAATGCTTTTGAGCAAATTTTTTGAAAAATTCGAAAAATTCAATTGACATTTTTCGACATTCTTTTTAATATACAAATATAGTATGTGCGGCTGGTCAGCAGCACAAGTATCTGCATTCACGCAGTGCGGCCCCGGAAACCGTGCTGCAGTAACCTGTGGAAAGAAGGGATAGTTTTGGAAGATAACTGTATTTTCTGTAAAATCGCAAGGGGAGACATCCCATCAGCGACGCTCTATGAGGATGAGGATTTGCGAGTCATTCTGGATCTCGGCCCGGCTTCAAAGGGTCATGCGCTGGTTATTCCAAAAGAACACGCGGCAAACCTGTTTGAGCTGTCGGATGAGACGGCCCAAAAGGTGATTGTTGTGGCAAAGAAGGTTGCGGCAAAGCTGAAAGAAGGACTTTGCGCGGACGGATTAAACCTGGTACAGAACAACGGCGCGGCAGCGGGGCAGACGGTGGATCATTTTCATATGCACCTGATTCCGAGGTATGAAAATGATACGGTCAATGTCGGATGGACGCCCGGGGAACTCAGTGATACAGACAAAGCGGAGATTCTGAAATTATTCCAGTAGTTTTTACGAATGATAAAGGGAACAATTATGCGGAAGAATGTTCGATTTGAGGCATCGTATAAAGAGTTTGGAGATTTTATTTTTCGGGTCGCTATGAAAAATACGTCCGATTATTATACTGCGCAGGATATTGAACAGCAGGTTTTCTGCGAGTTTTATGCCAACCTTGACAAAATTTATCTGGGAGCGGAGAGAGCGTGGCTTTTGCGCAGTACCCGGAACGCGATTATCGATTTCTGGAGAAAGAGAAATAAGCGCGGTGTAGCTTATGTGGATTTCGCAGTCGCGGAAGAGGGGAACCTTCTGGTAGACGAGCGCCTGATGCGCCTGGAAGACCAGGTTGCTGCACAGGAACTGACGCAGCGGATCTTTGAGGCAGTAAAGGCGGAAAATGTGCAGTGGTATGAGGCTCTGGTACTTTGTTGTGTGGACGATTTGTCTTACAGGGAAGCCGCGGAAATTCTGGAGGTAACGGAAACGCTGCTGCGCACACGTGTGTGCAGGGCGCGGGCGTTTATTCGGGAAAACTTCTGGGACGAGTACAAAGGAAAGTAAGCGAGTAATGATTGAGGACAGTACTTCGCACTTGCTGCGAAGTACATATGAAAACGTATATTATATGGGGAAAAGCCCTCGCCGGGGTGGCATCCTGCACGCTGTGCTGGGTAAGCCTCGTAACTGTGAAGGTACTGAGCAGTTCGTGCGACAGGTTTCAGGATGAAATCCTCCGCTTCTCCGAATGACTGGTTCGGGGAAGCGGGGGACTTTTCGATTTTTTATTCACAAAGTTCCTGCTACAGGGAAAACTTAATAAAAAGTTTAGAATTACAGAATCACATTGGTTGTTAAAAAACGTTGTATTAGTGAAACGAATCCGAATGGGTTACGGTTGCCTCGATCAGTGCGGTTATTTTTTCAATTGCGTCACTGGCGGCGCTGTGCTCCATCGCGCTGAGATAGGTCTGCCGATTGCGGTAGAGCTCTTCGATTCTGGCCAGCAGACCCTCTGGTGTGATTTCTTCTTCCATCAATACTGCGCTGAAGCCCTGCTTTTCGAAGGAGCGCGCGTTCAGAATCTGATCGCCGCGGCTGGATGATGCCGGGAGCGGAATCAGCAGACTTGGCTTGCGAAGCTCCAGAAGTTCACAGATGGCATTGGCTCCGGCCCGGGAAACGACCACATCCGCGAGTGCAAAGAGATCCGGAAGCTCCTTCTCGATGTATTCGTATTGGACGTAGCCTGTGGTGCCGCGCAGGCTTTCATCCAGATTGCCCTTACCGCAGAGGTGGACGACCTGGAAGGTGTTCAGCAGGTCCGGCAGAATGCCGCGGATCGCCTGGTTGACTGCGACGGATCCCTGACTGCCGCCGATAATGAGCAGCACTGGTTTGTCTGCGGAGAATCCGCAGAATTTCATGCCGGCAAGGCGATTGCCATCGTGAAGCTCCTGACGGATCGGTGAGCCGGTGACCACGGCCTTTCCTTCCGGCAGATTTTTCAGTGTCTCCGGGAAATTGCAGCAGACTTTGGTGGCGGCCGGGAGAGCAAGCTTGTTTGCCAGTCCGGGAGTCATGTCGGACTCATGGATGATGACCGGAATGGAGAGGCTTTTCGCCGCCTGCACCACCGGAACCGCGACAAATCCGCCCTTTGAAAAAATGATGTCCGGACGAATGTCTTTCAGAAGCTTTTTGGCTTCAAAATAGCCTTTGACGACACGGAAGGGATCTGAAAAATTTTTAAGGTCAAAGTACCGGCGCAGCTTTCCGGAAGAAATGCCGTAGTAAGGGATACCGATTTCTTCGATCAGCCTTTTTTCGATGCCGTCGTAGGAACCGATGTAATCAATGGTATACCCCAGATCCTGCAGGTGCGGAATTAATGCAATGTTAGGGGTAACATGGCCGGCGGTTCCTCCGCCGGTAAGAACGATTCGTTTCATAAAATCCTCCATTTCAAAAGACCTACTGTGACGATTCAGGACAGCTTGTCATAGCAGCCGGGAAAGCAGTATGAAAACTGTAGAGGTATCGAACTGTTGTGATCTATTTTAGTTACAGTTTACCCTCTATCATGAAAAAGTCAAGAAGGGAGTTCGATGCGTATGCGTACAGAAGATGAAAAGACCGATGGAATCCAGAAAACAGAAAAGCAGCAGCCGAAGAGCAAGGTGACCCCATTTCGGTATCCATACAGAGAATCCGATGATCCGGTGATTGACGCGTTTATCCTTCAGGGATTGCAGGAGGAAGCGGATGAAGCCGAGGCGCGGATGAATTCGGACCCGGAGCTGTCGCAGATCAATCCGCCGGAGGATCAGTATGAGCAGATTGTCGCGCGGTTGAAAGCAATGGGGATATGGGAAGAGGACGAAGAGGAAAAGGAACAGGAGCAGACGGAGGAAGAGCGGGAGAAAGAGGTAACAGAGGCGCGGAAAGAAATCGCTGCTGCCAATCGGAAGACGGGAGCAGAGGAGCGGGAGGAAGAGCTGGCAGAGACGCGGGAAGAAATTGTCGCCGCGAGTCGGAAAACGAAGACAGAAGAGCGGAAGCAGGAGCTGGCCGAGGCACGAAAAGAAATCGCCGCCGCCAATCGGAAAACAGGGTTGGAGGAAGGGGCGGAGACAGAATTGGAAACAGAGGCGGAAATAGAGACAGAAGTAGTAGGAGCGGAGGTGCCTGGGAGCAGTGATTCCGGGGAAGGGACATCCGGGAAAGCGGTTCTCGGAGAGGATGAGCTGTATCAGATGCTTTCGGAAAAAGACCGGGAGGCGATCGCTCTGGGACGAAGAGCGCAGGAGAAGAAGAAAAAGCGCTCCCGTTATATGCGGATGATTGTCAAACGCGGCGGAATCGTGGCCGCGGCATTTGTGCTGCTGATTGGTGTGAGCATGAATGTCAGCGCAAGCAGACAGTGGATTGTGCAGATGTGGGGAGCAGTGACGGAGGTGTTTGCGACACGTACGGTGACAGAGAACATAGAGGAATCAAGGGCAATTGAAAGTACGATTGCAGAATCTTTGGCGGCGATGGAAGAGATCGAAGAAATAACGGGGATTCCTGGTTTGTATTTCAGCTACTGGCCGGAAGGCATGGAGTATCTTGAATATGAAATATTTGATGAGGCCTTGGAGGCACGTGTTTTTTACTCATATAAAGATGCGCTCGTAAATATTTATATGAGAAATATGAGGACAGATGAGACAAGTTATTATGTCTCTGACGAAGATAGTGAACTGATGGATAGCATAGAAATTCTGGAAGGAATTGAAGTAAAGGTATGGGAAGAGAATCCCGGGCAGGCAGGAGAGTACTATCGTGCCGAATTTGCGTATGAAGATTATCGCTATATTATATCGGGTGCTCTTTCACTGGATGAAATGAATAAATTAGTGAAAAATATGAATTTTCTTTTCAAATCCTCGTAACAAAATAAAAAGTCATGCGTTTTTATCAGTGTAAGCGGACGGGAAGGAGGGAAAAGGTGAGAAAAATACGGAAACTAACAATGGTAATATTTTTGTTTTGTATGATGCTTGGGACGCTGCATGTATCTGCGGCGGATGAACTGTTGGGAACTGTGGTAGATGGTTCTTTGCTGACCGAGGAAACAGAAGTAACGGCGACGGCGTATCCGAAAGCCCGGTGGACTTATCTTTCAGATGGGACTGGCACGATGACTGTCACGGGAACCAGAACGGTTCGCCTCAGTGGTTCTACCACAGCAAAGCAGAAAGTTGATGCCATCTATGTTAATATGTACCTGCAGAGGCTGGTAAATGGAACCTGGTGTACTTACTACATTGGGACAAGGTCTACGAAATATGATGCTTATTTTGTATCTATCACCGAGACTGACATCAGTGTGGAAGGCGGTTATTATTATCGTGCTTCTGGGGCTCACGTCATCAATCAAGATGGTACGATTGAGTCAATAGCCAGTTATACAAATGGCATCTGGATTGACTGATACGTAAGCGTAAGCATTCATGATCACGAACGTAGAAATGAAAGTGAATGCAAAAAACGGATGCGTGAGCACCCCAAAATGCAAAATGCGGATACATGCGTAACCGCAATTGCAAAAATGAGTTTCAAAAAGATCCCACCATGGCATGTGGAACTTCCGTTTGCTTCCATGCGTATGGCAGTCATAAGCTAACAACAAAAGATAAACCAAAGCGAAAGCTTGCTTTGTAACAAAAAATTACTTAAAAAAGGGCGTTTTGCCTGATTCTTCCGCTTACAAAAAGGGACTGCCACAAGTGGCGGCGTGCAGGAAGCTGCATTTACCGTTGGCAACGCAGGGAAAATGCGTGGTTGGCAAAGGTGGGGTTCATTGGATCACCAGCACAGGTGATACGTGATTGAGAAGAGAAAAACCTGTGATGGTTCATGGTTAGGTTCCCAGCGCAGCTGCGAATCGGAACCGTTTATGCAGGAAAAATGAGTGTACGCGATTGACAGGCGCAGAGAAACCGCAGGTACCGTGCGATTGACAAACCAGAATGCCTGCAGAGGATATGCGAATGGCAACGCGATGGTAACTGATTGATTCATAGGAGATACCTGGGACTGCCGCACATACTATAGCGCGGTGTTCCATCCGGGGAGACGCCGCAAACCGTAGTTTCAGGTATAGAGAAAAAGGAACGTGATTCCCGCGGCGGGAAATATCCTGCCGCGGGCAAAGAGAAACAGAATGATGATGCAACGGTGATGCCAGGCCTGGGAACGGGGAAGAAATCCGACAAGGGCCTTTTTTGCGTGTGGAAAGGTCGAGTGCGGAGCCGCCCTTTTGCCGTATTTTTGACCGGGGGCAGGCACACTTTTTTATATAGCCATTTTGAAGGATTGGTGTTAGAATAGGGCGTAGCCGGGAAGGTACGGAGTACGTGTACCGTGTGGGAAGATACGGAGTGCCTGTACCGTGCACCCGGACAAAGCTGTGAGGACGGTAGAGAAGCTTCGTTTGATTGTGAGGGGTAATGAACAAAAAGAAAAAAAGATTCTGGCTGTGTGTGCTGTTTTTGCTCTGCATGACGCAATTGGCGGGCTGCGGGGTGGTATCGCGGGTCAAGTATGAGCTGACCGGAAGTGAAGAGACATGGGAATTGACGGCAGTTGAGGAGGGATATGCTTCTTCGGTGGAGGAATATTATTATGACCATCTGCCGGAGGAATTGCATGAGGCTTATCGGGAGATTTATGTTCATCTGATGCGCTATGAGGATTCAGGGGATTTTCTGTCGTCTGTTTCGGTGGAGGATTTCTGGCGGACGTATTATGCGGTGCTGGCGGATCATCCGGAGATTTTCTGGACGGATACGAGCGCGCAGGTGGAGGAGTCGGCACTGCTGGGGACGGTGGTGTCCTATCATTTTGACGTGACGGTGGCCGCAGAGGACCGCGACGCGATGCGCGAAGAGCTGGAGGCAGCGGCGGATGCCTGTATTGCGCAGATTCCGGAAGACGCGACGGACTATGAGAAGATTAAGTTTGTCTATGAATACATCATTGATACGACAGAATATGATGCGTACAGCGCGGATTCTCAGAATATTCAGAGTGTCTTGCTCTATCATTCTTCGGTATGTGCCGGATATTCACGGGCTTTTCAGTATATCCTGCATCGGATGGGGCTGTTCTGTACCTATGTGACCGGGACGATTGCAGACGGCGGCGACCACGGGTGGAATCTGGTCCGCATCACGGAGCAGGAGCAGTCGGAAGAGACTCTGGCGGGTGTGCCTGCCGTGGCGGCGGTGGAGGCGTATTATTACGTGGACGTCACCTGGGGGGATCCGGTGTTTGCGGAAAACATGGATGCGTATGATACGGAAAGCACGATTAATTATAACTATCTGTGCTGTACGGAGTACGATCTTTTTAAGACGCATGTGCCGGATGATTCGATTGAGCTGCCGGCGTGTACCTCGGATGCCTATGATTACTATAAATTAAACGGGTATTATTATGAAGCGTTTGACTGGGATACGATCAATCAGGCACTGCTGGAGTCTGTGTGGGCGTCGGAGACGCGCATTATGATGAAGTTCGGAAGTGAGACCGCTTATGAAGAAGCACAGGCTGCGCTCTTTGAGGGAGACCTGTTAAAAGAAGCAGGGCAGTATCTGATGCGGCAAAATGGGGTGACCAGCTGGAACTACCGCTATCACACGGATGATAACTTTTGCCTGATTACGATTTACTGGAGTTAGAAGCTGTCGCAAGAGGGGCGTATGATTTCGCAACAGACCCTTACTGTGTCGGTGCGGATATGCCGCGTATCAGAGATATGCGGGATGGCGCGGCCCGCGCAGGCAAAGCAGCGCCTGATGTGGCCGTTTGAAAAAAGTAACCGTTCCGAACAGCGGGCGGTCTGCGGCTGTTCGGAACGGTTACAAAAAGCAGCTTTACTGTTACTGGTCACAACCCGACCACGCACTTGCTGCAGGGTCATGGTGCGACCTGTAACGCTTTACTGCTGAAGTGCCACTTTCAGAGCCTTGGCGAGCTGATCGGGGCAGGATGTCGGCTTGTATCCGCAGCGGATGCCTTCCAGCCTGGCGATCGCGTCGGTCGCTTTCATCCCTTCAACGAGCCGGGCTACGCCCTGTGTATTGCCGGAGCAGCCGCCGAGAAATTCTACGTGTGAAATGGTGTCTCCGTCCAGTTCAATGTGAATGTTCTGGGAACAGACGCCCTGTGGTTTGTAATCCATATTGGTTCCTCCTTCGTCTGAATGGGTGGATACAGGACAATACCATGACCTGTGATCGTGGATGCTGCCGCAGCCATGAGACTCGAAAATGAGGCGCGGAAGCATCGGTTCACGTAAGTATATCGTTTTTGGCGGAGATATTCAAGTGTAAAAGAAAGAAAAAGGGGACAGACAGATGAAAAAAATCGGAATTATCGGAGCGATGGAGATTGAAGTGGAGCGGCTGAAGGCGGATATGAGGATCACGCGTGAGGTCACGAAAGCGAAGATGCATTTCTGTGAGGGAGAGCTGGCCGGGATGCCGGCGGTCGTAGTGCGCAGCGGGATTGGCAAG
The DNA here is from genome assembly GCA_021202635.1 of Lachnospiraceae bacterium. GTDB lineage: Bacteria > Bacillota > Clostridia > Lachnospirales > Lachnospiraceae > Choladousia. The sequence continues at coordinate 82,274 of JAJQCQ010000074.1, read as the reverse complement.
GTGAATGCCGCGGTGTGCACACAGATTCTGGTGGATGAGTTTGGCGTGGACTGTGTGATGAATACCGGCGTGGCGGGATCTCTGGATGCAAAGATTGATATTGGGGATATTGTGATTTCGAAGGATGTGCTGCACCATGATATGGATGCGGTGAACTTTGGATATCCGCTGGGGCAGATCCCGCAGATGGAGGTATTTTCCTTTGAGGCGGACCAGGAGCTGTCCCGGCTGGCAGAGGGGGTATGCCATGAGGTAAATCCGGATATCGCGGTCTTCCATGGACGAATCGTCAGCGGAGATCAGTTCGTCGCGGATCAGGCGACGAAAAACCGGATCACGGCGAATTTCGGCGGCAGCTGTACGGAGATGGAGGGCGCGGCGATCGCGCAGACGGCGTACCTGAATGGAATCCCGTTTGTGATTCTGCGCGCGATTTCGGATAAGGCTGACGACAGTGCTTCCATGGATTATGCGACCTTTGAGCGCGAGGCAGCGCAGCATTGTGTGCGGCTCGTGGAGGGGCTGCTTGCGCGCCTGAAATGATGGTTTGTACGGATAGGGGAAAAGAATATTGCGGAAGATTACTCTCAGGTGGTGGAACAGGCTTCCACCACCTTATTTGAACCTCAGAATAGATTCCATGGAGAAATTGTCGAACGATTTTGCTTTGCAAACCGAAATTTTCCGGCTATACTATGCGCACAAGTCGCACAGGAATCCGGATTGTGCTGCACAGCGCCTCTGGGTTCCTGGCGCACGGGCAGGCTGGCTAAAGCCGGCTTTGCCTGAATGAAAAAAGCAAGGGCGGCCGCAGTGAATGGCGCCGTCGCGGACGGGGAATTCCGTCTGTCCCGAGAGGGGCTGCCGCGCCCGGTGAAGCTTTTTCATATTGGTTCGATTCGCGAAGGGAAGCGCAGACAGGAGCCTGGCGGATGGTCAGAGGGGAATTCTGACGGGCAGGCTCTGGATGGCGTTTCCCGGGAGGAGTCGAAAGAATCTGATCAAAGGGGGAAATGGTATGTTACAATTTCTGATGGAAAAAAATGTGTTGCTTTATGCGCTGGCAGCAGCCTGTGTGCTGGGTGTAGTCAGCCAGGTGATTTTGCGGCGGATTTACGATGGACTGCTTGGGGAAGTAAGAAATACGGGAACTGCGGAGGGACGGTTTTTGCAGCAGTTACGGCAAAGATTTCAATATTGTACCCATTTGAGTGAGCGGGTGGGGGATGTACATGCTCTGATTCAAAAGAGTATGCTGGAATACCGTGTCTGGGGTATGAGCCTGCACAGCTGGGAACGAATTGGCGGCGGATGTCTGGTGGTCAGCCTGCTGTGTGCGTTTGCGGGGTCTGCGGTGCGTGCGCAGAGCGGAGTTGCCATTGTGGACGGCAATGTGTATTTCTGGCTGGGAATCGGAGCAGTCGTTCTGACGGCGCTTGCGTACGGCCTGGCGGATATCGGCTACCGGAGCCGTTCCCTGGAAATCTGTCTGAGTGATTTTCTGGAAAATGGTGGTGTGAGCGGGAGTTATAGCGGCGAAGAGGACTTGCCGGAAATGGAATATGAGGCAGAGAGCCGCGGGGGTGCGTCTCTTCGGGGAACAGGAGCGGCCGCGGCCGCGCGGACGCCAATTGTGCCGGTCTCAGAAGGACGCCGCGCGAGACGCCTGGCAAAAGCCGAAACGGCGACGAGTCTTGAATCAGCGAGACGCACAAAAAAGAATACGAAAGGAATGCAGGGGAAAGAAAGTGAGCCGGCAAGAGGAGCCAGGGAGATGAGTGATCTGAAAGAGAATCTGGCACGCGCAAAAGCGGGAATGCAGGAGGCGGCTGTCTCGGATGAGGAGCGCTCTGCATCCGACCGGGCAGGCCAAATGCTGCGGCAGATGGATGAAAAAGAGCAGGAGCGGCTGATCCGGGCAGTTTTGACGGAATTTCTTTCGCAATAAGGCTTGCGAAACTCCTGACGGTCTGCTAGAATGTACAAGAGGTAAAGGTCGGCGGAGACCTGCGGCAATTGCGGTCAGAAGGCCAGCGTGGGAGACCTGCGGTGATTGCGGTCAGAAGGTCAGCTGCGGGGAACCTGCGGAGACCGCGTTGAGGACGGCAGCTGCAGGGAATGCGGCGAAGGCCAGAGCAGTGGGAAAATATACCGGGTGAAATGGCCGGGCGCAGTTTCCGGACGATGGAAAAAGACATTTAGTACAGATAAAAGGAGATGTGGATAATGAGTAGTAAGGTTTCTTTTGATTATTCAAAGGCTGCCGGTTTTGTTGCTGAGCATGAACTGGTATCCATGAAAAAGATTGTCGCTGCGGCGAAGGACGAGCTGTTATCCCGACAGGGAGCAGGCAACGATTTCCTTGGATGGATTGACCTTCCGGTCAATTATGACAAGGAGGAATTCGGCCGTATCAAAGAGGCAGCGAAGAAGATCCAGAGCGACAGCGAGGTTCTGCTGGTGATCGGCATTGGCGGATCCTACCTCGGCGCACGGGCAGCGATTGAGTTTCTGCGCCACAGCTTCTATAATAACGTATCGAAAGAGATCCGCAAGACGCCAGAGATCTACTTTGTGGGCAACAGCATCAGCAGTACTTATGTGCAGCATCTGATCGAAGTGATCGGCGACCGCGATTTTTCGGTCAACATTATTTCGAAATCCGGTACGACAACCGAGCCGGCGATCGCTTTCCGTATTTTCAAGAAGATGCTGGAAGAGAAGTACGGCAAGGCTGAGGCTGCGAAGCGCATCTACGCGACAACGGATAAGGCGCGCGGAGCCCTGAAGAATCTTGCGACGGAAGAAGGATATGAAAGCTTTGTGGTACCGGATGACGTCGGCGGGCGTTTCTCTGTATTGACGGCGGTAGGCCTGCTGCCGATCGCGGTGAGCGGTGCGGATATTGACAAGCTGATGGAGGGCGCAGCTTCCGGCAGAGCGCGCGCGGTGGAAGCGGATTTTGAAGAGAATGACGCCCTTCAGTATGCCGCAGTTCGAAATATTCTGCACAGAAAAGGCAAATCGGTCGAGGTCCTGGCAAATTATGAGCCGAGCCTGCATTATGTATCAGAGTGGTGGAAGCAGCTTTACGGGGAAAGTGAAGGAAAAGACCAGAAGGGAATCTTCCCTGCGTCGGTAGATCTGACGACGGATCTCCATTCCATGGGTCAGTTTATCCAGGACGGCAGCCGTATCATGTATGAGACCGTGATGAATATCGAGGAATCCAGATGCACCCTCACGATCGGGGAAGAGCCGGTGGATCTGGATGGCCTGAATTATCTGGCGGGAAAGACCGTAGACTTTGTCAATAAGAGCGCGATGAACGGAACGATTCTGGCCCACACGGACGGGAATGTGCCGAACCTGGTGGTGAATATTCCGAAGCAGGATGAGTTCTTCCTTGGCGAGCTGTTTTACTTCTTTGAGTTTGCGTGCGGTGTGAGCGGATATGTACTGGGCGTGAATCCGTTCAATCAGCCGGGGGTTGAGAGCTACAAGAAGAACATGTTCGCGCTTCTTGGCAAGCCGGGCTATGAAAAGCAGAGAGAAGAGCTGCTGAAGCGACTGTAAAACAGAGAGGCTGCCGTTTAAAGAAAGCAGGAAACCTGCGTTTTTAAGCGGCAGCCGGATTTTAAAAGCTCGTAACAATTCAGAACAGCAGGCCGCAGGTCTATGCTGTGTGCTGGCGGGTGCTGTTCTGAACGGTTACAAAAGTTCAAAAGCAGTGATTTTGCGCTGTCTGCCGTCGGGAAAAGAGGTCGGAGGGCGTTAAATCAATGCTTTTGCACTGCAGGCGAAAGAGCTTCCGTGTGGGAGAATTTGGAGGAATACGGTTTAGAATGTCGAAATGGGCAGAGAAGCTTCATCTGCCGGAAGATCGGAAAAAGCTGTTTCGGGCGATTCCGATTCTTTTTACGGTGGGTTTATTGATCTATTATTGCGTCCATCCGGGGATGTATGCGGCGGATGGAGGGGTGACGATCTGGCAGAGTGCGAGGACCTATGGGATCGCGTTTTTGTCAGCACTGCTGGTTTTCCTGTGGCTGGAGACGAACGAGATGAGCGATCGGCTGAACCGCATTCTTTCCTGGGTCTGGTTTGCGGTCGCGCCGTTCGCGGTTTATTTTTCCCTTCTATATTTAAATGCAGATAAATACAACATTGATTTTTTCGCACTGGATAAAATTGCGCTTCTGCTCACCTTTGCTTTTTTGTATCTGGTGCAGGGAATCCTGTACGGAATCACCGGCAGCATTCGTTTCTCTGTGATCATTTATGCAGTGGCGATCGCGGTGATTGGAATTGTCAATTGCTTCGTGATTTCGTTTCGCGGCATGGCGATCTCGGCGGCTGATCTGTTTTCGATCGGCACAGCGGCGGCGGTGGCCTCGGAATATACATATACACTGGACTGGTACATGGTCATGGAGATTTTGCTGACGCTCCTGATCTGCACCATCAGCTTCAAGCTGCGCAGAGGGCAGATGATGCCGCTTGCGGCGCGTGGAGTGTTTCTGGCTCTGGTGGCTGTACTGGCGGGCGGTTATTATTATCTTTGCGGGAAAACAACGTTTCTGGAGGATCATGATATCCGCTCGGAAGGGTTCACGCATCAGCTGCGATATAAAAAATACGATATGATTTTCACAACGCTGACGACCTGCTTTTATCTGGTGGTAGATAAGCCGGATGGGTATTCGCTGGAAGCGGTGGAGGAGATTGCTGAGCCTTATGTGACGGAAGAGGACGCGGCGGAGGAAGGCGGCTCTTCGGATTCGGATGTTCCGGACAGCGAGAGCTCAGACGATACGGACGCTTCGGATAATGCGGATGCGTCGGCAGCCACGTCCGAAGAAGATACAGCCGCGACGCCAAACCTTATTGTTATTATGAATGAGTCCTGGGCAGATTACACAGAGATTGGCAACGGCCTGGAGCTGTCGGAGGACTATATGCCTTTTATCCGCAGCCTGACGGAAAATACCATAAAGGGTACAGCTTATTCCTCTGTGTTTGGCGGCAATACGCCGAATTCGGAGTATGAATTTCTGACGGGGAATACGATGGCCTTTCTTCCGACCTCTTCGGTCGGGTTTAACCTGTTTGTGCGGGGAAATCTGCCGTCCCTGGCATCGCAGCTTGGCTCACTGGGTTACTATACGCTGGCGATGCATCCTTACCGCGGGACGAATTACCGGAGGAATATTGTTTACCCGCAGATTGGCTTTGACACCTACTATACACGGGATGATTTTGATTATCCGTATAAAATCCGGAATTATATTTCCGACGAGACTCTGTTTGACCGGATTATCGTAGAGTACGAGGAGAATCTGGATTCCGGGAATCCGCTGTTTTCCTACAACGTCACGATTCAGAACCATGGCGGTTACTATTCGTCCAATACGAAGAACCTGGATATGGAGATTGAGGTTCTGAATACGGGGTTCAGTACGACGAGGGCGGAAATCTATGTAAATCTGGTGAAAGCGACAGACGACGCATTTGAGCAGCTGGTCGAGTACTTTGAAGACGTCGAGGAGCCGACGGTCATTGTGATGTTTGGCGATCATCAGCCGGATATCGGGGATGGCGCGTACGAATATCTGCTCGGCGGTACGGAGGAGGATCTGACCGGTGAAGAGCTGATGGAAAAATACAAGATTCCGTTTATCATCTGGGCGAATTATGATATTGAGGAGGAGACGATCGAGGCGACCAGCCTGAATTATCTGTACAGCATCATGGCCGACCGCCTTGGACTGTCCATGACCGGCTATCAGGAGTACCTGCTGGACCTGAGCGAGGAGGTTCCCGTGATCAATTCCATTGGTTACTGGGGCGCGGACGGTGTGTTCTACGAGCTGGATGATGAGGATTCTCCGTATTTTACGTTGATCAATGATTACAATATTCTGGAATACAATGATATTTTTGGCGGAGACAACCGCTATTATGAGTTCTTTACGCTGGATGGGGCATCGGAGTAAATCGAATCGGAGTACTGCTGTTTGCAACCCGACCACACACCTGCTGACCGGTCAGGGGTGAAAACGTAGTATAACAGCGGAGTGGCTGCGAAGGTACGGAAGAGGAAGAATCGGAGGTTTTATGGGAAAAAAGTCCGATAAGAGGAAAAAGAGAGTATTTCTGCTGACTGGCAGTATCATTCTTGGAATGTGCATTTCGACGGCTGGCGTGTATGCTTCAGAGAGCGGGAATAAAGCCTCCATTGGAGAACTTCTTGGGAATACGCTGAAATCGATGGTTGAGGAAGCTCTGGAGACGGAGTCAGAGACAGAGACTGCGGAAGTAGAGACGGCCGGAAGCGGGACTGCCACAGAAACGGACGCGGCGGACAAGGCCGGAAGCGGGACTG
>JAJQCQ010000074.1:0-75789 GCA_021202635.1 Lachnospiraceae bacterium | reverse complement strand
CAGAAACGGACGCGGCGGACAAGGCCGGAAGCGGGACTGCCGCGGAAACGGATGCGGCAGATAAATCCGGAAGTGCGGAAACAGACACAGAGGATATGGCCGGGAGTACGGAGCCTGCGGAAACAGACACAGAGAGTACGGCCGAAAGTGAGGATGCTACAGAAACCGCTGCGGCCGGAGACGAAAGCGAGGCCGAGACGGAAGGGAATGACGATGAGGTCTCCGCAGAGGAACTGTATTATGCGGATGGCCCTGTTTTTCGCGTTCCAATGTACCTTTCCGATGCGATTGCGCGGCTGACAGGTGTGGAGACAGAAGACGGGACGGAAGAAGAAACAGAGGAAGAAACAGAAGAAGATACAGAAGAGGATACGGAAGAAGATACAGAAGAAGAAATACAGACTGAGACGGAGACCGAACAGACAGATGAGTCCTGGCAGGCGCTCGAGGCTTTTCTGGAAGAGGTATATCTGGGAGCAGATTTTCAGATTCCGATGGCGATGCCGGAAGAATACGGGACTCTGGAGGGACCGGTGACCTATTCCTGTGGCAGGCTCTCGATCGGAAAAGCCAGGCGTGTACATCCGTGGGAGCAGTCACAGACAATCGAAGACCTGGAGGAGCTGATTCAGGCAGCGATTGCCGGGTACGATGGAACCTGGTCTGTTTATGTGAAAAACCTCAACACAGATGAGAGTTTTGTGATCAATGATCAGCCGATGAAATCCGCGAGTGTGATGAAGCTTTTTATCATGGGGACGGTGTACACAGCCATGGAGGAAGGGGAGCTGGAGCGCACCTCCGAGATTATGACACTGATGAACAAGATGATCAGCAACAGCGATAATTCTTCTGCCAATCAGCTTTTGTATCTTTTGGGAGATTCGAGCTATGCGGACGGCATTGCAGAGGTGAACGCGTTTATCCAGAGCCATGGTTACAGCGAGATGACGGTGGAGTACAATGGTTTTGACAATACGGCGACGAACTCAGGCAACGGGATTAACCAGGTCGCGGCTAAGGACGTCGGAAAGCTGCTGGAGGATATTTACCGGCGGACGTGGATGAGCCGGGCGGTCAGCAATGAAATGGAGGAAATGCTCCTGGCGCAGCAGACGCGCTACAAAATTCCTGCCGGATTGCCGGACGATGTCCTTTGCGCGAATAAGACCGGTGAGATGAGTTCCACGCAAAACGATGCGGCGATCATATATTCTGACGCCTGCGATTACATACTGGTTGTACTTTCAAATGGGTGGAGCAATACCAATACGGCGATCAGCCGGATCGCTGCCCTGTCGACGCTGGTATATGAGTTTTTTAACTGAGAAAGGGCGCGCCTGTCCGTTTGGCGGATGTTCGCTTCCTGCTGGCCGGAGCGGCAGCGGAGATGTGATCTTACATGGGTTTTCGGCCTGGCTGTGAAGGTACGGAACAGCTGCTACAGTAAATCAGGTCAGGGTGTGACTTGTAACATAAAGAGGGATATATATGTTTCGTTTATGGGGAAAAATGTGGAAGGATAACCGTATGATACGGGATACTGTTTATGAGGAGGAGAGCGAAGATACGCGCACACACAAGATTTTCCGAGGCCTGGATGAAATCTGCCATGAGTTTGACCTGGAGAGGCCGATCTGGCTGGATAAGACGGTGGCAGAATTTAAGCGGCACAGCAAAGCGCGCTTCTATCAGGACAGTTTTATCGAGGAGATTCCGTTTGATTACCTGGAGCTGCAGGTGATTGAGGAAGGGTGAAAATGTATGAATGATCGCTTTGATCGGATGAAAGACATGAAGGATCGGTCCGTGGACCGCGGACGCCGGGGTGTTTCTCATGTGATATTTGGCCGTACCGGTGTATTGATTGTCTGCCTGCTGGCGGAGGTGCTGCTGCTGTTTCTGATGCTTCACTACGTGGCGCAGTATATCTACCTGGTTTTTGGCACACATATGGTGTTTTCATTTTTGATTTTACTGCTTATTCTGAATCGCGTCGAGCATCCGGCGTTTCAGCTGGCGTGGGCGTCACTGGTACTGCTGTTCCCGATTTTCGGCGGACTTCTGTATCTCTACATCAAGCTCCAGCCGGGGATGCGAATTCTGGAAGGACGGATGCAGGAGATTGACAATAATACCAGAGAACTTCTTCCGCAGGATCCTGTGACTATGCGGGAGTTTTCTTTTGAAAATCCACGCATGGCGCAGCTGGCTTATTATATCGGTGAGCAGCGGGGCTGTCCGGTCTACCGCGGCACGGAGGTAACTTATTTCGCGAGCGGCGAGGAAAAATTTGAGGAACTGAAAAAGCAGCTGCGGGCGGCGAAGCAGTTTATTTTTCTGGAATATTTTATCATAGCGGAAGGTGTGATGTGGGATAGTGTGCAGGAGATTCTGGAGCAGAAGGTACAGGAAGGTGTCGAAGTGCGCCTGATGTATGACGGGATGAATGAGCTGAACAATGTGCCTCATGATTTTTCCAGAACAATGAAAGGCCTTGGCATCCGCTGTAAGGTTTTTTCGCCGGTATACCCGGTTATTTCCACCAGCTACAACAATCGGGATCACCGCAAGATTGTGGTGATCGATGGGGAGATCGCTTTCACTGGCGGCGTGAATCTTGCGGACGAATACATCAACCGCAAGGAACGCTTCGGCCACTGGAAGGATGCGGCGATTATGATGCGCGGTGAAGCGGCGCAGAGCTTCACGGTGATGTTTCTGAAAATGTGGGATGTCACGGAAAAGCAGGAAAATATTGCGTGTTATCTGACAAAGCCGGAAGCGGTGGCTGCTGAATCGTCAATGGCAGGTGGTTTTGTGCTTCCATATGCGACAAATCCGCTGCAGGAGACGCAGACGGCAGAACGCGTATATCTGGAAATCCTGAATGGTGCCCAGCGGTACGTACACATTATGACACCCTACCTGATTCCGGACCACGAGCTTTTGCAGGCTCTGATCTACGCCGCCCGGCGGGGAGTGGATGTGAAGCTGATCCTGCCGCATATTCCGGACAAGAAATACGCCTTTGCGCTGGCGCATTCCTACTACAAAGTCCTGATGCAGGCCGGTGTACGCATTTTTGAGTATACGCCGGGGTTTGTTCATTCCAAGGTCGTCGTCAGCGATGACATTTGTGCTGTTGTAGGCGCGATCAATCTTGATTACCGAAGCCTCTATCTGAATTTCGAGTGTGCGGCCTTCCTGTACGAAGTGCCACAGATCCGGGACATCGAAGCAGACTTCCGGCGGGCATTGATCGAATGTCAGCTCGTGACAGATTTCGATATCCGCCATGATAAGATAACGAGGAAGATTGCCGGTCACGTCCTGAAACTCCTCGCCCCTCTCATGTGACGATACAAGGGTCAAAAGTCAGGAATGGAACGCTTGCGTTCTAATTCATGACTTTTGACCCGCAAAAACATGAGGAAGTAGCCATTTTTCGCAGAAAAATGAGCGGATTCCGAATGTTTTTAGGATTGCGGGAGTGCGAAGCACGGAGCAATCCGTAGTATCGTGATTTTCCACCAGTTCAGCACAGCAGCAAAACGAAAAAAACAGCCCGAGCGGATTTATCCGCGGAGGGCTGTTTCTTTCGTTTTCTGAACGTTTACTATCATTTACAGAATCTCGCGCAGACTTTTCAGCGCGTGTCCCGCAAGGATCGTTTCAAAATGTTCCTGGAAATATGCTTCCATGCCGACGGAAAACTTGCATGCTAAGGCGTATTCCGAGAGGATATTGCAGACCTTATTAAACTGCGCCGGTGAGCAGGATGCTTTCTTTAACAGGAGATAATAGCCATTGTCTTCTTCACTCTTGAACAGGGTATTTGGTCCGTCGTAGGCATCACCGAGCACGCCGGCTACGCGGATCACTTCATCCAGAGAGCGGAAGCAATAAGCACGCATCAGGTTCGGCAAATCATCTTCGGCGGTCGCGTCCGGGTCGGCGGTGTCCGGCTCACGGATCGGCTCGACGCCCTCGATAAGTGCCCCCTTCTCAGAGGTGCGCTTTCGGCCTTCGGAAATCCGGCGGATCAGATCCAGAATGTCGTCGGCTCCTTCAATATGCTCCTTCAGCTCAGCAAAGGTAAGGCCTGTATCCGCATTCGCACTCTCCGGAGCAAAGCGGGCAAAACGAGTATCCAGCTCCTCCGGATCCTCGACCTTCGTGATAATCAGGATGATCGTGTCCATCGACACGGGGATCGCTTCGATCACCAGAGGCATATTATCCACTTCAAACCCAAAATCCTGCGCGGCAACCTGCATCATATCCATAAAAAGCTGCTTTGCCTTATCTGAGCCGTAAGCAAGCTCTTTTATATTAATATTCCGACTGGCCAGATCTTCGCTCGTCAGTGTACAACGAATCTGCCGGTCGTTAATCTTTTCAATTCTCATGCAATCACATCCTTACCATCTATTATCGGGAGACCTGTGATGTTGGCTGCGATTCCGCACAACAGGTCATATAACAGGTCACAGACCGCCTCAGAAGTATTATTGATATTGTATTATACGCATTTAAAGCCGGATGTAAAGTGTAAAAATATAATAAAAAAAGAAAAAAGCACTTGCATATCATACTCAAATTGTTTATAATATACAACAGAAAGAGTATACAACCTTTGAAAGGAGGGACATAAACGCTGCCGGGCTGTACTTCCCAATCACAGTACAAATCGTATACCCTTTCGCCCAAAGTCACTACAGGTCACGTCCTGTGATCTGCAGCAGGTCCCGGCCAGATCACAGCGCTTTGCGATCGCCGGATGCCTGTAATCGCTACGTATTCGCTTTCGAGCACGCAGCAGATGCGCCCTCGGATGAATCGCAGCACACAACCTCAACAGTAGTATAATAAAGATTTACCGAAATTGCAATAGGTAAGAAAAAGAAAAACCGGGCAGAAATACCGGGAATATATCACACGCACCTCCATTCTTTTCTGCCCGTGAAGAAGGAGAAAATTGAACAGACAGATGAAACCGCAATACAGCAACAAGGCAGCCGCGGCACTGAAAAAAGAGCTGCGCGGCTATGAGCGGGCAGGAACCCGTCTCTACCTGGAAGGGCGGCGCTGCCATGCAGACGAAATCGTCAGCGCCTGCCTGTTTGCTGAAGATTCCGCGTATATGCGGGACTTCATCGGAAATGACCAGGAAACGATCACAGGGATCAATTTTGTCAAAATTCGTCTGGATCGATCCTGAGGCCGGAGGCAGAAAAATCAAGAAACAAATGCTTTGACCGTCAGGCTCATGGTTTTCACGTGGAAGGAAAGCAAAGAAAGGAGGAGCGCCAGAGCCGCTGTTTTCCCGCAAAGGCCTTGCGACTTCTTAATCTTTTTTGAAAATTGGCTGAAAATCGTGACGGATTTTGCGGAACCTGTTATACTGCAGATAAAAGAAACGCGCCGCGGATTTTATACTGGGACCGTGGCAGGCGAAAGGGGAAGTACAGCGAATGAACTATAAAAATAAAACCTTTCGGCGGCTGGCGACGCTGATTATCGCAGTCGGTCTGCTGTCGATTGTATTAGTGAGTGTGCAGAAGTTCATGCCGACCTCGGAGAGGATGCCCTCGGATACTTATTTTGGGTTTGCGGAAGGGACGACGGAGCCGTCGCTTGGAGTCGAAGGCGAGACAGTGGCCGCGGTTGTGATTGATGATTACATAGCGCAGGAGCGTGCACTGATTGTGAGCGGGAACGTATATATTGACTATACGCTCGTTCAGAGTACGCTGAACTCCCGGTTTTACTGGGATTCTTCCGAGGCAGTGATGCTGTTTACGACGGCGGATCAGGTCTTTGAGATTCCGGTGAACAGCTCGGCCTACACCATTGATGGAGAGAGCTTCGATGCGGGCTATGAGATTGTGAAGACGACATCCTCCGGCATGTTCCTAGCGATGAATTTTTTGCAGCAGTATTCGAATCTGCATTTTGAGACCTATGAATCCCCGGCGCGCGTTGTGATCACGACCGGCAGTGTGACCGTGACGGTGGCTGAGGTGAAGAAGGATGGCGTTGTGCGTTACCGCGGCGGGATTAAGAGTGCGATCCTGACCGATGTGACGGCGGGTGATACGGTGACCGTGATCGAGCAGCTGGAGAACTGGACACAGGTAGTGACGGCGGATGGCTACATCGGCTATATCAAATCAAATAACCTTATTAATATAGAAGAAACCGTGCGCGATACCTACTATCAGGCCGATTACGCCAGCATCAGCCTGGACGGGCGGGTAAATCTGGTGTTTCACCAGATCAATTATACTGCCATGAATGACAATCTGTCGGAGGATATTGCCGCTGTGACTGGCGTGAACGTGATCTCGCCGACCTGGTATTATCTGAGTGATAACAGCGGAAGCATCCTGTCCTACGCCAGTGCCTCTTATGTTGAGGAAGCGCATGCGGCGGGACTGCAGGTGTGGGCGCTCGTCAGCAATTTCAGCGAAGACGTCAGTACATCCACACTTTTGGCGACCCGCTCTTCGCGCCAGACCGTGCAGAATTATCTGATTGAGCAGGCACTTGAGCTGGGCTTTGACGGGATCAACATCGACTTTGAGGGTATCGCACAGGAGTCTGGGTACGATTATGTACAGTTTCTGCGGGAGCTGTCGATTCTCTGCCGGAAATACGGCATCATTCTGTCCGTTGATGTCCCGGTGCCGACCGAATATTCAACGCAGTATAATAGGAAAGAGCTCGGCATCATCTGTGATTATATCATTATGATGGGATACGATGAGCATTATTCCGGCTCCGACGCCGGCAGCGTCGCCTCGATGGACTTTGAGGAGACCGGTATTCAGAATATGCTGCTTGAAATCTCAAAAGAAAAGATTATCAGTGCGATTCCGTTCTATTCCAGGCTGTGGTATACGGAGACGCTCTCTGATGGCACCACCAATGTCACGAGTGAAGTCGTTACTATGAGTGAGGCGCAGGAGATTCTTTCTGAAGCAGGAGTCACATCTGCCTATGATGAGAGCACCGGTCAGCAGTATGCCGAATGGACCGCAGCGGACGGCCGTCTCTGCCAGATCTGGCTCGAAGACGCGGATTCTGTCGCTGCCCGGGCTGCGTTTATCAGCGAATATGAGCTCGGCGGCATTGCCGCCTGGCGACTCGGCTATGAGAGCGACGATGTATGGAGCGCTATTACGGGAAGCATTTCATAAGGAGTGGAAGGTCTGGTCACACCCTCAAGGACTACGATAACATGAAGTGGTCAGGAGGGTGAGACCGGTAATCTGCGAATTCCCCGGCACGATTTGTGTAAAAAGGGTCTTGCTTTTTTGCTGATATGATGTTATGTTTTATGTGCTCATACAACTGACGGAAGTGGGGGACCACAGGGGAGTATGGGTGTAGAGGAGTCGACCGTCTGGGCAAAGGAGGATTTTTGCCGGGCGGTTTTTCTTTTTAAGGAGGAGAACAAACATAGAGCTGCTTAGTTTGGAAAAGGATTTGAAGGCGAACAGTTACCCGGGACGGGGCATTGTGATTGGCAGGACAAAGGATGGCACGAAAGCAGTTGCCGCGTATTTTATCATGGGCAGGAGCGGAAACAGCAGGAACCGGGTGTTTGTGGAGGATGGCGAAGGCATTCGCACGCAGGCGTTTGATCCGGCGAAGCTGGAGGATCCGAGTCTGATTATTTATGCACCGGTACGGGTGCTGGGCAATAAGACGATTGTGACGAATGGCGACCAGACAGATACCATCTATGAGCAGATGGACAGGCAGCAGACCTTTGAACAGGCACTGCGTGGCCGCGAATTTGAACCGGACGCGCCAAATTATACGCCGCGGATTTCGGGAATTCTTCATATCGAAAACGGGCATTTTAATTATGCAATGTCGATTCTGAAGAGCGCCGATGGGAATCCGGCCGCGTGCAACCGCTATACGTATGCATACGAGAATTGTGTGGCAGGGGAAGGGCGGTTTATCCATACTTATATGGGAGATGGCAATCCGCTTCCGAGCTTTGAGGGCGAACCGAAGCGTGTGGCGATTCCGGATGGGATTGACGCGTGCACGGAGCTGCTCTGGAGCAGCCTGAATGAGGATAACAAGGTGTCTTTGTTTGTACGGTACATTGATATCGCGACGGGTGAGTATGAGACGCGGATTGTGAATAAGAATCGGTAAAATTTTCAGAAAAAGGAAAGGATCAACTACTATGAAAGAATTAGCTTTGAAATATGGATGCAACCCGAATCAGAAGCCATCCCGCATTTACATGGCGGATGGAAGTGAGCTGCCGATTGAGGTGCTTTCGGGGCGGCCGGGATATATTAATTTTCTGGATGCGTTTAATGGCTGGCAGCTGGTGCGTGAGCTGAAGGCAGCGACAGGGCTTCCGGCGGCGACTTCCTTTAAGCACGTGTCTCCGGCCGGCGCGGCGGTGGGTCTGCCGCTTACGGAGACACTGGCAAAGATTTACTGGGTGGACGATTATGAAAATCTGTCGCCGCTGGCGTGCGCGTATGCGCGGGCGAGAGGCGCAGACCGGATGTCTTCGTTTGGAGATTTTATCGCCCTCTCGGATGTCTGCGACCGTGATACAGCGCTGCTGATCAAGCGTGAAGTGTCAGACGGCGTGATTGCGCCGGGGTATACGCAGGAGGCGCTGGATATTCTGGCTCAGAAGAAGAAAGGCAATTACAATGTGATCAGAATTGATGAGAATTACCGCCCGGATCCGATCGAGCATAAGCAGGTGTATGGTGTGACCTTTGAGCAGGGCCGCCAGGAGCTGCCGATTGACGATGCGCTGCTTTCCAATATTGTGACGGAGAATAAAGACATCCCGGCGGAGGCGCTCGCGGATATGAAGATTTCCCTGATTGTGCTGAAGTATACACAGTCGAATTCGGTTTGCTTTGTAAAAGGCGGACAGGCGATCGGCATCGGCGCTGGTCAGCAGTCAAGAGTACACTGCACGAGACTTGCCGGACAGAAGGCAGACAACTGGTTCCTCCGCCAGTGCCCGAAGGTGCTGAACCTGCCGTTCTCTGACAAAATCACCCGTGCGGAGCGCGATAATGCGATCGATGTATATATCGGAGCAGAATATATGGATGTGCTGGCGGACGGTGCGTGGGAGAAGGTGTTCACGGAAAAACCGGAGGTGTTTACAGAGGCGGAGAAGCGTGCGTGGCTGGATCAGATGCAGGACGTGACGCTTGGTTCGGACGCGTTTTTCCCGTTCAGCGACAACATTGAGCGCGCGCATAAGTCGGGTGTAAAATATATCGCGGAGCCGGGCGGATCGGTGCGCGATGCGGATGTGATCGCGACCTGCGACAAATATGGGATGGCGATGGCATTTACAGGGATCCGGCTGTTCCATCATTGAGCCGGCTGGCTTCCTCAAATGGGCCGGATGCCTCTGAACGATGAGAAAGGAGGAATTGACGCAATGATTTACGATGTAATTATTGTTGGTTCTGGTCCGGCGGGATTGACAGCGGCGATTTACGCTGTGCGTGCGCAGCTGTCCGTGCTGGTGCTGGAAAAGGAATATATGAGCGGCGGGCAGATGCTGAACACGTATGAGGTGGACAATTACCCTGGCCTGCCGGGGATCGGCGGCTTTGAACTCGGTGTGAAGTTCCGTGAGCACGCGGAGAAGCTGGGTGTGAAGTTTATTAATATAGAAGTAAGGCACATCGGCGAGGAGGAGAATGGTCGCGTCAAGGTGCTGTATACGAATAAGGAGGAATTCCGGTCGCGGTCGCTTGTACTGGCGATGGGCGCCCGGCACAGCTCACTTGGGGTGCCGGGAGAAAAAGAGCTTGCGGGTATGGGTGTTTCTTACTGTGCGACCTGTGACGGCGCATTTTTCAAGGGCCGGACGGTCGCAGTCGTGGGCGGCGGTGATGCCGCAGTAGAGGATGCTCTTTTCCTTTCCCGTGGCTGTGAAAAGGTATATCTGATTCATCGGCGAGACGAGCTGCGGGCAGCGCGGCTTTTGCAGGATAATCTGAAGAAGTGCGAAAATGTGGAATTTATCTGGAACTCAGAGGTGACAGCGATCCGTGGAGAGGACCAGGTAGAATGTGCTGTGATCCGCAACAGAAAAGACGGAACGGAGCGCGTGATGGAGCTGGACGGTGTTTTCATTGCGGTTGGGACAAAGCCGAATACGGAAATTATTACTAACTTATTACAGCTTGATAAAAATGGTTATATTTGCGCCTCAGAGGATGGAATCACAGAGAAGCCCGGTATTTTTGCGGCCGGAGACATCCGGACAAAGCATTTGCGCCAGATTGTGACTGCGGTCTCAGATGGAGCGAACGTCATTTCTTCCGTGGAAGCCTATCTGGAAGGTGTGGTATAAAAGAATACTGACGCAGGCACGCTCTCTTTTCGGGGGCGTGCTTTTTACATATATTAAAAAACTTGCCGAATTTGTTTAAAAAATATTAAATCCGCTTGACAAAGTCCTGCTCATTTGTTATTATACCATCGTAATAAATGTAATAAATTTGTAATAAGTTTTACGATTGTCTGGAGGCGGGGATAGATGATGAAAAAAGCAGTAAAGCAATTTATGGCTTGCTGTCTGGCAGTGGGGATTGCACTGGGGAGTGTTGGGACGGTAGCCCTTGCGGATAATAATAGAAGTATGACCCTTGCGGGTCTGAGTGAGACAAATACAGTTGTGAGCAGCAGCTCGACTCTTGCGGGTCTGAGCGAGACAGATGCGGTTGTCAGCACAGAGGGAGCGCAGAGCGCGACAGCAGATACGGATGCGTCTGATGAGGCGGCAGAGGCTTCTGAGAGCGTTGATACGACAGCAGATGCGGCGGCGGAGACAGCTGATACAGATGAAGCGGCGGACACAGCAACGGTTTCGGCGGAAACAGAAGCTCAGACTGAGACAGAAGCGGTATATGACACCAGCATGAGCGGCGAGCTGGCATTCGCGCAGTGTGAGAATTACATTAATGTCCGCGCGGAAGCAAGCGTGGACGGCGAAGTGGTCGGCAAGGTATACAACAATGGTTCGGTAACGATTCTTGGCCAGCTTGGCGACTGGTACGAGGTGCAGTCCGGCAACGTGACCGGTTATGTGAACGCTGCGTATTTCGCGACAGGCGAGGAAGCAGATACGATCGCGGAGGCAGTTGCTTACAATGTTGCGACGGTCAACGCGGAGGGATTGTGGGTTCACTCTGAGGCCAGTGAGGATTCATCGACGATTGCCATGGTGTATTCCTCAGATCAGCTGGAAGTGGTCGCGTATGAAGGCGACTGGATGAAGGTTGTACTGGAAGATGGTACATATGGGTATATCAATGCGTGGTATGTGAGCTATGATACCTACTACTCGACAGCGGAGACACTCGAAGAGGAGCAGGAGAGACTGGATGCGCAGTGGCTGGCATATCTGGCAGAGCAGGAGGCAGAAGCGGCAGCAGCAGAAGCGGCAGCTGAGGCAGCGGCGGCAGCAGAAGCAGCAGCGGCAGAAGCTGCAGCGACTGAGACGGAGGCTTATACTTATACAGAGACTTACGCGGATTCTTCTTCCGCTTCCAGTTCATCGTCTTCGAGTCTGAGTGAGGCGCAGGCAGCGGTAGAAGAAGCGTATCAGACTTATCTGGAAGCGCAGGAAGCAGCAGATGCAGCCACCCAGCAGGCAGATGAACAGCTGGTATATGATACCTATGATGAGGCGGTAGCTGCGTATCAGGATTATCTGTCCGCAGTAGCCGTGGCAGATGAGCTGAAATATTCAACGACAACGGATACCTCTGCAGCGACAGATACATCGGCATCAGAGACGACCTACACAGAAGCGGCTGCAAGTACGGAGACAACTTATACAGAAGCAGCACAGACAGAGGCAGTGCAGACGGAGGCGGCACAGACAGAAGCAGCACAGACGGAAGCAGCACAGACCGCATCCACAGAAGCTTCCACAACGACGACCAGTACTTCTTCGTCTTCTTCTACAGGACAGTCGATCGCGAACTACGCAGTACAGTTTGTCGGGAACCCGTACGTATACGGCGGGACAAGCCTGACCAATGGCGCTGACTGCTCTGGATTTACACAGTCGGTATTTGCGAATTTCGGAATCAGCATTCCGCGTACAGCGGCAGCGCAGGCCTCCAGCGGTACATCGGTATCCTTAAGTGATATCCAGGCAGGAGATCTTCTGTTCTACTCGGATGGCAGCGGCATCAGCCATGTAGCTCTTTATATTGGAAATGGCCAGGTAGTACATGCAAGTACATCCAGCACCGGTATCATTATTTCGAGTTACAACTACCGCACACCGGTATGCGCGAGAAGATATTGGTCATAAGACAGAGTGACATAGTGATACACAGAATTCAGGGCTGTCCGCCAGATTGGCGGGCAGCCTTTTTCTGAGCAGAAAAATCGATTTTAATTGTTACTGGTCACACCAGCAGAAGTTAAATATCGGTAATCTGGTCGCGGTGTGACCTGTAACAGCCGGATCAAATACCTTCGATGGATACGTGGATTTTTCCCTTGAAGCAGGGGAATGAATATGCTATTATGGACGGGAAAGGTGCTTCGAATTTATGTGAAAATGCCCAAAAGGAGCGGGCGATTCGGGGCGATTGCAGCGAGGAAGCACCTGGCGGCGCAGAAGGATCGCCAGATGTCATGCAGGGGTGCGTAGAATGACAAAAAATGACTGGTATGAGGCCGGTGATCAGATAAAGAGACTGGTGCAGGATGCTGTGGATACGGGAGATTTTTCGCAGCTGGGCAATACGATCGCGGACGTGGTCAATGACACGATGGATGGTCTGCAGGATGCAATCCGTGGAAATCTTGGCGGGAACCGCAGTGGCGGATGGACCGCAGGCGGCCAGACATATGATTCGGACGGCAGCGGTTCTTATGACAGTGGATATGGCGGCTCTGGTGCGTCCAGGGATGCGTATGACAGCTATGATCAGGATGGGTCGGCAGGCAGTTCTGGTCAGGGCGGAACGACTGGGGATGCATATGATCAGACCTACCGCGGATCAGCGGATCGTGTGCGAAGAGCGTATGAGCAGACGGCAGATCGGGGCAGACAGGCGTATGAGCAGGCAGCGAACCGGGGCAGACAGGCGTATGAGCGGGCGACAGGACGGACACAGGGGCAGTCTTCCGCTCAGAGAGGCTCCTTTTATGGCCAAAGCGGCCAGGGAATGCAGCGCAGCCAGCCGGTAAAGGCGAAACGGCAGGTGCCTGGCGAGCTGGGCAGTAAGCTGATGAAGTATATTGGTTATGGGATGGGTGTGATTTTTGGAGCTTCCCTCGCGATGGAAGCCGCTGCTGCTGCTGCGATCGGCGATCTGTTTCTGTTTGCGGCCGGGGGTGTTACGACCGGACTGCTTTTTGCGGGCAGCCTTCTGCTGGGGGCGAATGGGCAGAGACGCCTGGGCGAATCCAGACGTTTTAAGCGCTATCAGGAAGTGATCGGGACGCGGACCTACTGCATGATTGAGGAGCTGGCGGCTGGAATCGGAGAGACCGGCAATTACGTGAAGAAGGATCTGAAAAAAATGATCCGGCGCGGGTATTTTCCGGTGGGGTATTTGGACCGTAAGGAGACGCTTCTGATCACCGATCAGTCGACGTATCAGCAATATCTTCAGGCGGAGACAGAATTTGAGAGGCGCCAGAGTGAACAGGAGATGAGCGGCGGAAGCCAGTCATCCGCTGCGGCGCAGAATGCGACGGAATCAGAGAAGGAAAAAACCGGGAAAACAGAGCGTTCACCGGAGCATCAGGCTTTGATTGAAGAAGGCTGGAAATACATCCGTCACATTCATGAGTGCAATGCGAAGATTCCGGATGCGCAGATGACGGCGAAGCTGGACCGGCTGGAGCTGGTGGTGACGAGGATTTTCCGGGAAGCAGAGAAGAATCCGGATGCGGTCTCTGATCTGCGCAAAATGATGAGTTATTATCTGCCGACGACCCGGAAGCTGCTGGATGCGTATTGTGAGCTGGATGATCAGCCGATTCGGGGGCAGAATATCGAAAATACACGCAAGGAAATTGAGAGTGCGCTGGATACGATTAATACCGCGTTCGAGAAGCTGCTGGATGATCTGTATGAGGAGCAGGCGTGGGATATCTCCTCGGATATCTCGGTGCTGAATTCCATGCTGGCGCAGGAAGGGCTGACAAAAAATGGATTTGAGACGAAATAGATATTGAAAAAAATATACAAGGGAGGACAACAAAATGGATGAATTTAAAGATCTTATGGATGCGGAGGTACCGACGCCGGTATTGACGTTCGGGACGCCGGTGGCGGAAGAGCCGGCCGCGGTGCCAGTGCCTGAAAAGGAGACGAAACCCGCTGCGGACCCGCAGCTGACAGAGGATTCGCTGACGCCGGAAGAGCGGAAGATGGTGGACGAGTTCAGCAAGCAGATCAATCTGCATGATTCGAACGGAATTTTGCAATATGGCGCGGGTACGCAGAAAAAGATGGCGGATTTTTCGGAGACCGCTTTGAAAAATGTACGTACAAAGGATCTCGGAGAGGTCGGCGATATGATTTCCAGTCTTGTGACAGAGCTTAAGAGCTTTGATGAGGATGAGAATGAGAAAGGGCTGTTTGGCGGTCTGTTTAAAAAGAGCGGCAATAAAGTAGCCAATATGAAAGCAAAATACGATAAGGCGGAGGTCAACGTTGAGAAGATCTGCACAGTTCTGGAGGATCACCAGGTGCAGCTGATGAAGGACGTGGCTGTGCTGGATAAAATGTATGGACTGAATCTTTCTTATTTTAAAGAGCTGTCCATGTATATCCTGGCCGGGAAAAAGCGCCTGGAGGAGGTGCGTGCGACGGAGCTTGCCGCAGCGATTGAGAAGGCGCAGCGGAGCAATCTGCCGGAGGATGCGCAGGCGGCAAAGGATTTGCAGGAGCTCTGCGACCGTTTTGAAAAGAAAATCCACGATCTGGAGCTGACACGCATGATTTCGATTCAGACTGCGCCGCAGATTCGTCTGGTGCAGGCGAGTGACACGCTGATGATTGAGAAGATTCAGTCGACCGTGGTGAATACGATTCCTCTGTGGAAGAGCCAGATGGTGATTTCCCTGGGCGTGGAGCATGCGAATCAGGCGGCGAAAGCGCAGAGGGAAGTCACGGATATGACGAACGCGCTTCTGAAGAAGAACGCGGAGCAGCTGAAGATGGCGACGGTTGAGAGCGCGAAGGCCTCTGAGCGGGGGATTGTTGACCTGGAAACATTGAAGTCGACGAATGCGAGTCTGATTTCAACGCTTGATGAAGTGATGAAGATTCAGGAGGATGGCCGCGCAAAGCGCCGTGCGGCGGAGGATGAGCTGAACCGCATGGAGCAGGAGCTGAAAAATACGCTGATTGGGCTGAAGAAGTAGGATGGAAGGTACGATTGGCGAATAAGGTGATGATATGACGATTTACTCATTTTCGCAGTGGGTGCTGTTTTTCTATATTTACTGCTTTCTGGGCTGGGTCTGGGAGTCTGTCTACGTATCTGTCAAAGAGAAACATCTGGTGAACCGGGGCTTTTTAAAAGGCCCCCTTTTGCCGATTTATGGCAGCGGTGCAATCTGTGTACTGGTGGTGACGATTCCGTTTCGGGAGAATATTCCGCTGATGTGCCTGTCCGGCATGGCTGCGGCTACAGTGCTCGAATACGTGGCCGGAGCGGTGATGGAAAAGCTGTTTCATGTGCGTTATTGGGATTATTCGGATAAATTTATGAATCTGAATGGACATATCTGTCTGGGGTCTACGCTTTGCTGGGGTGTGATGACCGTGCTGGTCGTCAGGGTGCTTCAGGTTTATGTGGAGAAGCTTGTGCTGGCTTTGGATAAGGGGATTGTCGAGGCCGTGGTGATTCTGGTGACGCCGTTTGTGACGGCCGACGCAGTGACGTCCTTCCGCGCAGCGATTCGTCTGCGCGATGTGCTGATTCAGTGGGAGCGCGCCAACGAAGAGATGCAAAAGCTTGCCAGGCGAAAACAGGAGCTTGAGCTGGCGATTGCCGAGCGAAAGTCGGAAATGGAAGACATGTTCGCGGAGCGGAAGCTGGAAGTGGAAAACACATTTACGGAGCGAAGGACGGAGCTTGGGCAGGCAGTCAATGAGCGCAAAACGGAGCTGGGAACTGCGGTTGCTGACTGGCGGCAGGAATTCGAGAATGCGGTTAAGAACGCGGGTGAAAAAGCGAACGAGACGTTCACGATGGGTGCGCAGGAGATGTCAGAGCGGATTGCCGCGCTGGGAGAGCTGCCCGGCAAAATTGCGACAATCCAGGAGCTGACGGATAAACTCGCAGCGGTTCAGGAGAAAACGGCGCGTCTGGCGGGAGAAAATGACCTGCTGCACCGGATCAGCGCCCGATCGATTCGCGGATTGCTTAAGCGGAATCCCAGGGCGGTTTCTTTTATGAATCAGGAGGCATTTGATGATGTGAAGAAGTCGGTATCCCGGAAAGACGATGCGAAATCAGACTCGGAGGAGAAAAAAATAAAAGGAGAAACAAGACTTATGGAGACGGAAGCCTTTATCAGCGGCTTTTGCAAAAAGCAGAATCAGACGCGGACGGTGCTTTGTGAATATGAGCTCACAGAGGGAGACGGACGAATTCTGCTTGGATCGGATTGTGATTACGGCAGATGTGAATACAGCCGGGACTGTACGCTGATGGCGCAGGCGAAGGAATAGGGGATGTGCCGTCTGCGGGAAACCGATGCAGCTGCTGATGGCGCAGGCAAAGGATAGAGGGCAGTTTATGACATTTGACGAATTCGAGACAGCGGCTTATGAGATTGCGGACACCTTTCCGGAGGATTTTTATCGGGAACTGAACGGAGGGATTTTTGTGAAGGCGCAGGCACAGCTGCATCCGGCTGATCTGCACGGCGACCTGTTTGTGATGGGCGAATATCACCGGGATTATTATCTTGGACGGTTTATTGTGCTGTATTATGGTTCCTTTATGCGCTGCTGCGGCTCCTGGCGGGAGGAAGCGCTTCTGGAGAAGATTCGGAAGGTCCTGCTTCATGAATTTCGGCATCATCTGGAATCGCTCGCCGGGGAGCGCGATCTGGAGATTGAGGATGCCATTCAGATATCGCAGTATACGGAGAGAGCGTTACAGGACGCATCTGCAGAAACAAAAACAAGGTAATCTGGTCATGGTGTGACCAGTATTAACCAGTAACTTTTATTGCGGAATCAGGAAGAAAGCCTTGACGAACAAGGGCGGCGGGGATAGAATAGGTAAGGTGAATTTTTACTGGGCACGGACATTTGTACGCGCAAGAGAGACAGATAAGCTGGCGGAGCGACGCAGAATACAGGACTGGAGGAGAATACTTTATGAAACCTTATAAAATGATGACCCGTGAGGAGCTTCTGGCGGAAAAAGCGGCTGTAGAGGCCAGATACCAGGAGATGAAGGCGAAGGACCTGAAGCTGGATATGTCAAGAGGAAAGCCTTCAAAAGAACAGCTGGATCTTTCCAACGGAATGATGGATGTTCTGAGCAGTACGGCGGATCTGAGATGTGAATCCGGTGTGGACTGCAGGAATTATGGCGTGATGGACGGAATCCCGGAGGCAAGGCATCTGCTTGCGGATATGTCTGAGGTGCCGGAAAAGAATATCCTGATTTATGGGAATTCCAGCCTGAATGTGATGTTCGATACGGTGGCACGGGCAATGTCAATGGGTGTATGCGGACATACGCCGTGGGGATTGCTGGAAAAGGTGAAGTTTCTCTGTCCGGTGCCTGGTTATGACCGCCATTTTGGCATCACGGAGTTTTTTGGGATTGAGATGATCAATGTACCGCTGCTTCCGACCGGCCCGGATATGGATCTGGTGGAGCGGCTGGTTGCGAATGATCCGCTGATTAAGGGAATCTGGTGCGTGCCGAAATACTCGAATCCGACGGGCGTTTCTTATTCGGATGAAACGGTTCTGCGCTTTGCGAATCTGAAGCCGGCGGCAAAGGATTTCCGTATTTTCTGGGATAATGCTTATTCCATTCATCATTTGTATGACGAGGATCAGGATGTGATTCTGGAGCTTCTGACTGAGGCGACGAAGGCTGGCAATGAGGATCTGGTATTCAAATTTATTTCGACTTCAAAGGTCTCCTTCCCGGGATCCGGGATCGCGGCGTTTGCAGCTTCGGAGGCGAACCTGGCAGACGCGCGGCGTGCGCTGTTTTATCAGACAATCGGGCACGACAAGCTGAACCAGCTGCGCCATGTGCGCTTCTTCAAAAATATGGATGGCGTGCATGCGCATATGAGAAAGCATGCGGCAATCCTGCGGCCAAAGTTTGAGGCAGTCGAGGAAGGCCTGGAGCGGGAGCTTGGCGGTCTGGAGATTGGAACCTGGACAAAGCCGAAGGGCGGTTATTTTATCTCGTTTGATTCACTGGACGGCTGCGCGAAGAAGATTGTGGCAAAGGCAAAGGAGGCCGGTGTGACGATGACCGGCGCGGGTGCGACCTACCCATATGGAAAAGACCCGAAGGACAGCAATATCCGAATCGCACCTTCGTTCCCGACACCGGAGGAGCTGCAGCTGGCAACGGAAATCTTTGTGCTGAGTGTAAAGCTGGTCAGCCTGGAAAAATATCTGGAAAAATAGCTGTAACGGTTTAACATCTTCACAGTTACGCATAGAATAATTTTGTCGTAGCCACATCTGGAATGCGGATATTTCGCTGAGGTGTGGCTATGTTTTTGTTATGTTTTTGCGCGGAATTTATGATTTTGCTTGCTCCAGTCTGGTAAATGGGGTATAATGACACAGAGTTTATGCGCATGTGGGCGAGAATCGCTTTGGAAAACCCTTTTGTCGCTCAAAACATAATATAGAAGGATGGCCAAAAAGCGGGGAGGCACGTGAAAGAAGATCCCCGGGATAAGCTGGAACAGGAGGAACGGAACAAGTATGAAACGCTGTATCGTGTGTGGTAATATCGGGGATGACGACAGTGTGGTCTGCAGTGTGTGTGGGAATCCATTTATAGATATGGAAGGTGAGGCCAATGGCGGGGAGGATTCCCTGAAGCCGGATGAAAGGATCGAGGAACAGCTCAAGGAGGTTCTGACGAAGGTGCAGGATGATGAGCCGATGGTACAGCCGGACACCGCAGTGGAGTCAAAGCTGGCATCCGCACTGGAAATGCTTCAAATGGATGAGCCGGGGGTGACAGTCCTCCCGGAAGAGGATTTTGCGCGTTCTGCACGTCAGAGCGGGGAGGCGGATGAGCCTCTTTCACAGGCTGCACCGGTGACGGACGCAGGTGCAGAGGACATGTATGAGACATTCGCGAAACGGGCGGAGACACACGCGAAGCAGGCAGAAGTGTACGCGAAGCAGGCGGAGACATATGCGGAGCATGCGGAAGCATGCGCGAAGCAGGCGGAGACATTTGTTGAGCGTGTGGCGGAAGAACCGGTTCAGAGTGCGGCAGAGGCATTTGCAAAGCGTGTAGCGGAGGCGCCTGCGAGGAATGAGGCGGTGATGCCGGTGGAGAACAGGGCTGAGGTTCCTCTGCAGCGTGAGAGAGAAGCGTCCGCGGAGCCTGAGACGGCGGCTGTGGAAGAGACCGAAGCCTCCGTAAAAGCGGAGGTAAATGCACCGCGTCAGGCAGCGGCAAGGCCGCGCAGGACAAAGGGCGGTCCGCAGATATACGGTCAGGAATCCATGGCGGAATTTGACGGTGCGCAGGGCGTGATTCGCAGGGATGTGCACGGCGGGCATTCCGGAGAAAGCGTGGCATACAGGAGTGAAATACCAGGAGATCCGGTTCAGCCAAGAAGACGGCCGGATACAGCCGGGAGACAGACTGCGGCGGCGTCTGCGGGGCAGCGCGCAGCGCAGCGGCCGTCAGACGGACGTATGGCAGCCGGCCAGAGTGCTGCGGGAAATGGGAACAATGCTTCGCGGGCCGCAGGAGGGCAGCAGAAGCCGCCCGTGCAGCCATATGCACAGATTCCGCAGGAAAACCGGGGGGCTTCAGGGCAGGCCGGCCATGCGGGCGGCAAGGGCTCAGGCATGGCCCGGAGAGTGATCGAGGCGTCAAAGGATGCATTGACGTCCCCTCTGCTGATTGTGGTTGCTCTTCTTCAGACAGTATTCCTGGCCGGATCGGTTGCGGCGATTTTTATGAGGGAGCTGAGCTACGGGCAGATTGCGAAGCTGCTG
This sequence comes from Lachnospiraceae bacterium, assembly GCA_021202635.1. Taxonomy (GTDB): domain Bacteria; phylum Bacillota; class Clostridia; order Lachnospirales; family Lachnospiraceae; genus Choladousia. The sequence continues at coordinate 55,538 of JAJQCQ010000074.1, read as the reverse complement.
AATCTTCTGGATCTTCCTTCTCAGCTGAGCGGCTATGTCAGCATGTTCCAGAGTGCAATGGCACAGCTGGATAACGGTGCGCTGGCGATCAACCTGGCGATCCGGGTTCCGGATCTTTTGCTTTGCCTGGGTCTCTGGCTTATCTGTATTCTGTCACACAGTTTAAAGAAAATGCCGGGGATCGGCTTTGTGCTGATGCAGATTGTGACGATTATTGAGATGATTGCTGCCTGTGCGGTGCTGCTGGTTGTCCTGATTCTTTCTGTGACGCTGGTGATTGCGGCGTGGAGCGGCGGAACGCAGAGCCTGCTTATCATAGCGGTGGCGACGCTGGTTGGCGCGATCGTTGTGACGATGGCGATTGTCATGTACTTTTTCTGTTATCTTTCAACCATCCGGATCGTCAGCGTAAATGCGCGGACGGGAGAGTGCTGCGGCAAGGTTTCCGCATATGTGGCGGTGATCCATATGATCCTTGCACTGACTGGTATTATCAATATCCTTTCCGGTATTGTGAATCTGGAAATGACCGGCATTGCGGCCGGTGTCGGCCAGCTGGGATGGATGCTGCTGTTTGGTGTCTGGATCCTGAAATATCGAAGCACACTCAGCGAATATAACGAATAGAAATCTTTGTTGACAGCATCTGGATTATCTGTTAGTATTGACCTGTAATTTAGCGCGGTAGAGCGACGCAGTTGTAACGGAAATGGAGGAGAATATTATGAAGAAGAACTGGATGGCTGGTGCGGTGGCCGCTGCTTTGGCAGTCTCCATGACGATGGGAACCGTCAGTATGGCGGACGAGAGAACGACGTTTACGGTAGGATTTGATGCAGAATATCCGCCGTACGGCTATATGGATGATGACGGTGAGTACACCGGATTCGATCTGGAGCTGGCGCAGGCGGTCTGTGACCTGGAAGGATGGGAGCTTATCAAGACTCCGATTGATTGGGACTCTAAGGACCTGGAGCTGGAGTCCGGCTCGATCGACTGCATCTGGAGCGGCTTTACCATCAATGGACGAGAGGATAATTACGCGTGGTCTTATCCGTATGTGGATAACAGTCAGGTGATTGTAGTGGCGGAGGATTCCGGCATTGCCAGCCTGGAGGATCTGGCAGGTAAGATCGTGGGCGTGCAGGCTGCGTCCGCTGCGCTGGAGCTTCTGAGCGAGGATGGGGACCAGGCAGATCTGGCGGCGACCTTTGGCACTCTGCAGGAGTTTGCGGATTATAATACCGCATTTGTAGAGCTGCAGGCCGGAAGCATTGACGCGGTGGCAATGGACATTGGGGTTGCACAGTATCAGATTAAGGAAAAAGAAGGCTATATCATCCTGGAGGAAGAACTGAATTCAGAACAGTACGGCATTGGCTTCCGTCTGGATGATGAAGAGCTGCGCGACACCGTAAATGAAGCGCTGCTGGCGCTTGTAGAGGATGGCACGGTAGCGGAGCTCGCTGAGAAATATGAGCTGAGCGATATGGTTTGTCTGGGAGAAGGCATCCTGGATGAGGCGGAGACAGAGACAGAAGCGGTGACAGAGTAAAATGTGATTGCGACGTTACTGGTCACGCCGGTAGTGGTTGAAATAACATGAATTGGTCAGGGTGTGATCTGGAATGATCGCGACAGATCGCACGGACTAGATGGAGGATAAGGGCATCCTGCAAATGTGGGATGCCTTTTATTGATAATATGAAATTTTCAGTCATGCTGAGTCAGTTGAGCAGCGGTATGCTGCGGTCGATGGGAATTTTTGCACTGACCCTGATTTTTTCTCTGCCGCTCGGACTTCTGATTTCGTTCGGCAGAATGTCAAAAAATCGTCTGCTGCGTACCATTACAAAAATATATATATCCGTGATGCGCGGGACACCGCTGATGCTTCAGCTTCTGGTCGTGTATTTTGGACCGTATTACCTGTTTGGCATGAAAATCGGCGGCGGATATCGTTTTACCGCGATTATTATTGGGTTTTCCCTGAATTATGCGGCTTATTTTGCTGAGATTTACCGGGCGGGCATTGAGTCTATGCCGGTTGGACAGTATGAGGCGGCTCAGGTGCTGGGGTATGGGAAAATCTCCTGTTTTTTCCGGATTATATTTCCGCAGGTGGTAAAACGAATTCTGCCGTCCGTGACGAATGAGGTCATTACGCTGGTCAAGGATACTTCGCTGAGTTTTTCTCTGGCTTATGCTGAGATGTTCACGATCGCGAAACAGATTGCGGCGTCGCAGACGACTTTTATGCCCTTTGTGGTGGCGGCCGTTTTCTATTATGTTTTTAATCTGGTCGTGGCAGTTGTGATGGAGCAGATCGAAAAACGGCTGAATTATTATCAGTAGCGGCATCTTGCATAAATTGCGGGATAAGCTTTGTAACTGGGAAGGGATGGAACAGTTACAAATCAGGGATATAAAGGAGTTGCGGCTTGCTATGAAGCTTCTTGAAATGAATCATATCAAAAAGCAGTTTGATAACCTGGAGGTCATTCATGATATTTCTCTTTCGGTAAGCGAGGGGGAAATTTTGTCGATTATCGGTCCGTCCGGCTCCGGCAAGTCGACATTGCTGCGCTGTGCGACCATGCTGGAGCAGATTGATGGCGGTGAGATCCTTTATATGGGAGAGAAGACGGCCTGGGTCGCAAAGGACGGAAAACGCTTCTATCCGAAAGGAGAGCAGGCGAGGAAAATACACGCCTGTTTCGGGCTGGTGTTTCAGAATTTCAACCTGTTTCCGCATTTTTCTGTAATAAAAAATATCACAGATGCACCGATTACCATTCAGAAGCGTCCGAAGGCGGAGGTCTGCGCGGAGGCGCGGGAGCTTCTGCGGAAAATGGGACTGGCGGATAAAGAGAACGCGTATCCATGCCAGCTCTCGGGCGGGCAGTGTCAGAGAGTTGCGATTGCGCGGGCGCTTGCGCTGCATCCGAAGATTCTGTTTTTTGACGAACCGACATCCGCGCTGGATCCGGAGCTGACCGGAGAAGTGCTGAAGGTCATCAAATCACTTGCCGAGACGCATATCACAATGGTAATTGTCACTCATGAGATGGCATTTGCGCGCGAGATATCAGACCGCGTGATTTTTATGGATAAGGGTGTCGTGGCCCTCGAAGGCTCCCCGGATGAGGTGTTTGACGCCGACCACGCGCGCATCCGTGAATTTCTTGGGAAATTTGGACAGTACGGTTCATCCCGCCAGTAGGCTGTATCGGAAGTCTTTGCGCAGAATGCATACGGAATTACGCCGGATGACCACTTGCATTCTTGCTATTTTTGGTGTACTATAGCAGAGCAGCGCGAAAAGCCGCTGCTTTTTGTGATAGGGAAAACAGTTCAGAACAGCCTGGCAGGCGGCCTGCTGTTCTGAACTGTAACAGAACAGCAACAAAATGATAAGACAGAAAGAAGGATGAAGATGATAAAGGTAGACATTATTTCCGGTTTTCTTGGCGCTGGCAAGACGACGCTGATCAAAAAACTGATTGCGGAGGTATTTGCGGGAAAGAAGATCGTGCTGATTGAGAATGAATTTGGGGAGATCGGTATTGACGGGGGATTTCTGAAAGACGCAGGGATCAATATTACAGAGATGAATTCCGGCTGCATCTGCTGCTCTCTGGTAGGAGATTTCGGCAAAGCGCTGAAAGAGGTGGCGGAGCAGTTTTCTCCGGATCGCATTATTATTGAGCCGTCGGGCGTGGGCAAGCTTTCGGATGTGCGCAAGGCTGTGGAAGGAGCGGCACAGGAAGCGGGACTGGAGCTGAACGCCCTGACAACGGTAGCGGACGCGTCCAAGATCAAAATGTATATGAAGAATTTCGGCGAATTTTATAACAATCAGATCGAGAGCGCAGCGACAGTAATCCTGAGCCGCACGCAGAAGCTTTCTGAGGAGAAGCAGCTGGAGGCGGCGGCTATGATTCGTGAAAAGAATCCGCATGCAACGATCATTACCACACCGTGGGATGACCTGACCGGAGCGCAGATACTCAGTGCCATGGAGGAGACAGATGTCCTTGCACAGATGCTCCTTGCAGAGACTGCAGCGCATGCAGACGAGGACGAAGAAGAATGCTGCTGCCATGAGGAGCATGATCACGAGCACCACCATGATCATGAGGAGCACGATCATGAGCACCACCATGATCACGAGGAGCACGATCATGAGCATCACCATGATCACGAGCATCACCACGAGCACGACCATGACCATGAGCATCATCACGATGGGGAAGAGGAATGCTGCTGCCACGAGCATCATCATGACCATGATGGACATCATCATCACCATCATCATGCAGATGAAGTGTTTACTTCCTGGGGGCAGGAGACGCCGCGCAAGTATACGAAGGATGAGGTTTTGGAGATCCTTCAGGCGCTCGGAAGTGAGGAGAGCTATGGCACGGTGCTTCGCGCGAAGGGAATGCTTCCTGCGACAGACGGTACCTGGATTCATTTTGATTTTGTACCGGAGGAATATGAAATCCGAACCGGGGCAGCGGATTACACCGGCCGTTTTTGTGTGATCGGAGCACAGCTGAATGAGCAGAAGCTTGCGGAGCTGTTTCATCTGGCGTGATCGGGAGAACCCGGTGGATCATGGATTCGAAAAAGAAAAGAGTGATAGAGTATGCGGCAAATTCCGATTTATTTAATTACAGGGTTTCTGGAAGCGGGCAAGACGACTTTTCTGCGGGAAGTCCTGGAAGGCGGCGATTTCGCGGACGGACAGAGGGGACTTCTGATTCTCTGTGAGGAGGGCGAGGCAGAGTATGATGAGAAGGCGCTGGCGGATATGAATTTTTCTGTGGTGACCGCGGATTCGCAGGAAGAGTTTACGGCTGATTTTTTGCGGACCTGTGAAAAGCACTATCGTCCGAAACGGATTTTTATTGAGATGAATGGCATGTGGGACTGTAAGTGGCTGTACGGAGAGGAGCTTCCGCTCAGTATGGCAATTGCGCAGGTGATCACGGTGATTGATGGAAGTACTTTTCCTGTTTATCTGAATAATATGCGCAGTATTTTAAGTAATCTGTTTCAGTATACGGAGATGGCGATGTTTAACCGCTGTACGCCAGAGATGGATTTGCTGTCCTATCGGCGTACGGTTCGGGGACTGAATCCGCGTGCGATGGTGTACTTTGAGGACGAAGAAGGGAATCCGATTGACCCGGGCAAGGATGTGCCTCCCTTTGATCTGACGGCGGATGTGATTCAGGTGGACGATATTGATTATGGTCTCTGGTATCTTGACGCCTTTGAGTCGAAGGACCGGTACGAGGGGAAGAAGGTACGTTTCCGGGCAAAGGTCATGAAGTCGCGCCGCCTCCCGTCGAATGCGTTCATTCCCGGCCGCAATGTTATGACCTGCTGCGCGGAGGATATCCGTTTTGTCGGATATGTGTGCAAAGCCGGTTTTGTGGGTGACCTGAAGCCGAGGCAGTGGATTTGGCTGACCGCGGAGATTCGTTATGAGTATCAGAAAGAGTACGGTGAGGAAGGACCGGTCCTGTACGCGAAGAGCTATGAGCTGACTGGGGCTCCGGAGGAAGATACGGTGTATTTTAATTAAATATGGCGTAACGGTGAAGGTACGGAACAGCGACGAGATCGCATGTGTGATTCGGATTCCGGCTGATCCGGGTTAGGAGTGGAATCGGTGAAACGACAGGTAAGTCTGGAAGAAATATCGGACGGCCGTCTGTATAGTCGCCGCGATATGGTGCGGGTTGGCTGCGGCGGCTGCCGCGGCTGTTCAAGCTGCTGCCGCGGAATGGGAAAATCAGCGATCCTGGATCCGCTGGATGTCTATCGTCTGGCACAGGGAACCGGTATGACAATGGACGCGCTTTTGACGGCTAAGCTGGAGTTAAATGTTGTAGATGGGATTATTCTGCCGAATCTTGCGATGGATCAGGAAAAGGATGCGCGCGGGTTTCTGAATGAGGAGGGGCGCTGCAGTGTGCATGCGTTCCGGCCGGGCGTCTGCCGGCTGTTCCCGCTTGGAAGGTACTATGAGAAGAAAGCCACTTCCCGTAATGCTTATACAGAGGAGACATTCCATTATTTTCTCCAGGTGAATGAATGTCCCGTTCCGAATAAGACAAAGGTGAGGGTCGAGAAGTGGCTGGATCAGCCGCAGCTTGCCAGATACGAGGAGTATATATTGAAGTGGCACAATTTTCTGGCGCGGGCAGAAGCAGTTGTTGCCGGAGCGGAAGAGGAGTCTGTGGTAAAAAACCTCAACCTTTATCTGCTGAAGCTGTTTTTTATGAAGCCATATGATCTGACGCAGGATTTTTATGCGCAGTTTGAGGAGCGGCTTGCGCTGGCAGAGGCGGTCTTATGACCGCGCTTCTTTCGTCTGTAACAGCAGGCTGATATTCGTGGTTTCGTAGCTGTTCAGCACGCCGGTGTCAAAATTCTCCGGAGAGATCGTGCCGGTGTACCAGGATTTGGAATCAAAGTATTCCTGGATGCTGGCCGTGCTGAATCTGCGCCCGTGCCGTGCATAAATTTCATTGATTGCCATCTGCAGCTCCTCGGCGGTCATACCGGTGAGGTCGCTCGCAGTCAGGTATGCGGTGGAGCTTGTCGGAAGAATGTATTCGGTTAAGTTGGCATCCGCGTCAAAATCATGGTTGGCGAGGTAGTCGACCATAAGGTTTATGTTAGCGGATTCGTAGACATTCATCACGCTGACGTCGAAATCATCCGGCTCGATGAAGCCGCTGTACCAGGTTCTGGAGTCAAAGTATTCCTGGACATCGTCGAGGTAGAACCTGCGGTGATGCCGCGCATAGATTTCATTAATTGCCATCTGTACCTCATCTGCGGTCATGCCGGAGAGGTCGGCTTCGGTCAGGTATGCGGATGCGCTGTTCTCGAAGATGTATTCTGAATCAATCTCAATGATGACGTCGACGGTCAGTGTCAGATTCGCTTTGATCCAGTCCATATCATCGGAGAGAGCATTGTATTCCGCTTCGATTTCGGAGTCCCCGGTGTAAGCCTGATAGTCGGTCGGAAATTCTGCATAATAGGTTCCTTCTGAGGTATATCCGATCACCATGTAGCTCGGAAGATCGAGATAATCGTCGTCCTCCGTGTAGGCGATCGTAAACAGGTGGCCGCCGTTGTCAAAGCCGAGCTCTTCGGTCCAGGCATTGCGTGAGCTAATGTGGTAAAAGCTGACGTAATCCGTGGAAATATTCATCTGAACCTTGCCACCCCAGCTGGAGGGAAGTACGACCTGTACCTCTTCAAAGTCAATACAGATGTTATTATTTTCATCGCGGGAGGTAGTGCTTTCCCAGCGTGCGCTGACTGCCAGGGCTGTCATGGAAAAGGCGCCCGTCAGGCAGATGGCCAGAAGGATGGTCAGTGTGCGTAAAAAAAGATTCTTCTTCATAATTTTCTTCCTTTCTGTGTTTTCCGTTTCTGTGATTACCTGCATTTTATCATACCTTTTCCAGTAAAAAATGAAGTCTTTCTTATTTCTTTTGTAACAGTTCAGAACAGCAGGCAGTCTGCGGCCTGCTGTTCTGAATCGTTACGAAAATTCATTTCACTTCAAATTTATAGCCAACGCCCCAGACTGTCTTAATGGCCCAGTATTTGTTTGCCTTGAATTTTTCGCGCAGACGTTTGATATGGACATCGACCGTACGGGTATCGCCCATGTAATCAAATCCCCAAAGCCGGTCCAGAAGCTGTTCTCTGGAGAATACCTGATTCGGCGAGGAGGCCAGGAAATAAAGCAGCTCCAGTTCTTTGGGCGGTAAATCGACCATCTGCCCCTGATAGATGACAGAATAATTGGTCAGGCTGACCAGCAGATCCGGATATCTGACAGATTCTCCTGCTTCTGTTTCCTGCGTGAGTGCGGGTGCGGGCGGGTGATAACGGCGAAGAACAGCACGGATACGGGCGAGAAGCTCCCGTGCGTCATAGGGCTTCGTCAGATAATCGTCTGCGCCCAGATCCAGGCCGCAGACGCGGTCGCTCACATCACTGGAGGAGGAGAGCAGGATCACGGGAACCTCTGACTGTGTCCGCAGCTCTTTACAGGCCTGAAATTTTTCGGTGTTTGGAAAGAGCACATCCAGGAGAACCAGATCCGGCTGGAAATGGAGACACTCCGTAGAAATTAAGCCTGCGTCGGAGATCATTCTGGTCTCGTAGAGGGCCTGCGTCAGGTAGAATATCGTCAGCTGTGCGGAGGATTCATCCGGATCCGCAACCATTATTTTCTGCTGTTCTGTCATAAAATCCCTTCTTTATTTTAATTCCACAATCGTGACACCGGAATCGCCTTCCCCGAAGACACCGAGCCGGTAGGACGCGACGTAGCTCTGCCTGCGCAGATACTGGTGTACCGCTTTGCGCAGAATACCGCTTCCCTTGCCGTGGACAATGCGAATCGGGGAAAGGTGAGCGAGACAGGCGTCGTCCATGTATTTGTCCAGCTCCGCGATGGCCTCGTCAGTGGTCTTGCCGATCAGGTTGATTTCTGAGCGAATGCTGTAGCTTTTGGCATTCTGCACACCCTGGTCAGCAGTGCTGCCGGAGCGGGCAGAGCCTGCGGATGAGCTAGAGCTGCCATATTTCCTGCTGCCGGAGCCTTTGGCACTGCCAGAGGATTTGCCTTTTCCGTAAACAGAAGTGAGCGGCTCGTCGTTTATCTTTTCCAGGTCCTTGATATTTACCTGTGAGCGCAGGATGCCCATCTGGACGAAAAGATTCCCTTTGGCGTCCGGAAGTGTGCTGACGGTTCCGTTCAGGTTCAGACTCAGCACCCGCACTCCGTCGCCGATGTGCAGGTCTTTGCCGGTCAGCTCCTTTTTTGGCTTTTTGTCCGTTTTCAGGCCAAGCTTTTTGTCATTGTCGGACATCTTTTCGCGGAGCTTTGCGCGTTCCTGTTCCATTTTGCGGGAAGAATCTGACTCCGAGCCGAGCTTATGAAACGTTCGGATGGTTTCGTCCGCGTAGTCCTTGGCTTCGCGCAGAATCTCCCGTGCTTCCTCGCGGGCTTTTGTCAGAATCGCATCCCGGCTTTCATCAAGACGGCCTTCCTTTTGAGAGAGACGGGTTTTCAGCTCTTCGACCTCCTGCCTGTAGCGTGCGATCTCCTCCCGTTCCCGTTCGATCGTCACACGGCTGTTTTCCAGATTTGTGATAACATCCTCAAAGGCTTCATCTTCTGTGGTGAGGTGCGTTTTCGCATCTTCAATGATATAGTCCGGGAGGCCGAGCTTTTCAGAGATCGCGAACGCATTGCTCTTGCCTGGAACACCAATCAGCAGACGGTAGGTCGGGCGCAGGGTCTCGACATCAAATTCGCAGCAGCCGTTTTCTACGCCCGGCGTGGAGAGAGCGTAAACCTTCAGCTCGCTGTAGTGTGTTGTGGCGATTGTGCGGACGCCGCGGCTGTGCAGATTCGAAAGGATCGCGATCGCCAGAGCCGCGCCCTCTGTCGGGTCCGTGCCCGCGCCAAGCTCGTCAAAGAGGACTAAAGAACGTTCCCCCGCCGTCCGGCTGTCCCAGGAAATCGTCCGGCCATGCAGGGACTCCCGGGCGGATGCAAAGGGAGACCGGTTCGATTGCTGCGGCACAGTTCGGGAGGAGGCACGGTCAGAGGTTCTGGAGCCAGGGGAGGATAAATCCCAGGCAGAATCCCCGGCCCATATCTGTGCGTCCCGTTCATCCATTGCATTTAAAAAGGAAACGATATTGGTCATATGGGAGGAAAAGGTACTCAGGCTCTGCTCGATGCTCTGTTCATCGCCAATATCCGCATACACTTCACTGAAAACAGAGAGCTCAGAATGATCCAGCGCCGGGATATGCAATCCCGCCTGGCCGAGCAGCGTGAACAATCCTACGGTCTTCAGGGAGACCGTCTTGCCGCCGGTGTTCGGTCCGGAGATCACCAGCAGTGTAAAATCGTCACCGAGGCGAATATCTACCGGGACGACCGTTTTTGGATCCAGCAGCGGATGACGGCCCTTTCTGATATGGATGCGCCCTTCTGTATTGAAGTCAGGCTCCGAACCTCGATAAGAAAGCGAAAGCTGCGCGCGCGCAAAAATGAAATCCAGCTCCGTTAAAAGCAGGACGTTATAATTTAAGGCTTCGGTGTGTTCTCCAACCTCCGCGCTCAGATTTGCCAGGACGATTTCGATCTCCTTCTGTTCACGGATCTCCAGCTCACGCAGATCGTTGTTCAGCTTTACCACAGCCATTGGTTCGACAAAGAGGGTGGAACCGCTCGAGGACTGGTCATGGATCATTCCCGGTACCTGGCCGCGGTGTTCGGCTTTTACCGGAACACAGTAACGACCGCTCCTCTGTGTGATCACTGCGTCCTGCAGATACGTCCGCGAGGGCCCATTTAAATAAGAAGCGAGAGAGGAGTGAATGCGCTCATTCACCAGCTTCATCTGCCGCCGCACCTGGCGCAGGCCTGCGCTGGCGTCGTCGCTGATCTCTTCCTCTGAAAGAATACAGCGCCGGATCTCATTTGCGACCTGGGTGAGCGGCTGCAGGTCCATAAACATTTGTGCCAGAGAATCGTCCGGCGTATCAATATCGGATGAGAGTCCCGCAGCATTTCTCCGGCTGGCGGATTCATCCTTTGCCCAGCTTTTTACGCGTGCGGTCGTCTCCATTACCGTACAGATCCGCAGCAGCTCTTCTATATTCAGAGAGCTTCCGATCTCCAGCCGACGCAGTGAGCCGCGGATGTCGCTCAGACCGGAAAAAGAGACCCGTCCCTTGCGCAGGGTGCGGCTGACTGCATCGGATGTCTCGCGCTGCATCCGCAGAATCTCTTCCAGATCGTCAGACGGGACGAGAGCCAGGCAGCGCTCCCTGCCCGGCTGTGACCCGGCAAATTCTGCCAGGCGCTGGATGACTTTGTGGTATTCCAATACTTTTAACGCTTTTTCATTCATTATAAAATCCTCATAGTTACGGGAAATAACGTCTGGCGGCCGATTTGTCCGCGACAGACGAACAGATTGATTTTGTGTTTTCATTTGCCGCTATTTTACCGCATAATAGGCGATTTGAAAAGCAATAAATTATAGCTGCCCGGAAGGCAGCCAAAATTTTTTCATTTGTTTGCTTGCCTACATAATGACTTTCGTTTATACTTTGAATCAGCAGATATGGAATGCCGTCTGCGATTCCATAAGCACGAAAAATTTTTTGCAAGATTTTCCGGATTCATGAGTATAAGTAAAGGAGATGTGCCGGATGGATGAAGACATCGTTAAGTTGCTTCAAGAGCGGGATCAAAAAAGCATAGAACTGATCGCGGAACGCTATGAGCGGCTGCTTCGGTACATCGCGGTGACCATTCTTCGCGATCGGCAGACGGAGGTTGAGGAATGCATCAATGACGTTTATATGAAGGTCTGGACGCATGGCGCCGCCTTCGATCTGGAAAAAGCGTCATTTCGCACCTGGTTAAAGGCAATTACGCGCAATACAGCGCTGAATTATCTGCGAAAGGCTGTCCGGCGGGAAGCGTTTGAAGAAACCGGAGAAGAAGATCCGCTGGGTTCCGGAGATATGGATGATTCAGGTAATCCCGAGCGGCGAATGATTTTTCAGGAGGAAGTGCAGGCGCTGGAACGTGTACTCAATGACCTGAAAAAGAAAGACCGGGAGCTGGTGCTGCGGCGGTTTTATTATCTGCAGAGTACCCGGCAGATTGCGGAGGCAATGGGGATGTCAGAAAACGCGGTAGACAGCAAGCTGTCGCGTCTGAAGAAAAAGCTTCGGAAGCGATATGAGCGGGAAAGCCGACGCCAGATATCATCCGCTGTGCCAGAGGATGGAAACAGGAGGTGACAGGATGGGAATGAAAAATGCAGATACAAAGAGTACAGATGAGTTTTCCAGACGGCTGATTTGTATGTTTCGTGAAATCCATCCGTCTTTTCTGGAAAATGAAATTCCGGAGCTGGATCTGGAGTCCGTTACGGTTCGTTCGGCAGATCAGAATCCGGAATCGGAAGCAGAACCGCAGACGCACACAAACTGGAGAGTTGTCGTGGCGGTTTCCGGTTTTGCGGCAGCCTGTTCAGCGGCAGTGGCCGGTATTGCCGTGTTTGCCTGTATGAGGCACCTGGCGGCATTTGACGGAACGCGCCGCGCCTGAATCAATTATTACAAAAAAGGAGAAAACTTATCATGCAGGAAAAATTAATCGAAATCGTAGCAGAGCAGCTTCATGTATCACAGGAAGAGATCGGGCCGGAAACCGATTTTAAGGCAGATCTGAGTGCAGATTCCCTGGATCTGTTTGAGCTGGTGATGGCTCTTGAAGAAGAGTATGATATCGAGATTCCGACAGAGGATCTGGAGCAGCTGACGACGGTACAGTCCGTTATGAATTATCTGAATGCGAAAGGAATTGAGGAATAATGAAGACCGCGATTACAGAATTACTGGGGATCCAGTACCCGATCTTTCAGGGCGGCATGGCATGGGTGGCTGAGAATTCCCTTGCCTCGGCTGTCTCGAACGCGGGCGGGCTGGGAATTATCGCTGCGGGCAACGCGCCGGCGGACTATGTGAGGGAGCAGATCCGGCTGACAAAGGAAAAGACGGATAAGCCGTTCGGTGTGAATATTATGCTGCTGAGTCCGTTTGCGGCTGAGGTTGCGCAGGTGGTGACAGAGGAAAAGGTCGCGGTGGTGACGACCGGTGCGGGCAATCCGGGTACTTATATGGAACAGTGGAAGAGCGCCGGAATCAAGGTGATCCCGGTGGTGGCCAGTGTAGCGCTCGCGAAGATGATGCAGCGCGGCGGCGCGGATGCGGTGATTGCGGAGGGCTGTGAGTCCGGCGGGCACATTGGCGAGAGTACGACGATGACATTGGTGCCGCAGGTGGTGGACGGCGTCACGATCCCGGTCATCGCGGCCGGCGGAATCGCAGACGGCAGAGGCTTTGCGGCGGCGATGATGCTTGGCGCGGCCGGTGTGCAGATGGGGACACGTTTCCTGGTTTCGAAGGAATGTGTGATTCATCAGAATTATAAGAATCAGGTATTGAAGGCGAAAGACATTGACACGGTTGTGACTGCACGCTCCGTGGGCCATCCATGCCGTCAGATCCGCAACCAGATGACGCGGAAATATCTGGCCATGGAAAAGGAAGGCTGTACCTTTGAGGAGCTGGAGACCCTGACAGTCGGCTCTCTGCGCAAAGCGGTGCAGGAGGGAGATGTCACCGGCGGCTCCATGATGTGCGGGCAGATTGCCGGGATGGTAAACAAAGAGCAGACCTGCCAGGAGATGATCGAGGAGATTATGAGCCAGGCAGAAGCACTGCTTGGCAGATAGTTACCACAACGTTTTCAACCTTGACCACGCAGCAGATGCATGGTCGGGTTGTGACCAGTAACGGCAGATTACATTCAAGGAGAAGGAATGAGTAAAATTGCATTTGTATTTCCGGGCCAGGGCGCGCAGCGCGTCGGCATGGCCCGGGAGTTTTATGATTTGTGCCCGGAGAGCCGCGCAGTCTTTGAGACGGCCTCTGCGGCGGCGGGTTATTCCATCGAGGAAATCTGTTTTTCGGAGACGCTGCCTGCGGATGGCGCTGTCGGAGCAGAGGCGGATGGAAAAAAGGAGCAGGCCGGGGAGGACGGACGTGTTCCGAATACGAAGATCAACCAGACCAGATACACACAGCCGGTGCTGCTGACGGCAAGCCTGGCGATTCTCGCAGCGGTACAAAAGGCAGGGGTTCAGGCGGACATGGCCGCCGGCTTAAGCCTTGGCGAGTATTGCGCGCTGACGGCTGCCGGAACATTTTCCGTGTCAGATGCGGTCAAAATCGTCTGCCAGCGCGGTATTTATATGGAAGAGGCTGTGCCGGTCGGCGGGGCGATGACAGCGATTCTGAGCCGAAGGCCGCTGCCGATCGAGGAGATCTGTGCAGCGACGGATGGACAGGTGAGCGTAGCGAACTACAACTGTCCGGGGCAGCAGGTGATTTCCGGAGAAAAGGATGCGGTAGACCGCGCGGCGGCGAAGCTTCTGGAAGCGGGAGCAAGCAGGGCGGTACCGCTGGTAGTGAGCGGACCATTTCATTCCTCCATGCTTTCCGGTGCGGGAGAAAAGCTGGCAGCATTGCTTGCAGATCAGGAAATACGGAAGCCGGAGCTTCTGGTGCTTTCAAATGTGACGGCCGGGCCGGTCAGCGATCCGGAAGAAATTCGCACCCTGCTTGGACGGCAGGTGTGCTCCCCGGTGCGCTGGCAGCAGAGTGTGGAGTATATGATCGAGGCCGGAGCGGATACCTTTATTGAGATCGGGCCGGGGACGACGCTGACCAATTTCATGAAGAAGATCAATAAAACCGTGCGGGCGCTGCATATTGAAAAGCCGGAAGACCTCGAGGCGGTGCAGAGTGCGCTGTAGCATTGGACAGTTGGTTACGGGTCACACCTGTGGCGGGTCAGATAACATGAATTTTGTCATGGCGTGACCTGTAATGACAGTTTCGGAAGGGACAGATGGACATGTTAGAAGGAAAAATCGCGCTTGTGACCGGCGCGAGCAGAGGAATCGGCCGTGCCATCGCACGGACACTCGCCGGATACGGCGCGGATGTGGCGGTGAATTACTGCGGTTCCAGGGAAAAGGCACAGGAAGTCGCGGATGAGATCACTGCGATCGGAAGACGGGCAATGATTGTTCAGGCAGACATTTCTTCACAGGAAGAGTGTGAGCGAATGTTCAAAGAGGTGGCGGACCAGCTCGGTGTACCGGATATTCTGGTGAACAACGCCGGCATTACACGGGACAATCTCGCGATGCGGATGAGTGAGGAAGAGTTTGATCAGGTGCTGGATACGAATCTGAAGGGCACCTTTTTCTGCATGAAGCTGGCTGCGAAGCAGATGCTCCGCAAACGCTACGGCAGAATTATCAGTCTTTCTTCGATTGTCGGTCTGCACGGCAATGCCGGACAGATCAATTACAGTGCGGCGAAAGCAGGTGTGGTCGGCATGACGAAGAGCCTGGCAAAAGAGCTTGCCAGTCGTGGGATTACGGTGAATGCGGTAGCACCCGGTTATGTTGAGACGGACATGACTGCGGTACTTACCGACGCGCAGAAAGCGGCAATGATGACACAGATCCCGCTTGGAAGGATTGGCCAGCCGCAGGATATCGCGGAAGCAGTCGCCTTTCTGGCATCGGATAAGGCGGCCTACATTACCGGACAGGTGATTTCCGTAGACGGCGGTATGGGGATTTAAAAGCATTATGTAAGGGGACTTTTCCCTGCACAATTCACGTTATCACAGGTACTTCGCAGCAAGGCGGAGTATCGTCTGGTCATGACACAGAAAGGACATCATATGAGAAGAGTTGTAGTGACAGGTATGGGCGCGATTTCCCCGATCGGGAACTCGGTGGATGCTTACTGGGACAGCCTGAAGGCAAAGAAGGTTGGAATCGCGCCGATTACCCGTTTTGACACAACAGACTACAAGGCAAAGCTGGCTGCGGAAGTAAAGGATTTTGATCCGCTTTCCGTGATGGATGTAAAAGAATCCAGGCGCATGGAGCTGTTCAGCCAGTATGCGGTGGCAGCGGCGGCGGAGGCGCTTGCACAGGCCGGGATTGGCGACCTGACGGAGGAGGAAAGCTGGCGGGTGGGAGTTTCCATCGGCAGCGGCATCGGCAGTCTTCAGATTATGGAGCAGGCGCACACAAAGCTGACAGAAAAAGGGCCGGGCCGAATCCCTACGCTTTTTGTTCCGCTGCTGATTTCCAATATGGCGGCCGGCAATGTCGGGATTCATTTTGGGCTGAAAGGGAAAAATATTAACGTTGTGACTGCGTGCGCGACAGGAACACACTCCATCGGAGAGGCTTACCGTTCCATTCAGGTCGGTGACGCGGATGTGATGGTGGCCGGAGGCACCGAGGCGGCCATTTGTCCGATGGGGGTCGCGGGCTTTACTGCCCTGACCGCATTGAGCAGGGAGACGGATCCGCTGCGTGCTTCCCTTCCATTTGATAAAGACCGAAGCGGCTTTGTCATGGGGGAAGGCGCAGGCGTTCTGGTGCTGGAGGAGCTTTCCCACGCGAAGCAGCGTGGTGCAGTGATACTGGCGGAGATCGCCGGATATGGGGCGACCAGCGATGCCTACCATATCACTTCTCCGGTAGAGACCGGCGAGGGCGCGGCACGTGCGATGAAGGTGGCGATGAATGAGGCTGGTCTGGCTCCGGAGGAGATTCCGTATGTCAACGCACACGGTACTGCGACACATCTCAACGACCTCTGTGAGACGCGTGCGATCAAGGCAGCCTTCGGCGAGGCTGCTTATCAGCTGAATGTGAATTCAACCAAGTCTATGATCGGGCATGCTCTTGGCGCTGCCGGCGGTCTGGAAGCGGTGGTCTGCGTAAAGAGCATTATGGAGAACTACATTCATGCCACGGCCGGTTTCCGCGAGGCGGAGGAAGAGATGGATCTCAATTATACGCCGGAAGGTGTTAAGCGCGAAGTAAATGCCTGCCTGACCAATTCTCTGGGATTCGGCGGGCACAACGCGACGCTGTTATTCAAAAAATACGCGGAATGACTGAAGGAAAGAAGGTTGCAGGATGTTAGATAGCAAACAAATCATGGAAATACTGCCGCACCGTTCACCGTTCCTTCTCGTGGACCGGATTGATGAGCTGGAGCCAGGGGTGCGTGCGGTCGGACGCAAGTGCGTATCTTATAACGAGCCATTCTTTGCGGGACATTTTCCGCAGGAGCCGGTGATGCCGGGTGTGCTGATCCTGGAAGCGCTTGCTCAGGTCGGGGCTGTTGCGATTCTTTCTCTGGATGAATACAAGGGCAGGCTTGTCCTGTTCGGCGGCATCAATAAGGCGCGTTTTCGTCAGAAGGTTGTGCCGGGGGACGTCCTTCGCCTGGAACTTGAGGTGATTAAGGTAAAAGGCCCGGTCGGTATCGGCAAAGCGACCGCTTACGTGGATGACAAGGTCTGCACGGAAGCGGAGCTGACCTTTGTGATACAGTAAATAGCTGCTGACGCGGCAGCTAAAAAAAGATCTTTGCTCCCCGGATTCCGGGGAGCATTTTTGTGTATAATACTGGAAAACCGCTCATGTTCATGGTATACTGAGCGTAACTGACAATGAAGGGAGACAGAACATGGGCGGTATATTTGGAGTGGCAGCAAAGAGAAGCTGCACGATGGAATTGTTTTACGGAGTGGATTATCATTCGCATCTGGGAACGCGCCGCGGCGGGATGGCTGTGTATGGAGAGCAGGGATTTGCGCGCGCGATTCACAACATTGAGAATTCTCCGTTCCGGACGAAGTTTGAGAAGGATGCGGACGAGATGGACGGGCATCTGGGGATTGGATGCATTTCGGATTATGAGCCGCAGCCGCTGCTGGTGCAGTCACACCTGGGCAGCTTTGCGATTACGACAGTGGGCAAGATTAACAACATGGACGAGCTTCTGCGCTCGGTATATGAGAATGGGCATACGCATTTTCAGGAGATGAGCGGCGGTCAGATCAACGCGACAGAGCTGGTTGCGGCTTTGATCTGTAAAAAGGATTCGATCGTCGAGGGAATTCGTTATGTACAGGAGGTCGTTGATGGCTCGATGACCTTACTTTTGCTGACAAAAGACGGCATCTATGCCGCCCGTGACCGATTGGGGCGGACACCGCTGGTGATTGGAAAGAAAGAGGATGCCTACTGTGTCTCATTCGAAAATTTCGCCTACCTGAACCTTGGCTATGAGGATTATCGTGAGCTGGGACCGGCAGAGATCGATTTTATCACACCGGACGAGGTGAAAGTGGTCGGCGCACCGGGGGAACAGATGCGGATCTGCTCTTTTCTGTGGGTTTATTATGGTTATCCAACCGCATCCTATGAAGGAGTCAATGTCGAGGAGATGCGTTATCGCTGCGGTGGGATGCTCGCTGCCCGTGACCGGGAGGCTGCAAATATTTCACCGGACATCGTGGCTGGCGTGCCGGATTCCGGTACGCCGCATGCGATTGGCTACGCGAATGAGTCCGGGATTCCATTTGCGCGTCCGTTTATCAAATACACGCCGACCTGGCCGCGTTCTTTCATGCCGACCCGGCAAAGCCAGCGCAATCTGATCGCCCGGATGAAGCTGATCCCGGTCAAGGCTCTGATTAAGGATAAAAAACTGCTTTTGATCGATGACTCGATCGTTCGCGGCACGCAGCTGCGCGAGACGACAGAATTCCTCTATCAGAGCGGTGCGAAGGAAGTCCATGTGCGCCCGGCCTGTCCGCCGTTATTATTTGGATGTAAATATCTGAACTTTTCGCGGTCAAAGTCCGATATGGATCTGATTGCCCGCCGCATTGTGCGGGAGCGCGAGGGGGATGCCGTTTCGCAGGAAGTGCTTGCTGACTATGCGGATCCCTGCAGTAAAAATTACACAGAGATGCTCGAAGCCATTCGTAAGGAGCAGAATTTCACTACGCTGCGCTATCACCGGCTTGATGATATGGAGAAATCCATCGGTATTGATCCGTGTAAGCTGTGTACCTACTGCTTTAGCGGAAAAGAATAAGAATACAGAAGCGTTACAGATTCTTTTTATACTCCCGCAGCTCGCGGAAGAATCCGGAGAGCATGCTGCTGCATTCTTCCTCCAGAATACCGCGTTCGACGGTGACCTGGTGGTTGAATGCAGGCATTTCGAGGAGATTCAGCACAGAGCCGGCACAGCCCGCTTTGGGATTCATGGCGCCGATGACGGCGCGGGTGATACGGGACTGGACGATCGCACCGGCACACATCTGGCAGGGCTCGAGGGTAATGTAGATGGTACATCCCTCGAGGCGCCAGTCGCCGAGTTTTTTGCTCGCCCGGCGGATTGCAATCATCTCAGCATGTGCAGTGGTATTTTTGTCTGTATTGCGGCGATTGTAGCCTCGTGCCAGAATCTGATCTTCATAAACGATCACGCATCCGATCGGAACTTCGCGGAGCGCGTATGCTTTTTTGGCCTGTCGAAGGGCTTCTTTCATGTATTTCTCATCTGCACTCATCATAGTTTTTGCATCTTCCTGTAAATTGCCTGTTGTCTGTGGCGAATGGGAGCGGGGCATCTGGCCGGCCAAGGTCGCTTTGCGATGGGCCAGATGCCTGTAATCTCTGCGTTTTCTCTCCTGACTGCGCAGCAAGTGCGTGATCAAGGAGTGAACAATAACAAAAATCCTCTGGCAAATGGATAAAACCACGCCAGAGGAATGTTTTTATTTTAATCCGTGCGCCTCGCTTCGAACGCCTGCCACAGACGTTACCCTGACAGTTAACTCAGTCCAGGCTACCTTACGGCACCCAGGTGGTTCCGCTTAGTGCTGCTCCGTTCCCGACCTGACACGGTTCACGGATTCCTGCCGCGCAAGACCCAGACGTCAACATCACTTATCAGGGGCAGCTCCACAACAGAACGCCCTAAGCTCGGCATCACCCCTGCTGTAGCGGATTGCAGGCGACAGGGCACCGCTATCTCCCCGGCTGCACGGAAATGTGATACCAGTTATGACAGAGGAAAACGAACCGCTTTCCTCTCAATACCTCAACACTATACAGGTTTCCGGCAGATTTGTCAAGAGCAGAAAACCTGGAAACTGTTGGTTCACAGATATCTGTTTATAATACCAGCCGCCCTTCAAGCGCCAGATACTGGTCGAGGATCATACGGCTGACCTTTGCCCCATATACCTGGCCGGCATGCTCGTAGTGCTCAAGAATATCGTGGAATTCACGGTTCATGATCACAATCACATAGTCGCCGTAAGGCGTGTGGACAATGCCGCCATCGTTCCGGCAGGCGTTCATACTGCCGCTTTTGGAGGCGACATAAATCAGCTCCTCCTCTTCGGTTTCTTCACAGTCGAGGTAGTATTGCGGGAAATAGCGTGTGAGCGTACTGTTGTAGTGCTGTTTTTTGAAAATTCCCCGCATCTGCCGGCTGGCCTCGGCGCTTACCAGCTCGCCTTTGGCGAGACGGACGAAGAGATCGCCGTACTCGCGTGGCGTTGTTGTGCCGAGCCGGTCGTATTTGTCAAAGTCGATCGGATTGTGCAGACATGTCTGCGTGTAGCCGAGGCTCCGGATGTAGTCGTTGATGGTGTCGAGACCGAGATAATCAATGAGCATATTGGTTGCAATGTTATCGCTGATGATGATCATTAAGGTTGCTACATCAATCGCGCGCAGGGATATTTTGTTTGCATCTTTGCTGTCTGACAGGTCGCGATTTTCAGATGCGGAATGCGGGTTGACCGCCGAATCGTTTCCCGCTCCTGCGGATTTTAGCGGCCGGCCGGCGGGGAAAGCGGCATCGGCCGTTTCCATCAGAGAGCGCAGCAGTCCGCTGCCATTTATATAATATTTCCTGTCACAGACAAGAATGTCATCCGGGTCGGCCCCTCCGGCTTCGATCTGCGCGAACAGGCAGGCCAGAATAAAGGATTTGATGGTGCTTGCAGTCTCGAAGGGCTGGTCGGCGTCCAGCGCGATCTCGTTTCCCTTTAAATCATTTACATAGACACTCATTTTGCCGTCATAACCAAAGATTTCGGCCTGAATGCGTTTTTCCAGCGTAAGTTTTGGATGCATAAATGGCTCCTCTTTTATATTTATAGTGTTATCAAACCGTTCCGAACAGCATCGAAAAGAAAGGGCAGGTGCTCATTTTTGCCCGAACCCCTCTGTCAGCTCCCGCTCATTCGCCAGCAGGAAATGTCCAGGGGCGATTTCCGTCCATTTCGGCGGATTCCGGTCATAGTCATGGATGCCCGGGTCGTACACGAACAGCTTCTTCTTTCGTTCGCGGATCGGATCCGGCATCGGGATCGCTGAAAGCAGGGCTTTGGTGTAAGGATGCGCCGGATGGGAGATCAGATCTTCGGTATCCGCAAGCTCAACCATTTTTCCCTTATGAAGGACTGCGATGCGATCGGTAAAGTAGCGCATGACAGACAGATCATGGGCGATGAAGATGTAAGTGATGCCTTTTTCCTTTTGCAGGTCGGCCAGCAGATTCAGTACCTGAGCCCGGATGGAAACGTCGAGCGCAGAAATGGGTTCATCTGCAATGATGCATTCCGGCTCCATGATCAGGGCGCGTGCAATGCCGATTCTCTGACGCTGTCCGCCGGAAAACTCATGCGGGAAGCGGCTGGCAAATTCTGGGAGGAGCCCTACGTCCTCCAGAGCCTTTGTGACAAGCTCCTGGCGCTCCTTTTCTTTCAGGGAGCGGCCGCGCAGATTGATCAGCCCCTCGGAGACAATGTAATCTACCTTGGCTCGCTCATTTAAGGATGCCATCGGATCCTGAAAAATCATCTGGATTTCCTGGATCACCTTTTTATCCAGCGCTTTGCTGATTTTGCCGCTGATCTGTTCGCCCTTGTAAATCACGTTTCCCTGCGACGGAGTATAGATGCGCATGATGGTGCGGCCGATCGTCGTCTTGCCGGAACCGGACTCGCCAACGATGCCAAAGGTTTCGCCCCGGTGCACCTGAAACGTGACACCGCGGACTGCCTCGAATGCTTTTTTTCCTTTTCCGAAGGTCACATGAAGATCATTGACCTCGAACAATACTTCTTTTCCTGTATTCATTTTCTGCTTATTCCTCAACTGATCGGCTTTCAACGGATACGATTCGGCTGTATCCTTCCTGTATTGAAACGCAGCCGTCTTTTCTGGCTTTTACCCGTAAACACTTTCCAGATCCTTCAGATTCCGGATGGCCTCCGGCGGCTCGACCTTTGGTGCGCGCGGATCCAGAAGCCAGGTCTTGGCTTTGTGCGTCGGGCTTACGTCAAAATAAGGAGGCTCTTTGATATAGTCAATTTTCAGTGCGCGCGGATTGCGCGGCGCAAAGGCATCGCCCTTGATTTCTTTGAACAGGTTGGGCGGAGTGCCTTTGATGGTGAATAGCTTTTCTCCGCGCTCGCCCAGCTGCGGCAGTGAGGAGAGAAGCGCCCAGGTGTAGGGGTGGCGCGGATCGTAAAAGATCTCCTCCGCCATGCCGATCTCTACAAAATCGCCGGCGTACATCACAGCCACGCGGTCGGCGATGTTCGCGACAACGCCCAGGTCATGGGTAATAAAGACGATGGTCAGCTGGTATTTTTCTTTTAAGTCTTTTAGCAGGTGGATGATCTGGTCCTGGATCGTCACATCCAGCGCAGTTGTGGGCTCATCGCAGATCAGGATTCTCGGGTTGCATGCGAGTGCGATGGCGATGACCACACGCTGGCGCATCCCGCCGGAAAATTCATGTGCGTATTGTCTGCAGCGCCGTTCCGGTTCCGGAATTCCGACCTCACGGAGATATTCAATGACCTTTTCATTGATGGCCGCAGAGCCCTTGATGTCCGACTGGTGCAGGCGTATCGCCTCCGCGATCTGCGAGCCGATGGATTTCAGCGGGTTCAGGCTGGTCATCGGATCCTGCATGATCATGGCGATTTCTCCGCCGCGAATCGCACGCCAGTCGCGTTCCTTTTTAAGCTTCGCCAGATTGATTCCGGCGGTGGCCGTATTGCCAAAATAAAGGATTTCACCGCTCGGAATATAACCGTTCGAGTCCAGCAGTCCCATGAAGGTCCGCGTAAAGACAGACTTTCCGGAACCGGATTCGCCTACGATCGCGATGCTCTCGCCGCGATAAATATCAAGAGAAACGTTGCGAATCGCGTGGAGCTCCTGGCCGCGCAGGTGAAATTTTACATTAAGATTTTTTACAGATAAAATAAGTTCGTTCGCCATGTCTGCTCCTTAACTGGTAAGCCCTGCTGTACAAAGTGATGATATCGTTCTCGATTTGCTTTGCAAATCCGGAAGCTTCTCTGCATCATGGCAAGGCCTGCTTCCTGCACAAAAGCAGTGCAGGACATCTTCTATCGGTGATTCTTGGGGTCTGCCGCATCGGAGAAGGCGTTGCCCACGATGTAAAAGGAAATCGTCACGATGGAAAGCACAACTGCCGGGAAAATCAGCTGGTAGCGCTGCGAGGCGTTCATCATGACCTGCCGCCCATCCTCAATCAGCTGGCCAAGACTTGCTGTTGTGGCGGGAAGGCCGAGGCCGATGTAGGTGATGAAGACTTCGTTTCCGATTGCCGCCGGAATCGCGAGCGCCATGCGCAGCATGATGACAGACACCAGGTATGGGAGAAGATTCTTGAATACCAGCCGTTTCGTAGGGGTGCCCAGGCACCGGGATGCCAGATTGTAATCGCGGTCGCGGATGATCAGGATCTGGTTTCGGATAAAGCGTGCCATCCCAATCCAGCCGGTCAGGCTCATGGCGAAAATCAGTGTTTTCACGCTCGGCGTCATGATGTAGGCGATCAGGATCAGGACGATGGTCTGCGGGATGTTATCCAGCACGTTATAGATTTCCGTAAAGAGGAAGTCCAGCTTGCGCACATACCCCCAGAGCACACCCATGGTGATGCCGACCACTGCTTCTACCATGGCCACGGCAAAGCCAATGAACAGGGAGGTGCGGGTGCCGGCCCAGATGCGCGCCCAGAGGTCCTGGCCGATCGAGTTTGTGCCAAACCAGTATTCCGCACAGGGAGCAACATTCCTCAGCGGGATAAACAGTTCGGAGTCTGTATTGATCGTATATGGGTCGCGCTGACCGGGCAGATACGGCTGGATAATGGTAAATGCGATGATCGCGATCATCACGATCAGGCAGAATACCGCGCCCTTATCCTTGAAAAACATCCGCACGGTGCTTCCCCAGTAAGAGTAATTGGTGTAACCGGCGCGCTCGCTTTCCGCTTCGTCGTATTCGGCAAATGTAAATAAATCCGCTTCGTCAGCCGGGGCGGCATTGCTTCCGTTTTCAGAGGAAGTGCTTTGTCTGTCGTTTGTCGCTGACTTTTTGTCTGCGGTCGTCTCCGCTTGATTCGTTGTCTTATCGCCCCGGAGCTCCTCGCGCAGGCAGTCTTCCATATTTTTTTCCAGTTTTTCGGAGACGTGGTCTCGTATTGTGCGTGCCATCAGCGCTCGCCCTCCTTTCCGCTCAGGGAAATTCTGGGATCCAGAATCACCATCATGATGTCGCCAAGCAGCAGGCCGATGACGCCGACGGTGGCATACAGCAGCACGATCGCCTGTACCATGTTGTTGTCGTTTCCTTTGATTACAGTCACCAGCAGGCCGCCCATGCCGGGGATACTGTAAAGAGACTCTACATAGATGGAGCCGATGACGGTATTCAGAAAAGAGGATGGCAGATACTGTACCATCGGAACAAACGCGTTACGGAAAATGTGGCGGAACATCACAGAATTGCCGGACGCACCTTTCGCTTTGGCGAGCCGGACGTAGTCTTTGTTGGACTCGTCCACCATATAACGGCGCAGCCACATGCCATAGTAGGCGATGTTCCCCAGCGACATGGAAAAGACCGGCAGAATCCAGCTTTTCCAGTTTGATTCGTCGAAGAGCAACGGAATATCAAGGAGCAGCGTGCCGTACATCTGGATAAAGAGATAATACACCGCCGCCGGAACCGCCTGGATAAAGACGATGAAAAGGGTGCCTAACTTATCCGGGATGCGGCTTTTAAAGCGCGCCATGATCGTTCCCAGAGGAATGCCGAGAATCAGGGAGACAAGGATGGAGAGGGAGCCAAGCTTGATGGAAATAGGAAGCTTGTCCGCCAGAATTTCTGTCACCGGGACATTCACACGGTAGGAATGCGAAACGCCAAAATCCCCTTTGAACATATTCTGGAAAAAATGAAGAAGCTGTACAGGTATGGGATCCAGAAGTCCCTGTTCCTCCAGACCGGCCTGAATCTGGGCTTCGGTCAGCTTGTCAAAATTCTGGAAATAGCCTTCGATGGGCATCTGCCGCATCAGAATAAAGACGACGCAGATGATGATGAAAAGGGTAATCAGGGAACGCCCGATTCGTTTGGCCAGATATTTTACCATAGGTACCTCCATAATACGATTCCCCAAGTGCGGCGGAACCGGTTAAGAATCAGCGCCGGAAGGGAAATGGGAATGTTATTTTTTCGTGCAGTATTTGCGGCAGGCACAAATGACGTCTGGAAAGATGGGGTTCCAGGCCTCATTTATGTCTGATGTGTTCAGCCGCGCAGGGAATCGTTCTGGCTAACGCCAGACGCGGGTCTGCGCTACCGCTTCGGTCGCTGGGCGAAAAAGTCCGTGTGACTGGAAAATCTGCGCCCCGTAGTTTCCCGCGGGGCGTATAAAAGATGGCAGGTAACTGTGAGGGTACTGAACAGTTACGACGGCAGGTGCAATTTGCGCCACACCTGCCAGGCCACGGTTCTCAGTTAAAAACTGTGTGATGATTCAGAGTAGCAGGCAGTGGCTCTGCATGCCTGCAAATACGCTTCGAAACAGCGGTGTACAGATCAGTGCTCTGCTGCGGATGCCTCGTACTGCTCCATGGTGATGAAGTCCTCATAGAGCTGCTGACCCTTGTAACGCTGGTTGGAGACACCAAATGCGGCGTACTGGCCTTCCCACGGATTCAGCTTGCTCACGACAAAGCTGCTGACCTCCAGACCATACGGGATGACAAGTGCGTGATCGATCAGATAAGCCTCTGCCTCTGCGAATGCAGCGTAGCGGGCGGAAGTATCGCTGGTGATCTCTTTTGCTGCCTCTACCATCGCGAAGTATTCTGCTACTGTCTCTGCGGATTCGGTGCCGTTTGTGATCGCGGTTGCAAGATAAGCATATTTCATGCCCGGATCATAGGAACCGTCGCTGTTTGCCGACTGATAGAACGGATCGGTCCAGGTCTCGGGATCTGCATAATCCGCGCCCCAGTTGCAGAGCATCAGCTGATAATCGCCGGCACGGCGAACCGCGCTCAGGAAGCCGTCGGACGGGCCTGCCTCTACCGTGATATCGACGTAATCTGTGCCAAGGATCGCTTCCAGCTGCTGCTCAAGAACGATGGAACGATCCTCCCAGTTCGTTGTAGACGGATTGTATTTTACAAGAATCTTAACCGGGAAGGTTGCGCCTGCTGCGGTCAGCTCTTCCATCGCAGCTTCCTTGTAGGAAAGAGCCAGCTCAGAGTCATAGGAATCGGTCGCCATGATGTCAGCGAGTGCTTCTTCATCTGTATAATCCGTGCCAGTGTCAGAGTTGGTAGCAAAGCCGACCGGCGTGATGGTGTTCTGCATATATGTGGTCGGATCTGCGTAAGAACCGGTGTCTACGGAGTAGGTGGACAGACGGTTGATCGCGTGGCGGATGGACTGACGGAAATTCTCGTTGTTTACCGCGAGCAGCCAGTTTTCCGGCTCATATGCTTCATCAACGCTGTAGCCCTCCATACCTTCCGTGGTATAGTCCTCATTCAGGGCATACATGTTGAAGTTGAGGCAATAGAAGTAGCAGTAATCGATTGACGGACGCTCCATGCTGACCATGCTGCTGGTCTCTTCATCTGCGAGCCAGGAGTCTACAATATCTGCGCTCAGGGTTGTGTAATCAATCTCACCGCGCTTTGCCATCTCAGCGCCGATGGTCTCTGCCTCAGCGTTGTAGGTCTTCTGAATTTCATCAATCAGGACATTGTCCGCATCCCAGTTGTTCGGGTTCTTTGTCATTACCAGCTCGACCTGCGGTTCATAGCTGGAAAGATAGAACGCGCCGTTGTAATACATATTTTCTGCAGAGGTGCCGAAGCTTGCGCCGAGCTCTTCCAGCTGCGGACCATAGGCCGGCATGAAGCAGACATAAGTAAGCATCGACAGGAAATACGGTACTTCCTTCGCCAGCGTGTAGGTCAGTGTGTAGGTATCGGTCGCCGCTACGCCAACCTCGGAGAAATCAATCGCTTCGTAGCCTTCTTCCCCTGCAAGGCCATTGTAATATTCCTCGGCATTTGCGATAACACCAAAGAGATTCTGCGCAGTTGCGCTGCCGTATTCCGGTGTCAGCACATACTTCATCGCGTCTACAAAATCCTGCGCCGTTACATCTGCAACGATGGCTCCGGTAGAGTCAATCCAGGACTGTCCCTCACGGATCGTGAAGGTCCAGGTGTTTGCTTCCTCGTCGTGAACCCACTCGGTCGCAAGGCTCGGCTGAAGCTCGCCGAAGCTGTCATACTCGATCAGTGTGTCTACGACATTCGCGCCGATCGCAAATTCAGCCGTAGAAGCGGTGATCAGATAATTCAGCGTGGTCAGCTCTCCGGAATACAGAACGCGGTAAACGCTTTCCGAATCCTCTTCTGCCATTACCGTCGTGCCAAGCGGTCCAAAGAAGCCTGACAGGGCAAGACCTGCCGCACTCGCCGCGGAACCACGCAGGAATTCTCGTCTGGATAATTTTTTCATGGTGTTTTCCTCCTGAAAATACATTTTTGTGTAACCATTCAGAGCAGAGCCGAACAAAGCACAGACCTGTGGTCTGCTGTTCTGAATCGTTACCAGATTCAAAACGCGCAGACTCATTACGATGAAGAAACCAACACGGTATGCGAGAAGTTTTTCTCTGCTGTCTTTTACAGAAAAAGGGGCAACAGACCACCCCCGCGATGTCAGTTACCCCTTCGTAATCAGTCCACAACTGCAAATTATTATAAACGATTTCACTGGAAAAAGCAACCGGAAATGTGCAATGCTCTGAATCTGTAATCTACCGCAGAAAAAGCCAGAAAACAGGTTCCCATTTCTGTGAAAACTTGGTATAATGTGACCTATCAGAAGAAAGCACGCTGTTATGGGAAGCGGTTTTCTTCTTAATCACAGACACACCAAGCCGCGTGTGAGCAATAAACTATTTTATAACACAGGAGGTATCCAATGGAAGCGTACAGAAAGGCCTATGAAGAATGGCTTTCGACCCCGTACTTTGATGAAGCGACGAAAGCAGAACTGAAAGCGATTGAAAAGGATGACAATGAGATTAAGGAGAGGTTTTACACGGAGCTGGAGTTTGGTACGGCCGGTCTTCGCGGGGTGATTGGCGCGGGGACGAACCGGATGAACCAGTATGTCGTACAGAAAGCGACACAGGGACTTGCAAATTATATCAATAAAGTAAGTGATTCACAGCCGAAGAGTGTGGCGATTGCCTTTGACTCCAGACATATGTCGCCGGAGTTCGCGGATTTTGCGGCACTGACACTGGCAGCAAACGGCATTAAGGCATATGTGTTCGAATCCCTGCGTCCGACCCCGGAGCTGTCCTTTGCCGTGCGGGAGCTTGGCTGCATCGCCGGGATCAATATTACGGCCAGCCACAATCCGCCGGAATATAACGGCTACAAGGTATACTGGGAGGATGGCGCGCAGATTACGCCGCCGCATGACACCGGTATCATGGCCGAGGTAAAAGCGATCACGGATTATACGGCTGCAAAAACGATGGACAAGGAAGCGGCGATCGCGGCAGGACTTTATGAGGTGATCGGTGCGAAGATTGACGACGCATTTATCGGCTGTCTGAAGAAGCTTGTGCTTCATCCGGAGGCGATTGCCAAGGAGAGTAAGAACCTGAAGATCGTCTACACGCCGCTGCACGGCACGGGGAACATCCCGGCGCGCCGCGTACTGAAGGAGCTGGGATTTGAGAATGTTTACGTTGTGCCGCAGCAGGAGCTCCCGGACGGTGATTTCCCGACGGTCAGCTATCCGAATCCGGAGGCGGACGAGGCATTTGAACTGGGATTGAAGCTGGCGAAGGAGATTGACGCGGATCTGGTGCTGGCGACGGACCCGGACGCGGATCGCCTTGGTGTTCGTGTGAAAGACGCAAAGACCGGGGAATACCATACCTTGACCGGGAATATGTCCGGCTGTCTGCTGGCAGATTATGAAATCAGCCAGAAAAAAGCGCTGCAGGGCCTTCCGGAGGATGGCGTTCTGATTAAGACGATTGTGACGACGAACATGGCGGACGCGATTGCGAAATATTATGGAACCGGTCTGGTCGAGGTTCTGACCGGATTTAAATACATCGGGCAGCAGATCCTTGGCTTTGAGCAGAGCGGCAAAGGTACATATCTGTTTGGCTTTGAGGAGAGCTATGGCTGCCTGATTGGCACACACGCACGCGACAAGGACGCGATTGTGGCAGTGATGGCGCTTGCGGAGGCTGCTGCGTTTTATAAAACGCAGGGCAAGACGCTCTGGGACGCGATGATTGATATGTATGAGCGCTATGGCTATTATAAGGATGATATTAAGTCCATCACGCTCAAGGGCATCGAAGGCCTGCAGAAGATCCAGGGGATTCTGGATACGCTGCGGAAGAACCCGCCGACAGAGATTGGCGGGTACAAGGTGCTTTCCGCGCGCGATTACAAAGCAGATACGATCAGAGACATCGCGACTGGAGAAGTGAAGCCGACCGGACTTCCGAACTCCAACGTGCTTTATTACGATCTTACCGATGATGCGTGGCTGTGCGTGCGTCCGTCCGGTACAGAGCCGAAGGTAAAGTTCTACTATGGGATCAAGGGAACGTCTCTGGAGGACGCCGATGCGAAATCGGCGGCACTTGGGGAACAGGTGCTGGCAATGATTAACAAAATGCTTTGACGCGTAGCGGGAGCAGGAACGGTTTTCGGGAATGCCTTTGAGGAAAGGATCCGCCAGGAAGGGCAGTAAATATGACAGGAAAACCTTGACAAAAAAGGTCGATCATTATATAAATAGGGACGAGGATCTTATGGATGTACAATCGGGCAGGAGATGGCTTGTCCAGCTCCTGCCCGTCCGTGTCGGTTGCCTCTGGCATTCGCTGGAACTGTTCCTTGCGGGTTGTGCGCATGAAAAGATCCATGATGCAACATAATATAGAAATATTTACAGGAGGAATTACAATGAATAAGACTGAATTAGTCGCAGCGATTGCGGAGAAGACAGAGTTATCAAGAAAGGATGCGGAGAAGGCTCTGAAAGCTTTTACAGAAGTGGTCACAGAGCAGCTTAAGAGCGGTGAAAAGGTGCAGCTGGTTGGCTTTGGTACATTTGAAGTCGCTGTTCGTCCGGAGAGAGAAGGAAGAAATCCTCAGACCGGAGAGACGATGAAGATCGCGGCTTCTAAGATGCCGAAATTTAAAGCCGGCAAAGCACTGAAAGATACCGTAAACGAGTAATCCGATGCGCCTGGATAAATATCTGAAGGTATCGAGGCTGATCAAACGCAGGACAGTGGCAAACGAGGCATGCGATGCCGGCCGTGTCCTGGTAAACGGCAAAGCGGCGAAAGCATCCGTTGCCGTAAAGCCGGGTGATGTGATTGAGATCGGGTTTGGCAGCCGGACGGTTAAGGTCGAAGTACTGTCTGTACAGGAGACAGTCAAAAAGGAAGGCGCCGCAGAGATGTACCGTTATCTGTAGTGATTGCAAGAATAAAAGTCCCGCATTCTGGTGCGGGACTTTTGTTCTGAATCGCTGTCTGTTCACATATATTAAAGGCAAGACAATTGTGTCCGGAGTGCGGGATGGAAGAAAAGAAAAATGGGACGCCACACAGTATTGCGTGGAGAGACAGGACAGAGGGCAGCGTAACGGGAGTGACGGATGTCCTTTCTTTTGATGAGAATACCATAGTGCTTCAGACCGGGCAGGGAATGCTTACCGTAAAGGGAAAAGACCTCCACATTGGACGGCTGGAGCTTTCTCAGGGGGAGGTGAAAATGCGCGGATGTGTGGATAGTATTGTCTATTCGGGAAGCAATCCCGCGAAAAAAGGTTCGCTGATCAGGAGAATGCTCCAGTGAGCGGTGTAATACGGCAGGAGGCTGCCGTTTTTCTGATTTCGGTGCTTCATGGCGCCGCACTTACCCTTCTGTATGATTTCCTGCGTGCGCTGCGCCGGAGCTTTCGCCACAGTCTGCCTGTTCTTTCGATCGAAGATTTTCTGTTCTGGCTGTTCGCAGGCTTCCTGACTTTTTATCTGGCCTTCCGGGAGACGGGCGGGGTCATTCGGGGGTATGTCGCGGCAGGGATGGGGATCGGCATTTTACTCTATCATTTTTCGTTTAGCCCGAAGGTTGTACAGCTGCTTTCCAGCCTGTTTTCCCTGCTTTACCAGACAGTCACGTATCCTTTGCGTGTGCTTTTGACCGCTGCCAGAAAAATAGCTGGGGTTTTTTGTAAAATAAACAAGAAAAGAATTGAATTTACTCGAAAAAGAGTTTACAATAGAAGAACGAATTTGAAGGGGAGAATTCAGCGCGGACGGTCGAAGGAGGGAACGAACGTCTGGCGTGACAGAAAAAAAGACAGGAGTTCTTGTATTGAAAACTGGAAAAGGGGTAAACAGGATGGCAGGACGGAAAAAGAAGCCGAGCAAGGGGAATCGGCACGGCATGTACGCGATTGCTGCGGTCGTCATGGTACTGCTCCTGGGACTGTTGGTGCAAAGCCAGTCTCTGAGAGCGCAGAATGCCGAGTACGTGGAGCAGATCGCGGATCTGGAGGAGCAGATTCAGGACGAGGAAGTTCGTGCGGATGAGATTGATGAGCTCGGCGAATATCTGAATTCGGATGAATACATAGAAAAGCTGGCGCGGGAAAAGCTGGGGCTGGTTTATGAGGATGATGTGATTTACCGGGTGGCTGAATAAGAGAATGGCTGTTACAGTGTAGTGCTGAACGGCTGCAGTCGATCCGACATGCAGGAAAGATGAGAGGATATTGCGGTGCGTGATATCCTTTCTTTTTTTAACGATTTCCTCCGCGATTCCGACAGATCTTGCGCGCACAGGGTGTTATGATGACAGATAGCGGAACGCGGTACTTTCCATCGGCCTGCTTTGCGGAAAAAAGAACTGCACCGCAGGTCCGTGTGGTGGAAACAGGCGCGGAGGGGAGGAATGGACATGGACGGATGGAATCGGCCGGAACAGGAACAGATGGCGAAGTTCGCAGAGGCGTTTTACGGACTGGCCGGACTGTTTCAGAGAATGCCCTGCCAGAGGGAACGACTGGGCGAGGCGGAACTGCGTGTTTTGTTTGAGAATGTGAGAGAGAGAGCCTGCGTGAAATGTCAGAAAGAAAAAACGTGCTGGGGGGACGCGTATTTTTCGAATTGCAGGGTTTTGTATGACTGTCTGCGGGAGATGGAGTGCAGCGGGAAAATTTCCCCGGAGCAGGAGCAGTATCTGCGGGAGAATTGCGGCCGCCCCGGTCAGCTGTCGCTGGCACTACGGGCGGGCTATGAGGAGGCACGGGACCAGCTGCTCTGGAGTAATCGGATGCTGGAGCAGCGCCAGGCCGCGGGGGAACAGATTTTTCAGACCGCGGAGCTTTTGCGGCAGACGGCACAGGGCTACGCAGACGCATCGGGGGCAGAGCTGCGGGTTGCGAAAAAGCTGCGCAGGGAATTGCTGTATCTGGATGTGGAGCTGGATGATATCTGTGCGTTTGCGCGGGAAAAGGATAAGACAGAGTATTATCTGACTGTGCATGCGGGGAAGAGGAGCCCTCTGCCTGGTGCAGCCGTATGGAAGGATTTTCGGATGCCGCGCTTTGGAAAGCGGGTACAGGTGGTGTCCGCCCGGTCTGTTGCGGAAGCTTTGTCGGATTCCTGCGGGGAAAAAATGTGTCCGGCTCCTGACTGCCGGGCAGCTGTGACGGATGTACCGACGATTTTTCATTTTGTTCCAGATACCAATTTCCAGCTTTTCTGCGGAGTTGCGCGTATCACGAAAACCGGAGAGATGGTATCCGGAGATAATTATACGCTTTTGCAGAAAAACAGCGGGAAGGTCGTGATGAGCCTGGCGGATGGCATGGGATCCGGCACGGAGGCGAATCGGGAGAGCGAGAAGGTGGTCGAACTGCTGGAACAGTTTTTCGAGGCAGGGTTTCCGCAGGAGCTGGCGGTATGGCTGATTAATTCGTGTATGCTGCTGCAGAATGGCAGTCAGATATTCTCAACGATTGACTTATGCATGGTTGACCTATATAATGCAAAATGTGATATGATCAAATTTGGGGCCGCGGCGACTTTTCTGATCGACGACAGAGAAATCGAGGTGATTCGCTCCGATGCGCTTCCTTCCGGGGTGATACAGCAGACGGATTATGAAAGCCTGCATCGGACACTGAAATCCGGTGCGAGCATTGTGATGATGACCGATGGCGTGTCGGATGCGCTGCCTGGGGAAAATCATGAGAAGGATATGGCGGAGCTGATTATCCGAACAAAGACACGAAATGCGCAGGAGTATGCCCGGAAGCTGATGGAGCGCGTTTATCTTTCGCAAAGACGGCAGGCAAGGGATGATATGACCATTCTGATTGGGACAATTTTTGAAAAAAGGTAACGATTCAGAATAGCTGGTCTGTGCTTCGCTTTGGTTCGGAAGGTAGTTCAATATGCGAATGATTCAGCAGGAGAAGGGATAAATGATAGAACACATTTTCCATGTGATAAAAAAATACCATATGATAGAACCTGGAATGCGGGTGATTGCCGGGGTTTCGGGAGGTGCGGACTCGGTATGTTTGCTGCGCGTCCTGGCGGACTGTCGTCACAAACTGCCATTTGACCTGCTGGCAGTGCACGTAGAGCATGGATTGCGTGGAAGGGAAAGCCTGGAGGACGCGGTATTCGTAGAGAATATGTGCAGGGAGCTTCGCGTTCCGTGTCGGGTTGTCCACGCGCAGGTGCGCCAGCGTGCTGAAGCGGAGAAGCTTTCCTGCGAGGAGGCCGGCCGGGCGGAACGGTATCGGATTTTCCGGGATGTGGCCGGAGAGTGGGGCGCAGATCGCATCGCGGTTGCCCATAATCAGAATGATCAGGCAGAGACTGTGCTGTGGAATCTGGCACGCGGCAGCGGACTGCGAGGGCTGGGGGGAATCCGGCCGATGCAGGGCAGTATCATCCGTCCTCTCCTTTTTACAGAACGCAGCGAGATTGAGACCTGGCTGCGCGGGGAAGGAATTCCCTGGCGAACGGACCGCACGAATCTGGAAACGGATTTTACAAGAAACCGGATTCGTCTGCATCTGCTTCCTCAGATGGAGAAAGAGCTGAACGGACAGGCCGGACGGCACATTGCGGAGGCTGCCGGGCGGCTGCAGGAGATACAGGACTATGTAGACAAAAAGACAGACGAGGCTGCGGCAAAATGCCTGAGAGAGGATGCCGGAGCTTCCGCGGCGGATAAATCTGTCTGGATCCTCTTAGACTATTTTAATAAGGAAGAAACTCTGATCCGCGAAGAATTATTAAAGCGTGCTCTGCAAAAGAGCGGCGGTATGAAAGATGTGGGGGCAGTGCATCTGAAGGCGCTGGAACGGCTGGCGGATATGGACTGCGGAAAAAGCTGCGACCTGCCCGGCGGAATTCGGGCGGTGCGCGAAAACGGGGTATTGCGGTTTGTAAAGAGAAAGGGACAGGGCGAAGCAGGGCTGTCGGCATCCGGCTTCAGGGAAAACGGAGCAGATTTCCGGATGAATGCCGAATGCAGGGAGGAAATCCTTCTTCCGGTGCCCGGCCGTCTTTTCCACAATGGTTTTTGCGTGACTGCTGAGCGGATGGAGAATACGCCCGAATTGAAAAAAATTATTTTAGAAGAAAAAAAGTATACGAAATGGTTTTCCTATGATACAATAACAAATAGTTTGCTGTTGCGGACGAGAAAAACAGGAGATTATCTGGTCATAAATGCCCAGGGCGGCACACAGAAGCTGAAAGACTATATGATCGACCGGAAAATTCCGCGGGATCAGCGGGATCAGATCCCTGTGCTGGCGGATGGCTCCCATATTCTGTGGGTGGTTGGCTGGCGGATCAGCGAGGCTGCCAAAGTGACGGACGCGACAGAGCACGTGATCAAAATCCAGATAGCTGCGGGAACAGGCAGAGAAAACCGGCAGCTTCCGATAACAAAAGGAGAGACGAAATGAAAGAAAAAGTCAGAATCCTGCTGTCCGAGCAGGAAGTAGACCAGCGGATTGAGGAGATCGCGAAACAGATCAGCGAGGACTATGCGGGTAAGAGCGTTCATCTGATCTGCGTACTCAAGGGCGCGGTATTTTTCATGTGTGAGCTGGCAAAGCGGATTACCGTTCCGGTTACAATGGATTTTATGTCTGTCAGCAGCTATGGAAATGATACGAAATCGAGCGGAGTAGTGCGAATCGTGAAAGACCTGGACGAGCCGCTGGACGGGAAGAACGTGCTGATTGTGGAGGATATCATCGACTCCGGGCGCACGCTGAGCTATCTGCTCCACATTTTAGAAGAACGCAATCCCGCAACCCTGCGTCTGTGTACGCTTCTCGACAAGCCAGAGCGCCGGGTTTCCCAGGTGGTGGTGGATTACACCTGCTTCAATATTCCGGATGAGTTTGTGGTTGGATACGGGCTGGACTACGCGCAGAAATACCGCAACCTCCCCTTCATCGGCGTCGTCGAGTTTTCGGATTAAAAGTTCCAAACAGCAGCGAAATGCAATATACCTCCTTGACGGCTTGCCGGCAAAGGAGGAAGATTGCATTTCGGGAGATGGGCGGGCGCTGGATGTCCAGTGGACATCCGTTTAGCGCCGACCGAAGCGGAGCGAAGAACGCCCAGCGAGCCACAGACATATGACGCGAAGCGGCATATAGCTGCGAAGCAGCGGCGCTGAACGTCCAGTGGACGTTCGTTTAGCGCCGACCGAAGTGAAACGGAGTCTGCGGCCTGCTGTTTAGAACGGAAGCAAAGCAGAGGCGGCAGAAAAATGCAAAAACAGACCGCGCAGGTATACCTGCGGCGGGTTTAGACAGGAGATGTACAAAATTGACCAAAAATGCAAAGGGCCTGGGACTTTACCTCGCGGGAGTACTGGTTATCCTGATTCTTCTGGTTACATTCCGCGGCGGAATGGAGGAGACACAGACCTGGAATTACAGTGAGCTTGAGGAAGCCCTGGAAAATGATGAAGTGGTGAAAATCAGTATCACGCCGAACCAGGAGACCCCGACCGGTTCTCTGAAGGTGGTGCTGACCTCCGGCGACATTCGCTATGTGAATGTTCTGAACGTTGAGACGGCAGAGGCAGACCTTGAGGAATATGAGGATGTTACACTCGAGGTGCTGGCAGTGGAGAGCGGGAGCGAGATTTTATCCTGGATTCTGCCGACGATTATCATTGTAGCTGTCATGATGATGATGTTTACCATGATGAACCGTCAGGCCGGAGGCGGCAATTCCAGAATGATGAATTTTGGAAAGAGCCGGGCGAAAATGATTTCACCGGACGCGAAGCGGGTGACCTTTGAGAATGTGGCCGGATTGAAAGAGGAAAAAGAGGATCTGGAAGAGATTATCTCTTTTTTGAAGGAGCCGTCCAGATTTATTCAGATTGGCGCGCGGATCCCCAAGGGAGTGATTCTGGTGGGACCTCCGGGTACGGGCAAAACGCTGCTGGCGAAAGCGGTGGCAGGGGAAGCGGGGGTACCGTTTTTCTCCATTTCCGGATCGGATTTTGTGGAAATGTTCGTCGGAGTTGGCGCGTCACGGGTGCGCGATCTGTTTGAAGAAGCGAAAAAGCACCAGCCCTGTATCGTGTTTATTGATGAGATCGATGCTGTGGCAAGACGCCGTGGTACCGGCATGGGCGGGGGTCATGATGAGCGGGAGCAGACCCTGAACCAGCTTCTGGTTGAGATGGATGGGTTTGGCGTCAACGAGGGCATCATTGTCATGGCGGCGACGAACCGTGTCGATATCCTGGACCCGGCAATCCTTCGTCCGGGGCGGTTTGACCGGCAGGTAGCGGTAGGACGGCCGGACATTAAGGGCAGAGAAGAGATCCTGCAGGTACACACAAAGGGGAAACCGCTTGCGGACGATGTCAGTCTGTCTGAGGTGGCCCGGACGACAGCGGGATTTACCGGTGCAGATCTGGAGAATCTGATGAATGAGGCCGCGATTATGGCGGCGAAGGAAGACCGGGCCTATATCTGCCAGGCGGATATTAATCGCGCCTTTATTAAGGTTGGTATCGGGGCAGAGAAAAAGAGCCGCGTGATTTCAGAAAAAGAGAAACGGATCACTGCTTATCATGAATCCGGGCATGCGATCCTGTTTCATCTGCTGCCGGATGTCGGGCCGGTTTACACCGTTTCCATTATTCCGACAGGGCGCGGTGCCGCGGGCTATACTATGCCGCTGCCGGAAAAGGATGAGATGTTCCAGACGAAGGGACAGATGGAGCAGAATATTATTGTCAGTCTCGGCGGCCGCGTCGCGGAAGAGCTGATCATCGGTGATGTGACGACAGGCGCCTCGCAGGATATTAAGCAGGCGACAGCGATTGCCCGCGCGATGGTGACCCGATACGGAATGTCCGACCGTGTCGGACTGATCAATTACGACAACGACGATGATCAGGTCTTTATTGGAAGAGATCTTGCGCACACGCGCGCTTACGGAGAAGAGATTGCCTCCCTGATCGATGAAGAGGTAAAGCGTATTGTCGATGAATCTCACGAGAAAGCGCGCGAGATGATTATGGCGCATATGGACGTCCTCCATGCCAGTGCAAAGCTTCTGGTTGAAAAAGAAAAGATTGGGCGCGAGGAATTTGAGGCACTTTTTTCCTGAAACGGGAAGCAGTAAGCCGGGGACAAGGAAGCGATAATTTGCACAAAAATATGAAGACAATTTTGTGAAATTTGTGCACACTTATTTGGAAACAAATGCTATAATGATCATCGTAAAACCCCCCAATACATTATATAGTTTTTGCTACACCCCATTTGAGAGATACCTTCTCCGGAAAAGGCAGCCGTAAGGCTGCTTTTTTCTGCCCAAAAAGCGGTTGCGAAGGGAAGAAATCTTGATTATAATGGGTTTTATAATAAGAGTAAGGATGACTGTGGTATGGATCAGAAAAAAAAAGAAATTGATGAAGAGACTGGATTATTTTATCCATATGCGGCCGGTCTTTGATATTCAGTCCCTGTTCAGCGATGGGACGGAGAATTATGTGACGCCGATGGAGCCGAAGCCTGGTGATACGGTGCGGGTTCGTTTTCGTACGAAGAGAGATAATGTGGATTTCGTGTTTTTTATCAGCGAGGCGACGAAAAAGGCCATGGAGGTTGAGGCCAGCGATTCGCGTTTTGATTA
The DNA here is from genome assembly GCA_021202635.1 of Lachnospiraceae bacterium. Taxonomy (GTDB): domain Bacteria; phylum Bacillota; class Clostridia; order Lachnospirales; family Lachnospiraceae; genus Choladousia. The sequence goes on along the minus strand of JAJQCQ010000074.1, from coordinate 17,339 downwards.
CTATGCGACAGATATTCAAGTGGATGAGGCGCCGGTTTACTATTACTTTGAGGTGCAGGCCGGGAAGGCGCGCTGCTTTTACACGAGGCTGGGTGTGTCGCGGAACCTGAACCGGAGCCGCCTGTTCTGCCTCGTTCCGGGGTTTTCGACGCCGGACTGGGCGAAGGGGGCGGTCATGTACCAGATTTTTACGGAACGGTTTTGCAATGGGGATCCCTCCAATGATGTGCTGGACAGGGAATATTTTTACCTGGGAAAGCCGGTAAGCCGGATCACGGACTGGGATCAGCTTCCGGCGGCCGATGATACGCGGGAATTCTATGGCGGCGATCTGCAGGGCGTCTGGGATAAGCTGGATTATCTGCAGGAGCTGGGTGTGGAGGTTTTGTACCTGAATCCGGTCTTTGTATCCCCATCGAATCATAAATATGATACGCAGGACTATGACTACATTGACCCGCATATCGGGGTGATCGTGGCGGAACGGGGAGCATTGCTTCCGGATGACTGTAACGAAGCGGCGGAGCATTCCTCCGCAGGGAGTCTGGCGCAGGAGATGCATCTGAGCAACCGCGACGCGACGCGCTACATCAGCCGGGTGACGGATCGGCGGAATCTGGAGGCGAGCAACGCGTTTTTTGCGCAATTTGTGGAAGAGGTACACCGACGGGGGATGCGAGTCATTCTGGACGGCGTGTTTAATCACTGCGGTTCCTTTAATAAATGGATGGATCGGGAACGCATCTACGAGAGACAGCCCGGTTATGAGAAAGGGGCTTATGTAGCAGCGGACAGCCCATACCGTTCCTTTTTCAAATTCAATAATGAGCATGAGTGGCCATACAACTCTTATTATGAGGGCTGGTGGGACTATGAGACACTGCCGAAGCTGAATTATGAGGCCTCACAGGAGCTGGAGGAATATATTCTGCGGATTGCCGCAAAATGGGTATCTCCGCCTTACAATGTAGATGGCTGGCGCCTCGATGTGGCGGCAGATCTCGGATTTTCCGCGGAATACAATCACCAGTTCTGGAAGAAATTCCGCAATGTGGTGAAAGCGGCAAATCCAGAGGCGATCATTCTGGCGGAGCACTATGAAGATGCATCGCCCTGGCTGGGCGGCGATGAATGGGACACGGTGATGAATTACCGCGCATTTATGGAGCCTCTGACCTGGTTTTTCACCGGGATGGAAAAGCACAGTGATGAATACAGGGAAGAGCTTCACGGGGACTCGCAGGCCTTTGTGCAGTCAATGACGCGGAATATGACGGAATTTCTCACCCCTTCGCTGCAGGTGGCGATGAATGAGCTTTCCAATCACGATCATTCCCGCTTCCTGACGCGCACCAGCAGTCGTCCGGGGCGTGTGGAAAAGCTGGGCGGCGCGGCCGCCTCTGAAGGGATTCGCCCGGAGATCATGCGCGAGGCAGTGGTTATGCAGATGACCTGGCCCGGTGCGCCGACGCTGTATTATGGCGACGAGGCCGGCGTCTGCGGCTTTACCGACCCGGACAACCGGCGCACCTATCCCTGGGGACATGAGGATAAACAGATGCTGGAATTTCACCGCCGCGTGATAGCGATGCATCGCCGTTATCCGGTATTTGCGCATGGTTCGCTGCGGTTCCTGGGCAGCGGTGGCTTTGATTTGTCATCGGAAGCGGCAGATCGTACAGCCGCTTCGGAAGCGCTTCACGGGGAGCGCCAGAACCGGCAGAACTGGCTGGCTTACGGAAGATTCAGTCGGGAGTGCCAGATGGTAGTGATTTTTAACAACAGCGAGGAACGGCTGGAGCTGACCCTTCCGGTGTGGCCGGCAGGCATTACCAACGATTGCGTCCTGGAGCGGGTATTTGAGACCACCAAGGAAGGATTTACCGAAGAATGCGCCGCATATCCCCTGATTGGCGGCGAGCTGAAGATTGTGCTGTCGGCGACTTCTGCGGTTGTTCTGGAGGCAAGACCCCGGATGGTGCCGGTGATTGTATGATGATGATATGTGCCTGACCGCTGCAACCGGAACGGTTTGAAGCGCGGCATATGCCTGGATTATTTTAAGAAAAAAACAATTTACTCTTAACGGAGCATTCCTTTTATTATTTTGAACTGTGATATATGATGTGTAATAAGGATCTTTTATGAAATATGTACCGCTTAATGCGCGAATTACGCAGTTTACATGAAAAGAGGGATTATATGAGAAAACGGACAGCCATTCTGCTGGCGATTGTTTTATTCTTACTGGCGTGCGTGCTTGGCACATACACGGCGTGCGCAATGTATTACACGACGCATTTTCTGAAAAATACCACGATCAATGGGATTGATGTTTCCGGGATGACCGTGACGGAGGCAGAAGAACAGATTGCGGCAGAGGCTGAAGAGTACCGCCTGGTCATTACGGGAAGAGACGAGGAGCAGGAGACGATTCTGGGCACGGATTTTGACTATTGTTTTGTGTCAAATGGAGAGACGGCGGCGCTTCTTGGAGAGCAGAATGCATTTTCCTGGCTCTTTGCCTGCTTTCTGGACGGACAGTCTTACTCGATGGACACGTCGGTGACCTATGATGCAGAAAAGCTGGCCGCGGTGGTACAGACGTTTTCCATGATGCAGGCCGATCAGATGACAGCTCCGGAAAATGCGTATGTAACGCTCCTGGAGGACGGCACCTATGGGATTGTCGCGGAGACAGAAGGGACACAGCTTGACACGGAAAAGGTGGTCGCCGCTGTGGAGACGGCGGTGGAATCCGGGAAAAAAAGCCTGAATCTGGAAATGGCCGGGTGTTACATATCGGCGGAGGTCACATCGGAAGAGGAAAGCCTGATCGAAGCGGTGAGCCTTTACAACCAGTACGCTTCCATGTATATTAATTACTATATGAGCGGCGATGTGGTGGTGACCCTGGACTCCTCCACCTTTATGGACTGGTTCTCACTGGATGAAGAAAATACACCGTCCTTTGATTATGATTCAGTGGCTGCATGGGTCGAGACGCTTGCCGATACCTATGACACAATCGGTACTTACGAGCCGTTTGTCACTTCAAATGGGGAGACCGTTTACGTGGAGTCTGTTACGTACGGCTGGAAGATGGACCGCGAGTCCGAGACAGAGGCACTTTACAATCTGCTTCTGGCCGGTCAGATCGAGGGCCGTTCCCCTGTGTGGACGAACAGTGCTCTGACGCGAGGAACGAACGATGTCGGCGATACCTATGTGGAAATTGATTACACGAACCAGAGAATGTGGTATTATAAGGATGGCGAACTGCTTGTAGAGACGCCGGTTGTGACGGGTAATGTCAGTACGGGAAATGTTTCTCCGGAAGGAATGTTTTATATCGTTTACAAAAAGCAGGATGCCGTTCTGACTGGAGAGACCTATGAAACGCCAGTGAATTACTGGATGCCGTTTTACGGAAATGTGGGAATTCATGACGCCGATTCCTGGAGAAGCAGCTACGGCGGCACGATTTACATCACCAATGGTTCGCACGGCTGCATTAACACGCCGACCGCGCAGGCACAGACGATTTTTGAGAACATAGAAGCCGGGACGCCGGTCATCTGTTATACCAGCAGTACAAATTACGGTTACAGTACAGCGAGCAGCGGCACCTCCTATGTAGCAAACAGCTCGTCCGGCAGCAGTTCGTCGAGTACAGATGACGAGGATGACAATATCATCATTATTGATGGAAACAGCTCGGATTTCTCCGGGACATCTTCTTCCGGCGGCAGCACCGCTGACGGCGGCTCGACGGAGACGAACCGAATCGACGACGATGACGATGACACAACCTCAGATGGCACGAGTACCGGCGACGCGGAATTTGAGATCACGATCTCCGATGAGACCATCTGGTCGGACGGGTCCTCATCGGGAAGTGATGACGGAGTGATTATCATTGAGTAGTAACAGTTCAGAACAGCATCGAAAAGAAAAGACAGAGAAGGCGGTCTGTGGCCTGCTGTTCTGAATAGTACACTGAGTAAGGGAAGTATGGGGGAAGGAATGAAAAATATGACCTTGACCCGCATGGCGGAGGCCTGCGGTGGTATTTATTATGGAAGAGACGAGGATCGGGACAGAGAAATCTGTTCCGTGACGACAGACAGCCGAAAAGCGGAGCCAGGCTGCCTGTTCGCGGCGATTAAAGGCGAGCGGGTGGATGGACATGATTTTATCGAGTCTGTTTTTGAAAAAGGTGCGCTCTGCGTGCTTGTGGAAACGCCCCCTCGCGAAAGCGCGGGAAATTACATAAAAGTAGATTCTACGATCCGTGCGCTTGGCGCGCTTGCGGCGTACTATCTGGAGCAGCTGGCGATCCCGGTGGTCGGTGTTACGGGCAGTGTCGGCAAGACCAGCACGAAGGAGATGATCGCGGCGGTTCTTTCGCAGAAGTATCGCACCCTGAAAACAGCTGGGAATTTTAACAACGAGCTGGGACTTCCGCTGACCATCTTCCGTCTGCGCGATGAGGATGAGATTGCGGTGCTTGAGATGGGCATCAACCACTTTGGGGAGATGCACCGGCTGGCGCGGATCGCACAGCCGGATACCTGTGTGATCACGAATATTGGTCAGTGCCACCTGGAATTTCTGGGAGACCGTGACGGTGTACTGCGCGCGAAGACGGAAATTTTTGATTTTTTACGCCCGGATGGGCATATTATACTAAACGGGGACGATGATAAGCTGGTGACGGTGCGGGAGGTAAAAGTTGCGGATATATCTCCGCGCATGCAGTCTCCGTTTTCGCACCGGCCGGAGCTGAATGCCTGTCACTGGCCGGACGCATCGGCAGCAGGACGCGCCGATCATGAGGAAAATGCGGCGCAGCCGGTCGAGGCTGCAGACTGCGTGGATGATGGAAAAAAGGCGGTACTTCGACCGGTTTTCTTTGGGCTGGGGACTGGAAATGATATCTATGCGGATCAGATCGAGAAAAAAGGGCTGGTTGGAATCGAGTGCCGAATCCATGCTGCTTCAGGTGACAGCTTTAAAGTATTGATTCCGATTCCGGGCATTCACATGGTGCGGAATGCACTTGCGGCCACAGCGGTCGGTCTGCAGTATGGTCTGTCAATGGATGAGATCCGGACGGGGATTGAGAGCCTGCAGCCGGTGAGCGGACGATTCCATATTATCCACACGGAGAATTTTACGATCATCGATGACTGTTACAATGCAAATCCGATGTCGATGAAAGCATCGCTGGAGGTTCTGGAGGAGGCGTCCCCTCGCATGCGCTCGGCGGCAAGACGCGCCGACGATGAGAAAAATGCTTCGCATTTGGTCGGCGCTGTGGACGGGTGGAATCGAAGGGTAGCGATTCTGGGCGATATGGGTGAGCTTGGCGGTGAGGAGGAACAGATGCACCGCGAGGTCGGTGAATTTGCAGGGCGGCTGGAGATCGACCTGTGTATCTGTGTGGGGAAGTTAAGTGCACAAATCGCGGAAGGAATCCATGCGGTGAATCCGGAGAAAAGGACGATGGTTCTGCCGGATCTGCCGGCGCTGCTTGAAACGCTTCCGTCACTGGTGGAAAAAGGCGACACGATCCTTGTAAAAGCGTCACATTTCATGCAGTTTGAAAAGGTTGTCGCGAGTCTGGAGAATGAAAAAGGATGAGGAAACGATCATGTATATTATAGCGGGACTCGGTAATCCCGGACGAAAATACGCACACACACGGCACAATGCCGGTTACGAAGCAATTGACCGCCTGGCGGACAAATATGGGATCCGGATTGAGACAGAGAAATTCCGGGCGCTTACCGGAACTGGCGTGATCAATGGCCAGAAGGTTCTTCTTCTGAAGCCGCTGACTTACATGAATGCGAGCGGTGAGAGTATCCGTGCCGCCTGTGACTTTTACAAGCTCAACCCGGAGGAAGCATTCATTGTTTTATATGATGACATCAGCCTGCCGCCGGGACAGCTTCGCGTGCGGGCGAAAGGTAGTGCGGGCGGACACAATGGAATCAAAAATATCATTCAGCAGCTTGGCACACAGGTATTTGCGCGGGTCAGGATCGGCGTCGGTGAGAAACCGCAGGAGTATGACCTTGTCGATTATGTGCTGGGGCATTTTCCGGAGGAAGAATGGGAGACCATGTCGGAGGCCTTTTCCCGCGCAGGGGATGCCGCGGCTATGCTGCTGAGCGAGGATGTGCAGGCGGTGATGAATGCGTACAATACGCATCTGGCGAAATGATGAGATTAGAGGAAGATAGAGATGAAAGCATTTCTGGCTCCCATGCGGCAGCTTGGGGAATTTGAGGAAATCAGTCAAAAGGCCGTGGGAAACCGCGGCCTGCTTCAGGTAACGGGGTGTATTGACTCCCAGAAATCCCATTTTGTACATTGCCTGGCGGAGGAATTTCATGAGAAGAAGCATGTGCCGGAAAGCACAGCACATCCGGTTACACTTATTATTACCTACAATGATCTCCGGGCGAAGGAGATGTATGAGAATTATCGTTTTTTTGACAGGGATGTCCTGTACTTTCCGGCGAAGGATCTGATTTTTTTTCAGGCGGATATTCACAGCAATCTTCTGGAACAGCAGCGGATCCAGGTGCTGAAGGCGCTGACGGACGGCAGTCTGGCTGGAGCTTCTGGTGCGGATACAAAGCAAACGGATGTTTCGACGAGCCAAAGGGAGGCGGCAAAGAACAGACCGGCAGGAGGAGCTGATCCGGTGCAGGAAAAGCCGCTGACAATTATTACGACGATCGCTGCCTGCATGAACCGCATGGTTCCGTTTCAGGAATGGCAGGAACACATTCTTACGATTGACGGCGATGCGGAGATTGATACGGAAAAACTGAAAAAAGAGCTGATCCGGCTTGGCTATGAGCGCACTGGACAGGTCGAAGGACCGGGGCAGTTTGCGGTCCGGGGCGGGATTATTGATATTTTTCCCCTGACGGAGGAAAATCCGGTTCGCATCGAGCTTTGGGGAGAAGAAGTGGACTCGATTCGCAGCTTTGACGTGGAGAGTCAGCGGTCCATTGAAAATCTGGACCGGGTGCGGATTTTTCCGGCTGCGGAGCTGATTCCGGACCAGGCGGCACGAAAACGGGCGCTTGCACGGATCAAAAAAGAAGCAAAAGCAGCCGAGGAGAAATTTCAGAAGCAGAGAATGGCAGGACGTGCCGGCGATGAGAAAAATGCTGCGCATCTGGCTGATGCCGGGGAAGCGGCCGGCAGAATCCGCCAGCTTCTTCAGGACTGCCGCGACGAGCTGGAGGAGACGGGGGAGCCTCTTTCTATGGAAGGCTTTATCGACTACTTTGTAGGGGAAAAGATCAGTTTCCTGGATTATTTCGACCCGGAACGGACCATTTTGTTTCTTGATGAACCCAACCGGATGCTGGAAGCGGGCGATGCGGTAGAACTGGAGTTTTCCGAGAGCATGACGAACCGTCTGGAGAAAGGCTATGTACTGCCCGGGCAGACGGAGCTGCTGTTTTCCACGCAGGCGACCGCTGCCGCGATCTGCCGACGGAATGCGGTGGGTCTTTGTACGCTGGAGAACGCAAAGGCGCCATGGGCTGTTTCCGGCAAATACAGCCTGACTGTCCGCTCGGTCAATCCATATAATAACAGCTTTGAGTATCTGGTAAAGGACCTCAGGGGCTGGAAGCGGGAAGGCTACCGCGTGATCCTGCTGGCGGCGTCCCGCACGAGGGGGAACCGCCTGGCACGGGATCTGACAGAGGAGGGACTGTCGGCTTTTTACACAGAAGACGAAACGCGTGAGGTGCACTCCGGAGAGATTCTGATTACCTATGGCAATGCGAAACGGGGCTACGAATATCCTCTGATTCGTTTTGCGGTAATTACAGAGAGTGATATTTTTGGCCAGGAGAAGAAGAAACGAAAAAGGCAGAAACGTTACGAGGGTCAGCAGATCAGCAGCTTTTCTGAGCTGTCGGTCGGCGATTTTGCCGTGCATGAAAATCACGGCCTTGGTGTTTATAAAGGAATCGAGAAGGTCGAGGTCGACCATGTCACAAAGGATTATATGAAGATTGAGTACGCCGGAGGCAGCAACCTTTACGTTCCGGCGACACAGCTGGACGTGATTCAGAAATACGCTGACAGTGACGCGCGGCCGCCGAAGCTGAACAAGCTGGGTACGCAGGAGTGGAACCGCACCAAATCGAAGGTACGCACTGCTGCCCGTGAGATTGCGCAGGACCTGGTGAAGCTATATGCCGAACGGCAGCGAAAAGATGGCTTTACCTACAGCGAGGACACCGTCTGGCAGCAGGAATTTGAGGAAATGTTTCCATATGAGGAGACAGAGGATCAGCTCGCGGCGATTGAAGATGTCAAGCACGATATGCAGAGTACGAAAATCATGGACCGCCTGATTTGCGGCGATGTGGGTTTCGGAAAGACCGAGATTGCGATTCGGGCCGCCTTTAAGGCCGTACAGGACGGAAAACAGGTCGCTTATCTGGTGCCGACAACGATTCTCGCGCAGCAGCATTACAACACGTTTTTACAGCGTATGAAAGACTTCCCGGTGCGTGTGGACCTGATGTGCCGCTTTCGGACGCCGGCGGAGCAGAAAAAGACGCTGACCGATTTAAAAAGCGGGCTTGTCGATATTGTGATCGGCACCCACCGCCTGCTCTCTAAGGATGTTCAGTATAAGGATCTTGGCCTGCTTATCATCGACGAAGAACAACGGTTTGGTGTGACGCACAAGGAAAAAATCAAGCAGTTAAAGACCGACATCGATGTAATGACCCTGACCGCAACCCCGATTCCGCGTACGCTGCATATGAGCCTGATTGGTATCCGCGATATGAGCATTCTCGAAGAGGCGCCCCAGGAGCGTCTGCCCATTCAGACGTACGTCATGGAATACAACGAAGAGATGGTGCGTGAAGCCATCAGCCGTGAGCTTGCCCGGGGCGGGCAGGTGTATTATGTATATAATCGTGTCAATACGATTGTTGATATCACCAATAAAATCGCGGCTCTTGTCCCGCAGGCACAGGTCGCGTTTGCTCATGGACAGATGAAAGAGCATGAGCTGGAAAAGATCATGTTTGATTTTATCAATGGAGACATTGATGTCCTTGTAACCACGACGATTATTGAGACCGGACTGGATATTTCCAATGTGAATACCATGATCATTCATGATGCGGATACGATGGGACTGTCTCAGCTTTATCAGCTGCGCGGCCGTGTAGGACGTTCCAGCCGCACCTCTTACGCATTCCTGATGTATCGCCGCAATAAGATGCTAAAGGAAGTGGCAGAGAAACGGCTTTCTGCAATCCGCGAATTTACGGAGCTTGGCAGCGGTTTCCGTATTGCCATGCGCGACCTTGAAATCCGCGGTGCCGGAAACCTGCTCGGCAGCGAGCAGCATGGACATATGGAGGCGGTCGGCTACGACCTGTACTGCAAGCTTCTCAACGAATCCGTAAAAGAAGCACAGGGCATACAGCCGCCGCAGGAAAGCTTTGAGACCACAATTGACCTTGATATCGATGCTTTTATTCCTGACCGTTACATCCGCAGTGAGGCACAGAAGCTCGATATCTACAAGCGCATCGCTGCCATCCGCACAGAGGAGGAGCATGATGACATGCTGGAAGAACTCCTCGATCGCTTTGGCGAGCCGCCGCGCTCGGTACAAAATCTTCTTGCGATCGCCCGCCTGCGTGCCCAGGCTCATAACGCCTGGATTGAGGAGCTTTCCCAGAAAGGAAACGAGCTTCGTTTTCAAATGTATGAGCATGCCCAGATCGATACCACCCGGATCGATCAGCTTCTGAAGAAGTATCGCGGCCGACTGAAATTTGTTGTGGAAGGTAAGCCCTGCTTCCTCTATACCCGTGCCCGTATCAACGGAAAAGAAGCCGAGGAGACCCTGCCGCTGGCGCAGGAGCTGGTGACGGCGCTGGAGAAGATGGCATAAGATTCGATCAAACGGTGCCCTGCAACATCGGGATGACTGGCTATGCGCATTCTTTATCGAACCATTCCAGGTGTGACTTATAACAGCATACGGCCATTACTGGTCGCACCTGTAGTGCCTAAAATAACGTAAATTGGTCAAGCTGTGATCTGTAGCATCCGGCCAGCGGAGTATCCAAGCACAGCTTGGATGACAGCCAGACATTTCTTTGTTATACTAAAAACAGGAGGAGCCACATTCTACGTAGAAACCCGATGAGCCAGACGCCTGTTACATCTACGTTTTCAATCTTGCCCCAGTAGCAAGTGCGTGGTTGAGATATGAACAGTAACCAGCAACAATAAATCACATAAACGAATTAAAAATATAATTGACTTTGTAATGCTTAGATGATACAATGTAAATGTTCAATTGAACTTTTTGAGTGGGGAAGATTCAAGATACTCTTAATGAGAAAAAGTAGTAAACAGAATGAGACCAAAGAGAAAAGTATAGTACAAAGCGAGACATTTACAGACGGAAAAATTGGCGGATTGGGCAGTCAGAAAGACGCACTGACAGCACTTTTTCTGAAAGATAACAGGAATTTTGCCGAGGTTTTCAATCATACAATTCTGAGGGACGACCCGGTGAACCCGGAAGGGCTTTCTACGGAGGATATCAGGGAAACTGCGACGATTCGACTGACAGAGAATGGCTGTATTACTCTTACACAGTATCGAGACGTGGTGAAATGCGCAAAAGACGGTACAAGCCAGCTGATCCTGGGAATCGAGAATCAGACCCTGGACGATTTTCAGATGTCTTTCCGTGTCATGGCGCGGGATTTCATTAATTATGCGCGGCAGGTACGGCTCGTGACAGACCGGCACGCCAAAGAGGCCAGGGAGAAAAAGGGCACCGGAAAAAGCGATCAGGCTGAGAATGATGCTGGCATGGAAATAACCGTGGCTTCAAAGGCGGCCAATGGGGAATATATCAGCCGTTTTTATCAGACAGACCAGTTATCCCCCTGTATTACCCTGGTGATCTATTGGGGAAAGGACTCATGGAGCGGGCCAAGAAGCCTGTCAGACATGTTCAGAGGCAATAAATGGGCTGTCTACGCACCGGATTATGCAATTTATGTGCTGGAAGTACAAAAAATGACAGAAGAGGAAATTTTATCCTATAATGATGATCTGAAAATGGTTTTTGGCTGTGTGAGGTATTCGCAGCATAAGAAAGAGTTAGAAAGGTTCCTGGCCGAGAATGAAGATGCTTTAGAACGAACATCATGGACAGCAAGGAATGTAATGGTAGAAATGATGGGATCTGCGAAGCTAAAAAAACTTTTTCTAAAAAATACATCAGAAGACGGAAAGGGGGATTATACGATGGTACAGGCACTTAAGGAAATGCTGGACGACGCTATAACGAAAGGAAGAGAAGAAGGAAGAGAAGAAGGAAGAGAAGAAGGAAGAGAAGAGGGGAGGCGTGAAGAACGAAAAAACACCGAGCGGGAAGCTCTGAGGGCGGATAAGGCGGAGAGAGAACTTGCGATTCTGCGTGCTCGAATGGCGCGGCATGGCCTGAAGTGAATTCAGTTAGATGAAAGCGGATAACAACCCCGGCAGGCGGACATCTTCCGATTCAAATTTGAGCGGGAAAGAAGGTGAACAATAACTTCTTAAAACTTTCGTAAAAAATAATTAACTGTTTCACGGAAAAACTTCAAAATAGGCGTTGACAAAAAGAGGAATTTCAACTATACTGCTAAATGTAAATGTGAATGTTGAATGAACAAAATCTTAGTTTTCGTGTGACAAAAAAAGAAAATAAGATCTTGTTCTACTTGTCTCTCATGTAAATGCGGGAGTGCGGCATCTCTGGTGTGAGCGGAAAGAGGCAGAGAATCAACATGGCAGGACTTAAAACTATATTAATTATAAGGGGCCTGCTACAACAGGGAAAAGGAGAGAGGTAATATGAAACTAAAAAGAACCAAGCTTGCAGCTCTTGCCATGTCCGCATTGATGGCTGTAAGCGCATTTTCTCCGTATGTTTATGCGGAGGAAGAGGAAGCTACCGAGGCGGTAACTGAGGTGGCTGTAGAAGCGGAGGAGACAGAAGCAGTTGATACTCCGGCAACAGTAGAAGAATTGGTGTATACGTATAAGTTAACGGATATTACGTATGGTTCCAGTTCGATTACGGCTACGGTTGTAGCATATAATGAGGACAACGAAGCTTCATTCATAGAGACAATTACCGGAACCGGTTCTTCCTCACAGATGAGCAGCTTGAGCTGGACTGTTACATATACAGCAGCGACATGCTCAGCTACTGGTTCAATTAAAATTGTGATGAAGGATCATAATGGTACGCAGACACTGATTGACACGACATTGTCAAAAACTGCTCATACAGAGACAGTGACGTCAACTGCTCGTTATCTTGATGCGAATGGCAATGTAACAAATGTATCCTGCTCAGATGTTGCTCAGGTACAGTACAGAATCGTTTGCTCTGTCTGCGGCGCGGAAATCGGCTGGACAGATGCAGAAATGATTGACGGTGCTGCGCATGTTTGGACAACGAGCGTTGCAGTTGCAGAGACTGCTTCTGTTTCCAACATCGTTGTTGGCAGCAAGGCGGTTACAGTAGGTACATCTACTGAAATCGTTGGCTCTGATGGCCTTAAGACAGGCACCTTCAGCGGCAGCACGACCCTTTACTATGCAACCCTGGATTCTTCAGGAAACGTACAGCTGGCAGGTCCGGAGTATGATGGCCACTATTATCTGATGCATACCTGTGTTCTTTGCGGAGAGACGGTTTATGAATATGTAACCGAGTATTCTACACAGGCGGCTTATGCAGAAGTCATCAGCTTCAACGGCGTTGAGGCTTTCTGGATTGACGGCAATCGCCTTGAATTGGCTAATCTTGCTGGAAGAAAGTTCACGACTTCTCTGACAACAGATGCGACATCCTATGAGACACTTCCGGATTATACGGATGTTGAGCTTTCGGACTGCACAGTAGCAGGAAGCTACACGATTCAGTATTACAACAAGAATGGTGTTGCACTTGGCACACAGAAGGTTTCTGTAGCAGCGCATCATATGACAATTAATGTAGCAGTATTTGATAGCCAGACCGATATGGATCTTTGCACGATTTCTTATGCAAGTGACGGCAGCCTGATTGTAGAGAGCTCTGTATGCTATCCGACGATCACCTATACAGAAGTGACCGAGTGCTATGCAGAGAATTGCCCGCTGACCGCTTGCTCTCATACCTATGAGAAGCATGTAGAAGTAAACAGCAACACAGGTTCTCAGGTTTGGAATGGTATCGTTAGCGGAGTAGTTTATACGGACTGCACATACACAGAGGTTGCTACCGTTGGAACAGGTACAGCGAAGACTGGTTCTCATACATGGCTTGGCTCTGTATATAGAAGCCTGAACAGCTATGTAAACAGCATTGACCGCAGCACAACAAAGCTTACAACAGACATGATCATCTCCAAGATCGCTGCTCTGACGGATGATGATACAGAGGATTATGTAGAGATCACAGCGGATACCTCTACCTGTACAACATCCGGTACGGTTACCGTAACCTTCTACTGCACAACTGAGCCGGCCAGCAACAAGACCGTTGTTTACACCTATACAGTTGATGTAGATGCAAGAGGCCACAACGATGGCGGTGTTACGGTTGAGAATTATGTACCGGCTACCTGCGAGAGCGCTGGAAGCTATGATAAGGTTCACAAGTGCACACGTTGCGATTATGAGTACGAGGATACTGTATCTTTGACCATTCCGAGACTTGCGCATACGAATGAGATTGATGGTTCTTATGATGCAACATCGGATGACTACACAGATGATTATTACAACAACAATGGTGCTTCCACGATATATATCGAAGTAACAGGTGACAAGGTGGTTGACTATGGTTCAAGCCTGCTGACCGCTTCTTCCCTTAGTGTAAGCAACAAGACAATCCTGAATGGAACTGTTACAACGTATCTGATTGGTGGCGGAAACGAGGGTGACTCTACTCTTGGCGTAACTGTTAAGGTTTATACACTCTGCGAGAACTGCGGTGGAAATAAAGTTTACCTTAAGGGCGATAACAGCAATACTTCCTCAGGTCTCTCTGTAACAGTAGACGCAATCCAGGCTCAGGATACAAATGGTGCAAACGGCTACATCACTCTGACCTTTAGCTATAAGAGCTCAAGTGCTACAGTAGTTGGAACGCAGACCAAGACCTTTAACTACTATACATCTTCAACCGCTTACAACGGCCGTGTTGACAAGGATACCGCATATGATCCGGATGTAACTACAATGAATGGTATTTATCTGGAAGATGGTGTCTACAAGTACTACGTGAACAACGAGTGGGCGGAAGACTTCAACGGAATCGCTGAGTACAATGGCGGATATTACTTCGTAGCAAACGGCGTGCTCTGCATAGATGCAAACGGACTTGCTCTGTACGATGGCAACTGGTATATGCTGGCATACGGCAAGATCCAGACCCAGTATACGGGTGTTACCATCTATGATGGTGAGACGTTCTACATCACAGCTGGCCAGCTTGATACGTCTGTAACAGGTCTGGTAACCTATGATGGAGCTCAGTTCCTCTTCTGCTATGGCCGTCTGATGGACGAAGTAAACGGACTGTGGTTCTATGATTCTGCAATCGGTGGAGATGACACATTCTACTATCTTGCAGGTGGTCAGGTTGTAGATTATACGGGAGCAGTTATCTATGATAACACATTCTTCCTTGTAGAGAATGGCAAGCTTTCTACCTACACCGGAACCTATGAGTACGATGGAGCTACCTTCAATGTAGTGAATGGCCAGTTCTACGATCAGGTTGCTTAATCAGTAAATGGGCTGATTAACAGAATAACATAATAATGAAGGCCGCTGTCAGAAATTCTGGCAGCGGCTTTTTTAACTGACAAAGGAAAAATCGCATCATAGATTCATATCAAACAAATTATGGGAGAAAGCGGAAAATAGAGCTATACGTAAAAAAGAGACGTAAGCATGCCATTATGCAAACGTCCCTTTCCCGGTTTTTCATGCGGATGCACTTTCAAGCAACAGCCGGATTTTTGTCTGTACGATATCAAAGGCAACATCATTCATACCGCTGTTAATCACAAGGTCGGCAGTGGCTTTTGTCGGCTCGACAAACATATAATGCATGGGTTTGACAGTAGTCAGGTATTGCTGGACGATGTTATCGAGGTCCCTGCCGCGCTCTTTTACATCGCGGACGATTCGCCGCAGGATGCGTTCATCGGCATCTGCCTCAACGAAAATCTTAATGTCGCACAGATTGCGCAGGCGCTCATCGGCGAGCAGCAGGATGCCTTCTGCGACGATGATCCGGCGCGGCTCGATGTGGATGGTCCGGTCCGAGCGGTTGTGCTGACTGTAATCATAGACGGGGCAGTCGATCGCCTGTCCATTTTTCAGCATTTCCAGATGCTGCACCATCAAGTCTGTCTCCAGCGCGTCCGGATGATCATAGTTTACCATTTTCCGAATTTCAAATGGCACATTGTCCTGCCGCCGGTAGTAATTGTCGTGATAAATGACCGCTATGTCATCAGAGAATCGCTCTTTCAGGCGATTCGTAAACGTCGATTTTCCTGAGCCGGTTCCTCCGGCGATTCCTATAATGATACAGTCCATAATGAACCCCTTTCGCTGGTTTTTCGTAACCGTTTAGTGTTTTCACAGTTGCGATTTATTTGATTTTACACGGAATTGATATTGGATGCAATTGTTTTTCGCAGAAGAAGACAGAAAACTGGATCCGTCAGGAATTTAAACTGTTTATGCTTTTTTGGAGATAGGCAAGAAAAAACAATAAGATGGAATAAGAAAATACTATGGCTTTCGAATAATTTAATAACACATATCGCTGACAGTATGGTAGAATGAATCAAAACAGTCGCTGGGGAGACACAGAGTTACTGTTCACATCCCGACCACGCACTTGCTGCGTGGGCAGGGCTTATCCCGCATGAAGTGTGGGATGCCACCCGGCGAGGGGCGAAAACGTAGATGTTGCAACGATACGAGGCCATTGTTACGTCTGGTCAGCGATCCATTTACCGAGTAAAAGAAGGGAGACACAAGGAATGAACAATCTGCAGAAGAATTACCGGAATGTATTTCGCGAAACAGGAATCGCTGAGGCGGATATTCAGCGGAAGCTGCAGAAGACCTGGGATACGTTTTTTTACGGAGGAGAGGACGAGCGGGTCTATTATCCGGTGGGAGATGATATGGCCTATATCTGTGATACGGGTAATGACGATGCCAGGACGGAGGGCATGTCTTACGGCATGATGATCTGTGTGCAGCTGGATAAAAAGGAAGAGTTTGACCGCCTGTGGAAATGGGCGAAGACTTTTATGTGGATGGGAGACGGCTGTGCGCCGCAAGACTGCCCGCAAGGCAGGGCATGGCAGGAGAATGAGGGATATTTTGCCTGGTCCTGCGCGACGGACGGAACGAAAAATGCGTATGGTCCGGCACCGGATGGAGAAGAGTATTTTGCCATGGCATTGTTTTTTGCTTCACATCGATGGGGCGATGGGGAGGGGATTTACGAGTATTCCAGGGAGGCCAGAGATATTTTAAGAGCCTGTCTGCATAAAGGACAGAACGGTCGTGTCGGGAAGCCGATGTGGAATCATGAGAATCATCAGATTCTTTTTGTGCCGGGGATTGATTTTACGGATCCGTCGTATCATCTGCCTCATTTTTATGAGCTGTTTGCCCTGTGGGCGGATGAGGAGGATCGTGCGTTCTGGAAAGCGGCGGCGCAGGCAAGCCGGGAATATCTGGCAGCAGCCTGTCATCCGGTGACTGGATTTTCGCCGGAATACGCGGAATTTGACGGCAGGCCGCTGTGCAGGGAGCTTCCGTGGACAAAAGAGCGTCACGACTGGTTTTTCAGCGATTCGTACCGCACAGTCGCGAATATCGGACTGGATTATGAGTGGTTTGGCAAGGATGCCGGACAGAGAGTGGCCACGGACCGAATTCAGCAGTATCTGATTGAGGACGAGCGGAATGGAAGCTATCACATTTACGAAACAGACGGCCGGATCGCGGCGGAGCGGCCGCTTCATCCGGTGGCGATTCCGGCGACGGTCGCGCAGGCGTCACTGGCTGCGGACAATGACACCACGAGGGAATGGGTAGAGCGATTCTGGAAGATGGAGCTGCGGACAGGGAAAAGAAGGTATTACGACAATTGCCTATACTTTTTTGCAGTACTAGTATAACGTTCTGTATTTAACTCGACTTTTTCAGCGGGAGTGTATCCACTA
>JAJQCQ010000060.1 GCA_021202635.1 Lachnospiraceae bacterium | reverse complement strand
AGCAGGCAGCGGGTCGTGATCCGCAGTCATATGTACAAAAGCATCAATGACTGTGCCTAGTTTACGTGTCAGACAGGGAGATGTTGTGGACGGCTCGGAGGAAGCGAAGCTCCGGAGTATCGTGCTGGAGTTGAACCCATCGGACAGGGTAGAAGATTCCGATGCATTGGATGAGTCAGAAAATGCCGAGCAGGGCAGACAAGAGGAAGTACGGCAGGGAGCATCAGCGCCATCAGATGAGCTGGAACCAGAAACAACCAGCCAGGAGGAGGTACATCAGGAAGAATCAGATGTGGAAATTAAACCTGCGGAAAATCAGGAACGCATCAATTTCCATATCACGGACGATGACCTCGGTGCAGGCGGCCAGAAGACGAAGTTCCGGGCAAATATGGCGGCAATCCATCTGCTGAAAGACCTGGAATCGAAGAACCGCCTAGCAACACATGAAGAACAGGAGGTGCTTTCGCGTTATGTCGGTTGGGGTGGCATCCCGCAGGCATTTGACGAAAGAGCAGACGGCTGGGGAAATGAATATCAAGAACTGCGGTCGGCGCTTACCGAGGAGGAGTACAAAGAAGCGCGCGCTTCGACACTGAACGCATTTTATACGTCTCCCACCGTAATCAAAGCCATGTATGAAGCGCTGGAACATATGGGGTTCCGCACGGGGAATATCCTGGAGCCATCCTGCGGCATCGGAAATTTTATGGGGCTGGTTCCGGATAGTATGGCGGACGCCAGAATGTATGGGGTGGAGCTGGACAGCATTTCCGGCCGGATTGCGCAGCAGCTTTATCAGAAGAATGCGATTTCCGTGCAAGGCTTTGAGACAACGCAGTATCCGGATAATTTTTTCGACTGTGTGATCGGAAATGTCCCGTTTGGTTCTTACCAGGTTCCGGACCGGCGGTATTACCGCCATAACTTCATGATTCACGACTATTTCATCGCCAAGTCGACTGACCTGGTTCGTCCGGGCGGGATAATCGCGGTGGTCACATCGAGCGGGACGATGGATAAGGCAAACACGTCGGCAAGGGACTATATCGGAAACCGTGCGGATTTACTGGGGGCAATCCGTCTCCCCCGCGATGCGTTCCTGCGCAATGCAAACACGAATGTGGTTGCCGATATCCTGTTTTTACAAAAACGGGACCGGGCGAACCTTCAGCATCCATCCTGGATAGAACTGGGAACGACGCCGGAGGGCTTTACCGTCAATTCGTATTTTGTGCAGCATCCGGAAATGGTGCTGGGGGAGTTTACTACGGAAAATACGCAGTACGGCAGGCAGGAGGTAACTGTTAGGCCGATGGAGGGTGCGGATCTGTCCGCGCAGCTGCATGAGGCGATATCCCACATTCACGGGCAGATCACGGAGTATGAGCTGGAGGATGATGAACTGGCGGAATCGGAAAACCTGATTCAGGCAGACCCGCTTGTGAAGAATTTCAGCTTTACGGAGAAAGAGGGGGAAGTCTATTACCGTGAAAATTCGCAGATGCGCAGGATGACGTTTTCCAGGGATACCAAAGCGAGGGTGCTGGGGATGATCCGGCTGCGCGATACCGTCCGTGAGCTGATTGACTGCCAGTTAAATGATGGCAGTGACCAGGAAGTGCGGAGCCTGCAGCAGAGTCTGGAAAGCCAGTATGATGCTTTTACTGCCCAGTATGGCCTGCTCAACAGCAAGACAAATAAAAGGGTGTTTTCTAATGACAACAGCTACAGCCTGCTTGCGTCTCTGGAGATGCTGGACGAGGAAGGGAAACTGGAGCGGAAAGCGGATATTTTTACGAGGCGGACAATCCGCAGGGCGGAACCCGTGATGCACGTAGATACGGCCAGTGACGCCCTGGCCCTCTCCATTGGCGAAAAGGCCAGGGTTGACCTTCCGTATATGGCGGAGCTGCTTGGCACGCCGGGAAATTATGGGCAGGTGATCCAGGACCTGCAGGGCGTGATTTTCCTTGATCCGACGGAAGCGTCAGAGGATGATGTGACGATAGGCTGGCATACGGCAGATGATTATCTGTCCGGTAACGTGCGGTCAAAGCTGCAGATGGCAAAGCAGTACGCGGAACAGGATGACCGTTACGCAGTCAATGTGGAGTATCTTGAAAAAGTACAGCCGAAAGACCTGGATGCATCTGAAATTGAAGTCCGCCTGGGCGCGACTTGGGTAAAACCGGAGTACATCCGGCAGTTTATGGAATTTATTTTTCAGCCGCATTGGCGTGTGCGGATGAACATGGATGTGCAGTATTCCAAATTCACCGGGCAATGGCAGATCACCGGGAAAACGCGGGACAGTACAAACGTGAGGGCTACCACCACTTACGGCACGAAGCGGGCGAACGGCTACCGCCTGCTGGAGGATGCGCTGAACCTGCGGGATACGAAAATCTATGATACAGTCACCGATGAGGCAGGGAAGGAAAAGCGTGTCCTGAACCGGAATGAGACGACCCTGGCGCAGCAGAAACAGGAGATGATCAAAGAAGCGTTCAAAGACTGGATTTTCCGCGACATGGACAGGCGGGAGGATATCTGCAGGACGTATAATACACTGTTTAACTCCATCCGTCCGCGTGAGTATGACGGGAGCCATATCCGTTTTGTCGGGATGAACCCGGAAATCACGCTGATGGAGCATCAGAGGAATGCCGTGGCGCACATTTTATATGGAAACAACACGCTCTTAGCGCACTGCGTTGGCGCGGGCAAAACGTTCGAGATGACTGCCGCGGCGATGGAGAGCATCCGCCTGGGGCTGGCGCAGAAATGCCTGTTTGTTGTACCCAATCATCTGACGCAGCAGTGGGGAAGCGACTTCCTGCGGCTTTATCCAGGAGCAAATGTCCTTGTGGCAACCAAAAAGGATTTTGAACCGGCAAACCGGAAGAAATTCTGTTCTCGGATCGCGACCGGGCAGTATGACGCCATTATCATCGGACACAGCCAGTTCGAACGGATTCCGCTGTCTGTGGAAAGGCAGGCTGCTTCCATCGAGCGGCAGATTGATGATATCATGCTTGCCCTTTCTGATGCCGATGCATCCGGGTTGAGGAAAGGAAGCTTCACGGTAAAACAGCTGGAAAAAACGAAACGTTCCCTGGAGGCCAAACTGGCAAAGCTGAACGACCAGAGCAGGAAAGATGATGTAGTTACATTTGAACAGCTTGGAGTGGACAGATTGTTTGTAGATGAAAGCCATTTTTACAAAAATATGTTCATTTATACCAAAATGAACAATGTAGCCGGATTATCACAGACGGATGCGCAGAAGAGCAGCGATATGTTCATGAAGTGCCAGTATATGGACGAGATTACGGGTGGGAGAGGGGTGACTTTTGCTACAGGTACACCCGTCAGCAACTCAATGGTAGAGTTATATACAATTATGAGATATCTACAGTATGACACGCTGCAAAACATGGGTCTGGGAAACTTTGATGCCTGGGCAGCGAACTTTGGTGAGACGACAACTACGGTGGAACTGGCTCCTGAAGGAACAGGATATCGCGCGAAAACGAGGTTTGCACGCTTCTATAACCTGCCGGAGCTGATCTCCGTTTTCCGAGAATGCGCAGACGTGCAGACTGCGGATATGCTGAACCTTCCGGTTCCGGAATCAGAGTTCATAGATGAAAGACTGCAGCCGAGCGAGATTCAGAAGGAGATGGTGGAAACCTTTTCCAAAAGGGCTGATTCTGTCCGCAATGGGGAAGTTGACTCTACCGTTGATAATATGCTGAAAATTACGACGGATGGCAGAAAGCTGGCGCTGGACCAGCGTTTGCTAAATGAATTGCTTCCGGATGAAGCAGTCAGCAAAGTGAACTGCTGCGTGGATAATATCTTTAGCATTTGGAAGGACACGGAGGAGAAGCGGTTGACACAGCTTGTTTTTTCGGATCTGTCTACGCCGAAAGCAGATGGTTCCTTCAATATTTACGATGATTTGAAAAATAAGCTGGTTGCAAAAGGCGTCCCGCCGGAGGAGATTGCGTTTATCCATACAGCGGACACCGAGGTAAAAAAAGAAGAATTGTTTAGAAAAGTGCGGACCGGTCAGGTCCGTATTTTAGTTGGCTCAACCGCGAAGATGGGAGCCGGCACGAACGTGCAGGACCGGCTGATTGCCCTGCATCATCTGGATGTGCCATGGAAGCCATCTGATCTGGAGCAGCGCGAGGGCCGCATCCTCCGCCAAGGCAACCGCAATGAAAAAGTATTCATTTACCGCTATGTCACAGAAGGAACCTTCGACGCATTTTCCTGGCAGACTTTGGAGACAAAGCAGAAGTTTATCTCACAGATCATGACCTCAAAGTCACCTGTCCGCTCCGCGGAGGATGTGGATGACACAGCACTGACCTATGCGGAGATCAAGGCTCTGGCGACCAGCAATCCTTATATTAAAGAAAAGATGTCGCTGGACGTAGATGTCAGCAAGCTGAAGCTTTTGAAAGCGAATTATAAGAGCCAGTTCTATCAGCTTGAATCGGATGTCGCAAAGAAATATCCGGGTGAGATCAGGGCAACCGAGCAGTATATCGTTGGATTGAAAGCGGATGCGGAAACGGTGCAGGCAATTCCGGCGATGGATAAGGACCATTTTTCGATGACGGTCAATGGGACGGTATACAGCGAATACAAGGATGCGGGCGAAGCAGTGATAAACGCGGCTATTTCTATGCGGGCAGCTGGAGTGGACGGGATAATCGGGGACTACCATGGTTTTTCAATGGAAGCAACTTTCGATTTGTTCGCACGGCAGTATCTGGTTTCCCTAAAAAAGAATGGCGGAAACTACCGGGTCGAGCTGGGGAAAGACCCTTCCGGCAACATCATGCGCATCAACCATGCCCTGACTGCGATCGGTGAAAAACTCCTGCCACAGGCGGAGCAGAAACTGGAAAACCTGCGTCAGCAGATGCTGAACGCGCAGGAGGAACTGAAAAAACCGTTTCCGAAGGAACAGGAACTGGCTGAGAAATCAGCGCGTCTGGCAGAGCTGAATGCCCTTTTGAATATGGATGCGAGGGATAACGTGGATACAATCGGCGCGGAAGAGAAGAGTATTCCTGCGGAAACGAACAAGGTTTCACCTGATGACAGGTGTCAAAAGCCGAAAATGTATGCGTACAGGTAACGGCTGTTTATAGGCAACTGCTCATAGCGGATTGGAGGAAAGCAAAATGATGACGATAAAAGAGATGAGATCCCTGCTTGGCCTGACCCAGGCTGAGTTCGGTACAAAATACAATATCCCAACGCGGACGATCGAGGATTGGGAGAGGGGTGCCCGAACGCCTCCGCAATACGTCCTGGAACTCTGTTAGGCCGGTGTGTGTTTGAAGACAGTGCAAAAATAACAATAGGAAGGGATGGAACAGTGGCTTCAAATGATGAAAAAATAAGTCCAGCTAAGAAATGTCAAGGGGTGATTTAAAAAAATTTTGAGGCCAGTTCG
>JAJQCQ010000005.1:24884-30642 GCA_021202635.1 Lachnospiraceae bacterium | reverse complement strand
CCTATTGACGTGGCTAAGAACATGTGCTATAACATACCCAGAGCGAAGGAAGAAAAAGAAACTACCTTCTGCCAGTTTATAAATTATTATAAATTATATGCAAAAGCAAAGGAGTAATGACATATGGCCAGAATTTATGCAAACAATATGTGGGATGATTTTTTTGATGATTTCTTTCATGAGCCGGCACATCATGCGGAGCCGTCCAGAGGACAGGAGGCCATGATGAGGACAGATGTGAAGGAGACGGAGGAGGTTTACGAGCTTACGATGGACCTTCCGGGTGTGAAGAAGGAGGATATAAAGGCGGAGCTGAAGGAGGGTTATCTGACCATCCAGGCCACATCGAATCTCGCCAATGGAAAGTATATCCGCCGGGAACGCTTTACCGGGACCTGCAGCAGGACGTTTTATGTTGGAAAGGGTCTGAAGCAGGAAGACATCCGGGCCAGATTTGAGAATGGTACCCTGATCCTCACCGTGCCGAAGAATGTGAAGCGGCCGGAGGCTGAGGAGAAGAAGTATATTACGATCGAATAAGGAGGAAACCCCGCAGGGAGATTTTTCCAGGCGGGGTTTTTTACTGCCTTAAAATTCGACCGCATCTCTTTTTTTTCGCTATCTTTCGTCATTTGCCTTGACTTTGCTCCCGATTAAGAATAGAATATTTTGGTGGTACTGCGGGTCGCGGAAAACGGGATACGCTGTTTTCCAGCGCGCGATAGGGGAGAAGGTATGGCAAAGGGAAATCGCAGGCGAAGGAGAAGATCGGAATTTGCCTATGTTTTAAAGCTTTTGATTTGGGTTGCCGTCGTTATTTTTGTTTTTGAAGGGCGGTTTATCTATACAATGGTTACGTTTGACGCGTCAGAAGCTTCCGCTGTCAGTGAGTCCGGGAATGAGGAAGAGTCGGAGACGGAGGCTGCACAGACAGAAGCTGCTCACTATGTGATCAGCGATGATATGTATCTGGCGGGACTCGGGGACGCAGATCTGATTGAAAGTGAGACGGCCGAGGAGACGGAGACAGAAACGGAAACGGAGACAGAGCCGGAGACACATGCGACGGTATCGGATCCGGACAGTGCGGCGATCGTCGGGGAGCAGGCGGAAGCTGTGGATGATTCTTATTTTTCTGACGCGGTATTTATCGGGGATTCCCGGATGGAGGGATTCCGCAATACGTCCGGCATTACAGAGGGGACGTTTTTTACGAGCGTCGGGATGTCGCTCTCGTCTATGACGAGCAGTGAGATCATCTCGGATGGAGAGGACAAGATTACGGTGGCCGCGGCGCTTTCCGGCGGTACATATGGGAAGATTTACATCATGCTTGGGGCGAATGATCTGGGCGAGTACAGCTGGGATGACTTTAAGAGCGGGCTGATCTCTGTGACCAATCGCTTCCAGGAGCTGCAGCCGGATGCGATTTTATATTTATGCAGCTGTATTTATGTAGAGGAAGATAAGGTTACGACCGGCGATTATATTAATAATGAAAATGTAGACACGCTCAATTCCATTTTGCTCGAGGTGTGTGAGGAGGAAGGCTATTATTACCTGAATCTCAATGAAGTGCTTTCCGACGGCTATGGGTCGCTGATCGAGGGGGCGTCAAGTGATGGCGTCCATATCACAGCGGAGTACTGTAAAGTGATGCTGAACTATATGAAGACCCATTATGTGAGTGCGGAAGACATAGATGAGACAGAAGAATAACGCTGCTGGTCACAACCCGACTGTGGTCAGGGCTTATCCCACACGAAGTGTGGGATGCCACCCGGCGAGGGTTGAAAACGTAGTGGAATAACAGAAAAAGAGGAGAAATTACTATTATGAGAAAAATAACGGCTATCATTTGCGCGGCGGCGCTGGCGTTTTCGCTGACGGCCTGCGGCTCGGATACGAAAAATGACGAGACGGTGACTATTGAGATTTCTGAGCTGGCGGAAGCGCTGCTGGAGACGGTGACGTCGGATTCACTGAGCGAGACGGCTTCCTCGCTTGTGCCGTCTATTTATTATCTGGACGAGGAGAATGTGGCTTCCGCGGTAGCCTATGCCAGCTCCGGGGCTACTTCCTGTGAGATCGCGGTGATTGAGAGTACGGATACCGATGGCACGGCGGATGTGGAGAGCGGCATGCAGACGCGTGTGGATAATCAGATCGAGCTCTATACCTCTTACAATGAGAGCGAAGCGGCCAGACTGGAGACGGCGATTATCAAGAGCACAGGCGTTTATACGGTGCTCTGTGTCTGTGATGACACGGACGCGGCGGAGGAGCTTCTGGAATCCTACGGATTCTGAGAAAGGGGAAAAGGCATGGTCTTTAGCAGCCTGCTGTTCTTGTTTCGGTTTTTGCCGGCTGTATTGCTTTGCTATTATCTGGTTCCGCGCCGCGCACGCAATCTGGTGCTGTTTCTGTTCAGCCTGGTATTCTACGCATGGGGGGAGCCGGTTTATATTATCCTGATGCTGGTCACGATCCTGGTGTCGTTTGCCGGGGGCATCGCAGTGGATGCGATGAAGAGGGGCGGACGGCCGAAGGCCGCCAGGAATGCACTGATTGTTTCTCTGGCTGTCAGCCTTTCGCTGCTGGCCTTTTTTAAGTATGCGGATTTTGCCATCGGTACGGTCAATACGCTGACAGGAGCCGGACTGGAGCTTTTGAACCTGGCACTGCCGATCGGCATTTCTTTTTATACGTTTCAGACGATGTCGTATACGATTGATGTCTACCGCGGCGAGGCGCGTGTACAGAAAAATCTGATTTCGTACGGCGCTTATGTGGTGATGTTTCCGCAGCTGATTGCCGGTCCGATCGTTCAGTACAAGACGATTGACGCCGAGCTGCGCGGACGGAGAGAGACGCCGGAGGAGTTTGCGCAGGGCGTCCACCGCTTTTTGCTCGGTCTGGGCAAAAAGGTGCTGCTGGCAAACAATGCAGGCGAGCTCTGGGATACGATTACGGCTCTGACGGTGAGCGAGGTGCCGGTTCTGACGGTCTGGATGGGTCTGGCCGCTTATACGCTGCAGATTTATTTTGACTTTTCCGCGTATTCCGATATGGCGATTGGTCTGGGGCAGATGTTCGGATTTCATTTTCCGGAGAATTTTAACTATCCGTACATCTCCGGAAGCATCACGGAGTTCTGGCGCAGATGGCATATTTCTCTGAGTACCTGGTTTCGGGAATATGTATATATTCCGCTTGGCGGCAACCGCGTGAGCAGAGGGCGCCACATTCGGAATTTGATGATTGTATGGCTGCTGACCGGCTTCTGGCATGGCGCCAGCTGGAATTTTGTCGCCTGGGGCGTTTATTATGGAGTCCTGCTGGTGCTGGAAAAATACGTGTTTGGTTCTTCCCTGGAGAAGCTGCCGGGGGTGCTGCGACATCTTTACTGTATGTTTTTTGTGATGCTTGGCTGGAACCTGTTTATGTTCGGCGATCTCTCCGAGAGCCTGCGGTATCTGACTGCGCTGTTCGGCGGGTTCGGCGCGGGTCTGTGGAATACAGAGACGGTCTATCTTTTTCTGAACAATGCGGTGCTGCTGTTTGTTCTGATTGTGGGGTGTACGCAGCTTCCAAAGAAGCTGGGCAATGCGTTTCTTGCCCGCTTCGAGGGAAATGATGTGGCAGTCCTGGCGGCGAGAGGGCTGCTGTATGTCGGAATTTTCCTGCTTTCTGTGGCCTGGCTGGTGGATGCGTCGTATAATCCGTTCCTGTATTTTCGATTTTGAAAACCTGTGTGCACAGCGGCGGAACCGGCCCCGGCTGATTACGATGATTGAACGGAGTATGAAATGAATAAAATACAGTCATGGAATATCATTACCCTGTTTGCTGTCCTGATTTTCGGCTTTGCCATCGCGACGCTCCTCGCGCCGGATGAGGAATATTCAGAGACGGAGAACCGCACGCTGGCGCAGATGCCGGAGCTTTCCCTGGGGGCGCTGCTCGACGGCAGCTTTGAGGCGGATTATGAGGATTATCTGACGGACCAGTTTGTCCTCCGGGATAACTGGATTGCCTTAAAGACGGGTACGGAGCGCATGCTGGGGCGGACACAGAGCAATGACATTTATTTTGCGGAGGATGATTACCTGATTGAGGCGCATACCGGTACCTTTACTTCTGCGCAGGCGGAGACGAACCTTCAGCTTCTGGCACAGTTTGTGGAGGAATATGCCGGGCAGTTCGCGGATGGCCATATGACGGTGATGATTGTGCCGAATGCGGTGGACATCCTGCGCGATAAGCTGCCTGCTTTTGCGAGCCCTTACGATGAGGAGGAGTATCTGGAGATGCTCCGGGAAGCGGTGGAGACGGCTGCGGCCGGGGAAACGGTCTGGTTTGACGCGCGCCAGGTCCTTTCGGAACACAGTACCGAAGAGATTTATTATCACACGGACCATCACTGGAAAACACTGGGTGCGTTTTACGTGTACCAGGCTTGGGCCGGGGTGCAGGGCTATACGGTGCCGTCCGCGGATTCCTATGAGGTGGTGACGGTGACGGAGGAATTTGAGGGGACGATTCAGTCCAAGCTGGGGATTCATACTGTGATGGATTCGATTGAGCTCTATCTCGATCCGGAGGACCCGTATTACACGGTGGAAAAGGATGGCAGCGGAGAGATTTCCTATTCGCTTTATGATTATTCTGCCCTGGATACGAAGAGCAAATACGATGTCTTTTTCGGGGGAAATAACGCGCTTACACAGATCACGACACGGGCGGGTACCGGGCGGAGAATTCTGGTGATCAAGGATTCGTATGCGCACTGTTTTGTACCTTTTCTGCTTTCTGAATTTGACGAGATTGATGTGCTGGATATCCGCTATTATAATCAGGAGCTGAGTGCTCTGATCAGTGAAGGCGGATACACGGATATCCTGTTTCTGTATAATGCCTCCGGATTCGCGGAGGATACCTCGCTGACAAAGCTTTTGTATTAGCCTGGCCGGCTGTTCGGAAGCTCTGGAAGCGGTTACATAGTAACATGTGCAAATTGTGCCGAATCATGCATGAAGCACAAGTGATAAATAAGGAAGGGATACGCGATGAATTTAATTGCGGCAGCAGATGAGAACTGGGGGATCGGCTGTCAGGGGAAGCTGCTGGTGCAGATTCCGGCCGATCTGAAATCGTTTCGGGAAATGACCATGAACAAGGTGGTGGTGATGGGAAGAAAGACGCTGGAAAGCCTTCCCAATGGCCTGCCGCTGGCTGGGCGGACGAATCTGATTCTGACATCGAATCCGGACTATCGGGTTCGAAATGCCCTTGTTCTTCATTCTGTGGATGAGGTGTTAAAGGAAGTGGAGCATTACCGCAGCAGGGACGTTTACATCATCGGCGGTGAGAGTGTTTACCGCCAGTTTTTACCGTTCTGTGATACCGTGCATATTACGAAAATTCAGGAAAAGTATGAGGCGGACGCGTTCTTCCCGAACCTGGATGAGGACGGAGAGTGGGAGATTACAGCGGACAGTGAGGAGCAGACGTATTTTGACATTGAATATTATTTCCTGAAATATGAGAGAAAAAAAGTACGACAGTAAAGTTGGCTGTGGTGTGACCTGTAACGAAATACCAGATACGAGGCACGGTATCTGGTATTTTTTAATGCGCACGGTCGCGCAGGGAATATTTCTGGCTAACGCCAGACGCGGCCAGCGCGGGCGAGTAGGGAGAAAATCTTCCTGCTCGATTCCTGGTACAATTGAAAAATCGACAAAATATTACGAAA
>JAJQCQ010000005.1:0-24784 GCA_021202635.1 Lachnospiraceae bacterium | reverse complement strand
ACAAAATATTACGAAAAGAAAAAGAAATGATGAAGAAGGACAGAATAACCCGAAAAAACTTAAAAATTAAGGCTTCTTTTGATTCTTTCATCGATGTTGCAAAGTGGTATATTTTTTGAAAAATCTGAAAAAAGAGACGCGATTTCAAAAGTAAAACAAATTTAAAGGAAAAAACGCCATAAAAATAAAAAAATAAGACGAGCGATGTCAAAGGAAAATATTACAAATTTATGAAAAACTGTTGACATATGGAGAGTGACCATTTATAATAGAGCTACGTGAAAGCGGCGGGTATAAACAATAAGGGGCACAAATCGATCTTCCTGGGGAGACAGATCGAAATTTATGCACGGGAGAGTTTATATGCTGTTAGTAAACGGGGAAAAGACTTTGATTCGTCTCATGAAGATCTGGCGATGTCTGAGGGCGGCTGCGCTGTTGCTGCTTGGCACCTTCCTGGTAGGCTGTATCACATGGATGATTTCTGAATTGAATTTTGGAGGTCACAGCCAGGTGGTTTATGCCGTCAGTTCTGCCTCGGAGGATGGAGTCGGTCAGGAGATCCAGGCCGGGTTGATGGGCCTTGTGAATGGCGTGGCTGATATGGAGCGATATTCGGATGTGACCAGAGTGATTCGTGTGGCAGATTCAGAGGAAGAAGTGCTGGCGGGAGCCAGCGGTGTAGACAGAAGAGCGATCCGCAAGTCCACGTTTTCGCAGGCTTCATCGACGGCGAGGCAGCTGGGGTATCTTGCCCAGCAGATGGTGTTGGATAACCAGATGTCGTCGGACGATTACTATACATTGCTGCAGATTGTGGAGGCGGAGGCTACCGGCGAGGATACGATGAGCAAGATGCTGGTGGCCAGCGTGGTATTGAATCGCGTGAAGGATTCTCACTTCCCGGATACGATTTATGATGTAGTCTGGGAGGATGCACAGTTTCAGCCGACTTCGGACGGGCGGATTTATTCCTGCACGGTGACGGAGGAGACGATTGAAGCGGTGGAGCGCGTTCTGGCGGGTGAGGATTATTCGGAGGGAGCTTTGTTTTTTGTGGCGCGGGATGCCGCAGATACGTCAAAGCTGAGCTGGTTCGATTCCAGCCTGGTATGGCTTTTTACATACGGAGGGCATGATTTCTACACATATCAGAGCAGCGTGAACGGATAGGACGCGCTGACTGATTTTTGAAAAAAGCTGTTGCATTTTCATTGCAACAGCTTTTTTCATGTGTTATTATAAGGCTTAGGCTTCGAAGGACGTGTGGGAACATACGGAAACGAAACCGGGAAGAATATGAACAGGTAAAGGATGATTACAGCTATGGATTTAATGTATAACAGCACGAGAAATGCCGGAAACCAGGTGACAGCCTCTCAGGCGATTCTGAAGGGACTGGCGGACGATGGGGGCTTGTATGTCCCGGAGCGGATCCCGGAACTGGATACGCCGCTTGCTTCTCTGGCCGGGATGTCTTATCAGGAGACGGCATATGCGGTGATGAAGCAGTTCCTGACGGATTACAGCGAGGAAGAGCTGAAGGACTGCATTCGCAGCGCTTATGATGATAAATTTGACACGGAGGAGATTGCACCGCTTCACACGGCGGGAGACGCTCATTATCTGGAGCTGTTTCACGGCGCGACGATTGCCTTTAAGGACATGGCGCTCTCGATTCTGCCGTATCTGATGACGACCGCGGCGAAGAAGAATCATGAGACACATGAGATTGTGATTCTGACCGCGACCTCGGGCGACACCGGGAAAGCGGCGCTGGCCGGGTTTGCAGATGTCCCGGGTACGAGGATTATTGTTTTTTATCCGAAGCATGGGGTCAGCCCGGTGCAGGAAAAGCAGATGGTGACCCAGAAGGGGGCCAATACCTGTGTGATCGGCATCCTGGGGAATTTTGACGATGCGCAGAGTGGCGTAAAGCGCCTTTTCGCGGACAAAACGCTCGCTCAGGAGCTGCGGGAGCAGGGATTTTGTTTTTCCTCTGCGAATTCCATTAACATTGGCCGTCTGGTGCCGCAGATTGTCTACTATGTATACGCGTACGGGCGCCTGCTAAAGGATGGAAGACTCAGCGCGGGGGAACCGATGAACGTTGTGGTTCCTACCGGCAATTTCGGCAACATTCTGGCTGCTTTCTATGCGAAAAATATGGGACTGCCGATCGGAAAGCTGATCTGTGCCTCGAATGAGAATAAGGTTCTGTTTGACTTTTTTGAGACCGGCGTCTATGACCGGAACCGGGAATTCGTACTGACCTCCTCTCCGTCCATGGATATCCTGATCTCCAGCAATCTGGAGCGTCTGATTTATCATGCGTCCGGGCGGGATGCGGCAGCGAATGCCGCCCTCATGCGGCAGCTGTCCGAATCCGGCCGCTATACGGTTACGGAAGAGATGCGGGCGCAGATGTGTGATTTTGCGGGAGGCTATGCGACAGAGGAGCAGACATTTGCGGAGATTCGCCGTGTCTATGAGGAGTCCGGCTATATCCTGGATACGCATACCGCGGTGGCTTCGAGCGTTTATCACAATCGCTTCGCCGGGGAATGCGGCAGTGTGCCGGTGGTGATCGCTTCCACCGCGAGCCCGTATAAATTCGCACGCAGTGTGATGACGGCGATTGATGAAGAGAAATATGGCGTGATGGACGACTTTGCGCTGATCGATGAATTGCAGAAGCTCGCAGGGACTGCCGTCCCGCGCGCGATCGAGGAAATCCGGAACGCGCCGGTGCTTCACGATACTGTGATTGAGAAGGATGAAATGGAAGCGGCAGTGAAGCGTTTCCTTTTATCATAAAGAAAAGATAACAGGACAGACCGCACTTGCAGAAGCCGAACGTAAGGGAAACTGGTTCGGATGCGGTCATCAGCCACATCGAGTCGAAAGGGGACGATGAATTGTCAGATAGTGTATTTTATATCATGATTGATATCTTTGTGACGATCTGCGGCATCTATGTGATTGCACAGTACATTTTCATGGTGACGACGAAGGAGCTGCGGAAAAACCTGATGCTGCCGAAGGAGCTGCCGATCGAGCGCTGTAAGGACCAGAAGGGATACATAAAGGCGATGGGCACGAAGCAGCTGCTCTTTGGCATTGCGGCTACGGTCTGCGGCCTGATCAGCCTGATGCAGGACCTGCTCGGCGCTTATAATATGTATGTCTCGATGGCGGCGATGATCATTTTC
This sequence comes from Lachnospiraceae bacterium, assembly GCA_021202635.1. Lineage (GTDB taxonomy): Bacteria > Bacillota > Clostridia > Lachnospirales > Lachnospiraceae > Choladousia. Next base: position 21,572 of record JAJQCQ010000005.1, on the reverse strand, counting down.
ATCGTGCTCGTCCTCTGGTACGGGCGCGCGTCGAAGAAGGCGATCGCTGAGTTTTGGAATTAAGGGTGGGAGAGGAATCGTTTCACAATGATACTTTCATGTCAGAATATTGCAAAGTCTTTTGGCACGGATGTGATTGTCTCCGGTGCGTCTTTTCATATGGAAGACCGGGAGAAGGCCGCGATTGTCGGCATCAACGGAGCCGGGAAGACGACGCTCCTGCGCATGATCGCGGGAGAGCTTGAGCCGGATCAGGGTGTGATCTCGATCTCAAAGGGAAAGACGCTGGGATATCTCAGACAGCATCAGGATGTGAACAGTACGGCTTCGATTTATTCGGAGCTGCTGGAGGTAAAGCGTGATCTGCTGGATATGGAGAGCAGTCTTCGCCAGATGGAGAAGCGGATGCGGCATTTTCCGGAAGTGCGCGGTGAGACGGCAGCAGTACCGGGAGAGAACCGGGAACAGCCGTTTTCGGCAGAGGATATGGATGCGCTTATGGAGCGCTATAACCGCGTATCGACGGAGTTTGAGAACCGGAATGGCTACGCGGTCCGCAGCCAGGTGGCCGGTGTGCTGAAGGGTCTTGGCTTTACGGAGGAAGAGTTTGAAAAACAGATCTGTACTCTTTCCGGCGGGCAGAAGACCCGGGTGGCGTTAGGCAAGCTTTTGCTGACCGAGCCGGATATCCTGCTTCTGGATGAGCCGACGAACCATCTGGACCTGAATTCCATCGCCTGGCTGGAAACTTATCTGCAGAATTATGATAAGGCGGTTCTGATTGTTGCGCATGACCGCTATTTTCTGAATCGTGTCGTCACAAAAATCGTGGAGCTGGACAATGGCCATGTGATGAGCTTTGACGGGAATTACAGCGCATATGCGCAGAAAAAGGCACAGCTGCGTGAGATTCAGTGGAAGGCCTATCTGAATCAGCAGCAGGAGATCCGTCATCAGGAAGCGGTGATTGCGAAGCTGAAGTCCTTCAATCGGGAGAAGTCCATCAAGCGCGCGGAGAGCCGGGAAAAAATGCTGGACAAGATGGAAGTGCTGGAAAAGCCGTCTGAGGTAAAGGCAGACATGCATCTGCGGTTTTCTCCGCGGGAGATCAGCGGAAATGATGTGCTGCAGGTACGGCATCTGGCAAAATCCTACCCGAACAATCCTCTGTTTTCGGATCTGAATTTTGAGATCCGGCGGGGGGAGAAGGTGGCGGTGATCGGCGACAATGGAACCGGCAAGACGACCATTCTGAAGATCATCAATGAGCTGGAGGACGCGAATGCGGGGCAGATTACCCTCGGCAGCCGCGTCCAGATCGGTTATTATGACCAGGAGCATCAGCTTCTGCATATGGAAAAGACACTGTTTGAGGAGATTTCGGATGTTTACCCGGATATGACGGAGACAGAGATTCGCAATCTCCTGGCCTCTTTTCTGTTTACCGGGGACGATGTCTACAAACGGATCAGCGAGCTCAGCGGCGGGGAGCGCGGACGCCTGTCTCTGGCCAGGCTGATGCTTTCGAATGCCAATTTTCTGATCCTTGATGAGCCGACGAACCACCTGGATATTACGTCGAAGGAGATTCTGGAAGAGGCATTGCGCAATTATACGGGGACGGTTCTTTATGTGTCTCACGACCGCTATTTTATCAATCAGACGGCTACGCGTATCCTGGAGCTGAAAAACCAGACGCTGTTCAACTATATCGGGAATTATGATTATTATCTGGAAAAAGTCGGAGAGCTTTCCGGAGCGGCTGCTTCTGTATCTGTGAAGGATGAACGTCCGCCTTCCTCTTCCAGGGAGGACTGGGCGCGCAGCAAAGAGGAGCAGGCGAAGAAGCGGCGGCAGCAAAACGAATTGAAACGGACGGAAGAGCGCATCGCGAAGCTGGAAGAACGCGACCGGGAGATCGATGCACTTCTTTCGCAGGAGGCGGTTTTTACTGACGTAGCGCGGTGCATGGAGCTGACCGGTGAAAAAGCTTCTGTGGCGGAAGAGCTGGAAGCCCTTTATGAAAAATGGGAAGAATTATCAGAATGATCCGGGAACGGACAGGGATTTTCTGCGTTTCTGAACAGGTATGATATATTTTTTTAGAAAGAGGAATCAGTGTGTCTGAACATGAAATTTCAAAGGCGGTAGTAAAGAGGCTGCCGCGGTATTATCGATATCTGGGAAATCTGATCAGCGCGAAGGTGGAGCGGATCTCATCCAATGAGCTGAGTGATCTGATGAATGTGACCGCCTCTCAGATTCGCCAGGATCTGAATAATTTCGGCGGCTTCGGCCAGCAGGGATACGGTTATAATGTCAAATACCTTTACAATGAGATCGGGAAAATCCTCGGTCTGGACAAGACTTATAATATGGTAATTGTCGGCGGCGGCCGTCTGGGGCAGGCGATTGCGAATTATGTGAAATTTGAAAAGCGCGGCTTCTCCATCAAGGGCATCTTTGATATTAATCCGGAGCTGGAGGGAACGCTGGTTCGGGGGATTCCGATCCGGATGACGGAGGAGATGCCTGGATTTCTGGCGGAAAATGAGATACAGATCGCAGCGCTGACTCTTCCAAGGGAAGGGGCAGAGGCGGTTTTGCCGGTTCTGATTGAGAATGGGGTAAAGGCGATCTGGAATTTTGCGCATACGGACCTGAAGGTGCCGGATGATGTGGTGGTGGAAAATGTTCACCTCTCGGAGAGCCTGATGCAGCTCTCTTATGATCTGAACCACCGGAAGGCGGAAAAATAGATGCTTTGAGCGGGACGACGGGAGGCTTTGACGGATGGAACTTTTGCTGAATGCGCAGCAGATGAAGGCGTGCGATGCGCGGACGATCGGACTTGGCATCCCATCCGCGGTACTGATGGAACGCGCGGCGATGGCTGTTGTGGATGAGATGGAACAGGCATCGCTGGATTTGTCGAAGGTGCTGGTGGTCTGCGGGTCCGGAAATAATGGCGGGGATGGCTTTGCGGCAGCCAGGATGCTCGCTTATACACCGGAGGGCTGGAAGAAACAGGAGCATTCCTGTGCGTATCCTTCTGGCATGCCTGATACGAAGACGGAACGGGTGCGTCAGGTGGATGTCTGGTTTGTCGGAAGAGAGACTTCCGTGACGAAAGAGACCGCATTACAGCGGCAGATCTGTGAAAATTGCGGATTGAAAATCAACAGTAATTTTCCGGCTGCTGAATATACTACTATAGTGGATGCCATGTTTGGCATTGGACTTTCCAGGGCAGTGGAGGGCCGGTACGCGGAAGCCGTCGCGTGGATCAACGCGCAGGCCGCGCAGGTGGTGGCGGTGGACCTTCCGTCCGGACTAAGTGCGGATAGCGGACAGGTGCTCGGATGTGCGGTGCGCGCGGACCTGACGGTTACCTTTGCGGCACGCAAGCCGGGGCAGGTTCTGTATCCGGGCGCGGAGTACTGTGGACGTCTGGTCTGCAGAGACATCGGGATTCCGGTTGGCTGGAAGGAGGCTGCGGCGGATACCGGGGAAATGTCTGCTGCGAACGCGCAGGGAAGCTCTCCGCATATTTTTACATATACCAGGCAGGACCTGTCCAGATTGCCGAAGCGCAGTCCTGCTTCCCATAAGGGAACCTACGGAAAGGTACTTCTGATCGCAGGCAGCGAAGGGATGAGCGGAGCCGCCGTTCTTTCAGCGCGCGGGGCGTTTCGGAGCGGCTGCGGCATGGTGCGGGTGTTTACAGCTGCCTGCAACCGGATTGTGATACAGACAGCGCTTCCGGAAGCTATGGTGACGACCTGGGAGCCGGGCGGAAGGAATCTGGAACGCCTGGCGGAAGCACTTGCCTGGTCGGATGTGGTCGGGATTGGCCCGGGACTGGGAACCTCTGCGGATGCATGGGAGCTGCTGGAATATGTTTTGCGTCACTGCGCGAAGCCTCTCGTGATGGACGCGGATGCCCTGAACCTCCTTGCGGCGCACTTCCCTGCGGATATTCCGGCCGGAGAAGCTGCCGCGGGCGAACAGACCGGATCTGCTGTGCTTACCGGGGACGGCCAGGAAAAACGCTCCCGGGCTGTACCGGATTCCCTGCGCGGCAAGGTGGTCCTTACTCCGCATATCGGGGAGATGGCGCGGCTTGCCGGGAGGGAGAAGCAGGCAATTTCCGCGGATCTGATCGGAACGGCGCAGCGCTTTGCGAAGACCTGTGAAGTGATTTGTGTGCTGAAGGATGCGCGGACAGTGGTGTCGGATGGAAAGCAGGTATATCTCAACACCTCTGGCAATCACGGGATGGCGGTGGCCGGAAGCGGGGATGTGCTCTCTGGTGTGCTCTGCGGCCTGCTGGCGCAGGGAATGCCAGCTTTTGATGCCGCGGCGCTGGGCGTTTATCTGCACGGCCTGGCCGGTGATGCGGCGAGGGATGAACTGGGGGCATATGGGATGATGGCCGGTGATATCGCCGATGCGGTGGGAAAGGTAATGAGAGACAGATGAAAAAACATAATCGAGTGACCGCGTATATACATATGGACGCGATTGAGCGGAATTTTAGTGTCATGAGGGAGAATCTGCGTGAAGGTGTCCGGATGGTGGCGGTGATTAAGACGGATGGATACGGACACGGTGCGGTTCCGATTGCGCAGATGCTGGAGCCTCATGAATATATCTGGGGGTATGCGGTAGCCGCCGTATCGGAGGCGAGAGCGCTCAGGGAAGCGGGCATTGCGAAGCCGATCCTTGTTTTGGGCTATACCTTTGCGGAGGATTATGCCTGGATGGCGGAACATGGGGTCCGCCCGACCGTCTTTACGGTTGAAATGGCCCGCGAATTCGACATGGCCGCATCTGCTGCCGGCGCATCCGTGAATGAGGGCATTTGTCCGGAAACAGACAGGGCAAAGAGACGGTTTCCGGTTCATCTGGCAGTGGACACGGGAATGTCCCGGATTGGTGTGGGAGATACGCAGGAGGGCCTGGATACGGCTCTGGCGATCGCCGGTCTGGATTCTGTTTTTATTGAGGGCGTCTTCACCCATTTCGCGAGGGCGGACGAGCGGGAGAAACGTGCTGCCAGAGAGCAGATGATGCGTTTTTCTGCCTTTTGCGACCGGCTGGAGGAGGCAGGCGTGCACGGATTTCTGCGTCACTGTTCCAACAGCGCCGGGATCCTGGAGCTGCCGGAGGCAAATATGGATCTGGTGCGCGCGGGTATTACGATTTATGGAATTTATCCATCCGATGAGATGGATCGGGAAAAGAATCGCCTTTCTCCGGTGATGGAACTGAAATCGCATGTGGTTTACTGTAAGAAAATTCCGGCCGGGACACCGGTCAGCTATGGCGGCACCTTTGTATCCGATCATGAGATGGAGGTGGCCACTGTGCCGGTCGGATATGGCGATGGTTATCCGCGTTCTCTGAGCAATCAGGGCAGTGTGCTGATCGGCGGAAAACGCGCGAAAATCCTTGGCCGTGTCTGTATGGACCAGTTTATGGTTGATGTGACGGGTCTGGATGTACATATTCTGGATGAAGTGACTCTGATGGGAAAGGATGGAGCGGATGAGATCACGGTAGATGAGCTCGGAACGCTTTCTGGTCGGTTCCCGTATGAATTTGTCTGTGATATCGGCAAACGGGTGCCGAGGGTGTATTGCGGGTAACGTGTCTGAAAATGCAGATAACAGCATGGAAAGGAATCGTTGCCTTTTTTAAAGTCGCATGTATATACGAAAGAATCGGGGGAATACTTTTACCAAAATCTTTTGTATATAGGAGTGTGATGGTGTGAATATTCGAAGAGGTGATATTTATTACGCGGATCTGAGACCGGTGATTGGATCGGAACAGGGCGGGATTCGCCCGGTATTGATCATACAGAATGATGTGGGAAATCGTCACAGCCCGACGGTGATCTGCGCAGCCATTACGTCTAAGATGAACAAGGCAAAGCTCCCGACGCATGTGGAGATCGAGGCCGGAAGATACCAGATTGTGAAGGATTCCGTGATCCTGCTGGAGCAATTGCGTACCATTGATAAAAAACGTCTCAAGGACTGGGTTTGTCATGTGGACTATGAGCTCCTGGAGCGGGTTGATAAGGCATTGAAAATCAGTCTGGAGCTGCAGCTGATGCCGGAGATGCACGCGCAGCCGCAGGGACGTACCCGAATCGCCTGTGGCAGCATGAAAAACGGACTGGAGCTGCTTACATAAGCTCCATGTTGCTCTTGACGAAAGAATGGGAAAATGCTATTCTAACAATGCTGGATTCACCCGGATGTATCGTTTAGACAGCGGAAGGGCTGAAAAACGGGCTGCGAAGCTTATCCAGTGAAATTGAAAGAAGGAGTATATTCGTTATGTCAGGACATTCAAAATTTGCGAATATTAAGCACAAAAAGGAGAAAAATGACGCCGCGAAGGGAAAGGTATTTACCATTATCGGCCGTGAGATCGCGGTGGCGGTGAAAGAAGGAGGACCGGACCCGGCCAACAACAGCCGTCTGCGCGACGTGATTGCAAAAGCAAAGGCAAATAATATGCCGAATGATACCATTGACCGCGGCATCAAAAAAGCAGCCGGTGAGATGGGTTCTGTGAATTATGAGTATGTGACCTATGAAGGATATGGTCCCAGCGGCATCGCGATTATTGTCGAGGCTCTGACGGATAATAAGAACCGTACCTACTCCAATGTGCGGAATGCTTTTACCAAGGGCAGCGGTACGATTGGCACGCAGGGCTGTGTTTCCTATATGTTTGATAAAAAAGGGCAGATTGTCATCGACCGTGAGGAATGTGAGATGGATCCGGATGATCTGATGATGATGGCTCTGGACGCCGGGGCCGAGGATTTCTCTGAGGAAGAGGACAGCTTTGAGGTCCTTACGGACCCGGATGATTTCAGCACGGTTCGTCAGGCGCTGGAGGATCAGGGAATCCCGATGGCATCTGCGGAGGTTACGATGATTCCTCAGACTTACGTATCGCTGACGGATGAGACCGATATCCGACAGCTGAACCGTACGCTGGATCTGCTGGACGATGATGACGATGTGCAGGCGGTCTACACGAATCTGGATGAAGCGTAAGGCCGGCGGAACACCGGTCCGTTACTTTACTCTTTTATAAAGGATGATGCGGAATGATAGAGGAACTGTCCGAAATCGAAGGGATACAGAAGCTTCTTGACTGCTGCGGGGACGATGATGTGATGCAGCTTTTTCAGAAAAAGACTTACACCGATGCCTTCGAGCGCATGTACCAGGAGCGTATTTCTGTTTTTGACGCGATTGAAAAAGCGTACCATACGGCCCAGGACCAGGAGCAGTATCTGACTGCTCTCGCGGAGGCGCTTGCCGCATACGCCAGGGAGAAGGTGGATGCTTGTTCCCGGAAGAATAAAAAAGAACACCTTCAGATGGATCTGAATATGACGATGGCGGTTTTTGTGCTGCCGATGGTGCTGGAATTTCATGGGGATTCCTCCAGACCTCTGGCGGATGCGATGACCGAAGCCTGGAAACGCAGCTTCCCGAAGACCAATCTGCAAGCCGCGGACTACAGGACCATCGAGGGGGGCTTTCACAAGACCTGGTGCTACATCACGACAGCGGTCTGCCGCACATTTGATAAGCCGGACGACTGCTATGAGCTGAAAACGCTCCGTGAATACCGCGACACCTACCTTGCCGACAGTCCCGGCGGCAAGGAGCTGATTCAGGAGTATTATGACGTGGCTCCGAGCATTGTGAAGCACATAGACCAGCAGCCGGATTCCGGCGCGGTCTATTATTCCATCTGGGAGGAGTGGCTTGCCCCTTGTATTTCCATGATCGAAGCGGGGCAGAATGAGGCATGCCGGGAACATTACACGGAGATGGTACATACGCTGCAAAAGAAATATTTTCGAAATGATCCAGGATAACACAGGCATCAGTTTTCCAGTGCGGGAGACTGATGTTCTTTTTTTGTAACAGTTCAGAACAGGCCACAGACATATGATGCGTTAGCGACGACCGAAGCGGAGCGTAGACCTGCGGCTTGCTGTTCTGAATAGTTAACCTCTTTATGCATAAGGCGAGCAGGATTCGGCCAGCCGCATCCTGCTCGATTACACAGGCGTGTATGAAATCTCATTTTCCGGATATACTGATAGCAGTTGGCGATGAAATGGTTGCAGCGGAAGCTGCGAATCCGCCAGAATGCGAGGAAGGAGCGGCGGAAATGATGAGACAGGAACAGCCGGAAAAAGAACAGCAGGAGAGCACCGAAGAACAGAGCAGACAGGAAAAGGAGCAGCGGGAAGCGATCCGGGATACCGGAGAGGTGACTTTGCACGGGCGGATTCATCTGCTGAGCGTCATCGGGGAGATTGAGGGACATGAGTGTCTTCCCAATCATTCAAAGACAACCAAATACGAACACGTGCTGCCAAAGCTGGCAGCGATCGAGGACAGTCCGGATATTGACGGCCTGCTGATTCTTCTGAATACAGTGGGCGGAGATGTGGAGGCCGGACTGGCAATTGCGGAGATGATTGCGTCTCTGAGCAAACCGACCGTTTCCCTTGTGCTTGGGGGAAGCCATTCCATCGGTGTGCCTATTGCGGTTTCGACGGATTATTCTTTTATCGTAAAAACCGGGACGATGGTCATCCATCCGGTGCGCATGAGCGGAACGGTCATTGGAGCGCAGCAGACCTATGATTATTTCAGACAGATGCAGGATCGCATTCTGGGATTCATCTGTGATCACTCGACAGCAACCATGGAGCGCCTCGAGGAGATGATGCTGGACACGGGAATTCTGACAAAAGACCTCGGAACAATCCTGGTCGGTGCGGAGGCGGTCCGCGAGGGACTGATCAATGAAGTGGGCGGTATCGGCGAGGCATTGAAGAAGTTGTATCACCTGATTACGGTTCAGAATCCGAACGCGCATCAGCTGCGCTGAATATGAGATGTTACTGGTCACGCCTGTAAGGGTGGAATAACGTAAATCCGGTCAGGGTGTGACCTGAATCTATGCGATCGGCTGCCCGGAATCTGGCGGCAAAATTTCCTTGTGCCTTGCTGAATTCTCTGCTATAATGAGCGGGTGGGCATATCCATATATTACCTTGTGACGTTTCGGGGCAGTCTGTCCGGAAGCGTTATCAATCTGATTTCGGAGGCAGTTATGACAGTTTTACAGTCTATTTTTCTTGGAATTGTACAGGGACTGACGGAATTCCTTCCGGTCAGCAGCTCTGGTCATCTGGCTATTTTGGAAAACATGTTTCATATAGAAACGGATGGCGGGATGCTTTTTGATATCCTGCTTCATGTGGGAACATTACTGGTTGTTTTTGTGGTATACCGCAAGGATATCTGGAAGATGATTTGTGAGGCGGTGTTCATGTTCGTGGATATCTGCTCGAATCTGAAGACCTTCCTGCTGAATAAGATACATAAGACTTCTCTGAAATATAAGAAAATCGTTCATAACAGCTATCGGAAATTTGTGGTTCTGGTTCTGGTATCGACGGTTCCGACCGGCGTGATCGGCGTAGTGGGCGGGGATCTGATTTCGGATGCGAGCGAGACGCTGCTGATCCCCGGCATCTGCCTGCTGATCACAGCGGTTCTCCTGTTAATGGCAGATACGGTGCGGGAGGGCAATAAGCTGCCGCGGGATATCAGCTATCGGGATGCGCTGATCATTGGCGCGGCCCAGGGGTGCGCGACTCTGCCGGGACTTTCCCGTTCCGGAACGACGATTGCTGTCTGCCTGCTGTGCGGGATGGACCGCCGTTTTGCTGTGAAGTATTCCTTTATTTTATCTATTCCGGCGATTATGGGCGCTGCGGTACTGGAGATTAAGGATGTGATTGCAGAGCCGGTTGAGATGTCTCAGGTCGGTATCTATGTCGCTGGTATGGTGTCTGCGGCAATTGTTGGTTATATCTGCATCAAGACGATGCTGGTGGTGGTACGGAACAAGAAGTTTGCCTGGTTTTCCGTATATTGTACGATTGTCGGCCTGATTGCGATTGCGGGGAATTTTCTTCTGTGAAAGAATTTCTGCATACGGTATCGCCAGATACAGGGAGCGCAGGTGACAGAATTCTCAGCACAGCCTGAGAGAAAGGGGAATATCTGGTTTGGCATCAAACGCGTCAAAAAAGACCGTGGGCGCGGATACGCAGAAGAAGGCCACGGCTTCAAAATCAAATAAAAAGACGAGTACGACAAAGTCAGACACGAAGACGAGTACGGCAAAGTCAAATGTAACGAAAGCCAATTCAGCGAAAATTTCAAAGACAACGACAAACAATGGCAGCCGCAGGACAAAAACAAATACGGCTGCCTCTGTTTCGCAGTTCGATGACCTGGAATCCGCATGGGAGGGCGAAAGGACGCAGGCGAATCCTCTGCTTGCGCGGGAAGCTCTACTTTGGCTGGTTCTGGCTGTGTGCGTCTTTATTTTTATCAGTTTTTTTGGAATCGGCGGATACGTTGGCAATGTGATATCGGATGTTTGCTTTGGCATTTTTGGCGCCTGCGCATGGGTATTTCCCCTGCTTTTATTTCTGGCATGCGCGTTCTGGATTTCCAATCACGGGAACCGGCTGGCAGGAATCAAATTTGGCGGCTGCACGGTATTTTACCTGTGCCTGTGCTGCTTTGCGGCTCTGATGGAAGACAAATATGACGGCGTATACCATCTCGGTAAGCTCTATGCGCGCTGCGCGACTGGCAAGACGGGCGGAGGTGTTGTGGGCGGTACTGTGGTTTATTTTCTGGCACCGGCTCTTGGTGCGGCAGGAGTCGCGGTTCTGCTTGGCGTGTTCGCTCTGGTGGCACTTGTGCTGGTGACGCAGAAGTCTCTGATCGGCGGCGTAAAAAGGCAGGGAGACCGGGTCTATCAGTCCGCGAAGGAATCCTCCGAGCGGCGAAGGAAAGAGCAGAAAAAGAGACGGGAATGGGAGCAATTTGAGGAGCAGAACCGAGCAGAGCGTGACAGAACACAGGAATTCTCTGGCGACACGGCAGCGAATGGAGAGCCCGGGATGAGGCGCGGCCTCAGACAGGAACGTATGGCGGTGTCTTCTGAGATTCCTCTGCAGGTCTCGACGCAGAATCTGGAAGCAACTTTTGAGACAGAGTATACCAGCGAAAATAAAAAGGTAAGGAAAAACGTGCGTCCGGCTGCGTCGGAGGAACGGCAGCTTGATGTTTCCATGATGTTTATGGAATCGACCGGCGACCGGCGGCACCACCGCTATGCCAGCGGCGTAACGACCAATACCAGGATCACCGGGGAGCCGGGGCAGGTCGGAGCGGAAGTACATGAGATCCTTCCAAAAGCGTATGACCCGGCTGCAGGCCGCGATTCCAGGAAGGGGGACAGGCGTACATCCGGAGGGGACGCTCCCGCAGAAGTGGAAGAGAAAGCAAAGGACGAGACGAATTATATTAATTTAGAGAAAGAGAATCACACAGACCGGCATAAGGCGGAAGTCCGGGCGGCGGCACCGGAGCCGGAACGGGAAATTTTTCCGCTGCATATCGAAGGAGTCGATGAGGAAGAACGCACGGAGGATTCCGGGGAAACACACCCGGGAGCGGAGACGGATTTACGTGAAAACCGGGAAAAGGAGCAGTCTCCCGGGGCGGAGAGCACCAGGGAAAATGTACAGGATAGTGAGCCCGCCGCCGGTCCGGAAGCAGGGCAGGAGGCAGGCAGCGCCAGCGGCAAGATAAAGCGGAACCCCCGTTCTTCCCAGCAGGAGATCGCGGAAGGCATCGCTTCTGTAGAAGCGGAAGCGGCGGAGGCCGCGAAAACGATTCGGCCGGAGTATGTGTATCCGCCGCTGGAGCTTCTGAAAAAGGGAACCGGTAAATCCAAAAAGGGACAGGAGCAGGAAATCCGACAGACTGCCGCAAAGCTTCAGCAGACGCTGAATAGCTTTGGAGTGCATGTGACGGTGACAAATGTGAGCTGCGGGCCGAGCGTGACCCGCTATGAGCTTCTGCCGGAGCAGGGCGTGAAGGTCAGCCGGATCGTCGCACTCGCGGATGATATCAAGCTGAATCTGGCGGCCGCGGACATCCGCATCGAGGCCCCGATTCCGGGAAAATCCGCAGTTGGCATTGAGGTGCCGAACGCGGAGAACAGTGTCGTGCCTCTTCGCGACCTGCTGGAATCGGATGAATTCCGGAATCATAAATCAAAGTTGGCCTTTGCTACCGGCAAGGACCTCGCGGGCAAGGTGGTAGTTTCCGACATCGCGAAGATGCCGCATCTGCTGATTGCGGGCGCGACCGGCTCCGGCAAGTCGGTCTGCATCAATACGCTGATTATGAGTATTCTCTATAAGGCAAAACCGGAAGAGGTGAAGCTGATTATGATCGACCCGAAGGTGGTCGAGCTGAGTGTCTACAATGGTATTCCGCATCTGTTTATCCCGGTCGTCACGGACCCGAAGAAGGCGGCCGGCGCTCTGAACTGGGGTGTGGCAGAAATGACGGATCGTTACGCGAAATTTGCGGAGGTCGGAGTCCGGGACCTGAAGGGCTACAATCAGAAAATCGAGGCGCTCGCGGATGTGGATGATCCGGATAAACCGGAGAAGCTGCCGCAGATTGTCATTATCGTGGACGAGCTCGCCGACCTGATGATGGTGGCTCCCGGGGAGGTAGAGGATTCCATCTGCCGTCTGGCGCAGCTGGCGCGGGCGGCGGGCATTCATCTGGTCATCGCGACCCAGCGCCCTTCCGTCAATGTCATTACCGGACTGATCAAGGCAAACATGCCATCGAGAATTGCCTTTTCCGTATCCTCCGGCGTGGACTCCCGCACCATTATTGATATGTACGGCGCGGAAAAGCTGCTTGGAAAAGGAGATATGCTCTTTTACCCGCAGGGATATCAGAAGCCTGCCCGTGTACAGGGCGCGTTCGTTTCGGATGAGGAAGTTTCAGATGTGGTTGATTTTCTGAAAAACAGCAACAGCAGCTTTGCGGGCAGCTCGGAGATCGAACAGCGGATCGCGAAGGTGCAGCAGGCGTCTGCCTCCGCAAAAACCGCGGAGGACACTGATGAGCTCTTCGCGGATGCCGGAAAATTCATCATCGAAAAAGACAAAGCCTCCATTGGGATGCTGCAGCGTGTGTTCAAAATCGGATTCAACCGCGCCGCACGGATCATGGATCAGCTCTCAGACGCCGGAGTGGTCGGACCGGAGGAGGGCACCAAACCCCGCAAAATTCTGATGTCCGCAGAGCAGTTTGAAAACTATCTGGAAGAAAATTAATCAGAATAACAGGCCACAGACTGCCTTCTGCGAAGGCTATATGACGCGTAAGCGGCATATGTCTGTGTTCTGAACTGGTAACAAAAAAGTGATTGACGCTCTTTCACACTTGTGCTATATTAGTCCAGTATGAGTTCAGCCGAGGCCCGGGTTCACGGATGCTCCAACCGGATTCCTGGTTTCTGGCGGTCCTTGCTCCGCAGGAATAAGTACCATAGATTGCTGTATGACTGACAGGATTCAGTTGGCGGCGGATCGATGGGAAGGACAGGCGGGGCGGTTTGCGCGAGTGCGCGATTATAAAAATATCAGGAGGATTTACCAATGATTTCCAAGGAAAAAAAGACAGCTATTATTAACGAGTATGCGAGAACACCGGGTGACACAGGTTCACCGGAGGTACAGATCGCGGTTTTGACTGCGCGGATTCAGGAGCTGACCGCACATCTTCAGGCGAATCCGAAGGATCATCATTCCAGACGTGGTCTGCTGAAGATGGTAGGTAAGAGACGTGGTCTGCTGGAGTATCTGAAGAAGACTGATCTGGAAGGCTATCGTACTCTGATTGCCAGACTCGGCATCCGTAAATAGTAAAAAGAGGGCGGATTTCGATCCGCCCTCTTTCCGGAGAGACTTTCATCCAGTGACGGCCGAGACCACTGAAAAGAGGACAGCGCGCCTGTCCGTTTTTCAGTAGTTTCGGAGCTTTTGCTGGTGATGGTCTTTCTTTATGATTCGTGTCTGCCTGGATTTTGGAGCGTGGCAGGCAGTGAGATCAGAAGGCAGGACGTCTGATGGACAGCCTGCATGGACGAATAAGAAGAAGGAGAATATCATGTACAAGAGTTTTTCAATGGAACTGGCCGGCCGGACGCTTACCGTTGATATCGGCCGTGTAGGAGCACAGGCCAATGGATGTGCTTTCATGCATTATGGAGACACGACGGTGCTGTGTACCGCGACAGCATCGGAGAAGCCGAGAGACGGGATTGACTTTTTCCCGCTCAGCGTGGAATATGAAGAGAAGTATTACGCGGTAGGCAAGATTCCGGGAGGCTTTAACAAAAGAGAGGGCAAGGCTTCGGAGAATGCGGTTCTGACAGACCGTGTGATTGACCGCCCGATGCGTCCGCTGTTTCCGAAGGATTACCGCAACGATGTGACACTGGACAATATGGTGATGTCTGTTGATCCGGCATGCCGTCCGGAGCTGACTGCGATGATCGGTACTGCGATTGCAACCTGCATTTCTGACATTCCGTTTGACGGTCCGTGTGCGATGACGCAGATGGGACTTGTGGATGGCAAGCTGATTGTGAACCCGTCTCAGGACGAGTGGGATAATGGCGATCTGCAGCTGACGGTTGCTTCTACGCGTGAGAAGGTCATCATGATCGAGGCCGGCGCGAATGAGATTCCGGATGATGTCATGATTGACGCGATTTATAAATGCCACGATGTGAACCTGGAGCTGATCAAATTCATCGATCAGATCGTCGCTGAGGTGGGCAAGCCGAAGCACGCATACGAGAGCTGCGCGATTCCGGAAGAGCTTTTTGACGCGATCAAAAAGATCGTGCCGCCGGAAGAGATGGAAGAGGCTGTCTTTACAGATGTAAAGCAGGTGCGTGAGGCGAACATCCGTGAGATCACCGCGAAGCTGGAAGAGGCGTTCGCGGACAACGAAGAGTGGCTTGCGGTACTTTCTGAGGCGATTTATCAGTATCAGAAGAAGACCGTCCGCAAGATGATCCTCAAGGATCACAAACGCCCGGATGGACGTGCGATTACACAGATTCGTCCGCTTGCCGCGGAGGTAGATATCATCCCGAGAGTACACGGTTCGGCGATGTTCACCCGTGGACAGACCCAGATCTGCACGGTGACGACCCTTGCGCCGCTCTCCGAGGTACAGAAGATCGACGGTCTGGACGACAATATTAATTGCAAGCGTTATATGCATCACTATAATTTCCCGTCCTACTCCGTAGGAGAGACCAAGGTCAGCAGAGGGCCGGGACGCCGCGAGATCGGCCATGGCGCTCTTGCTGAGAAAGCTCTGATGCCGGTGATCCCGAGCGAGGAAGAGTTCCCGTACGCGATCCGTACTGTATCGGAGACCTTTGAGTCGAACGGTTCTACCTCACAGGCGAGTGTCTGCGCGTCTACTATGTCGCTGATGGCGGCCGGCGTACCGATTAAGAAACCGGTAGCGGGCATCTCCTGCGGCCTGGTGACCGGAGAGACCGATGATGATTATATTGTACTGACGGATATTCAGGGCCTGGAGGACTTCTTTGGTGATATGGACTTCAAGGTGGCTGGTACGCTGGACGGCATCACCGCGATCCAGATGGATATCAAGATTCACGGCCTCACCCGTCCGATTGTGGAGGAAGCGATCTCCCGGACGCATCAGGCGAGAGAGTACATCTTAAAAGAGATCATGATGCCGTGCATCGCAGAGCCGAGACCGACGGTGAATGAGTATGCGCCGAAGATCATGCAGATGACGATTGACCCGCAGAAGATCGGTGATGTGGTCGGCCAGAGAGGCAAGACGATCAATACCATCATCGAGCGCACCGGTGTGAAGATTGATATCAATGACGATGGCTTTGTATCAATTTGCGGCACCGATCAGGCCATGATGGATAAGGCGGCGGAAATGATCCGCATCATCGTGACTGACTTTGAAGCCGGACAGGTTTTCGACGGCGTGGTTGTCAGCATCAAGGACTTCGGATGCTTCGTAGAATTTGCGCCGGGCAAGGAAGGCATGGTACACATCTCCCGCATCGCAAAGCAGCGCATCAATCGCGTAGAGGATGTGCTTACGCTTGGAGACAAGGTCAGAGTCGTCTGCCTTGGCAAGGACAAGATGGGGCGTATGAGCTTCAGTATGAAGGATGTAAAGCAGAGATAAAGATACAGGATGAAGCGACAACCGGGTCATGTGGCCCGGTTGTCATTACATGTCGTCAATCTGTGATTGACGACGCAGACCGGGCCATTTCGCGAAGCGAAATTTTAGATTGCCCGGTTGTCATTATAAGTCTCAAAGCTTTGCTCCATATCTTTGAGGGTGTCGGCGTATTTGAGCAGCTGGGCGCGTACCTCTTCTTTGTCCGCGCGGTCCTGCTTATAGTTGATCCGATGCTCCATGCTCGCCCAGAAGTCCATGCTCAGCGTGCGTACCTGCACCTCGACCGGGTAGTATTCGGTGAGCTCCAGGTAGCGGACCGGAATTCCCAGAATGATGTGATAGCTGCGGTAGCCGTTTGGCTTCGGGTGACGAATATAGTCCTTTTCCGTGACCACGATCAGGTCATTCTGCCGTTTCAGCGCGTCGATCATCTGATAGGCGTCCTGCTCGAAATAGCAGACCACGCGGATCCCGGCGATGTCCTGCAGATATTCGCGCGCGTTCGCCGGGGTGGTTTCGTGATGGAGCCGGATGAGCTTGTCTTCCAGGCTCTGGTGCATTTTGATTCTGGAGTATATGGTATGAACGGGCTTATTCGCTCCGTCATGGTAGATGGAATGGTTGAGGACGTCGAGCCTGGAAAGCAGCAAATGGAGCGCGTCCTGATAGGGTAAAATCAATTCGTAGTATTCTTCACTGGTCATTTTTTACAAAGTCCCCCTGTGTTGCCTGATGTATTGGTAAAAATATACAAAGAAAATATGTTCAGGATGTGTAGCAGATATTAAAAGAAAGGGAAAAAGCTGGAAAAAGAATGCTATAATTCTGATTACAGTATAAGGCAGGTGTGTTACATGTTTGAATCATCCTATAAAAACACGGCGGTCAATGCGCTGAAACAGGAGATAGAAGAATATAACCAGGCGGTACAATCGGCGGCAGGGGAAGCCGAGTCTCTGCTGGAATGCCGCGAGAAGTCCGTTCAGCTGCTGAAAGAAGTCCAGGCGTATGTCTCGGGCCTGGCTGGATCTCCCAGGGAATACGGGATAAAAATTGGAAGTGTGAATACCCGGGTGAGGCAGTTCGAGCATATGCAGCTGAAGCTTGAAGAAGACAGCCGGAAAGCTGAAAAAAACGGCGGAAAAATGATCGGCACAGGAATCGCTGTCGGCTCTCTTGTCGCATCTGTAGGGCCATCTGCTGCGATGGCTGTGGCTATGACCTTTGGCACGGCTTCTACCGGTACAGCGATCGCCACTCTTTCAGGAGCTGCCGCCACCAATGCAGCGCTGGCATGGTTAGGCGGCGGTGCAGTAGCAGCCGGTGCAGGCGGGATTGCAGCCGGTGAGGCGGTCCTGGCGATGATGGCTCCGATCGGCTGGGCTGTGGCAGGCACTGCTTTGGTCGGAGGAACCATCTATGTTTCTCTGAAGAACAGAAAAACGGCGGAACATGCGGAAAAAAGCATCAAAGAAATCCAGCTTCAGACAAGCCGGATCAGAGGTACTGAAAAACGCATAAGAGATCTGCGCGATGTGACAATACAGCTGAATACGGAGACCGAAAGGACATTAAAATGTCTGAAGCGCGGATTTATACAGAATTATGCTTTATTTTCCATAAAACGGAAGGAAAAGCTGATGAAGCTGGTGAACCTGGCGGAAACGCTTTCTGTGAAAATCGGGGAAGTCGTCGATCCGAATAAACCGTAGAGAAAACAGGAATCCATAAATTGCAGGGTTGTTCTGTGGTCTGCGCTCGGAATCGTTCTGCATGATCCATACTTAAGAAGCAGGGGTGGAAAGAGTATGAAGCAAGACAGGAATGAAAAGGATGAAAAAAGAGCGGCTCATCCCAAATGCGACCGGCTTGATGTCCTGATCGCCGTCTGTTGTGGTTCGCTGGCCGGAGTGATGGATGTTTTACTGGTTGGTTCGCTGGGCTCTTTTAAGGGAAGGGCGGTTCGGAACAGCAGGCTGGGCAGCCTGTCGGACCGGACGACAGACGAGCTGGTGATGAATTGCGCAAGGCTGGCAGGCTGGAAACCCAGGGAAGGGAAAGAAAACAACATCAGCTCAGCCATCGGCTATTTTGAACGCAATTTTAAGGTGAATTACGACCAGAAAAACAGCCTGGAGACAGGTGGGAAGCTTGCTCTGAATACGAAAAACCACCATATCAAATCGCTGAGCCATATGCCGGATGCGGCAGGTCTGTTTTTTTCCGTGCTGGATCAGTTTATGGGTACCGCAAGCTTTCTGGAGAAGGGGGAGCTCATCCGGATTGATACGGGCAGCAGCAGCATCCGGCTGGAGGGAAAAGATTTTCCGGCGAAGCTGTACTGCGGCTTTTGCAACTGGCTCGGACATCTGATCTCCGACGTGGCGGGAAGTTCCGGAAGCAGAGGCAATGCCAATGGCGGCCGGGGGATGGGTCTGGCGATGCCTTTTTCGGAACTGTTTCAGCTGTGTCATTTTGGAAAATTTCAGATAGAAAAGGACAGGCAGGACCTGGCTACCCTCATGTCACGCGTTTATATGGCCGGATATGACGCAAGAAGCTTTACTGCTGCTTCCTATGTCGTGGCTTTGGAAGAGATGATGATTCGCCTTCTATGGGCAATCCGGAGAACCTATGCGCGTGGCGGACTCATGGTCCGGCGCCCCATGGATTCATGCACTGTCATGCAGAATCCTCAGGATGCATCCGACCTGTACATGATGCTGCTGATAGGTAATGGAACCCTGTGTCTGATCGACGGTACGCATGCCGCGGTGAAAAGCCAGGGGAATATGCTGGTCTTTGTTCTGCATATGAACCTGCCGGCCTGGATTCGATTTTCCATGCTGGTCTTAAAAGAGGTTGGGACGCAGTTAGGTACGACTGCGGATACGTTGACGGCCGCTCTTTGGGACTATCTGCTCCTGGTGGATACGTCGCTGGAAAAGCGGCAGATCGAGGCGTTTTACCGGCGGGTCAGGGATTCCAAGGAAACGGCGGAGCATCTGTTCTGTCAGTTCTGCGAAGAAGAAGAAAACCGATATCAGGAAGAATGCCGATTGCTTGACGCCTGTACAGACCCATCGGCCAGCACAGAAGTACAGGCCAGGCGGAGTGCGGAGCTGGCAAGAGGCCTGGGGGTACCCAAAGAGCGGATTATAGAGAATCCCGGGAAGCTCGACCGGCTCTTTGGCAGGAAATACAGGAAAACAAATCAGTTACCAATGGAAGAGGAAAACAAATGAGGCTGTTAAAAGAAACAAAAATGATATGGCTGAGCGTATATGTGGGAAATCTGGCGCTTGTTGCTGCACTGTATTTTCTGGATGCCAGCTTCCGCACAATTCCGGTAATCGGCACCATCGTGGAAGTGGTGCTTCTGCTTTCGTTTCTCCTGATGGCACTCTCCGGCAGTGGACTGTCTGCCTTTTCTTCATTGGCATGGGGATTCCTCCGGCATTGTCAGATCATTGGCTCTCTGTTTTATTTTGCGGCGTCTATTTACGCATGCACCACAGTCGGTTTTTCTAGATGGTATCTCATCCTTCCGTATATGCTTCTGATGGAGCTTCTGTATGTATACCTTGCCGGGGGAATTAAGAACTGCTATGTAGCAGAGTATTTCCAGGATAACATTGCCGCCCTGGTATCAGATAACCAGGTGTTGTACAAAGAATACGCACAGGAGGCGGAGGATTTTAATTCTGGAAATGGCCTTGGCTTTTTTCGGAAAGTCCGTGTAAAACATGAGCCAAAATGGGAGAGATACCATGCCAATGTGACGACATCCGACCTGTTTGGTTTTTATGCGGCTATTTCCGGCATCCCTACTTCAGAATGGGAATCTACAGTAGCAAAGCTGGAGGACAATCAAAGAATTTACCATGAGGTAGCCGAGAGAGCCCGGTATGACAGGAAGGACAGAGAAGGCGCGGAGTGGGAAATAGGAGTACACAATAAATGGGTGCGGGAAGGATTCGAAGAGGAGCGTAAAAAAAGGGAAATGGTAAGCGGTATAAAAAAACTCAGGGAGAAAGCTTTAAAAGAGAACAGGAAAATTATAAAAAAAGAGAACAGGAGAAAAAGATTATGAATAATGAAATAGAACCAACCGGCAGGAAAAAAGGAATTACAATGTCCGGACCAAGGGGAAGCCGGATTGAGATGGACGAGGATATCGCGATCGCAGCACTGGACAAGCTGATCCTGGCAGGCAGTCAGCTGCTCAAAGATGGTTGCGTCGAAGCCTTTCGCGTTCAGAGCGATTATAATCTGGCAAAGCTGAAGGGGGACTTAGAACTCCAGAATGGCATCACAGAAGACAGGCGGGGGTTTCTGAAAAAAGCAGATGAATACAACGATGCCTATGTCTTCGATATGAAACATGCGAAAACGGATGCAGAGAAAAAAGCGCTAAAGGAATCCTATGACTATATAAAACCGGTGATAGATAGTTATATAACTGCCTATTATACGACCATGGACAAACAGCTGGAAGCCAGCAACCAGCGGAAAAAAGCGGGGGCATTTGATATCATCAGGGATATGCTTCATAAATGATTTGTAACGGCTCCGTACTTTCATAGCCAGTTGCTGCACCAACAACTTCCCGATCTATCAGTCTGTATTCAATCAGACCCCATTGTACATATAAGGCACCGGCTGATTTATCAGTCAGTGCTTTATACAAAATAACCGTAGTCCAATCTTGAGATTCCTTTTACAATATTTTTGATATCTCTCCCACCATAAAACACTCGAATAACACTAACAACGTTCTCTTCATCCTTTACCTGATAATATATAATGAAATTATCCACCGGCAATTTATGTACTTCCATCGAGTGCCAGGGTTCCCATTCAACTAAAACATAGCGTTCTGGCATATTTGTCAATGAACGTGCCTTTTTTCGAATACGTTTTACCTGAGCAGCAGCATTTTCTGGTGCCAAAATTTCATTTGCTATGTAGTTATAGATCTCTCTCAAATCCCCCAACGCATCCGCAGAATAATTAATCCTGTAGTTTTTTGTCATATGCCAAATTCCTTTGCAAGTATTTCATCTACTTCATCCGCAGAATATACATTTCCTACATTAATAGAGTCCATACCCTTTTGAAGTTCCGCATTCAGTTGTTCCGTGGTCATCGCGCCGACCGATAATGGTTTAGTTGTTGGTAAACGCAAATCAAATGGCATGCCATTATTTAGCACAATCTGACTATACAACATTTGAATGGCACTGGATGGAGAAATTCCCAACTTAGAAAGGATACTCTCAGCACGATCTTTCAGATTAGAATGTGAACTTCCCGTAAGTTTTTACGCCTAAAGAGAAAAAAGAAGCCTGAATG
>JAJQCQ010000076.1 GCA_021202635.1 Lachnospiraceae bacterium | reverse complement strand
CTAAGGAAGAAATATAATCGGGAATTTTAAATGAAAAATATAAAACAGGAGTCCGCTAGATTAATTAAAGATGACTTGAAAGCAACCCCACCCATAAGTCTCCAACTTTACGTATTGGCGATCATTCAGTTTTTCGGTTCGGAAGAGGAACCGATTTCGGTGAAAGGGATAAAGGAGGAGCTTTCTCGCATTGCGCAGGGGGATCCGGAATTTTCATTTGGTGTGACTACCCTTTATGCCTGCTTGCGGACGCTTCGAGAGGCCTTTTCGGATGACCCTTTTGCTGCCCATTCATCCAGCAGACAGATTCCCTCTACATTAGCAGAGTTTTATGGTGGCACGATTAGCTGTTATGTGCGCTCTACCAGGCAGGAGAGGAACCAGGGAAAAGGAAAGTTTGTTAAGGTAGCGGTGCGTACTCTGCACGATGAGAGTGGGAGGCAGGAGGTTTTTTATGCATTCCGAGGCAGATTCTCAGAAGGGGAAGTACAGATGTTGAAGGCTTCCGTTATTGCGAATCAATGTCTGTCTGCGGATACGACGGAGCATTTGATTCGAGAACTGAATCGCATTCGAAGTGCGGCAAGAAGCGAACGAATAGCCAGAAATGAATATTATTATGCTGATGCCCATAAAGAGGATAAGCTGGGAGTGGCTCGGGAAAAAACGGATGTGCCATGCGTGAAGCACGTGAAGCGTGGACGTGCGAAACAAGAAGATTCGGAAGAAGATGGGCAGGAGGCTGCCGCAGAGCAGAAACTAAGGCCGTATGGTTCGGACTGGGTGCAAAAATACGAAGATGCTGTGGCTGCGCGCATCAGTCTTTTGCTGGATGCTATCCATGAGAAGCGCAAGGTACGTATGCTCTATGGCACTTACGCTCTGGAAGAGGAGACTGCCAGGAATAGACAGGATATTCGGAAGAAGGAAAACGGACAGTATACGCAGGCCGATCTTCCGAAATGGAGAAAGAAGAACTATTATCTGACTTTGCAGCCGGATAAATGCGAGCCGGCTTTGTTTTCACCATTTGCCGTCTTTGGCGCGAACGGATATTATTATCTGATCGCGCATGCCCAGGGGCATGGGGTATATTATAGGAACTACCGGATTGACCGGATCATATCTCTTGAAATGGCAGAGGAAGCGAGTGAGCCGATGCCGGATGAATTGCAGGCCTATTGCCGCCACAATCCGTTTAACGCAGTGGAGTTTCGGAATCAGCATCCGGTCATGTATGGCGGTGCTCCGTCACATTTTCATCTGAGATGCCAGAAACGGGTTCTGAATAATCTGGTCGACGTGTTTGGCACACGCTTTTATGTCCTGAGAAAAGAGAACGAAGAAGGAGAGGACAGTTATCTGATTGATGTGAATGCGTCGGAAGAGGGAATCATTACTTTTTGTATGCAGTATGGCGAATTCTGCCAGCTGGTAGACGCGCCGGCGACGGAAGAAAAGATTTGCAAAAAGCTTGATGCGATGCGGGCGAAATATTTGAGCAGACGGGAGGCCAGTGCGGAAAAGTAAGACGTTTCCACATCAGAGAAGCAATGAGATAAAAATAAGACGTAGAATGAAAAGTGCGATGGCTGATCTGGCTGTCGCATTTTTGTTGCTGGCGTGTGTGAAAATAGGTTAAGCTGTTTTAAACGATTTGAACTGCCCATAATGAATCTGCACTGATCCTGATTTATCCGGAGCAGATATACGAATCGGTCAGATCAGAAAAAAATAATTTTTTTCGGAAAAATGCCGCGAAGTACCGTATACGGAACTTTGAATATTGTACATTCCCCCATAAAGAATAGGAGGAATGACAACATGGAAAAGAAGTACACGAGTACAGCGTTCGGTTTGGAGCATGAGAATTATTTGTCAACGGCCGACAAGGCAAAAAGAGACAATCCTGCAGCTGAGTATAGCAGCAGAAAAAATTGTGGTAAGAAAAATCGGCCGGATTTTTATGGAATTCCGAAGGATGCTCTCATCAGTGAAGGGAACATGAAAGGTGGGACGAACCGGATTTACGCAATTGCGATCTGGGAACAGCTGAAATACAGCAGCTATCCTCTGTCTGTGAAGGAAATTTGCGAACGTGTGAATTATGGATTCTCATCCATAGCGGTATCCAGGGAGCCGGTATTGAAAAGAAATACGGCCGAACGGTACCTGGAAGCCATGGTACACAGCACGTTTCGGCATTTCCTTTTCCGGAAAACCATTGAGGACGGAAATGCCTTCTACTTCTGCGAACGCAGGGAAGGGAGTAAGGAGGAAGCGCCGCACATGGATGGAAAACGCCTTTTACCGCTTGCGGTATTGGACGTGATGCTTGATGATGATGGAGCGATGAGCGCACGCGAGGTTAGCGAGAGTCTGGGCGGCTGCTTTCACAAAAGCACGGTTCATCGGGTTTTGAGGCAGATGGAAGAATACACAGAGGATTTTTTGCTGGAATACATCATCGTGAGCGATGTGTATGGTGAGGGAGAACGTTTGATTCGCAGGTATTGGGCGATCAGGAAGTCTGACTCTGGTGTAGTGTAAGGAGGCAAATGATATGGCGGGATTCATTATTTTACTGGTTTTGCTGCTTGTTATTTTATTTATCATATTGATTCTCCGTTTGGCAGCAAACATATTGGAATTTTTTGCGGATTCTTTTTTGGGCTCTTCAGTTTTTGGAATTCTTGGTGTAATATTGGTAGTAATGATTTTGATCTTTTTCATTATTTTGTTTCTGTAGTGATAATTAAGTGAGAATTGATATCAGAAAAAGCGAATCATTCAATCATATTTAACCAGTAGAAAGGAGCGAAACAATGAAGGAAAATGAAACCATTGAAGATATAAGGCTGCTGCTACAGGGCGGGGAATATGAATTTCTTGGAAATAATCCGCATCTGGGCAAAAACATTTTGTTCCTGTGCCTGGGCGGCAGCTACGCATATGGTACAAACACAGAGACAAGTGATGTCGATCTGCGCGGATGCACACGGAACACAAAACACGAAATCCTTACAGGAGAATACTTTGAACAATTTGTGGATGAGGATACGGATACTATTATTTATTCTTTTCACAAGCTCATATCCCTGCTTGTTAATGTGAATCCAAATACAATTGAAATGCTTGGGTGTCGGCCAGAGCATTATTTGTATATATCCCCTGTCGGCCAGGAGCTTTTGAATCAGGCACACCTGTTTTTATCGAAACGTGCGGTTTACTCTTTTGGCGGATACGCGAACGCCCAGCTTCAAAGACTGAATACAAAAGCTGCACGTCATGTGCCGCAGCCAGAGCAGGAGCAGCATATTTTAAATACAATCAATCACGCGTTTTGCACATTTCCAGATAAATATTTTACATTTCCGGAGGATTCCATCCGCCTGTATATCGACAAAGCAGTACAGAAAGATTTTGACACAGAGATCTTTATGGATGTGAATTTGCACCATTATCCATTGCGCGACTATAAGTGCATGTGGTCGGAGATGCATACGATTGTGAAAAGCTATGCGCATCTTGGACATAGAAACAAACACGCAATTGAACACAATAAAATTGGAAAGCATATGATGCATCTGCTCCGATTGTATATGATGTGTCTTGATATTTTGGAAAAAGAGGAAATCATCACATACCGGGAAAAGGAACATGCTCTTCTCACGGATATTCGAAACGGAAAATACCAGGATGATCGCGATCAGCCAACAAAAGAATTTTTTGAAATCGTTCATGAATACGAATGCAAACTGGATTATGCGAAAGAGCATACGAACCTTCCGGAAGTACCGGATCAGAAAGCAATCAATGATTTTGTGGAATACGTAAATGAAAAAGTGGTGAAAGGCGAATAGGATGGCAACATGAAAACGTTTTTCAAGATGAAACGAAAAGTTTGTTGGAACCTTACCGCATGAGAGACGATGAGGAGGCGTGGCGGCGAATACCTGGTGCAGGGGAATTTGATACGTTACAGGTCACACCCTAACCCAATTTACCCTATTTTTACCTCTATAGGTGTGACCTATAACGGCATCCGCCCAATTAAAATCGCTACGCGATGGGCCGGATGCTTGATGCCACTATATTTTCACCCCTGACCACGCAGCAGGTGCGTGGTCGGGTTGTGACCAGTAACATTTGATACACTTCTGGAATTTCATGTAACTTTCAATTTCTTTTCAAGTTTTTTCTGTTATACTGGCATCAAAAAGTGTGTCCGCGAAAGGAATTATTTTGAACTGATATACGGGAGGAAACCTATGAAGCTTCTTTTGGTAGAGGATGAGCGGCGTATGGCGGAGGCGGTAGCGGAGGTTCTGCGCCAGGAAAACTATGATGTGGATGTCTGTTACGATGGAGAGAGCGGTCTGGACGCGATTTTGAGCGGCATTTATGACGCGGTGATTCTGGATGTGATGTTGCCGAAGCTGGATGGTTTTTCCGTCATCCGGCAGGTGCGCCGGGAGAATGTCCGTACGCCGGTGCTGATGCTGACGGCGAAGAGTGAATTGGCAGATAAGGTCAGCGGCCTGGATGCCGGGGCGGATGATTATCTGACGAAGCCATTTATGGTGGAGGAGCTGCTGGCGCGGGTGCGTGCGCTTTGCCGGAGAAACGCGCCTGCCGCGGACGGAAGGCTGCGGGCAGGAGATCTGACGCTGGACTCGAGTACGGCAATTCTTTCCTGTACACTCACCGGACAGGAGATACGGCTGGGCGAGAAGGAACTGCATCTGATGGAATACCTGATCGCGAAGCAGGGGACGATTGTGTCGCGGGAGAAGCTGGCTCTGAAGGTGTGGGGATATGAGAGTAGCGCGGAATATAATAATGTAGAAGTCTATATTTCATTTACCAGGAAAAAACTGGCGTTTATCGGATCAAAGATGGAGATCAAGGCGGTGCGCGGACTGGGATATGAACTGCGGGGTGCCTGATTCGCAGGAAAACGTTTCGCAGGAGGCGGATATTTGAGACAAAATCCTTTTTTTGCTTTCTTTTTTCCTGCTTCTATGCTACAATAATCTGCACAGATTTTTGAAACTGGAAATCATGGATATAAACAGGTTTTTTCATTTATAACGGAAATGCGAACCAACATTAGAATCGTGGGAATGCAGATATACGAATACCTATGAAAAAACCGAATTACCTTAAAATAATGGAGGAAGACGAGTTATGAAAAGGAAGTACCTGTTTAAGAAAATGGGTGTTCTGGTGACGGCTTTGAGCCTGGCTCTGGCGGAGACTTCTCCGCTGGTTTATGCGGCTGAGTCTGGTGATGCAGCGGACAGCTTAGGGACAGAAGAGACGACCGTGGATTCTCTGGAGGAAGCAAAGGCCGCAGTGGATGCGGCACAGGCAAAGGTGGATGCAGCGGAGACAGCGGTCAGTGAAGCCGCGGAGACGGCGGAAGCATCTGGGGATGCGCTGACGGAAGCGAATGCTTCTGTTACCTATTCTGAATTGGGACTGAGTGCGGCGGCTAGCACGGCAGAGAGCGCTTTTGACATGATGTTGGAAGAGGCGCAGGAGAACCTGGACGCTGCGGAGGATGCGGTCGAGGAGGCACAGGATACTTTATCGGCAGCGGAAGAGACGCAGAATACTGCCGAAGCAGATCTGGAGTCGGCGAAAGCCGCAGTGGAGTCGGCGCTGAAAGCACTGGAAGAGGCACAGGCTGCCTGTGCCGAAGCCGGACTTACAGAAGAAAGTCTGGCGGCAGTGCAGGCTGCGGTGGAGGCTGCTCAGGAAGAAGCGGACGAAGCACAGAATAACTATGATGCGGCCAGCGCTGCGGTAGAAGAGGCTGCAGAGACCCTGGCTGAGGCGGAAGCCACATATGAGGCAGCAGAGGAAGCATTTTCGGATGCACAGGCAGAGAAAGAGGCGGCGGATGCTGCAGTAAACGCGGCGCAGGCCGCGTATGACAGTGCGCAGGCATATCTGGACAGTCTGTCTATCGACTCTGCGGATTATGAGGCAGCCGAGCAGGCTGTGGCAGAAGCACTGGCCGCGTATGAGGCTGCTCTTGCGGCGCAGACCGAAGCGGAGACAGCGCTTGCGGAGATGGAAGCTGCGGCAACGGAAGCTGCGGAAGCTGCTGCGGCTGCTCTCGCGGAAGCGGAGGAGACCTGTGAGTCTGCTTTGGAAACATATCAGGAAGCAGAAAAGGCGCTGACAGACTTACAGGAAGTAGATGAGGTAGAGACAAAAACGATTGAGACGGCACAGGCTACTCTGGATGAAGCGCAGGCAGCAGCAGCGGCCGCAGAGGCCGCGGTGGCGGAGGCGCAGGCTGCATACGACAGTGCGGAGGCGGCGCTGGATGCTCTTTCTGATGATGAGACATCAGAAGATTACGACGCGGAAGCATACGCCATCGCCGAACAGGCAGTAGCGGAGGCGGAAGCGGCATTGGAGGCTGCAGAGACGGCACAGTCAGTGGCCGTATCGGATGCTTTGCTCGCAGAGGCTCTTCTTTCGGGAGCGCAGGAGACCAATACGGAAACGAAGGAGAAGCTGGCTGTGGCAGAAGCGGATTATACGGTGGCAGCAGAGGCTTATGCGATCGCGGAGGCTGCGTTGGCGGAAGCGGCAGCCAATAAGGCAGCTGCGGATGCGGCACTGGATAGCCTGGACGAGGATACGGCGGTTGAACAGGCGGCGCTGGAGACGGCGAAGGAAGCGACCGAAGCCGCGCTTGCCGCTTATGAGGACGCAGTGGCGGCACTGGAGGCTCTGCGTGCAAACAATGCGGTTTATCAGGAAGCACTCCAGGCTGTGGCAGACGCTAAGGCGGCATTAGAAGCTGCGGAGGCGGCACAGGCGGAGGCGGCATCTGGCGTTGCCAGCGCGGAGAGTGAGCTGGAAGACGCGGAGAATGTAAAAAGTGATGCGGACGCGGCTGTTGCGGACGCTGCGAACGCAGTAGGGGATGCGGAGACAACTGTATCTGAGGCACAATCTGCGCTGGAGGATGCGAACGAAGCGCTTGAAGCTGCGGAAGCGGATCAGAGCACGGCGAAAGCAGCAGCGGAGAAAGCGAAAGCCGCACTGGAGGAAGCAGAAGCTGCAAAGAGTGAGGCAGAGGCCGCTGTGACGGAGAAAGAGGAGGCACTTGAAGCCTCGAAGGATGCAGTAGAGGAAGCGGAAACAGCTTTGAGCGCGGCGGAGGCTGCGTATGCGGATGCGGCCGCAGTCTATACCTACGACGCCTACGGATTTTTCCAGTATATTATTGACTCTGGTGATTATGACGCAGACGCGATCGCTGCGGCGGAGGCTGCGATCGCTATTCTTGACGAGGCGGTGGATTATGACACGACGATTGTCCGGGGCGATGAGACGGATGCGATTTATCTGGATAATATGATCGCGGCTGCGGAGTATATCAAAGAAGGAAACGCGCTTCGCACGTCGGATGAGATATTTACCGGATTGTCTGACCTGAAGGTCAGCTATACCCTGACAGCCATCGCGATGTCTCAGTTGGACTGGTCGTCTGTAAATCATGGGCATTCCCGCCATTACAACGTCGGTGAGAATCTGGCCTATTCCACCTATGAGACATATGGCTCGGAGACATACGATCCCTTTGACGGCTGGTATGAAAGTGAGAAAGAAAACTATATTGCTCAGGAAGCAGGGGAAGACAATGATGGGCAGACCGGGCATTATCTGAATATTGTATATCCCACCTATACGACTACCGGATTTGCGGTAGTTCAGAATGGTACCTATACGAGCAATGGGTATACATATGCTTATTGCTACGGGCAGACATTCCAGTTTGCCAGCAGTGAGTATTCTGCGGCCGCTGTCGATGTTGACACCTATATTGCTCAGCTGGAAGCATACGTTTCTTACCGCGAGGATACGCTTGAAAGCTATGCGGAGGCGGTAGAAAAGGCGAAGACAGCCCTGGCAGAGGCGGAATCCGCTCAGACGGAGGCAGAGACTGCGCTGCAGGAAGCGCAGGATGCCGCTGCGGCTGCGGCGGATGTGGTTGAGGAAGCAGCGGATGCATATGACGATGCGTCAGCAACCGTTGAAGAGAAGACAGAAGCGGTCGAGACAGCGCAGAACGTGGTTGAAGGCGCCGAGTCAGCTCTTCAGGATGCGAAGCTCGCCCTGGCAGACGCGCAGACGGCTCTCAGTGAAGCACAGGAAGCAGCGGATGCAGCCGGTGACACAGTGGAAGAGAAGGAGGACGTTCTGGCGGACGCAGAGGCAGTCTATGATGCAGCTGCGGAAGTGGTAGAGGAAAAACAGGCTGCTTACGATGCCGCGGTGGCTGCCGTGGAGGATCTGGATACGGAACGCGCGGCAGCTGAGACCGCGGCGAATGCGGCCTGGACAGCGCTCGAGGCTGCGGAGCAGACGGCGAAAGAGAAGGCAGATGCCCTGGCGAACGCAGAAGAGACGCTGCATTTGTCCGCATCCTCGCTGGAGAATGCCCAGACGGTATATGATGCAGCCGTCAGCGCAGAAACAGATGCGGCACAGGCGCTTTCCGGCAGCTCGGAAAATCTCGCGGAAGAGACAGCGGTTTATAATGCAGTTCTTTCCCTGATCAGCGATGTGGAGAAAGCAGAGGACGCATACACAGCAGCAGAGAATGCGGCAAGCGAAGCGGAAGCGGCGCTTACAGCCGCAGAGGATGCAGTTGCGGAAGCAGAAGTATTTTTGTCCACAGCTCAAGCGGC
Organism: Lachnospiraceae bacterium; assembly: GCA_021202635.1. GTDB lineage: Bacteria > Bacillota > Clostridia > Lachnospirales > Lachnospiraceae > Choladousia. The sequence continues at coordinate 22,068 of JAJQCQ010000076.1, read as the reverse complement.
CTATGAGGAAGCATTGGATGCTTATACCCGTGCGTCGGATATTACCTATGAAGAGGCGCTTGCTGAAACGATTACAGATGAGGATTTCGCATATCTGAACGATTACATTGATGCAGTGAAGGCGGCGGAGGAAGCGCTTAACAACGCGCGTGCTGTATGTGCCGCATCGCAGGAAGCCTATGATTCGGATCAGGAAGCGTTGGATGATGCACAGGCTGTCTATGAAGCAGCACTGGAGGATTTAAAACGGGCGCAGGCAGCTTATGAAGCACTTCTTAGCCAGGAGTCAGAGGAAGAATCGGAGTCTGAAAGTGAGTCCGAAAGCGGAAGCGAATCAGAGAGCGAAAGTGAGTCCGGAAGAGAGAGCGAATCAGAGAGCGAAAGCGGGTCCGGAAGTGGGAATGAGTCAGAGAGCGAAAGCGAGTCCGAAAGTGGGAGTGAATCAGGGAGCGAATCAGAGAGTGAGTCGGAATCGGAAAGCGAGAGCGAGTCGGAAAGTGAATCCGAGAGTGAAGACGAATCCAAAAGCGAAACGGATTCAGACAGGAAGGAAGGTCTGACGCTGGATACCGATAATGTATTTCGTTATTATCAGGAAGACACGTTTGCGGAAAGTTACATCGGAGTGGTTTCCTATGATGGCAGCCAGTTCTTTATCAAAAACGGTCTGGTTGACATTGATGCGAATGGATTATGCCTGTACAATGGGATCTGGTACTATGTATCTCTTGGACAGGTGCAGCAGCAGTATACGGGTCTGGCGATATACGATGGCGCCTGGTTCTATATTACGAACGGAATTCTGGATACGTCAAAGAATGGTCTGGTTTCCTATGATGGGGAGACATTTCTTGTAGCGGCCGGTCAGCTCCAGTCGGATTATAGTGGGCTGTGGCTGTATTCTTCCTCAATCGGCGGGGATGATAAGTGGTATTTTATCGCTGCGGGTATGGTGCAGAATGTATCACAGGTAGTTCTGTATGACGACGAATTCTTTGTGGTTGAAAACGGAGTTCTGGCAACGGATTATAACGGGACGATTGAGTATGACGGCGCAACGTTTACTGTGGTAAACGGACGTCTTGTGTAAGAAAACCATAAGGAAGGTAAAAGGCAATAATAAGAGATCTGAATGCAGGATCACCGCATGGGTGATCCTGCATTTGTAAGCGCAGGGCTGCGAGAGGTATTTCCAGCAGCCGCGCGGGCGAACAGGAGGTGTCAGGCAACTTCCTGCTGGATTGAAACTGTACTTCCCTGCACGGAAGCGAGGATTGAAAATGTTTCAAAAATCAAGGATAAAAATAATCGCACTGTTAATGGTGATTCTGCTCCTGACTCTGCTGGGGACGATCGCGGTGATCTATGGAGTCAGCTACCGTGAGATGAGTCAGGAAAACCGGAGTATGCTGGAACTGTACGCAAGAGAATATCTGGAAAATGGCGGATTGCCAGATACGGATGACGAGGCTTCTGTCTCGGACTCGACGGAATACCGGAAGAATATGAAGGAGGATTCTTCTGCAGCTTCTGGCTCTTCCCTGGGAGACTTCGCAGAGGAGGATAGTTACAGCATTTCCCGGCGCCGCCTGCAGCTCTCGACTTTTTATTCGGTGGTGTTTTCCGCGGATGGCAGCGTACTCCAGGTGAATAATGACGATCCCTCTCAGATGTCGGATGAGCGGTTGACGGAGCTGGCGCGGTCGTTTCTGGAGACGGGGAAATCCTATGGCATTTCCAGAAATATGATCTACCTGGTTTCGGGAGAGGATTATATGCTGGTCTCTATGATGGATAATACGGTGATTGGTGAGAGTATTGTCACACTGCTGCGCTATACGGTGATTTTTGGAGCGATTGCGGTGATTGTTGTGCTGGTGCTGGCCATTTTTCTGTCGGGGTGGATTATCCGTCCCCTGGAGGAGAACTACAGGCGGCAGAATCAGTTTATTTCCGACGCGGGGCATGAGCTGAAGACGCCGGTTTCTACGATCAGCACGAACGCGGAGCTTTTGCAGCGGGAGATTGGGGAAAACCGCTGGCTGGATAATATCCGCTACGAAAATGGCAGGATGACAGAGATCGTGCGAAGCCTGCTGGACTTGTTGCGGGCGGAGAGCCTGACACCGCAGGCCGCGCAGATGGAGCGCTTGGATCTTGGCAGGGCAGTCACGGCCGGTGTACTTCCGTTTGAGGCGAGAGCATTCGAAGAAGGATTTGAGCTGAGTTGTGAGACCGCGGATGACATATTTATCATGGGGGAAGCCTCACAGATCGGGAAATTGATCTCCATTCTGGTGGATAACGCCTTTGCCCATACAAAGCCATCCGGGCGGATTCTGGTTTCGCTGGAGGGCGGAAAGAGCTCTGCGGTTCTGACAGTAGCCAATGAAGGCGATCCGATCCCACCGGAAGCCATGGATAAGATTTTTGACCGATTTTATCGTGTGGATTCCTCGCGGACGGCGGTCGGGGAGGACGGTGCGGCGCAGACGCACTATGGATTAGGGCTTTCCATCGCGAAAGCAATCGCCACGGCGCATCGGGCGAAAATTACGGTGAACTGTGGCGATGGAATGACAACATTTTCTGTGGCGTTTCCGGTAAAGGTGAAATGACGGATTCCAGGACGCTTCGCAGTAACAGACCCTTTGGCCGCTCAATTACACGATTTTGAAGCGGAATGCGTGTCAGACATGTCACTGGTTCCATACATCAGTTTCTCGTACTCATCCATTGGCAGAGGCCTTGAGAACCAATAGCCCTGCGCTTCTTCACAGCCGGCTTCTTTCAGGATCGAGATCTGGTCTTCTGTCTCGACACCTTCGCAGATCACGCGGTATCCGAGCCCTTTGACCATGGAGATGATCTGCTTCAGGAAGTAAATGCCTTTTTCACTTGCTTCGCAGCGGGTGATGAAAGCGCGGTCAAGCTTGACTGTGTTTACCGGGATTTCCGTAATGGTATTCAGGACGGAATATCCGGCTCCAAAATCATCCAGCGAGGTCAGCATATTGACGCTCTGCAGCTGCTGAAAGAGCTGGACTACGTTGGTGTAATCCGATACCGTAGCAGTTTCGGTAAGCTCAATCTCTGTCAATGACGGGTCAACGTTGTATTTTTTCAGAATATCGAGGTAGTGCTTTACCGTATTGCTGTCGGAGGCGTGCAGGATGGAGGCGTTAATGGAAATCGGAACCTGCTTGCGGCCGAGTTCGTTGTTTTTGGCGAGAAAAGCTGCCACCTGTTCAAATACATAGAAATCCAGTTCTGATATTTTTCCGGTGCGCTCATATATGGGGATAAAGGAATCCGGCGGCATGATGGTACCGTCTGGTTTGATCCAGCGCACCAGAGCTTCCGCTCCAATAATGGAATAATCGCTGAGGGCAAACTTTGGCTGCATAAAAACCTGAAATTCCCCGCGCTTCAGAGCGACACTCATGTTGTTGATGATTTCTGTTTCCTGTGTCTGCTCGAGGTTGAGCTGTCTGTCATACAGGCAGGCGGAAACGCCGGACATACTGCTTATCTGCCTTCGGGCGCTGTTCGCGGCATCAATTGTGGCAGAGGCGCTGCTGCAGTCCGGCTCTACAAAATAGATACCGGAGCGGAGGTTCAGGTTGACGTCCGGGAAGAAGGATGCATGCGCATTTATAAAATCATCATTGATCTTCTGGACCGCCTGCTGTGCCTGTTTCCGGTCTGTGTCCGGATAATGCATGAAAAAGATAAACTGATCTGACACGATGCGCGAAAAGCAGGCGTCCCGTTCATTTTTCATGGTTCCATAGATGCAGCTTGCGAAATCCTTGAGCAGAAAATCGCCCATGCGGTATCCGTACTTTTTATTCAGATACTTGAAATTGATAAAATCCGTGTAGACGATCACGAGATCTTTTGTCTGCCCTGCCTGAATCAGATGCTCCAGATCATCACGGAAACGGGTAAATGAAACCAGCCCGGTCAGAGAATCAAAGCTGGGCGCAGTGACTCCGGAGGCTTCGATCGCCAGATGTTTTGCCAGATGCGAGGAGATGATTTTGGTCAGAACCCCGAGCTGGTGACGCTGTATGGGAATCCAGTCCCTTTTTTCTTTGCAGACAACATAAGAGATGGCTCCGGTATATTTTCCTTCACAGTACAGGGCGGCGTAGACAACGGTTTTTGCTCTGCCCTGCATCAGAAGATCGGTCGCGCCTTTCGAATACGTAGCCATGTCGTCATATTGAAGTACGACCGTACCATCGCTGTCATAGCTGTTGAAAAGGGTGAGAAAGTCTTTTTTTTCAAACTGTGACTCCACAGGCAATGCTTCCGGGATATTTTTGCCGAGCCATTGAAATTGCCTGCCGGCTGTGCGGTTACCGGTGTCTGTACGGACGACTGTGATGCGGTCCAGGCTAAAATGCTCTCCGATCAGTTCGAGCACCTGGCGGAGCGCCGTGTCGAAGCTGTTCCTTTTTTCAAATATTTCCAAAACAGCAGAGATGATGTCATTTTGCAGATAGAGCGAGCCGGATTCAAGAGAATGAAGCGTATTCTCATGTGTTTCGGATTCTTCGTAGCGATTCAGGTTATCGCAAAACTCAAAGCGGTTGCGTCCATGCTCTTTCGCACGATAAAGAGCCCAGTCCGCGTTTGCAAACAGCTGATCGTAGGTATAACCGGTCAGGTTTTCCGGCAGAAAACAGACACCAATGCTGCAAGTGATGGCAGAATCGTTTTCACGGAACCGAAGCGAGCGGACTGATTTTATGAGTTCGGAAGTCTTTTTGACAAGGGCGGTATGGGAAGCGTCTTCCATCAGAATGACAAATTCATCGCCGCCGGCCCGCATGATCACGTCCGTCCGGTTGAAAGAACGTGCGAGGAGACTGGCCAGCTCCGTAAGGACAATGTCTCCGAACAGATGCCCGTAGACGTCGTTAACGGTTTTGAAATAATCGATATCCATCACCAGAAGGCCGCAGGAAGAATAAGGGGTTTTATGGCGAAGATACTGCTCGATTTTTTCCTTTCCATAAGAATGGTTGTAGAGCATGGTCAGCGAATCGCGCTGCGCTTTCTCTTTTAAGATATTTTCGCGTTCCCGCTCCAGAGTGACATCGGTGATTGTGCCGACCAGGGAATGACCGGGGTCTCCTGCCGGGTTTGTCTGGGGAAGGGCAAAAATACAGTAGGAGAGGCGCCCGTTTGCGTCACGCATCTGAACCTCCACCGGTTCTGTTCGTTTCCCGCGCATCAGTTCTGTGATGAGCGGCCATCCCTCTTCGGAGATCTCCGTATGCTCTTCAAACTTCCCAAGGTAGCCGGTCAGCTTTCGTTTGATTCGGAGATTGCCGTCATAAACCAGCAACAGGTCTTCGGCAGGAAAATATTCGAAAATAGAAATCCCGGAATGCTGTAAAAGCTCTGCCAGCTCGCGCAGCTTGCGTGTGTTGGAAGCCAGTTTCGCGTGATCCTGGGAATCAATATTGATCATATCAGTGGTATAGGACATAAGCGGCCACCTCGTATTCAGGATGATAGAATCAGACAAGGAATTGCCCGATACCTTTCACAAAAGTGTAAAAAATTCACAATAATTCTACACTTTTTTGTGCGGATAGTCAATTGGGAAGTTGATTTTTATGGACTTTTTAGGGGCAGCTTTTTATGGGGGCAGGGTTAACGGTCACACCTGCAGTGGCTAAGGTAAGGTAAATCTGGTCAGGGTGTGGCATGTAACGTTTTGACATTTTCTGTAACACCCGAAAAAAGTTCTTCTTTACATCGTTACAGTGGCGTGATAAACTCACAGGTATTGAAAAGAATGTTACTGGTCACGTTAACAGAGACAGAGGTTCGTGGCCGGATGTCGGAAATGGAGAGACAGAATGAGCAAAAATATACATACGGAGGCGGTAGATCGGCTCTTTGAGGCAATCCTTTGTTTAAAGAACAAGGAAGAGTGCTATCGCTTTTTTGAGGATGTCTGTACAGTGAATGAGCTGCTGTCCATCTCACAGAGGTTCGAAGTGGCATGTATGCTCAAGGACAGTCAGACCTATCTGGAGATTGCGGAGAAGACCGGCGCTTCCACAGCGACGATCAGTCGTGTGAATCGTTCTCTGAATTATGGAAGCGACGGATATGAGCTGGTACTCTCACGGATGACAGGGAAGGACCTGCCTGCCGGGGATGAATGAGCATCAGCTGTGCAGGATGGCGGGAATGCTGCTATGCGGAGGGAGGGACTGCTTCGGAAGGATCGGGTTCCCGTGCTTCATCTTTGTCGGAGTGGTCAGCTGTTTCAAGTCCGTCGAGCATCTGCTCGATCACTTGCTTTTTGAGGTAGATGTCGAAGCTCAGCATGCAGATAAAGGAGAAAATCTGCAGTGTCTCACGGTCTTCATCCGGACAGTCTTCAAAAGAATTAGAAGCAGCGTGCCAGGACTCCATGATATCGCGGCAGATATTATTGACCCATTCCTTACTCAGTTCATATGCCTCAGCGTATATGCTTTCAATGGAGATGGAATCATCTGCTTCAAAAAAACGCTCCGTGATCGGAGAGAGTATAGCCCGGATGTCGGTCAGCGGCAGAAAATCTTTTAAATAGTAGATGAAGATCAGAAGAAGCAGATGCTCTTTCGAATATCTTTTTTTCGTCGGATGAGGCAGAAGCTTTTTCTTTGTATAGTTATTGATCATCGTCTTGGTCAGGATTTTGTCGTCCGGATAGCGACGTGTGCTGCCCAGATGTTCGTCCATGAAGGTGGTGACCTGATCCATATACAGGTCTATGTCAGGCACTTCGCCCGGACGGACGTGAGGAGTGCTGGCGATATTTCGTAAAATATCGGTCAGAAGCTTTGTATTTGTCTGGTTCATATAAATTCCTCGTTTCTGTTTACAGGATGCAGAAGCTTTTGTCCTGCTTGTTTTCTATCCGCAGGAAAAACTCTGCTGTTTTGGTTTTTATTTTGCATTTTCATTTTGAAATACCTGTATTGTATTATATAGTTTTAAAAACCGGATTACAAGAAAAATATTGAATCAGTTGAAACGGTTCCCTGCTTTAAAGGATTGCCAGGGAGTTTGTAACGTCTGATGGGAAGGGAATTCACAGAGAAGGGAAAGAATATGCGGGAGATGGAATTTAAGATGGAGCGGGAAGGTCTGGTGAAGCCGGGGGATTCGGTTCACGTGACGGAAGGAGTACTCCCCTTAAGCTGGTATTATACGATCGAGCCGGCAGTCGCGATGTCCGCGAATTATACAAATCGTGAACGTCTGAAAACACGGGAGGGTGTGGTTACAGAGGTAAGGACGGATGAGAGCGGATATACCGTTGTGGTGCAGTTTGAAGAATGAAAATGGCGTAACTGGGAAGGTACGGACGAACTGTTATGTTACAAAATCATCAGAAAGAGGAGTAAGAAAATGAGTATTTACGATTCACTGAATCCGCAGCAGCAGGAGGCGGTTTGCCATTATGAAGGACCACTGCTGATCCTGGCCGGAGCGGGATCAGGGAAGACCAGAGTACTGACGCATCGCGTCGCATGGCTGATTGAGGAGATGGGTGTGAATCCCTGGAATATCCTGGCGATTACGTTTACAAATAAGGCCGCAGGTGAGATGCGGGAGAGAGTTGACCGCATTCTGAACCGTTCGGAGCAGATATCCGGTTCTGTCTGGGTATCGACGTTTCACAGTACCTGTGTGCGTATCCTGCGCCGCTACATTGATCACATCGGATATGATACACATTTTACAATCTATGACAGCGATGACCAGAAGGCAGTGATTCGCGATGTCTGCAAGCGTCTGAATATTGACACGAAAACGTATAAAGAGCGTTATTTTATGGGAATGATCTCCTCGGCGAAGGATGAGCTGATCACCCCGGAGGAATATGAAGTGCGCGCGTTTGGACAGGATGATTTAAAAATGAAAATGGTCTCGCGTGTTTATAAAGAGTATCAGAAGCAGCTGCACGCGAGCAATGCGCTGGATTTTGATGATCTGATCAGTAAGACGGTGGAGCTGTTTTCCGAATGCCCGGAGGTTCTGGATTCCTATCAGGAGCGTTTTCGTTTTATTATGGTGGATGAGTATCAGGATACAAACACAGCGCAGTTTAAGCTGGTCAGCCAGCTTGCTTCCAAATACCGGAATCTCTGTGTGGTGGGCGATGATGACCAGTCGATTTACCGTTTTCGGGGGGCGAATATTGGAAATATCCTCAATTTTGAAGAATTCTTTCCGGACGCGAAGGTGATTCGCCTGGAGCAGAATTACCGTTCGACGCAGAATATTCTGGATGCGGCCAATGCGGTTATCAAAAAGAACATCGGCCGCAAGGAGAAGACGCTCTGGACATCGAACGGCGAGGGTGCGCAGATTCATTTTCGACAGTTTATGAATGGATTTCAGGAGGCGGAGTATGTCGCCGATCGGATCAGCACCTTTGTCTGTCAGGGAAAGGCCTCCTACAAAGATTTTGCGGTTCTTTACCGGACGAATGCGCAGTCGCGCATGTTTGAGGAAAAATTTCTTCTTGAAAATATTTCTTATAAAATAGTGGGCGCGATTAATTTCTATTCCAGAAAAGAAATCAAAGATGTGCTGGCTTATCTGAAAACTATTGACAACGCGGAGGACGACCTGGCTGTGCGCCGCATCATCAATGTACCACGGCGCGGGATTGGCGCCACTTCGATTGCGCGTGTGCAGGATTACGCGCTGACGGAAGAGATCAGCTTCTATCGGGCGCTGGGCGAAGCTGCTCAGATTCCCGGAATCGGCAGAGGGCTGGCAAAGCTGGAAGAGTTTGTGCAGATGATTCAGACCTTTCGCAGCAAAGCGGAATTTTATTCCGTCCGGCAGCTGATCGAGGATGTTCTGGATGTGACTGGCTACCGAAAGGAACTGGAGCTGGAAGGCGGTGAAGAGGCAAAGGAGCGCGAAGAAAATATTGATGAGCTGTTAAACAAGGCAGCAGCCTATGACCAGAGTGCAGCAGAGCCATCGCTGTCCGGATTCCTGGAGGAGGTCGCGCTTGTGGCAGATATTGATGAGGTCTCCGGGGAGAATGACCAGGTATTGATGATGACCCTGCATAGCGCAAAGGGACTCGAATTTCCGACTGTTTTTCTGGTCGGTATGGAGGATGGACTTTTTCCTGGCTACATGAGCATTATGTCCGACGATCCGGCGGATCTTGAAGAGGAGCGCCGTCTGTGTTACGTGGGGATTACGCGTGCGCAGAAGGAACTCTATCTGACTGCGGCCAGACAGCGTATGACGCACGGGGAAGTTCGTTTTAACCGTGTATCGCGGTTTGTGGAAGACATTCCGCAGGAGCTGCTTCAGGCGGGTGGGCGTTTGGCTGCATCGAGCGGGTCCTCTGTCGGGAAGCCTTCATTCGGGGCGAATAAGAGCGGGACAGGTTCTGATGCGTCGGAAAATTCATTTGGCGGCAGGGAAAATCCATCCGCGGACAGGACTGGTTCCAGAGATACGTACGCGATGGAGGATCATGACGCAGAGCCGGGCGGAGCACACCGTTCCCAGCGCGCTCGAAATCTGAATCAGAACGCCTACCGGCAGGCGAAGGAAGCCTTCCAAAACCGTGCATTCGTACCACAGCGATTTGAGGTGAAAAAATCGGACGGTCTGGACTATACGGTTGGAGACCGCGTAAGGCACGTCAAATTTGGGGAAGGGACGGTTGCGGCAATCGCCGAGGGCGGGCGTGACTATGAAGTGACCGTAGAGTTCGACCGGGTAGGGACGAAAAAGATGTTTGCGGCCTTTGCGAAGCTTGTGAAAACAGAATGATTGTTTCGGTTCTTCGGTAACAGGGGGATTATAAAAATTAGCCTTACGTAAAAATTTTCTATAGTAAAATTCATTTCCCTGTGATATACTATTCGGAGCAAAGAGAAATCATGGCCCGTGTGCTTTCCGGATATGGAATGATATCCTGCAATTCGAACCTCTGGTTTTTGAATATCCGGGTTATGAAAAGAATCAGAAAGGACGTGTGACGTATGACAAAGGTAGACGATTTGGTAGCAGCATTAAAAAAACATGATGAGGAAAAGAAAAAGAATACAGCATTGTGGGTGTTCGCCATTATCGGTGCGGTAGCGGCAGTAGCGGGGATTGCCTATGCGGTATATCGCTATTTTTCTCCGGATTATCTGGAAGATTTCGAAGATGACTTTGACGACGACTTCGATGATTTCTTCGAGGATGATGATTTTCCGGAAGCGAAAGATGAAAAAGAAGACGCACCGGCAGAGAAAGAATCCGAAGACGGCGCAGAGGCAGCATCGGAAGAGGCCTCAGAGGAAGAAGCGGAAGCCGCAGAAGCGTAAGATATCCAGGTGAGGACGGATACAGCGGCAGGAAAGCAGATCAGGCAGATGCATCGTGCATCTGCCTGATTCGTTTCATTCCTGATGGCAGTTCCGGAAGAGGGCAGGCGCAGACTGCGGCTTGCATTCCTGAATTGTTATCATTAAAATAGTGTAAGGAGAACGCTGCTCATGAAAAAAGGACAGATTATGGATGGCGTGGTGGAGCGCGTCGACTTTCCAAACAAAGGAATTGTGCGGACAGAGGAAGGTACAGTGGCGGTGAAAAATGTCTTTCCCGGACAGAAGATTCGCTTTGCGATATCCAAAAAGAGAAGCGGGCATGCCCAGGGGCGCCTGCTGGAAGTGCTGCAGCCATCTGCATGGGAGAACCGGGCGCCCGTCTGCCGCCACTATCCGGCCTGTGGCGGGTGTACCTGGCAGAGTATGTCTTATGAAAATCAGCTTGCATTGAAAGCAGATCAGGTAAAACGCCTGCTTTCGCCCGTGCTGCAGATGGCGGACGCTGCATTTGATGCTGTATTTGAGGGAATTCACCGTAGTCCGCAGGAATTTGCGTACCGCAATAAAATGGAGTTTTCTTTTGGCGATGAATATAAGGATGGACCACTTACCCTCGGACTGCACAGGCGTGGCAGTCATTATGATGTGCTGACAGCCGATGATTGTCGTCTGGTGCATCCGGACATAACCGTGATTTTAAGTGAGACTCTTTCTTTTTTTCAGGCGAGACAGATTCCACATTATCACAAAATGACGCATGAAGGGATCCTGCGCCACCTCCTGCTTCGCCGTGCAGAAAAAACGGGGGAAATTCTGATTTGTCTGGTGACGGCTGGGAATTCTCTCTCTGCGGAAATCCTGCGGGAATATACGGCACAGCTTTTGTCTCTGGAGCAGAGTCTGCAAGGACATATCGTGGGGATCCTCCACATGCGGAATGATTCTCTTGCAGATATTGTGCAGAGTGATGAGACAACCGTTTTATACGGTCAGGACTACTTTTACGAGAATTTGCTTGGCCTGCGTTTTAAGATTACACCATTTTCCTTCTTCCAGACGAATTCCCCTGGAGCAGAGGTATTATACCGTGTGGCGCGGGAATATGTGATGGAAAACTGCGGCATGGATGGCGGTTTGAAAAATACAAAGAGTACGCAAACTGCGTCGAATTTGCAAAAGAAACAGAATGTGAAGAAGAACCCTGCGCCGGGAGTGATCTTTGACCTTTACAGTGGGACAGGCACAATCGCGCAGATTCTCTCTCCAGTTGCGGATAAGGTGATCGGCGTAGAGATTGTAGAAGAAGCTGTGGAAGCCGCCCGGGAAAATGCCAGGGCGAACGGCCTTGACAATTGTACTTTTCTTGCGGGCGACGTTCTGAAGGTGATCGAGGAGATTCCGGATCGACCGGATTTTATCGTCCTGGATCCGCCCCGCGACGGGATCCATCCGAAGGCATTGCAGAAAATAATTGCCTATGGCGCACCACGCATATTGTACATTTCCTGCAAGCCAACCAGTCTCGCACGGGATCTGGAGGTACTGCAAAAGGATGGGTATCAGGTGGAACGGATGTGCTGTGTGGACATGTTTCCGCAAACAACGTCAGTTGAGACGGTCTGCCTTCTTCACAAACCATTTTAGACCCATTCCGCAGTCCGAAGTTTTATGTAGACCTTATGATTGATATGAAGGATTATTATCGGATTGTAGGGCGGAAACGTTAAAAATTGAATAATGAGATTTTACAGGAAGCTGTCAGTATGTGTTTTTTCTTATTGGCAGCTTTTTCTGTTTGGAAAATCGACTCTGGAAGCGTTTGACAAATGATTGATTGCTGAGCGCTTTTTTTCATTCGGAAAAAAGTGAAGACAGGTAACTGTAGTTGGGTGTCCGCAATGGATATCTTTTTACATAAAAAGCAGGAGGAGATTTATGCTTACACATTTTATTGCATTTTGTGCTGGCGGGGGTGTGGGGGTTATGACAGCGTGTATGTGTATTGCAGCAGGAGAGGCAGACCGCAAGAATGGAGAGTCTAACCCTTGCCGGGAGGTATCCCATCCGTTGGATGGGACAATCCATGCAAATAAAAAGAATTATGACGAAAAGGGGGATGGAAAGGAATGAATGCTCAGATTATCTGCCTCGCAAATCAGAAGGGCGGGGTAGGGAAAACAGCTACCTGTGTAAACCTTGGTATTGGTTTGGCGCAGCAGGGGAAAAAGGTTCTGATTGTGGATTTCGATCCGCAGGCCAGTGCGACAATCAGTCTGGGAATACCACAGCCGGATCAGCTTCCGGTGACGGTATCGACGATTTTAGGGAAGATTCTGACCGATCAGCCTGTCAGCCCCGGAGAAGGAGTACTGCATCATGCGGAAGGTGTTGATCTGATGCCTGCCGATATCCAACTTTCCGGTATGGAGGTGTCACTGGTGAATATGATCAGTCGTGAGACGGTGCTGCGGCAGTATTTGGATACTGTAAAGAATAAGTATACGCATATTCTGATTGACTGTCAGCCTTCATTGGGAATGCTTACGGTTAATGCACTGGCTGCGGCTACGCGTATTATTGTGCCGGTGCAGGCAGAATACCTTCCGGCGAAAGGATTAGAACAGCTTTTGCAGACGGTAGGAAAAGTCAGGCGGCAGATCAACCCGTCACTGCTAATAGACGGGATTCTCCTGACAATGGTGGACAAACGGACAAATTTTGCGAGGGAGACGGCGGCGCTGATCCGGGACGCTTATGGAAGACAAATCAACGTGTTTCAGACGGAAATTCCGTTTTCCGTAAAAGCAAAGGAAGCTACTGCCGCCGGCGTGAGTATCTATGCTCACGATCCAAAAGGGAAAGTAGCGGGAGCGTACATGGAACTGACGAAAGAGGTGATGAATCTTGAAAAGCAGCGCGAAAAACATAAAACTTGCGTCCGTTGATGATCTCTTTAAGACGGACGAAGGCAGGGCAGATGATGAGAGAGAACGTGTGCAGGAGATCGCGATATCCGAACTGCATCCATTTAAGGATCATCCCTTTAAAGTCCTGGATGATGAAAAAATGATGGAAACCGTTGAAAGCGTACAACAGTACGGCGTTCTGGTTCCGATTATAGCAAGACCTTCGCCAGAGGGTGGATATGAGATCGTTTCCGGGCATCGGCGGCACAGAGCCTGTGAACTGGCAGGAAAGGAGACTATACCGGCGATTGTGCGTGATTTGGACGATGATGAGGCTGTTTTGCTAATGGTAGACAGTAATCTGCAAAGGGAAACAATACTGCCGAGTGAGAGAGCGTTTGCTTTTAAGATGAAATTGGAAGCAATGAAACATCAAGGGGCGCGCAATGATTTAACTTCCGCCCAAGTTGGGCGGAAGTTGGATGGTAAAGAATCCAGAGAGATTCTTGCAGAACAAGTAGGGCAAAGTCGTAATCAGGTATCACGTTATATTCATCTGACAGAACTGATTCCCCCGCTCTTAAATATGGTGGATGAAAAGAAAATTGCCTTTAACCCCGCATATGAGCTGTCATTCCTGAAACCGGAGGAACAGGAGATGCTGATTGAAACGATGGATTATGAGCAGGCAACGCCGTCGCTTTCTCAGGCGCAGCGCCTGAAACAATTCAGTCAGGAAGGCCATCTGACCGAAGATTCCATGCTCGCGATTATGTCGGAGGAGAAGAAACCGGTTCAGGACAAGATTATGTTCACATCGGATGTTTTGAGAAAGTATTTCCCCAAAGACTACACGCCGAGAAAGATGGAGGAGACAATTATTAAGCTGCTGGAGCAGTGGAAGCAGAGACGATTGCAGCAACAGGACCAGCAGAGACGCCATAATTCCCGGTGATGAGAGCATATTGCAGCGAGAAACGGAAGAAAAACGGAAGAAAAACGGAAAGGAGAATTCGGATATGTCATATTCAACTTGCAATGCAGTGATGGATGAGGGGAAAGACGATATTTTATTCAGGGATGAGGAACATGAACGGTTCTGTCTGCAGGCGATGGAAAAGTGCAGATGGATTGACGGTTGCCATGAAGCGCTGGTCTACTGCCTTGGAATCGACCAGAATACGAGAAACCATGTTGACCGTATCTATGATTTTGAAACCGGGGAGGTGAAGCCGGATTGTCTGCGCGAGGGATGGCAGACAGTCCGCAGTATGAGGGTTGTGCGTATGGCATTTAATCTCTATTGCGATGGCACTCCGAGCGTAGATAACCTGAGTAACGAGGAAGACAAGCTGCAGGAGTGCTGTGAATATACCGTGAGCGACTTGTTCTGCTGTGGTTACGCAAGATACTTTTGGGAGGCGGTAAAGATTCGCTATCCAGAATACTGCGTCTGAAAAAAGAAACCCTGCTATTCGGAACGCCAAGGTGCTGCGTGCGTTTTGCGGCCAGTGCCAGTGGCGATGGTGCTTTAGAAAAATGGAGAACCATTTACAGAAATGGAGAAGTGAGATGGGAAATAAAATTGAATTTGGCTATTTCCATGAGCATGAATCGGAGCAGTTTTCTTTTTACCGTATCCCGAAATTGCTGTTTACGGATGAGCATTTTCGTGATCTGTCCTGTGAGGCAAAAGTGCTGTATGGGCTTATGTTGGACCGTATGTGTCTTTCGTTGAAAAATCATTGGATTGACCGGGAGAAACGAGTTTACATAGTTTTCACGCTTGAACAGGTCACGGAATATCTGAACTGTGGCCGTGACAAGGGAATGAAAATCCTTGCGGAGTTGGACTGTAAAAAGGGGATTGGGCTGATTGAGCGGGTAAAACAGGGATTTGGGAAACCGGATGCGATCTATGTAAAGAATTTTATCGTGAAGCAGAACGAACAGCTGGAACAGGAGACGGCGGAAACACCAGAAAATGAGACATCAGGTAATGAAAATGAAATATCAGGCAGTGAAACACCAGAAAGTGTCGAGGGTAGACAGGAACAATTTGAAGATGCGTTCGCGGACAATTTGGAAGACATCGGGACGAATCATGAACATCTGAAAGATAGGAGCCAATCAACTGAGCTGGAGAGGATGAACCTGTCGAGGTCGGAAAGCCCGACTTATCGAAGTCGGAAAAATCGACCTGTCGAGGTCGGAAAAACCGACTTGGAGAGGTCGGAAAAATCGACCTGCCGGGGTCGGGAAAGTCCACCTGTACAGGTCGAAAAAACCGACCCTAATAATACTGATATTAATAAGACTGATAGGAATGATACTGATCTTATCAATCTATCTGTGCGCGCACGCGCAAATTCGCCGGATGAGGCAGATCGGATAACTGCATACACAGAAATCATCAGGTCAAATATCGAGTATGAGTATCTGGTAATGGATTCCAACCCGGAGGACAGGAAGCAGATTGATATGATCGTCTCCCTGATGGCAGAGACGATTGGGGCACGATGTGAAACAGTGGTTGTCGCCAGGGCGGAATATCCCTATGCGTATGTAGTGAATAAGCTTCTCCGTGTGGGCTACTTCCATGTCCGGTACATAGTGAGCTGTCTGAAGCAGCAAAGGGAAAAGATAAATAACATCAAGGCTTATGTGCTTGCCTGCATCTTTAACGCGCCGACCATGATGGATGCTTATTACCGGTCGGAAGCCAGACAGGGGATGTATGCGGAATCCGGCGCGTAAGTGAAGAAGTGGAGGAAAAAATGAAAAACGGGAAAAGACCGACAAGGGAACACATGGGTATCATGAAAAAGCATGGATTAAATCCGGAAAGCTGGCTGGTGGTGAAGAACCTGCCGGACAGCCTGTTGGTAGTCAGCCGGATGTCGCTCCATTCAGGGAAAAAAGCGGATTTCAAGATATTGCCGAAGATGTAACGCTGTTGTAACTGGGAAGATATGGAACTGTTACGCTCTGTGCTTTACCTGCACAGGGAGAGGTGGTCAGGATGCATTTTTTGGATTTTGAGCCAATGGACGAGGGGGACATGGTGGAATATCTGGGGGAGATGGAACGCATGGACAAAAGGATACAGGAAATGCTGCGGGAGGAATATTCGAAACTTGAATCGTTTGAGGAATGCATTCGCCGCAGGTCGTTTCGGGGCGGTATCTCGGAACTTGGGACAGGAAGCCAGTCGCATAGTACGAAAACGGACACTGTTTATAACATCCTGCGTTCCGTGCAGAGCGACATGGACCGGCAGGGGAGGGAGATCGCACAGCAAATATTAAAGATTACGGAAGGACAGGAAAAACTGAATTATGTGAGATTCTGCATCCGCTCCCTTCCGCAGGACCAGGAGGAATTGATTCAGCACGTTTACGTGAAAGGGGAGGGCCAGGTGGCTTACGCAAAAGAAAAGTATTTCAGCAAAGCGACGGCAAGCCGCAGGACAAGGGCAGCTATGGGAAATCTTCTGGAGCTGTATAATGGCCGGTTTGCCAGTGACAGAATAACCGACAGGGAAAGGATGGACTGATTATGAAAAAAACGGAATTAATTTGTGGAATCGCTGCTTTTATCCTGCTAATTGCTGGAATTGCAATGGCCTTGCGGGTGTACTTCACCTACCAGAAAGGCAGGGAAACGTATGACGATATGGAAGCTGCATTTACCAGTGACAATCCAGGAGAGAAAAGTGAAGATACGGAATCTGCCGCCGGGGATGGGACAGGCAGTGAAATAGATGATATGGAAAAAAATTCCATATCTGAAACCGGGTCAGATTATCTTCCGGAAGATGCGCCGGAGCGCATTACGGTAGATTGGGGTGCGTTGTCGGCCAGTTACGATGATTGCGTTGCCTGGATTCAGATTCCGGCTGTGGAGATTTCCTATCCGGTGATGCAGGCAGAGGACAATGATTATTACCTCCACCGCTCACCAGATGGCAATTACATATACGCCGGAAGTATTTTCATGGATTACCAGAATGATTCTTACCTGGAAGATTACAATACGGTTATTTACGGGCATAACATGAGGGACGGGAGTATGTTTGCAAAGCTGAAGCAGTTCAAAGATTCAGAGGTTCTGGTCTTTTGCCCCTACTTTTGGCTTTATACGCCAGACAGGGATTACCTGTACCGCATCTTTTCCGTTCATTCTGTCGATGCGGATGGCAATACCTATGCATTGGAATTTGATGGATATGAGGGGTATACGGAATGGTTTTATGGGATGCTGGATACATCTGAAATAGATACAGGCATTACAGCCCTGGTCGGAAAGAAAGTGGTAACACTATCTACCTGTAATGGGAACAGTGCCACCCGTCTGGTGGTGCAGGGTGTCCTTGTGTGGCAGAATGTGGAAAGTGAAGGTGATTGATAAGTGGGGAATACATTGGGAAACTGGCAAAGTTGCAGAGAAAGCCGGGATATACGATAATATCAACAGCAACCACAAAACATCATAAAAAAGCAGGAGGAAAAAGAATATGAGCGTTATGGAAGCTATTTTTAACGGGCAGGTATATCCGCTGGAACAGGTTGTAGCAGTTCCGCCGAAAGTTGGTGAGATGGAAAAGTCGATTGATGGTATAACGAATGAACTGCAAAACCGGATAGGGAATGACGAGATGGACAGGCTGACGAAAATCCGTGAACTGTTCCTTCAGGAAGCCGATGTGATTGCCGTAGAATATTTCAGATGCGGCCTGTCTCTTGGGATCGAAATGACAAAGGAATCAAAGGATGTATTGAATTATTTCAAGGTTGAAAATGGTTTGGAACTGGGAGAAGAGAAAACAGAAAACCAGGCGTAAACCAGGTATAGAGGAGGCAGTTAATTATGAGCAGAGAAATTCAGGATCTTATGGAAGCGTTTTTTAACGGAAAGCTTTATCCGGCGGAACAAGTGGTATCAGAATCTCCCAGATGCAAAAATATATCGGAGGAGATCTGCCAGAAGATGATCGGGATAGAGAAAACGCTGGAGGCTTCGGTCTATAATGAGATTGAAGCAGTCCATGACCTGTTTGCAACGGAGGCTGAAATTATGGGTGTGGAATACTTCAAATGCGGATTTTCTCTCGGATTGCAGTTTATGCAGGAATCGCATGAGGTCATTCACGATCTTCAATTCCGTTTAGATAAAGACAGAGGTACTGAAAAAGATTAGTCCATGCTTTTTAAACACAGATAATATATGGAGAATCAACAAAGCTGTAAAGATAATTGTGATATACGGTAATACGAATGCAGCCATTGAACGACAACAAAAAATAGGAGGAAATAAGAACATGAGTGTTATAGAGGCTATTTTTACCGGACAGGTAGATCCGCTGGAACAGGTTGTAACAGCTTCACCAAAGGTTGGTGAAATGGAAAAGTCAATTGACAGCGTGATGAATGAACTGGAACCCCGGATTGGGATGAAGGAAATGGATATGCTGACGGAACTTCACGACCTGATTCTCAGGGAAGCAGGTGTGATCGGCGCAGAGTATTTCAGATATGGTTTGTCCCTTGGAATTGAGCAGATGAAAGAATCAAAAGAAGTTTTGGGTTATTTCAAGGTAGATGGCAGTCTGGAGTAAGTGGAGAAGGAAATAGAATAGGATGAACGGGTACAGCGAGAATATATTTAACGCTGTACCCGTTGCTCATTTTAGGGTCAAAGTATGTAGTTGATCAAATCGCCATTAATGGTTTCCATTCAGCAAACGATGCCGGATAAAACCAACGTCTTCTCGACTGCACCGGCAAAAATCAAGCAGATATGTTTTAACATCCGAATATTTCTGATGAAAATATTCGATTGTGCGCTCCATGTCCTCCGGTTTTGACTGGAGCATATAATCTTTAATCTCAATCCCGTTCGCTTCTGCCTGTTCTTTCTGCCGGACAAATACGTCTTTCATATAGGTTTCCGTTACGCTGTAATCCGCAATAATGTACTCTTTTGGAACACCAACCAGTTCCAGAAGAATCATGGCGATAATACCTGTGCGGTCTTTTCCAGCGGTGCAGTGAAATAAAGCAGCCCCTTCTTTTACTTCCGCCAAAAGATGCATTATCGTACCAATCTGCTCTGCTGAATCATCCAGAAGTGACTGGTACAAAGCGTACATGGATTCCGGACCTTGCCCTTTAAAACCTTTTGAGTTCATCTGGTCCAGCATTCCGACATGGAAATACGCCATATTAGTACCTACGTGGTCAGGCATATATTCCTTTTCCCTGTCGCTGCGCAGATCAATCACCTGGCAGACACCATAATCAGCTAACTTTTTCAGATCATGATCGCTTAAATTCTGCAGCCCATCTGCACGGAGATAAACTCCCTTTGCTGTCGTGCCGCATTTTGCAGGATAACCGCCCAAATCCCGCACATTCTTTGCACCGTCTAATTGTAACGGTTCCGATACTTTGATGTTACTCATCCGTCTGACCTCCCTGTTTATTCTGTAGTAATCTTTTACCTTATAGCTAACAGCATATTATTTCTTTGGCAACCTGGTCTATCGTTTTCCCCGTTGTGTCAATTTTCGCGGTATTCAAATTCTGGTATAAGGGAATTCTCTGAAGGCTTTTCTCAATAATATCTTCCTGACGGATTCCTTTCTGTACATCATTATGCAGCCTTTCTCTAAGAGCCTGCTCACTGCACAAAAGGGAGAGGGTCTTAATTTCGCAATCAGTTCTATCAAGCTCGTTGAGAATTGAATCTATAATTTCCTGTTCATGCATAACCCAGCAAAAAATTATATTTTGATACACAGAACAATGAATAAACTGGTTTAATAAAAAACATATATTCTTCCGCACCATCTCTTTCGTTTCTTTATTGACCTGAAATGGATCAGAGTCCCAACACCAATCTCCATCCAGAAAAACACAGTCAGTCAATTCCATTTTTAATTTTTGGCACACTGCCGTTTTTCCTACACCCATAGTTCCGCCAATTAAATAAACTTTTTTCATTTCCACCTCACTTAAAGATGTGTCTCGTATTTCTGATGCTCTCGTCGATAATCTGGAAATTAAAGTTTTAAGATATATTTTTGCAGAACATAAGGCTGATCATTACGCCTATCTATCTTTTCCTTACTTCCAATTATCTGAAATCCAAGAGAACTGGCGAGCTTCTTTGATGCTTCATTTGCTTCTCTTTGATACGACCATTATACATCATCCAGCTTCTGCTGAACAGATGAAACTCCGTGAAACTTTGTGAAACCGGATGGAACTTTTTGAAACAAATTGAAACCCACTGAAACGAAAAGTGTGGTAGTATATATGCTGACAGCAGTTGGCTGAGGGATGACAGAATCGTATCAGGCAGCTGCAAATCTAACAGGTAGCCAGAGTTGGGCGCAAGAGGGCTTGAGAAGAGGACTGTAGTGGCAGTCTTTTTTTCTTGCCTTTTTCGTTCAACAGAGATCCGGCTCCGAAAGAAAGGAGTGATAGAAAATGTAAACGAAGCACCCGACAGAAGAGGGCTGGAACGAGGCAATTTGTTGTAGGAAGAAGATGCGGCGGTTGACCGCAGAGTGAGAGAAAGTGAGGACTTTATGAGCAGCTTGATAAAAAAGAAGATTAGACGTGCGCTTGCCGGGATTCTTTCCGTGGTGAGCGCTTTTTCGTTGGTGGGATCGCCGCTTGTGGCTTATGCAGCGGGAAGTGCAAATGATTTATCCGCATTGGAGGCGGAGGTTCCGGAACTGGAGGATGTCCTGGAGAAGCTGGATGAGGATGAGATTGTGACCGCAGAAGACATTGTAGTCGGGTATGGCAGCAACTTTAACCCAGAGGAGGATTTTGACGGCCTCTCATATAAGGAAGAAAAGGTGGAGATTACGCTCCATGAAGCCAAAAGTGAGAGCGGATATGTTTTCACGACCAGCCGTGCTGACGCGTATCAGGCGGTCTATTATGTGGAGCCTGTAAGCGGCAATTCAACTTATCAGATTTCCCGTGTAATTACTGTAAAAGAATCAGAATCAGACAGCGCAAGCGCCGTTTCTGATGAGGGAAGCGGTAGTGAGGACTCCGAAGACTCCGATGACAGTGACCCTGATTCGCAGGTAAGCACAGCAGGAAGCAGCATTGAAGTTTCTGCGGAGAGTGCTTCCGTGGCAGACACCGAAAACACAGCTGATTCCAATACGGATGCTTTGACAGGAACTGAATCAGCAGGTTCAGAATCAGGCACAGCATCTGAGTCAGAGGATGCATCTACGGAATTGGATACTCTGGCGGGGCTGTCAGAATCTGATACGGTGGTTACTGTTGAAACAGCGGGGGAAGATCAGACGGATCAGACATCGGATACGGGAACGCAGGCGGAGACAGGGGTTACTGATTTGGAATCGGAAACGGATGATTCGGAATCTGAGATGGAGACAGAAACGGAGGAGTTACTGGATGAGGAACTGATGCTTCTTGCTTTGGAAGAAGATGAGGAGGAAGGGGACAATAAAAGCTATGTAAGCGGCCTTTCTGTTACAAGCATTGTGGATGGCACTGCCCCGTTTGACAATGATGATGAGGCTGGAGATGACAGCAGTGACAGCAACCGGATCGTGCGGTCATTTGATTATGTTTCCTATACACTGTCCTATACAACGGCCTTATCAAATGAAAAGGAATCAGTGGACTCCGGTGTATTGTATGTGGAGTTTGTCCTTCCCTGTTCGCCGGATGTTGCAATATTTAACATGGACACGATGAACTGGATGGTAGACCCGGTATTGACCTATTACT